>NZ_JBCECX010000044.1:0-39765 GCF_039207905.1 Cellvibrio sp.
ATACGAGCCCACCATGAAGTTGCTGCGCACTGCGCAAGAGATCCAGCAAGAAGGTGCCCTCTTCTACGTCGCCTCGCGTTATGCACCACCACAGGTTCAGGCAATTACCGATAAAGCCGCCATGGTGTGGAATGCAGACACCAACCAAATGGCGGTCATGCTAATTAAAGATGGCACACCGGAAATTTTTTCCGAGCAAATCGAAGGTGCAAAAGAAGCGATAACGCCGGTACTGCCAAAGCAGCTGCAGGCAGCTTATGACCAAGCCCAAGCCGCTAAAAAAGCAATTGATGACCAACAACAAAAATTGTTGGATGTAAAAAAGATTGTCGACAATCCAGTTGAAGCGGTATCCGAAAATCTCAGCAAAAAAGCCGAAGAAGCTGCCACTAACTCAGTTGAAAAAGTGAAAACCAAAGCGACAAAAAAAGTGGAGCAGACTGCACCAGAACTAAATAATTTGGTCGAGCAAGAACAACTCGATCTGGATGAGGCATTGAAGAAAGAAGCAGAAGAATTAAAGTCCAACTGATTGCGGATACAGGGCAGAAACTACTCTGCCCTGTGTTTATTTATGCGTTTTTCGGCCAACTCCAAATCATCCTGTGTATCTATATCCAAGCTATCGTGAAGTGACATGAGATAAGGTACTTCATGCGTACGCGGAATTTTCTCCTCCCGCAAAAAATCATCCACCTTGAATATCGTAATGGCATTGTTGGGCATGTAGAGCGAAGGTAAATCCTGACGCCGCATGTATGACGAATGCGCGCCGCCCAAGGGCTGCAAAAATTCCCCGCCACCAACGTAAGCCTTCATCAACTGATTATTAATTTCGTACACACTAATAAGGCTGCGACAGGTTGGAAAATCGCGAAATTCCGCCAAGGCCTCAACAATATGGGTTGCTGTGCGCAAGGGTGATGTGGGTAACAACAGGATAATGATGTCTTTTCCCGTTGCCTTGATGCGATGAATAAACTCGGCGACCACCGAATCGATGGGAGACTCATCCGTTGCCAAATTTGGATCGCGCTTTAAGCGCTCTGCCCCGTAATAATGAGCAACAGATAAAATTTGGTCATCTTCCGACGACACATAGGTAGCATCTATAACCTCGGAGCCCAACGCGGCCTTTATCGTGTAGGCCAATAACGGCAAATCATTAAGCGGCGCGATATTTTTCTGCAGGATGCCCTTTGAACCACCGCGGGCAGGTACGAGCGCGAATACGTTTGGCATAACCCCCTCCAATCATCTTGACGAATGTACTGGTCTATAGGGTATAGCAAAATGCCGAAAAAAGGTCATTAAACGACCAAAACTTGTCTTCAATTAGAATATTGTCGATTTGGCAGCTCAAGCATACAAACCGTTAACTAAAACACTATTCATCCGCCATACGGTCCTGCGCTTTGCTTACACCAGTTTCCGGCTCATCAATTTCGTCTGTTGAATCAACACCTGAATCATCGCCATCTTCTTCATCCTCTTCCGGTTCGTTCTGATTCATCTGGCTCTCTTCGATCAAAATCGCTTCCGGTGTTTGGATACCTATGTGATAAGCAGCAAAACCCGGGAGTACTACCTGATCTAATGCCATGCCGATAATTCTGCCGGTGTAGGGAGATCTGATTGTGGTGCGCGCGTTGGTAATCGGATCAGTGACTGTGCCGAGCACATCATCTTCTTTTACGCGTTGGCCCAAGGTTGCCTTACTGAATAAAATTCCGCTTTGATTTGCACGCACCCACGCCGAGCGATAATAAACTGGTGCAATACGATTCCAACGTTTTTGTTTGCCGTACATGCCGGTTTTGGCGAGCAGCGTATTAATGGCGTTGACGCCCTCCGCCACCACTTCACTTTGCATTGCCATGGGTTCACCTGCTTCCAGCGTCACCGCAGGAATACCCGCGCGTACGGCAGCGGTACGCAATGAATTGGGATTGCCGCGACCATTCAGCACGGCAATCATGCCGAAATTTTGTGCGAGCCTTGCGACATTTTCATCGGACAAATCAGCGCGCAATTGCGGCAGGTTTGTGCGATGAAATGAGCCGGTATGAAGATCTACCAATGAATCGCAATGCATAATGATTTTGGTAAAAAACGAATAAGCTAAACGCGATGCAGAACTACCGTGCGTATTTCCAGGGAAATAGCGGTTCCAATCGCGACGATCTGGCAAATAACGCGAGTTGCGACGGAAGCCCATGATATTCGCGACCGGCACACCGATGACCGTACCAGATAATTTCGATGGATCTATATCAAAAATGACGCGGCGAATCATTTCGATTCCGTTTAATTCATCGCCGTGAACCGCACCAGTTAAACACAATGTTTTACCCGGATTTGCGCCGTGTACAACAAGCACAGGAGTCTCTTCGCTAAAGCCACCCACAGCGGTATCGGAGGTCCACATAAGGCGCACGGATGAGTTGGGTTTTACTTCTGTATCCAAAATAAACTTTGATACCGCAAATGGCTGTGGTTGCGCGATTACGGTTGCCGCTATGCTTATCGATGAAGCAACAGATGATGCGGCGGCAGAACTGACAACCACTTCAGCAGCACTGGCAATAGATGAAGCTTCAGTTGCAATAACAACATCAGCAGAGCTCGGAGTGCTGGAGACGGATGAGGATTCAATTGCAGCGCTTGGTGTTGCTATATCACTTGCTGCAGATGATGAAGATTTTGCCGGTGGAGGTGTTTTGGCCGCTGACGATCTACTTGCAGATGATGAGGATGCAACTACAGATGAACGGGAAAGCGGGTTGATTGCTAAATCGACATTGCCCAATTTGATTGCAGCAAGCGACGAAGATACTTTTGCCGGGATGGGTTGCGCCTGCACAGGCATTGGCAAGATCGCGGTTACTAAAACTGTTAGAGCAACCAAAACGATAAAAGCGATAGTAGCTAATTGAGCCTGTTCATTTTTAATTGTTCGCTTCACTTTTATTGTTTGCGGCATAGAGTCAATTTCTCGCTACGGAGCCTGCGCGTTTCTAAATTGTAGTCAGTTATTGGATAGATTTATTTTTGAATGCACGTCCTTGTGCAATAAATCGCCCTGCAATTATTCCCATTCAATCGTTGCTGGTGGCTTGCTCGATACATCGTAGCAAACACGCGACACACCAGAGATTTCATTGATAATCCGGCCGGATACTTTTTCCAACAAGTCGTACGGCAAATGCGCCCAACGAGCGGTCATAAAGTCGATAGTTTCCACAGCGCGCAGTGAAATTACCCACTCGTAACGACGACCATCACCCACTACACCAACCGATTTAACCGGCAAGAAAACAGCGAAGGCTTGCGAGGTTTTGTGATACCAACCAGATGCGTGTAGTTCTTCCAAAAAGATGGCGTCAGCTTCGCGCAAAATATCGGCATATTCTTTTTTCACTTCACCAAGGATGCGCACACCCAAACCTGGGCCAGGGAATGGATGACGGTAAACCATATCGTACGGCAAACCCAATTCCAGACCAATTTTGCGCACTTCGTCTTTAAACAATTCGCGCAGTGGCTCAACCAGTTTAAATGCCATATCTTCTGGCAAGCCGCCCACGTTGTGGTGCGATTTAATTACGTGCGCTTTGCCGGTTTTTGCAGCGGCAGATTCGATCACATCGGGATAAATCGTGCCTTGCGCCAACCATTTAACATCCTGGAGTTTAGTTGCTTCTGCATCAAACACATCGATAAAAGTACCACCGATGATTTTGCGTTTTTTCTCTGGATCGTTTTCGCCTTTCAATTTATTTAAAAATTGATCTTGCGCATCAGCACGGATAACACGCACGCCCATATTTTTGGCGAACATGTCCATCACTTGATCCCCTTCATTTTTACGCAACAAACCGTTATCAACAAATACGCAGGTGAGCTGATCACCGATCGCTTTGTGCAACAAGGCTGCTACTACCGATGAATCTACGCCGCCAGAAAGTCCGAGCAATACTTTGTCGGTGCCAACTTGCTCGCGCACTTTTTGAATCGCATCTTCAACAATATTGGCGGGAGTCCAAAGTGGTTCGCAGCCGCAAATATTTAAAATGAAGTGTTCGTAAATACGCTGACCTTGCAAAGTGTGGGTCACTTCCGGATGGAATTGCACGCCGTAGAATTTTTTGGCTTCGTTGTACATACCAGCAATTGGGCATGATGGAGTCGATGCGAGAATTTCAAAACCGGCAGGCATTTTAGTGACTTTATCGCCGTGGCTCATCCATACATCCAACAGCGCACTGCCATCGGAATCGATGTGGTCTTTAATATCTTTGAAGATCGCGCTTTCGCCCAGCACTTTAACTTGCGCGTAACCAAACTCACGCACATTGGAACCTTCTACCGCACCGCCCATTTGCTCGGCCATGGTTTGCATGCCGTAGCAAATACCAAATACGGGAACGCCAAGGTTGAACACAACTTCAGGCGCGCGTGGTGAGTTCAATTCGTGCACTGACTCAGGACCACCTGCGAGAATAATTCCTTTCGGATTGTAAGCGCGAATTTCCTCTTCGCTCATATCCCAAGCGCGGATTTCAGAGAAGACACCAATTTCGCGCACACGGCGTGCGATCAATTGAGTGTATTGTGAACCGAAATCGAGGATAAGGATTCGCTGTGCGTGTATATCGTGAGACATGCTGATTCCTGCTCAAAAAATTAAAAATAAAAACGAAAAATGGCAAATAAAATGAATTGGGTTTAAACGAAAAACTCGGGCAGAGCCCGAGTTTTTTTACTGCCGGAGCGAAAAATACTTAGCGTCCACCACCAACCGGGTAGTTAGGCGCTTCTTTGGTGATCTGCACATCGTGTACGTGGCTTTCGCCCATACCTGCTGAAGTCACACGTACAAACTCAGGTTTGGTACGCATTGCTTCCAGATCAGCACAACCGGTGTAACCCATTGCTGAACGCACGCCGCCCATCATTTGGTGAACGATTGCAGTCAACGAACCTTTGTAAGGAACGCGACCTTCAATACCTTCCGGAACCAGTTTTTCTGCACCTTGACTGGCATCCTGGAAGTAGCGGTCGCTTGAACCAGAGGTTTGCGCCATAGCGCCCAATGAACCCATACCACGATAGGCTTTGTAAGTACGACCTTGGAACAATTCAACTTCACCCGGCGCTTCTTCAGTGCCAGCAAACATGGAGCCCATCATTACCGCGTGTGCACCAGCAACGATTGCTTTGGCGATATCACCAGAGTAACGGATACCACCATCAGCAATGGCAGGAACGCCAGTACCTTTCAGTGCAGCAACTACGTTGGCGATAGCAGAAATTTGTGGAACACCCACACCACTTACGATACGGGTAGTACAGATAGAACCTGGACCGATACCCACTTTCACCGCATCTGCACCCGCTTCAACCAACGCGAGAGCCGCAGCGCCGGTAGCGATGTTGCCGCCAATCACTTGAACATCAGGGTATTTAGTTTTGATTGCGCGTACGCGATCCAATACGTTTTTGGAGTGACCGTGCGCAGTATCAACTACCAGCACATCCACACCCGCTTCTACCAATGCATCTACGCGGTCATCTGTATCGCGGCTGGTACCAACGCTGGCCCCCACACGCAAACGGCCTTCCGGATCTTTAGAGGCATTCGGATATTTTTCGGCTTTGTTAATGTCTTTAACGGTAATCAGACCGCGTAATTCAAAGGCATCATTAACAACCAGTACTTTTTCGATACGGTGCTTGTGCAGCAGGTTGCGCACTTCTTCAGCAGACACACCTTCTTTAACAGTCACTAACTGCTCTTTAGGGGTCATGATGCTGGAAACGCTGGCATCAAGATTGGTTTCAAAGCGAACGTCGCGGCCAGTTACGATGCCAACCAAGTCGCCCTTGCTCAGCACCGGCACGCCGGAGATGTTGTTTTTGCGGGTCAAGGCAATCAAGTCGCGGATAGTTGCGTTGGACTCGATAGTAATAGGGTCTTTTACCACACCGGCTTCGAACTTCTTAACTGCGCGCACTTCGGCAGCTTGCTGCTCGATGGTCATGCTCTTGTGGATGATACCAATGCCGCCTTCCTGAGCGATGGCAATCGCCAGACGCGCTTCGGTAACGGTATCCATAGCAGCGGAGATAAGTGGAATATTCAGTTGAATTTTGCGCGTCAACTGGGTTTTCAGGGACACGTCTTTGGGGGTCACATCGGAATAACCGGGCACCAGCAGAACATCGTCAAACGTGAGGGCTTCTTCAGCAATCCGCAACATACCAACCAACCTCAAAGCAGGGGGAAAAAGAAGCACGAAATTATAGCGACTTGGGCGTCGCGGGTAAACCAGAAACCACAATATCTAGTGTTCAGATACAAAACCAAGGCTATCCGCTCGGCTGATCATCCCCTAGAATGCCCCCATGACTACCGATCTGTTCACCCAAACACCCGCCCGCGAGATCTTCAGTGTCAGCCAGCTTAACCGTCAGGCGCGGCAATTACTGGAGACTCACCTGCCCTTATTGTGGGTAGAAGGCGAGCTTTCCAACGTATCAATCCCCTCTTCTGGTCATTGGTACTTCACCCTTAAAGACGACCAGGCGCAGGTGCGTTGCTGCATGTTCCGCAACCGCAATATGCTGGTGCGCTTCAAGCCGCAGCAAGGCCAGCATGTATTGTTGCGCGCAAGAGTCAGCCTTTACGAAGGCCGCGGCGACTACCAAATTATCGCCGAACACATGGAAGAAGCCGGTAGCGGCGCACTCCAGCGCGCGTTTGATGAACTCAAACACAGGCTTTCGCAGGAGGGCTTGTTCAATGAAGCACACAAAAAGCCACTGCCCAGCCTGCCCAAACACATCGGCGTGATTACGTCGCCGACAGGCGCGGCCATCCATGATGTATTGAGTGTATTAGAGCGCCGCTTTGCTGGCATTCCAGTAACCGTCATTCCGGTAGCGGTTCAAGGCAAGGAATCAGCGCCACAAATCGTCAAGGCGATTGACCTCGCCAATCGCTCAGGCTTATTTGATGTGCTGCTGCTCACCCGCGGCGGCGGCTCGATGGAAGACCTTTGGTCATTTAACGAGGAGATAGTCGCTCGCGCCATTTTTAACAGCGAGCTACCCATCGTCAGCGCCGTTGGTCACGAGGTGGATTTCACCATCGCCGATTTTGTAGCAGATCTGCGCGCGCCCACCCCATCAGCTGCGGCTGAACTATTGGTGCCGGATGGCGATGACTGGCTGGACAAATTCATCGGCTTTGAAGTACTACTCGAAGAATCCATGCTTCGACGACTGCAACAATGGCAACGCCATTTGCACAATCTGCGTCAGCGTTTGCGCCATCCGCGTGAGCGACTGGAACAACAATCGCAGCGACTCGATAATCTCGAATTACGCTTGAAGAACCATCTCAAGCATTTGCTGAACGACTTTAAAAATCGTATTCGCCAATTGGAGATCCGCCAACAGGCACATCATCCACAAGTGCGACTGCAGCAACTGAATGAGCGGGTCGCGGCCTATCACCAACGCTTGCAAACGGCACAATATCGGCTGATTGAGCGCAAACAACAGACGCTTGGCGAAGCAGCGCGTATGCTGAATACCTTAAGCCCATTGAATACGTTGGATCGTGGTTACGCACTGGTTACCGATGCGCAAACCAAAACAGTGATTACCCGCAGCGATCAGGTAACCCCCGGCACGCCCCTTAATGCGCGGGTGGCACAGGGGGAATTTATCTGTCGGGTTGAGTCGGTTACCAAATAGCAGACGAATGATTGCGAACTTACCAAGTGGCCAGTATATAATTGCCACTTTCTTGTCGGGGCGCCCTGGCAGTCAATGACTGTACGGGGGCTGAGATGGGCTCGGCCCAACCCGTAGAACCTGAACAGGCTAATACCTGCGGAGGGAACAAGGTGCTTATAGCTATGGCTATTCCCTACCCTCCGCCTCACATTATCGAGGCAATGTGACCAACAAGCTCCCCACAACAATTGCTATTGCCGGTGCCGGTTTGCTCGGGCGCTTGCTCGCATGGCAACTGCAAAAATCCGGCATTCAAGTCACGCTGTTTGAATCTGGCAGCTTCACACCCGACACTCCGCAAACTAATCGCGCTGCCGCATTCACCGCGGCCGGAATGGTAGCTCCGCTGAGCGAAGCGGTTGTTTCCGACGAAGGTGTTTACCGCATGGGCGTTTTTGCGCTGCAGCAATGGCCCAGTTGGTTTGCACAACTACCTGCCACTGAAACACCGCTATTTTTTAACAATGGCAGCCTGGTGGTCGCGCATCATCAGGATACCAGCGAGCTGGAGCAATTCGAGCGAGAATTGGGATTTGTATTGCCCGGCTGCAAGGGCTATCACCATGTAAATCAACACGAGATTCACCAGCTCGAACCCGATCTACACTCCAACTTTCACACTGGCCTATTCCTCAGTGAAGAAGGTCATGTGAACAATCGCGAATTTATGCGTTTGATTGGCGATGAGCTATTTAGAATCGGTACAAAGATTCGCGAACTCACACCTGTTGACGTATTTCCCGGAAAAATTGTTACTGACAGCAGCGAAGAACATTTCGATTTGGTAATTGATTGCCGCGGACTCGGCGCGAAAAAACAACTGCGCAATTTGCGCGGTGTGCGCGGAGAGACTTTGCACGTGGAAACCAAAGAGATTCATTTGCAGCGCCCGGTTCGTTTAATGCATCCGCGCTACCAATTGTACGTAGTACCCAAACCTAATCATCGCTTTATGATTGGCGCAACCCAAATCGAAAGTGAAGACCGTTCGCCCATGACCTTGCAATCGTCACTGGAGCTGAGCAGCGCACTCTATACTTTATCGCCCGCATTTGCGGAAGCACGTATTATTGAAATGGACACCAATTTGCGCCCGGCATTTATGGATAACTTACCCAAAGTGGATGTACAGGACGGACTTATTGTTGCTAATGGATTATTCCGCCACGGCTATTTACTTGCACCCGCTGTAGTTGAAAATGTACTCGCGCATATATTTAACAAACCGGAACCGCTTTTTTCATCGCTACTGAATCAGCACTAGAATTTTATGACTATTGAACTGAGTGTAAACAACGAAAGTAAATCGCTGGCTGACAACACATTGCTTAGCGAGGCCTTGCAACAATGGGGTTATGGCGATAGCAAAATCGCCGTGGCGATTAACGGCGAATTTGTACCGCGCTCCACTTACACTGAGCGCGAATTATTAAATGGCGATCAGATCGATATCGTCAAACCGGTTGGCGGAGGTTGATATGAGTTACACAAAACCCGAAAAAGATTTCACCTTGTATGGTGAAACATTTTCCAGCCGCTTTTTGTTGGGCACTGCGCTCTACGCATCGCCACAATTAATGCGCGACTCGATCATTCAATCGCGCTGCGAAATCGTCACCCTCGGCTTACGCCGCCAGAATCCAGCCAATCGCGATGGTGATGCCATTTGGCAATACATCCAGGAGAGTGGCTGCCGCTTACTGCCCAATACCGCAGGTTGCAAATCGGTGAAAGAAGCCGTGACACTAGCCGAAATGTCGCGCGAAATTTTCAACACTGATTGGATTAAACTGGAAGTTGTTGGCGATGATTACAATTTGCAACCCGATCCGTTTGGGTTGGTTGAAGCATCTGAAATCCTGATAAAAAAAGGTTTTAAAGTGCTGCCGTATTGCACCGACGATTTAATTCTATGCAAACGCCTGCTTGATGTCGGCTGTGAAGTGCTTATGCCTTGGGGCGCACCTATCGGCACAGGCCAGGGTTTATTAAACCGCTACAGCTTACGCACGCTGCGCGAACGCATTAAAGATGTGCCGATGATCATTGATGCCGGCCTTGGTGCTCCATCACAAGCAGCGGAAGCAATGGAAATGGGATTCGATGGAATCTTATTGAATACTGCTGTAGCAAAAGCGCATAACCCGCCGTTAATGGCAGAAGCCTTCGGTGATGCAATTGATGCAGGAAGAAAAGCCTACAAAGCAGGACTGATGCAAAAGCGCCAAACTGCCAGCCCTAGCACACCAACTATCGGCCAGCCCTTTTGGCATCAGCAGTAAATCAAGTGCGGCCTGTTGTGATATCCATTATTGGATTACTTAATCAGGCCGCTGATTTTTGAAAAGCCATCCTGCAAGCGCTTGGCAATTTTGGGATCTTTGCCTCCACCTGCAGCGATATACATTTGCATCATGCGACTCAAACGCTGCAAATGGAAACTCATTTCTTGCTGGATAAGCGAAGCATCAGCCACGATTTGGCTCATCTCCACCCCTCGCTCATTTGCCATAGATTCCAATGACTCGCGCAAATCCTCTTTAAACAACATACTGCCTTTAAATGTGGTCGCGATATGCAATACCACGTTCTGCAACGCATGCAATTGTCGATCACCATGGGTGTAACCAACCGATGTCAAACAATCGCGCAGATGTATAAACCAATTTTGCAAATGCAGATTTTGCTGCAGCATGCGCTCAGCAAACTCAGGCACACTGCTTCCACTCACCAGATTTGGCAGTGGTAATTCGCTGCGCAAAATCATGGTGGTGACAATATCGCAGCTGCGATACAAATAAGCAGCGCGATTCATTTCCAATACCGGAATAACTTCGCGCCAACGACGTCCCTGCGCCTTGAAGCGATTAAAATAAATACCAACAATTGCATCGGCAACCGCCAGAATCTGCCCTAATATCGATAGCTCACTCTCTACTTTTGCCAACGGATAGCCAGTACCATCGCAGCGCTCATGGTGTTCACTCACCGCAATAATGACATGCGCTGTTAATCCAGGAATATCACTCAAAATTCTGGTTGATATTTCCACATGGCTTTGCACATGCGCCCACTCATCTGCTGTCAGTTCATCGCTTTTATTAAGCACATCAGGACGCAAATGCAGCATGCCAATATCGTGAGTGATCGCAGCCCAAAAAACACTGTGCGCATCTTCAACCGGCAAGCGCATTTCCTGCGCGATGTACAAAGACCACAAACTCACGCACAAGGTACGCTGATAGAGGTCATTCATCTGCGCAGCCATCACCGTCAAAAACTGTTGCACCAAGGGAAAATTGGCCAACATAGCGCACACCGGCTCAAGAGAACTTAATGGATGCTTACGCTCCGCGAGCGATTGGAAATATTCAGTAGAGCGAATGGTATTGAGAAGATGCTGAAGTAAGTCATCAGCACTTATGAGTGTTTCAATCTGAATCGAATTTGCCAGAGGACGCGCGAGGATTTTATCCTTTAATGATTTGATATTTTTTTGATCGAGCTGCATTCCTTCTGCAAGCAACAACTCACCATCTTGGGAAAGCACATTTTCAATAGTGACAACAGGGTTATTGGCCGACAATAGCGCGAGATAATCCGCATAGGCATCCAGGGCTAGCGGATTCCAGACGGATGCTTTTCCTCCCGCCGCAAATGATTGTTGATCACGAGACATACATAAAACCATCCGTGCAATTGGTTTTTAACCAAACAATTTTTATAGATTATTAGATAAACAATCGCCACATCCAAACGCTAACCAAACCAATCAGCAAGCTGTACCCCACCATCGAAGAGGCAAAACGCGGTGCTAAGTTGTGACTCATCGCTAATACCCCGGCAGAAATCATTGCCGGCATAGCAGCTTCAAGAATCACTACTTGCGCAGCCAACCCATCAATCCCTAACAGCCATAATCCCAAATAGGCGATAGCCGGAGTCACCAGCAAGATATAAATCAAACCTAACACCAATGGTGATAAATACTCTTTGCTTAGGGTCAACCGCCATTGCAACCCCACTGCAACCATCACAACTGGTACAAGTGTAGATGAAATTCGCGCTAACGCAGATGACAGCCAGTCAGGGTAAGAAAACACACTCGTCGCAAGCGCGATAATCAGGGCAATAAACGGCGGGAATACCATAATACTGCGCACAATTTTTGCCGCTGAGGTTGAGCCCGATGAGTAATAACAGGCCACGATAACCCCGTAAGTATTCAGCGCAACAAAGGTGCCGAGTTGATCATAAAGAATTGCATAGGGAATCGCGCCGCTACCCAAATGCGCTTCTATCAGCGGAATCCCCACAAAGCCGGTATTTCCCAAGGGAATCAATAGCATTAGCGCACCGGTTATTTCGCGCGACCAATCCATCGCGCGCGCAGTACACCAGGTTAACAGCGCACTGACGATCATGATCAGCCAAGCCGCTACAACAGGCACTAATGCTTCGTGATCAAAGGTTAACTTGGGGATCTCGGCCAGCACCAATGCAGGCAAGGCGACATAAATGACATAAAGATTAAGCGTGGCGGCAGCATTTTCAGGAAAACGTTTGCTTTGCTTTAGCAGCAAACCAATGATTAGCGCTATTACAACGACGGCGATATTGGACATAAAAAATCTACTGGAGGGCGCGACTGCTAATTACTTGTAACACTAACGAAAGTAATAAAGTTATCGATAAATTATTAAAAATAATAATCAACAGCTAATAAAATAGTGGCTAATGACTATAACCGAGATGGGCATAAAATTAAATATTGTGCCCTCAGTCATGCGCGCGATAAATCAGCTTATTCCGCTTAACGTTGTTCAGCGCACAGAGCTCACTCACCGGGTAGAACATTCTTTCACCAATCAAACATTTGAATTGTATCGGGAGAGAGATGATGAAGACCTTCGATCAGTACTCTATGCAAGATCCGCGAACCCAATACCCAAAAGCAAACGCAAAGCCGGATGACCAGCAACCTGAACCTGGACTTGATGCCATTTTAAAACCGCAAGCAGATCACGGCGAAGAGAGCTATTGCGGTGCAAAACGTTTAGTGGGCAGAAAAGCATTAATCACAGGTGGAGACTCTGGTATAGGTCGCGCAGTTGCACTTGCCTTCGCGCGCGAAGGAGCTGATGTAGCGATCAATTATTTGCCGAGCGAGGAAGTCGATGGCCAAAAAACCCTTGGCATGATTAAAGATGCAGGACAAAAAGCAATTGCGATTCCCGGTGATATTACCGATGAAGCATTTTGCAAAAGTCTGGTGCAGCAAACGGTGAGTGAATTAGGCTCGATTGATATTCTGGTGAATAACGCCGGCAAACAACAGTTTGTTGAAGAGCTGGAAGATATTACCACTGAGCAATTTACTAAAACCTATGCCACTAATGTATTTGCGATGTTTTGGATTACAAAAGCAGCCGTTCCACAAATGCCAGCGGGCGCAAGCATTATCAATACAACCTCCATTCAATCTTATCAGCCATCACCTGGCCTACTGGATTATGCATCCACTAAAGGAGCAATCACAGCATTCACTAAAAGCCTGGCAAAAATGCTGATTAAAAAAGGAATTCGAGTGAATGCGGTTGCACCTGGCCCGGTGTGGACACCACTACAACAAAGCGGCGGACAGCCGAGTGAAAAACTGCAACATTTTGGCGAAAAAGTGCCTTTAGGTCGCGCAGGGCAGCCAGCAGAAGTTGCGCCTGCATTTGTGTTCCTCGCATCGCAGGAGTCCAGTTACATCACAGCCGAAGTCATTGGCGTTACTGGTGGCGCACATCTTCCATAACAATATGGATGCAAACAGATTCTTAACACAACGGGAGAACAGCGATGAAATCATCAAAGTTATTATTAATCTCAGGTGTTTTAGCGGGTTTATTTTTATTGGTGCGAGGTATTACTACTAAACCCCCATCACGAACATACGCATTGGATGAAATAGATGATTCGGAACTTGATGATTACCGTATACGTGAGATCGCCCAGCAAATATGGGAAAGCGAAGGTAAACCTGAAGGGCAAGCCGCACGACACTGGGCAATGGCCATTGAATTGTTAAAATCGAGTTTGATCAGTGATTCTTACTCAAACGCTCGACACAAAAATGACAGAGTACAAGACCCCTACTCTTATAATGACAAAAAAAGCATTCACTAAATTATTTGATTTGGCTGAATTCATCCAGCGTGGCGGTCACTAACGATTTATCATGCAGTGAGCGAAGAAAAACAGGTAGGCATTGTAAAATGATATCAGGGTGATTGTGCTCACGTTTGCCGTCGTGCATTAACACTATGTCACCCGTTTTTATTTTATCGAGTCGTTGCGTTATTCCTGCATGAGTACCCAAAGGCCCCCAATCGATAATACTGTGATTCCACAATACCGTTTCCATTTTTTCCAAATAAGCTTGCTTACGCATCACACCACGCAACCGACCAAAAGGAGGACGGAACCATCGCGGCACTGTTCCGGTAATCCGTTCAAGAATGGTTGAGGTCCTGGCAACTTCGCTTTTCGCAAGTGCAGTATTTATCATCCAGGGATGATGATGAGCATAGGTATGATTACCTATAGCGTGACCATCTTTAACAATCTGCTCCACTAATTCCGGATGCTGCTCTGCGGCCGCGCCCATAACGAAAAAAGTTGCTTTAGCATTGTAATCGGCCAAAAGTGAAAGAATTTTTGGGGTGTAGACGGGATCAGGGCCATCATCGAACGTCAAGCAGATAGCTTGCTTGTACCGCTCATTTATTTGTGCAAAAGCGTCAAGGGAATAGATTGGCTTCGGCAATGAAAACCAATTGGAAAAATCAGGGATTAATAGCCTACTTTTGGCTAGCAAGCTCATGAGCTGAAGCCTCAACAGAGAAATTCTTAAGTAAACTTTCACGCGTAAGCCAATATGCATGTGGCTGAATACTGTTGCTTCCCAACGCAGACACATGCGGAAAAAATACTTTCAACAACACGGTGAAATAAAATTTACGAATTAAGGTTAGCGTCGAATCAGGTAATCGCTCGATGTAAAAGCCCAGTTTTTCTCCGTGTGGTGGCAACCAACTTACACCATGGAACACTTTAACGTTTACAAGTTTCTCGTGCTGATCAAGATCCCGAGCCAATTGGCGAAATGAGGTCAATAATAGTTTGCGAAAACGCAGAGCATTGCGGATGTAATGCTGGGAACCAGCGGACGAATTAGTAAAGCACTCACGATTGAAATGTATGATAGCCAGATAATCCCCCGGCTCAACCCAGGAACCATCATTCATCACTTTTCGCTCACCGCTAAATCTCTCAAACGAAAAACTCAACAACTCATCAAATTTTTCGACCTTATGTTTGCGGCGCCAATAAGCGTCATACCAACACATAAAGCGATGAAAGGTGCTTTTCATAGTTCTGCGACGCTCACTTGAGGAATATAAGGAGCTTGTCTTTCTCGCATGATATTTTCCACTTCAGCAACAACTGCCGCTGCCGCATTGGGTCGCCCCAGTTGATACGCATTGCGCTTCATATTACGTAGCAAATCGGGATTACCAAAAATATTGCCTAAAACATCCGGCAACTGATCAGGATCGACCTGTAAACCCGCTTTTTTTGTTTGCAGAAATTGCACATTGTGCATCTCTTGCCCACCCAGGCAGCAAGTTGCGATAAACGGCCGCCCACACGCAAGCGTCTCGCTTAATGTAAGGCCTCCCGGTTTTCCCACCACTACATCAGCAGCGCAAATTAGATGGCAAATATCGCTGCACCAACCGTACAACCGACAGCGATCTTTATAATCACTGGCAAGCTGTTTTAATGCTGCTGCGTCGGAGGTATTACTGCCTGCAGTCACTAATATTTGATAGTCATGCTGCTCATCACTGAGCAAACGTTTAACTGCATCGACCACACCAATCCCGCATTGCCCGCCAGTAATCAACACAGTCGGACGATGCTCAAGTCCTAGCTGCTGCCGCGCAAGTGATTGCGTCGGAATATTGGCAAAAGGTGCTACCAGAGGAATTCCCGTAACACGAATTCGATCAGCGGAGACGCCTTGGCGTCGCAAAGTCTCCGCAGCACCTTCATGACTTACGCAATATAAAGCTGTTGTATTGCGCACCCACACACCGTGAACGCCGTAATCAGTCAGCACACCAATCACTGGTTGCGTAATTGCGCCTTTCTGAATAGATCGCGACAAAAGTGCATTGGGATACATTTGTGTTGCAATAATAAAATCTGGCGAATACTCATTAACGAACTTTTTTAGTCTTGATGCCATGATGTTGTACATCAATCCGAGCACTCCTTGTGTAAGAAGGCGACCGGCAGGGATTTTAGTGCGATTACAAATTCCATTTACCAACGTATTAAACAGTGCACTATCGAGGCTTTTATAGGATGACTGCAAAGAAAAACGCGAGCGTTCGAATACTTCCGGAAAATACCGGCGCTGTTGTTCCTCTAAAAAATCAATCAAGCTCTGGTCAGCGGGAATCTTTCCCGCCAGTTGCCGATAAAAATTTTTATCCAGGTCATACAATTTTTGGTATAGATCCGGCTGCTCAGCCGTCATACGCAAATAACCATCTTGAATCGCTACACTAACCTGCTCATCAATCAGGCTGGTGATATTCAGGTATTTGGTTTCAATACCCGGATAGCGAAAACGTAGCGATTGATCAATCGCCTCAGCGGCACGAGTGTGACCATAACCGGGGCTGGAGGTAAGAAACAAACACTTCATGATCTTTCCTTTCCTGTAACAAGTAATGCCAATGAATAGCCACTGGATATTCTTCAAATTGAAGTGGAGATTACGAGGCTCGCGGGCATGGCTCGGTACGCCAGCCAACATACTGGTCAACCAGAAGAGGGTCGATAGGAGTGAATTACACTTTGCGCCCCACCAAATCACATGTAACGAAGAATTTACACATTTATCCTTGTCAGCTATCTGCCCCGCCCTGCACACTAATCGAACAGAAAATAACGAAAGAGCCGCCATTTGCACGCTAGCTCTCAGGATTACCCGCACCTCCAATAACTAACAAGGGATTAATAAAGGATGTCACCCACTTCAAAAATTTTTAAACCGTTAGGCTCTACGGCGGCTTCGGCTTTTCTATTATTCAGCTGCCAAATTGTTCACGCGCGCGATCCTGGTTTTTCGCAGATGCTGTTCGATGGCGGCATAGCTATTCCGATTATTGTCGGCTTATCCATTCTCGCCTTGTCAGTTTCCATCGAGCGACTTGTCAAGTTTCGCTCCAAGTTTATTGCACCACCTGATTTGGCCGAGCGTGCACGTCATTTATGGCGTGCGGGTGAATACCCCGAAATTCATACCATGTTGGCAAAAGAAAATAGCACCTTAGCGCGCGCTATCGATTTTATGGTGCTCCATCGCGAACAAAGCTACGCGACCGTTAATAATGGTGTGGGTGATATCGCCTCTATTGAACTGCGCTACCACTAGCAAAAAGCCTATGCGCTGGCGATAGTGGCAACAGTTGCACCTATTGTGGGTTTGCTTGGAACTGTTATCGAAATGATTGACGCATTTGAAGCTATCGCTTTTGCAGATGGAATGGAAAATCCCGCATTACTGGCGGGCGGAATATCAATGGCGTTGATTAATACTGCAGCTGGCTTAAGTGTCGCGCTGCCAGCGCTGGGGATGCATCATTACTTTAAAAATCGTGCTGCGTTTATGGGCCTGAATTTGGAAAAACAAATCAACCAATTACTCAACGAATGGTTTATGCCAGTTGTTTCAACAGCACCGCACCTGAAGGTGGTTGATCATGCGCATTAATCTTGGCGATGACGAACAACCGGAAATCGGCTTAATTGCTTTAATTGATTGTATTTTTTTCCTGCTAATGTTTTTTATGGTCGCCACTTCGTTCAAGAAAGCCGACGAGCAGAAAAAACTGAAAGAGTTACCCATTTCTTTGCCCGTTGCAGACGCGAGTCTGGAGCGAGATGAGGCAATTAAACCAGCACTGGTTATTGGTGTTGATACAGATGGCAAGCTCTATTTGGGTAGAGAAAAAATAACTACTCAGCAGCTACACGAGGCTCTAAAGCGGGAGGCAGAAAAAGATAACAAACGTATGATTCGGGTGGAGGGAGATCAAAACACCAGCTATAGAAATATTGTTCATGTACTTGATTTATGCGAGCTGGAAGGATTTACCAATATCGCCATGCGCACACGGAATTAGCAATGTCTACCTACATAGAATCGGACTATAGACTGGCCGCATATATTCGTCGCCATCCCTACGTATTTTTATCGCTCCTCATTCATGTTGTGATTATTTCTCTTATCTCCAACCACACACCAGAAGCTGTAAAACTGCAGCAATATGAAAAACATGAAGCGCAAAAATCCAGAGTTAGCGCTTCAGTACAAAAAGCAAAGCAAGCGGATATTGAGCAGAGAACGGACAATATCGAAAAAATTAAATCTCTCATTGAAAAAAGTATTACACCAAATACCGCCACACCGCTACCGAAAGAATCGCCAGATAAAGATGATACACCACCAAAAACACCCGAGGAATTGCTCGCAGACGCAAAAAAATCTTTGGAAGACATAAAAAAGCTTACAAATGAGATAAGGGCAGAAGAACTTGCCAGAGTATTGAAGGTACCCAAAGAAGAGGCGCATGCTCAGGTAGCTAAAGAGAACCTAAAAAAAGAGCTCCAAGAACAGGAAAAAAATAAACCTGACACAGCTGTCGAAGACACCGCAAAATCAATCCAAAAACTTGAACAAGAAGCACACGCTGCCCTGACACAACGCCAAATGCAGTTAGACAAAATGCGCAATGGCACAAATATCCAAATGGGCAATGAGCAACACGGTAGTGGACAACGTAGTAATGGCTCGCAAACAGGTAATGACTCACAAGCAAACAATAATGCCAATACAAATGAGGCCGCGAGCGAGATCAATTCATTCCTGGATAGATCCACTTACAGCATGCCCAGCTCCAGTTATTTTGATGTTGGCTTTATTCCCGAACCTGAAGGTACCGCGCATAAAAAAATGGGGAGTGTGATCGGCGCTGGTGGCGAATACGCCGAACGAATTTATCTTAATAGTTGGTACTTGATCGGCCCTTTCGTCGGCTATGCAGGCAACGAATTATTTCACAATCCTTCATATCCACCAGAACAGCTAATAGATCTGGATGCTGAGTATTTCGGTAAAGACGACAGGGTTTTAACCTGGCAATATATCAATTCCAAACGCTATCCGGTGATTCCACCCGGCCCGGCAGAGAATGCGGTTTATTATGGTTATACTGAAATAAAAATCGACAAGGCTGCTGATTTTTGGTTATGGGTTGGCGGGGATGATGATATAAAAATCTGGTTAAATGAAAAGCTTGTATGGGAAGGCGGCTATTCAAAACAGTGGTTTTTTGATGATGTTCGCGCTCATCGCCAACAATACATTGCACAATGGAACTTGAGTGAAGCCAAAACACAAATTCACCTTAGCGCAGGCCGCAATACAATCCTGTTCAAGCTATCCAATGGCCCCAACCCTTCTGCGGTTGGAGGTTATTTTGCATCATTGGTATTAACGAAATAATATACATTCCATTAATAATAGTTGCGTATTTCTGAGAGGCCGCAGCCATGAAATCCACTCTTTTTATTTCAACACTGTTAATAATTTTCTCATCATCACCCATGTGTTATGCGGCAGAGCACAATAACATTGTAAAAAAAGAAGCTTACATCCTGCTGGATAAAAAGGGAAAACCAAATTCGAAGGCCGCGCGCTGCGCAACTATCCAGCAATCTGGCCTGACGTGGGAATTAAAAACTGACGATGATGGCATTCACGATAAAGACAATGTTTATCGCTGGGGCGGAATGGGCGCAGAAAAAACAGGGGCTATCTTTTTTGATGACTGGAACACGTTGCTCAATGCGGCCAATAGAGAAAAGCTCTGTGGTTTTAATGATTGGCGGGTGCCGACTATTGATGAACTAAAAACACTGGTAACTAATACGGCGATAAAACCTGTCGTTAATCCCGAAATTTTTCCATTAACCCAGTCCCTTCCCTATTGGTCCACCTCAACCTACCAGAACTATCCTGAACATGCGCAGACGGTAGATTTTTCTACCGGTGCCTCCAACTACTACAACGGCTTTCGTGGTGATCGTTTACCACTGCGCTTAGTGCGTGGCGATAAAACTAAATAGCCAGAAAATTACCCATCTTGCAGAACACAAGATGGGTAGTACCAAACAAATATTATTGTGCGCTTTTCCATTGCAAGCCAACACGCCACAATAATCCAGGAGCGGGAAATCCAACTGCTGTTGTAGCGGAATTATCGAATAGGTTTTCTACCGATACCGTCATTTTGAGTGAATCACTTACGGACCAAAATAAATTGGCATCAAGCCGCCGATAGCTATCCAATTCATGCAACGTTGCTTCACCGGTGTGCTGACTGGTTGCGAATTGCTCACCTACGGTTTGATAATCCAGACTGCTGCGCAGACTTCCGCTGAACTGCCAATCAACAGCTGCACCAGCGCGCCATTGCGGACGACCGGTCAGGACTGAAACGCTATCTTTCACATCTATATCGGTATAAGTCGCATTACCTCGCACACCTAAACGGTTATCCACACTATTCCATTGCATTTGCCATTCGACGCCACTGGTTTTAACTTGTTCGCGATTCACGTTGGTAAAAAGCTCGCTGTCAAAATCAATGGGATCGCGATAATCGTTAGCAAAATAATCGATGTTGGTAGCGAGTTGATTTGATAGCTGCCATGCGATTCCTGCATCCCAACTTTCTACGTTTTCCGGTTTTAATTCTGCATTACCGACTAGCGGATGTCCTAGTGCAAAAAAACTCGGCAACTTATATCCATCGCCGTAGTTGCTGCGCAACGTGATGGCTTCTGATAACTGGTAACGCACACCCAGTCTGGTTGAGGTCTCGTTACTAAAACCATCGGTGTCATCACTGCGCAAGCTGGCTTGGAGCAATAATTTTTCATTCAATTGCGCATTCACATCGATAAAACCGCTATCGGTCGAGCGATCCAATGAAAAATCCGTTGGCACTATAAAACCGAAATCCAGATAACCACGACTATCGCCTTCCTCTTTACGATTTTCCAATCCAATATTCGCCCAGAATTTCCCCTGTTGGCCGACAGTATTGATCCAGGAAATTTGCTGACGCTCGAAATCAGTATCGGCACCGTTTGGCGGTATAGCACCATAAGGCGCAATTCCTGGCGATTTAAATGATTCATCGCGCTGGTAGTGAGTGCCTTGCACATGGCTCTTCCAATAATCGGTTATTTGAAATTGCCAGCCGAGCGCAACACTTTCATCGGTGTAGTCGGTGTAATCCAGCGCGGATGAAGTGGCGAATTCAGGGCCGCCACTTTGCTCTGGATAGTTACTGCGTTCGCCGTCAAAATAGCGAAAGCTCGCGCTAACAATATGCGCGGCTATTGGTCGCCAACCCAAGCGCAAATTGATTTCGCTGTCTTCTGCCGTGCTGCCTTCAACGGGTTCGCCAGAATCGCGTACACGCGCTTGCAGCGAATAATCCATTTGGTCACTTGCGCCCAGCGCGCTAAAACCGCCTTGCTGAAAACCTTCATCACCAATGGTTGCAGATAACGATTGCTGATGCCCTTGCTGTGGGCGCAGGCTAATAATGTTAATCACACCGGCGAGTGCATCTACACCATAAATTGCCGACTGTGGCCCGCGCACAACTTCAATGCGCTCAATCGAATCCACATTAATACTGTTCAAATCGAATGCGCCGCCGCGGCTATTGCCTGGGTCATTCATCGCCACGCCATCTATCATTACTACAGTGTAATTGGATTCGCCGCCACGAATAGAGGCTACCGCCAAACCGCCGGGGCCGCCTTGTTGTTCGATGAGCACGCCCGGCACCGATTGCAGTACATCGGCAAGATTGGTTTTATTCAGCTGCACCAACATTTCCCGATCAACCACACTCACACTGGATGACACTTGCTCAATCGCAAGTGGATTGTACGCACCGGTAACAATAATTTGTTCAATAGTATTTTGTTGCGCAAAAACCGGAACAGCATGCACCAAGACAGCGGCCGGCAATATATTTTTTAATCGATTTTTTGCTTTATTGTTCATAGGGATTTCAATATCAAATCAGGATGAAAAAGTCCGCGCCGAATTAACAGCGCGGACAAGCGAGGATGAAACGTTTAAATCTTATTCCTACCGGGGTATTAATCCGCAGAGGTCCACTCAATTGCTTTGCGAATCATTTCCACCATATTTGGATCGGAGAAGTTCGCATCGACGTGACCAATAGCGGTGTAGAACATCCGGCCAGTGCCAACTCTGTTGGTGAAAATAACCGGGTGATCGGCCACCGGATAATTCGAGGTGTAGCTGGTTCGATCCAAGGTACCCAGAACCTCAACATTACCTACACTGCGCGGATTGGTTTTCCAGAAATACCATTCATCTCCGAGCATCCACTCCGCACCAATGTGTTGGACTAAAGTATTTTCCGGCTTTTCGATTTTCACTTTCGCGCGCGGGATGCCATCGCCGTGGTGAATAAATTCAGCACCAGCGAACAGCGTATCGGTATACCAATCCCAGCTGTGCTCGGTATCCGCCGCCGAGTGAGTACCTACAAAACCACCTCCGTTTTCCATATAGGATTTAAACGCTGTTTTTTGAGCCTCAGTGAAAATATCGCCAGTGGTATTCATAAACACAATGGTTGAGTACTGCGCGAGATTAGCGGTAGTGAACAGACTTGAATCTTCCGATGCAGTAACCGAATAACCATTGGCTTGTGCGATCTGTTGCACCATCGCAATACCGGCCGCAATAGAGTCGTGACGGAAGCCGGAGGTTTTGGAGAACACCAATACTTTCGGACAAGTCGTGCCACAGCTCACACGGAATTTGCGCACTTTGGGCACACTCACTTCCACACCACTGCTATTCACCAAACTGATACGCAAATTGTGCTGCCCCGTTGGTAACAAGCCCAAATTAATTTCATTGAGATTGTTAATACGCACAGCAGGATTGCTATCGAGGTAGTAAACATAGCCACCGGCGTTAAACCAATTTGCATCGGTAACCGCAACACGGAATTTCACTGCTTCGGTTTGTGCAATCACTGCATCGGCTGCTGGTGAAACAAAACTAATCAACGCGAGGTTTGCATCGGCAGCAACTCCGTAAACGTCAAACTCAAATAATGAGTAGCCGTAACCAGTCGCGCGCTGAACTCCACGCATACGGATGTAGCGCCCCTTCTGACCATCGAGTACCAATGTATCGATACCACCATCACCATTGGTTGTAGTGTTTACGGTTTCCCAAGTGCTGCCGTTTTCAGAAACCTCGATCACGTAGCTCTTGCCGTAAGCCGCTTCCCAATTCAACACCACGCGGGTGAAGTGAACACTTTTGCCCATATCCAATTGGATATTTTGCGTATCAGTGCTCGCACTTTCCCAACGGGTTGCGACGTTATTATCGTGCGCACTCGCAACTGTATTGATACCCACGAAACTGGTTGCACTTGATCCAACCGGTGCAAGTTTTGCCGGACTTGGTGTCGGCTGCGTATCGCCTGCAGTTCTTACGGTAAAGGTGTTAGTCGCACTAGTGCCAACCACTTGGTTCTGCGCATTCAGCAAGGTTACTGCAACACTGTGAGTACCGACCGGCAAGGCGCCCAGATTGACTGCAGTTGCATTAGTCACTCTGATTGCTGTTGCATTATTGAGCGAGTAGCGATAACTACCGCCTGCGGTAAACCAGGCTGAATCACTAATAGCCACTTGCAAACTAACGCTGCTACCCTGCACAAATTGTTGACCAGCAGTTGGTGAACTAATGTTGATTGTTGGCGTAGTGACCACATCAAGCGGAGTACCGTAAACGCGGAATTCCCACAGCGAGAAACCGTATTGAGTCGCACGGGTAATACCGGTCAGACGCACGTAGCGACCCTGCCCGTTTACAGTCAATGCATCTTGCCCACCATCCCCGGTGGTAGTGCGGAACAATTCTGTCCAACCACCAGTGCCGGTGTCCGATGTCTCGATCACATAACCTTTACCGTAAGCTGCTTCCCACTCCAATACGACTTGAGTGATCTTCATCTTGCTGCCGAGATCGATCTGGATGTATTGGTTATCGGCAAAAATACTTTCCCAACGGGTACCCATATTTCCGTCAAATGCTGCAGCTGCATTATTGCCGCCGATCACCGCAGAACTTGTTGCCGTTTTATTTTGCGAGATCAACACCGGCGTTTGCGGTACTGATGCATTAACAGTGAAGTTGTTAGTGCTCGCCGTACCCACTGCTTGGCCCGCTGCGTTATAAAGTTGGATACGCAGACTGTGCGCACCAACTGCAGGCGCCGGAATCGTGACTGGATTTGCGTTAGCAACAGATACTGCTGTATTGGTATCGAGTGTGTATCGGTAAGTACCGCCGCTGCTAAACCAGGTCGCATCAGAAACAGAAACCTGCAGAGTTACTGCATTACCTTGCGTGTATTGCTGACCCGCTGCCGGTGTAGTGAAATTGATTGTAGGTGTAGCAACAGGAGTATCGCTACCGCCCCAAATTTCAAACTCAAATAGCGAGTAACCGTAACCAGTTCCGCGAGTGAGGCCATTCAAACGAATGTAGCGATAGGAACCGGACAAATTGCTATGAGTCTCCGCGCCACCGGTGCCATTTGTTTTGCTCACAATTTGCGTCCAAGTCGTACGGTTTAGCGATCCCTGGATGTTGTAGGATTTTCCGTAAGCGGCTTCCCACAGCAATTTAATTTCGCTGATGGTTTGCGGCGTTTGCAAATCGATTTCAATCCATTGCGGATCAGTAAACAAACTGCCCCAACGAGTTACCGGATCACCATCAACAGCATTAGCGCCAACAAAACCACCTTCAACTGATGAGGTCGTTACCGGCTTACCTTTAGATAACAACACCTTGCCTTGTGGCGGAGTACCCGACAAACCAGTGATCCACTGATTCAACACATCGATATATTCTTTGTGCTCCAGCGAGCGACCAATCGGCGGCATACGATCATTCGGATTAATGCTCTTATCGCGAATATAAAGTACCGATTGCAGCGGTGCTCCTGCTGCAACGACTTTTGCATTGGCAATGCCGTAATCCGCCATGTAATCGCGAATACCAGTAGTAGCGAGATTCACAATTTTCATCTGGCTTAAGGGGGTATTAAAACGTGCATCCCACTGTGAACCACCCGCACCAACACCATGGCAGTGCGCACAGTTGGAATCCAGATACGACTTCACCCGCGCTTCCAATGATGCGCTGGTATCGTTAAGTGCAACGGTTTTATCGAAGCCTGCAATCTGACTATTCACAAATGCCGGAGCAAATAAATTGCGGTTATTCCAGTGCGCCAATTGGTTTTCAGTCACACCATTTGGATAGGTGTAATTACCGTTTAATTGACGAGTACTTAAACCGAGAATTTGGCTGGATTGCGCGTTGTGGCAATCGATACATTCGGTCGGGCTTGGATAACTCCAGGTTTGTGTCGCCGTTGTACCGTCGGCGTTAGTGATGCTCACATTTTGCTGCGCACCGGTCGTTAACAAGTCTGCGTCTGTGTTGTCAGCGCGCCATCTGTATGTAACGCCGTAGACTTTGCCATCTGCTTTCACCACTAGCAAACGAGTTTCCAAACGGCGTTTAGTCGCTGGATTATTCGCATTGGTTGGCAACTCAAATGTTTTCACCACGACAGTGCCTTGCGGATAAACCCAGTTTTCTTTTGCATCCCATTTCACTTTGGTATTGGCAGGCAAAGAAATCCAACGCGCTTTGGTGGCGTTATCGGAATAAAGCTGACTGTTAGGTGCGAAAGGTAAAAGATTAGTGCTCGGTACCATGTTGGGCGTGTTGCTGAACACACCAGTTTGCGACAGCAATTTAGGAACACCAGTGAAAGCCGCATCCAGGGTTTTCGGCATATTCAAATAGGCATATTGTGTTAGCGGCTGCTCAGGCTCGTCACCCGCATAGACTTCAAATTCATAAATTGAATGACCGTAAGCACTCGCGCGCGCTGTGCCAGTCAAACGCACATAGCGATAAGCAGCAGACGAGTTGATCATATGCAATTCGGAATTGCCGGTACCGTTAGTGACGGTAACCAAACGCTCCCAGGTGGTTCCATTCACCGAACCTTCAATAATGTATTTGGAACTGAAAGCGGCTTCCCATTTGATCAGGATGGTTGCAATAGTGGTTGGCGTACGCAGGTCGATGGTCAGACTTTGCGGATCTGCCGCAGTACTTTCCCAACGGGTATTCGGATTTCCGTCGATCGCATAAGACGCCAGATTGCCGCCGGTTTCTGTAGTAGCTGTTGCAACACCACCTACGGCGACGTTGGTACCGTTATCGCGATCACCAATGTAATCAAAACGGTAAAGCACACCATTACCAAAGGGCTCCTTATCGCAGCAACCTGAACCCCATTGCAGCACGTAAAGCTGGTGGGTGCGTGGATCAAGTTCTGCATCGATAGCGCCTTGGAAATTTGCAGTGTTGAGTGGGAAATCTTCTGCAACCAAAGGCGTAGCGCCAGAGGCAAGATTGAGCGTAGAGAATTTACTGCTGTTGAAATCCCAGAAAATTAAACGGCCGTCGTAATACGCGGGCAATTTAAATTCATTGGTAATGGCTTCATTGAAACGATATACCGGCCCTGCCATGGTCGCCTGGTGGCGAATAGTCCAAATCGCCGGTTTAGCTGCTGGCAAATTCTTTGCCCCGGTATTGCGCACAAAATTGTTAACAATGTTATTGGGATTAAAACCGGCGTAGGGTTCGTTAAAACCAATAATGTACGGCCAGCCATAGTTACCTGACGTGCGCAGCTCATGGATCTCATCCATTCCGCCGGGGCCTTCGGCGCTTGCTGCCGAAGAGTCCGGGCCGATATCACCAAGATATGAGTATCCCGTTAGTGGATCGATATTGATACGGAAGGGATTGCGGAAACCCATGCCGTAAATTTCGGCACGATGGGTTGCATCGGCAGGAAACAAATTGCCCGCTGGAATCGTGTATTTGCCGTCGGCAGTCGGAGTGATGCGCAAGACCTTACCGCGCAAATCGTTGGTATTTCCCGAGGTCGCTTGCGCACCTTCAGAGAAATATCCGCTCGCTGCATTGTTGTCACCGGTGGTGATCAACAGATTGCCGCTCTTGTCGAACTTCATGCTGCCGCCCATATGGCCGTGGGCTTCGCTGCCGGTAATCCACTCCAACATAATGGATTCTGACCCGGCAACCAGCGCGTTATTGGCATTTACCGTAAAACGCGACACGCGCGTCTTACTGCCCGGCGAGGTGTATTGGACGTAGATATAACCGTTCTGGGTAAATTTGGGATCAAGCGCGAGACTCAACAAACCATCTTCAAATACACAGCGCACATTAGGCACAGTGGACGTAACAGCGGCGACACCGCCATCCAATTTCCAACCGTAAAACTTGCCGCACTTGCTCACTACAAACGCGCGGCCGTCGGTAGAGACTTCAAACTCCATCGGCAAGTCCAGTCCCTCTGCGACTACCGTTCGTTGAAAATCTGTGGCGACTGGAGCCTGTGCACTTACCGGTGCGGCAGCAAAGAATGCCGACAAACCCACGGCGAGTGGGAAACTCAGGTTACGAATATTTCTGCACCACCTGGTTATATTTATAAAGGTGTTCATTGAGTTGCCTCCAATAGAACTGGAATGACGCAGTGCCACGCCAAAGCATTAGTTGCCAAGAGCAGTGCGCTACGTTGAAGGTTGAAAATATGGAGATGAAATACGGGGCAAGCCGCACGGTTGATTGCTCGCGGTAAACGTTGTTACTTCTTATTTGATATTGCTAATTGGTTTACTGAGCCAGCCCATGTTACGCAGCGAAAGATCCAAACTCATCTCACTTTGGCGCTTTGCGAAAACATGGGATTAATGGGAAGGTTTTTTGAGAAACATGGCACATAAGGCGGGTAAATTTTTAATCGATATACGGCTAAGTGTTAACAATACGTACGCAAAAACAGCTTCGTACGGCTAAAAAACACTATCCATACGCTGTTATGCCAATGAGCCGACAACAGTAACGAGATGCGCCTCACACATAAAATGAGACAAAAATTGATGAAGGAAATAATAAATTTTTTTGATTTTTCTTATCGAAATTAGAAAACTGGAAAATAAAAAGCCCTGAAATTGCAGGGCTTGTAGAAACAGAGCATCAAGTAAAAAATTCTTCATGCAAAAAATGCTTACTTGTCATCCTGTTTTATTTCGTTAACACCGCTTCATCATATACAGCAACCTGACCTTCCGGCATCAACTTGCGCCACCACTTTGTACTGGCATCCACATGTTGCTTCAATGATACAAAGGATATTGGTTGGCCAAATACCGGAGTCAATAAGGTCGCGCTGGATTGTCGCGCCGCCTCAAATACACGCTCCATGGGGTCGTACCAGCTGTGGAACGCCAAATCAAAAGTACCATTATGTACCGGCACCATCACCTGTCCTTTTAAATCCAGATGCGCTCGTACGCTTTGCTCCGGCGTCATGTGAATGTCAGCCCAGTCGCTGTCGTATGCGCCGGTTTCAATCAGGGCAACATCAAACGGGCCGTATTTTTCACCGATCTGCTTGAAGCCGTCGAAGTAGCCCGAGTCACCACTGAAATAGAGAGAGCCTGCGGCGGTTTTGATCACCCAGGAGCCCCACAAAGTGTTATTGCCATCACCAATCCCGCGACCAGAGAAATGCTGGGTAGGAGTAAATGCAATCAGCGCATTATCTGTTTGCAACTCTTGCCACCAATCAAACCGTGCGATCTTCTCCGGTGCTACACCCCATTTTTGCAAATCCGCTTCCACACCGAGCGGCACGAGAAACTGTTTGGTTTTGGCGACCAGTTTTTTAACGCTGGCTTTATCCAAATGATCGTAATGGTTATGGGAGATCAGCACCTTATCGATTTCCGGTAACTCATCAATCGTAATAGGCGCTTGATGAAAACGTTTTGGCCCCAAGAACGAAAATGGCGATGCCCGCTCGGAAAATACCGGGTCCAACAACCAATACTCGCCATATACCTTTAACAAGATGGAGGAATGCCCCAGTTTTATAAAATGCAGGTCGTTATCCGATAGTGCATCCAGCTGCGCCCGGCTCACCTGCTCCACCGGCACGGCTTTGAGCGGCACTTTGTCCTTCGCAGGCTCAGTAAAATAACGTTTGAAAATCTCCAGGGTTTTCACAAACCCCGGCTGCTCAAATACCTTGGCATTGTAAAACCGGCCATTTTTGTATTGGCTGGCTTGAGCCAAAGACGCCCCATCAACACTTGCCACAATTTCTGTATTCACCACGATGACTCCTAAAGTGAGTGCCACAAGGCTGCCCAGCAGCCAGATTGTTACTTTCGCCAATACGCGCATAGATCCAACCATATCGATAAACTACACCGTGCAGTTTACATAATAAAACCAATAAGTAAACTGATTAGTGCAGTTTTTTTGATCACAGGCTAGAATGTCGGGATGACTACGAGGTAACTGATGAAACTGACCGACCAAAAACGCATGCAAATACTCGACGCAGCCGAAGAGCTGTTCCACAGCGTTGGTGTGGAAAACACCAGCATGGATCAACTCGCGCAACAAGCGCAGGTATCAAAACGTACCGTCTACAACCACTTCGAAACCAAAGATGTGTTATTTCAGGCTATTTTACAGAGGATGTTCGACAAGCTCGCCGAAGGGAGTGAATTACGCTTCGATGCAACCCGCCCTATCGACCAGCAGCTGCGTAAAATCGCCGAGGATGAAGTCACCTTACTCAGTTCAGATGCGTTTTTGCGCGTGGCAAAAATCGCCATTATGCAAGTTATGCAACGTCCGGAGCTTGCGCAAGTGATGAGCGACAACGCGTTGGGCTGCAAGCGTTTTCTGGAAACTTTTTTAACTGATGCCTGCAACGCAGGTGTATTGAAAATTACTGACATTCCCTTCGCCAGCAAACAATTTATTTTCCAACTGAAATCATTTGTGTTTTATCCAACCCTGTTCGGGCTGGAAAAACAAACGGATGAAGTGCGGGAGAAAATTATTGATGAGGCTGTGGCTATGTTTTTGGCAAGATATAAAACTGACTAGCAATGGGTTTCTAAATAAAAATCACCGGCTGAGCCGGTGGTTAAATCCCAAATAATCTTTGTTTAATTGCTGGAAGTGAATGGCAAACGATCAACCAATCCATCAAGGAAGCTGCCGGTGGAGTTCAAGCTACGCACGATAGACTCCATCGCCTGAAATTGGGCCATCAGGCGCGCGCGGTAGGCATCACTACGGCGATTCAACGTCTCTTCATCAGTACCTACTTTTTTAATCTCTTTGTCGATATTGGTCTCACGCTCCTTGATTACACCTGAACTCTTCAGATATTCGTTAACAAGGCTGGTCAAAGTTCCTGCGAATCCACGCGTAAAAGTAATCTTTCCTGTGGTTGCTCCAGGCTGAACTGTCATGCTCAAACCTTCTGCTTTACTTCCGATTGCCGGTAATAGAACGTTGCCAAACCCGAATGCCACCTCACCATCTACGGTTCCTGCAACATCCTTACCCGCAGTGCCCGTAGCGACAGAAATTCCCAAGTCTGCCATATCAGCACCGACAGCAGAAAAGCCAACATTACTCGCAGCACCGTAAGCGTCAGATTGAAATACCAATTTTCCAGAATCAAACGTAACTGCAACGCTGGTTCTTGCCTCTTTGAACTTACTATCGAGATTAATCAAACTTTGAATTTCTGATGCAAGCTCTTGACCTGTCGCATAGGTTTTACCCGCAGGTAAACTAATTGATGAAGAACTGGTTCCATCAAGAGAGAAGGTAAAACTGTAGTCCTTACCCGTTGTATCAATTGGAAATGAAACTACTGGATCCGCTTCAAGCTTACCTTTACTTGGCTGCTGGGTGATAACAACATCATAAGTACCAGGCTGACTGTTCGCTGAATACTTGGTCAATGCAATATCAGGTGCAGTTGATGATGTTTTAGGTACAAAAATATCACGTACAGCTTCAAAATGTTTATCAATAGCCGCACGAAAATCTGTATCAGTCTTATTCTCGATTATCTCTAAAGAGCCATCAATTTTGGTACGAATACCAATAGTCGACAAACTACTAAAATCGCTAGTCATACCCGGAACGGCAGCGGATAAAACATTGCGCACGCCTTGCATTAAGTTCTTGGCAAGCGGATCGCGATGTAAGCTTCCGTATTCTTTTGCCTCAGTATCAAAACCAATCAGTTTTTCAACTTCTGTTTTAAAGGTATTGTATGCCGTTACAAAATCACGAATAGTCGTTTCTGCCGTACTTTTATCCTCTTTGATCGTAATACTAATCGTTTCAGTAAGTGATGCACCGAAGATATCGAATTCAAGCCCATCGATAACATCAGTGATATTGTTTGACTCACGGTTAACCAACAAACCATTGATGCGAACTTTGGCATCAAGCCCTTCTTGTTGCTGTACCAAACTACGCGAGCTTTCGTTGAAGTTAAACGACGCCAATCCCGGAGATCCGGCATCTTCAGTGGCAGTGATTTCAATTTCGTTTTTTGCGCCGGATTTTGATGTCAGCAATAATTTATAAGAGCCTCCGTCGCTTACAATACTGGCAGTTACGCCGATATTTTCTTTGTTGATAGCATCGCGCAAACCGGTGAGCGTGTTATTGCTGTCATCAATAGTGATGGTCGCACCCTTTTTAGAAGAGTCGACAGTGAAATCATCCAATGCTGAATTCCATTCACCCAAACGAAGAACCAATGTGCCTTTACCAATAGGCGCAGTTGGCGATGAAAAAGTACCTGAGCTCAATGATTGTGCTTGCGCCACTTGCTCCACTTTTAACTGATAACTACCCGCAACTGCCTTGGCATCCAGCTTGGTAATTTCAATCAGGTTAGTGTCTGGAATAGAAAGGGATTTAGCATTAAAAGTATCTGCGCTTCCCAGAGCAGCAGCAGCCGTTTCCAACTTGGAAAGGGAACTACGCAAAAGGCCGAAGTCCGAAATCTGGGTTTCCAGCAAGGTTTTCTTGCTAGTCAGCTTTTCAGCTTGAACAGACTTGCTTGCCTCAGAGAGTTGATCAGCCAGCTTGTTGATATCAATGCCTGAACCGGTCCCTAAAGCACTGATAATGCTTGAACCTGTTGATGCATTGTTGCTAGTAGTGTTCGATGTACTGCTCACCATAGATACCTCCACGCCAGATGAATTACCGCTTGGCAATATTCAATTACATAGGTTAGCGGCAAGCAATGGGTAAACTTTAGCCGGTTTTGCCGCTTTTTAAGAAAATAGTTACTTCTAATATGACTTGAGCACAAACCAAGCCAATCTATTGATTTTATTATCAATAAATCAAATAAACAGATCTATTTTTAACTCACCTTTCAACTCGCCTCCCAATTCGCCACAGGTAACTCAAAGTAGAAAGTAGTGCCTTTCCCCAGAACTGAGTGGTAATCGATTTTCCCACCCATACGCTCGATGATGACTTTGGTGATATTAAGCCCCAATCCGGTCCCGTCTCGCCGGCGCGTGTCCGATGAATCAACTTGCGCGAATTTCTGGAAGATACGCTGGCGAAAATCCTCGGCCATCCCCTCTCCTTCATCACTAACTGATACCCTTATGAGCTTGCCCTCATGCTCAAGCTTTACTCGCACCACACCATCCAGATACGAAAACTTGATAGCATTTGACAGCAAATTCGCCATGACCTGTAAAAAACGGTCGGAATCCAGATTAACCAAAACACCAGAATCATCTGCTGGAGGTTCAAGTTGCAGGTTTACACCATAACGAGCGGCATAACCAAGATTCTGCTCAATCGACGCCTGCAAGAGCGGATAAATGGCAGACGGTTTCATTGATAGAACCACATTACCGAATTCCAGCTTGTCTACATCCAGAATATCGTTTACCAACCGATTAAGACGGTCTGCGTTATTACTGGCAATCACAAGCAAGTCATTTACCTTCTGTGGAAGCTCACCCAAACTACCGCTAGTGACAATACTCAACGCGCCTTTAATCGATGTTAAGGGTGTGCGCAGTTCATGGCTCACGGTTGAGATAAATTCACTTTTCAACCGATCCACTTTGCGCTTGGCAGTCGCATCGTGAATGATAAAGGTAAAAAATTTCCGCTCGTGAATAGCAACAGGGCTAACGCTGAGTTCAATTTCTACATCACCACCATCCCGGCAACGCCCAATACATTCACGCAAATCGGCAGCATTAAATTCTTCGCCCTGCCCCATAAATTTGTGATGTAACACCGGCACCAAATCAGCAATATGTAAACTGGCAAATTGCGCAAGCGGATAGCGAAATAATTGTGCTGCTGCCGGATTTGCTTTTTGGATAATACCCCGCTCATCTACCACTAAAATCGATTCAACTGCATTCTCTAAAATAGCGGCTAACTCTTTCGTGCGCTGCTCAACCAGATTAGTGATGTGTTGTGTTCTACCGCTGATTAACAACAAAAATCCGCCCAGCAAACTGCTAAATAATAATCCGCCAGCCAACACAAACCAGGATTGCAAACTCACATGCTCTGTTAAAAACTTTTCGGTTGGACTCACGGTTACCAATAGTTTTCGCCCGCCCACGAATAGCTCTTGTTTCAATACTAAATCCTGCGCATAAGCAGGAACTTGAAATTCACTTGCCTGATAAAAAATGTAGGATTTATCTGGCTCAGTGACATCATTGATAGTGAGATGATAATCACCGGTTGAAAAAGCTTTAAGAGCAGAATTAATTAAATCCCCTGTTCGCACAATGGCAGTTGCATAACCAAGTAACGTTCTTTGCCGTTCAGCAAGCGTTTTTGCCATATCCATGCCGCTATACACCGGATAAAAAACTATCACCCCCGGTGACTGTTGATCATCGGCCAGGAGCTGTAATGGCTTGGTCATTGCAAACGCCCCCGTGTCACGTGCTTGCACTAAAGCCTCTTCACGTACGGGGTCAGATGCAACATTAAATCCGAGAATTCTGGCATTTTCTTGCCAAGGCTCTACGTAAGTAATCGCTATGTATTCACCGCGCTCGGGTGCAACAACAAAATCGCCTGCTGAATTTTTTTCTTTAATATGAAAACTATTAATGCTCTCTGCGCGCATCCTGTTTTCGTAGTCGTCACGCTCATCGTGTAAAACCCGTTGATTCCAAGAGAAGCCAGAGACGCCCTGTTTTTCGACAATCACATATTTGATATAGGAGGAGAATTCTTCGCGAGTTACATATTCTGATGCCGCAAATAAACCGCGCAATGTTGCCAAGGTGTAGGTGACAGAGGAAAGGCTCGAATCAACTGCTCCGCTAACCAATCTTGCCTGCTGCTGAAACTGATCATCGAGCTTTTTTTGCTCGTTATTACTCGACATCACAAATACAGCAATCACAATCAAACTACTGACGACCAATGGCACCCCAACCGTCAGACGTCGTCCGCGCCAAAAATGACGAGGCTCAGCAAACAATACACATACCAGCGGCGTAGCAATCAAAACGCCGATAGCATCACCAATCCACCAGGTCCACCAGCTGTACAACATGTGTTTGATTGGAATGATGTCGTTTAAATACAGCACTAACACTCCAATGCTCGCACTCACACTGGTGGCAATTGGCCCGCCAAGGGTGAAGAACGCAAAGATTCGCCACTCATCGGTAAGGCTATTGGGGAAACCCACAAAACGACGAATGAGCGCGGCGCCTATCAAGCTGGCAAGAGTACTGGCACAGGCAATTCCCACAGCGACCATTACTACCTGCACGGATATGAAGGGTGAAGCGCTGATTGAAATATTCAACAAGACCGAGCCGAGGAATACCCCGATTGCCATTGGGGAACCCCAAATGAGCACCGCGCCCAGAGCAATCCCCATAGAGAGAAATATACCTGAGACAAAACCCGGCGGAATCGCCAGAAGTAGTGACAATCGCCCAGCAACAACATAAGCGAGAGCCAACAAAAAAATGCGCAACACAAGCAGAGCCGGTGATGATCGCGGGAAATTAAGCATGCAGCAAAAACCTGATTTTGATTTCCTTAAGCCTAGTCGACGAAGCGCCGGATCACTTACAAAAAACCAAAAAAAACCGCAGCAAGCTGCGGTTTTTTTCCAAGCGGTTAACGATTGCTGCTTATCTGAGCAGCTGCAACACCTGCTCTGGTCGCGCGTTAGACTGTGCCAACATCGCCTGAGCCGCCTGCTGCAACACTTGCGCACGGCTTAATGCTGCGGTTTCGGCCGCGAAGTCAGCATCCATAATACGTGCTCGGGAAGCCGATGTTTTTTCCGATACGTTGGCAAGGTTAGACATGGTGAAATCCAGACGGTTGTTCACCGCACCCAGATCTGCACGGGTCGCGTTCACCTGCTCCAATGCTTTATCAACAATACCGATTGCACGCTGAGCGCCTTCATAAGTATCAATTTTGATACTTGCCACGCTACCTACACCTTCAGTGGCATTGCGTTCCTGGAAACCAGTTAATGCAATAATGTTTGCAGGTGTAGCTGTATCGCCATATTTAATCGAGATTGCTTCACCGTTAGCTGAACGCAACGCAATTTGCCCTGTGCCCCCCGCAAATGCCACCACTCCTGTTTTATCAGAAGAAAGGTTGATTACACGCACAGCTTCGGCCAAGTCAGTAGCCGCAGTGTTCACACCGGTAATTTTACCGATAGGTACGTTGTTAATGATCAGATCGCCCTCTTGTAAGGTAACCGCAGCACCTGCAACAGCCGTCCCCAAAAGGTTTCCATTAGCATCCTGAGCATCAATCCCCAAAGCTGCCAGCTCTGCAGGCACAGCAGCAGCCGCTGCCTGAACTACTACACCACGATTATCAGCACTTTCATCATTAAAGACTAATGAGAAGTTGGTAGTTACTGCAGTGGTAACTCCAGCACCCGATGCTCCACCACCAGTGGAAGAATCAGTTACGACAAGCGAGGTTCCGCCAGGTGCAGTTAACACTAATTTACCGCTATCAGTAATAGCGGCTTCAACACCCGTTTCAGCATTAATTTTGTTAACCAAATCTTTCATGCTGTTGGTACCGGTCAACTCATAAGATTGAGTCAAACCATTACCATCGGTATAAGCAATTGTCAGCGTTTCAGATGGCGCACGCAAAACACCTGACCCCGAACCGGCTGCAGTGTACTGGACCAGACTGGTCACACTGGCGCCCTTACCATCCAAGTCACCATTCCAAATTTTCAAGGCATCATTCAGTGTGGGTGCCGGTGCAGCTGGAATTAAACTAAGAGGAACACCATTAACAATTAGGTCACCAGCAGCCAAATCGGTCAACGCCGTCAATCCATTGGTGGTAGGCTCTCCCACGATATCACCCGAAGTACCGCCCATACTGGTTGTCGAGAATGAACCGATACTTACATCCATGGTTTCATTCGCTTGTGAACCCACTTGAAGGAAAGTTCCCTTCATAGTGCCATCAAGCAATTTTTGTCCATTGAATGAAGTGGTCTCTGAAATACGATCCATTTCTTTTTTCAGCTGCTGCACTTCTGCGTCCAATGTTTTACGGTCATCATCATTATAAATGCCGTTCGCAGATTGAATTGACAGCTCGCGGATACGCTGCAACATATTAGTCACTTCTTGCAATGCACCTTCAGCGGTTTGCACGAGTGACACACCGTCGTTTGCATTTCGGATCGCCTGATCCAAACCACGAATTTGCGATGTCATACGGTTAGAAATAGCCAAGCCTGCGGCATCATCTTTAGCGGAGTTGACGCGCTGACCAGACGATAAACGCTCTGTTGCTCTATCAAGCGCATTGCCTGAGTTCATCAGTTGACGCTGTGAATTCAAGGAAGCGACATTGGTGTTAATGACTAAAGGCATAATAAATCTCCTAATGATTGTTCCTGTCCACAGTTTGCGTTTGCTGTGACAAGTCGAATGATCAAGTTCAGGGACATCGACCATCAAACCCGTCGTGAACTGCCGAACTTTGTGGCAAGACTTGTAAGAAATTTGCTACGACAGGATTTCTTTACGGTTCGCCTAAACCGACTTTTGCACAGAGTGTGCCAAGAAAAAAAAACAGGCGTTGATGTGGGAGGGGAATCAAGAGCTATATCGAGGAATCGCGAGGTTTGAAAAAACGTTTTTACAAAAAAAATTGGCCTCAATATTCAATAAAAAAATTGAAAGTAAAAAAAGAAAAAACTCATCCGTTGCAATAAAAAGCAAAAAAAAGAGCAGCCAAAGCTGCTCTTTTTTTAATCACACGAAGAATTTAAAAGTCTATTACAAACAACGACTTAGATATTCAATTAAGCCTGCGCGTTAATCAGACTAACTTGATCATCAATCGCCATTTGTTGAGCCAAACGCAAGAAAATTTCATTCGGAATTTGCCGAATTACTTCTTGCGTATTTCTATCCATAACCTTAACAACTGTCTCCCCCGATTCAGGGTCGTAACTAAAGTTCAAGTCGCGTTGATTTGACTGAATATACTCGTTCATCTGGGCAACTGCAGCCTGTACTTTCTCTTGAACCGCTTGAGAATTGACAGTTTCCTGGGGTATAGACTTTGCCGCTTCGGCAACCGGCGGCAAAATATTGCCGGTTTTTTGACCTTGAGCACCGTTCGACAATGGCGAAGCCGGTGCAGTTTTAATCTGCACCGGTCCCGCCGCTATTTTAGTGATTTCATTCATCATTTAGCCCTCACTAGAACCCATTCAAGGCTAACCCTGAGGCTAGCCTTGATTCAGTATCACCTTATCTCAACAGTGAAAGTACTTGTTGTGGACGAGCATTTGACTGGGCCAACATCGCTGAAGCAGCTTGTTGCAGCACTTGTGAACGACTCAAGCTTGCAGTTTCAGCCGCGAAGTCAGCATCCATGATACGTGAGCGTGAAGCTGAAGTTTTCTCAGAGATATTTGACAAGTTAGAAACAGTAAAGTCCAGACGGTTGTTCGCAGCACCGAGGTCAGCACGGGTAGCACTTACTTGCTCCAGAGCTTTGTCGATGATACCGATGGCTTTTTGCGCGCCTTCAGCAGTAGAAATATTGATTGACGCCACAGAACCAACACCTTCAGATGCATTCAACTCTTTGAAACCAGTTTGAGCCAATACTGTCGCAGCAGTAGAGTTTGAGCCGTATTTGATTGAAATTGGATCACCAGAAGTAGAGCGCAATGCAATACCACTAGTTTCAGTACCGGCATAAGCAACTACTCCGGTTTCACTAGATTGCTGATTCAGCTTCTTAATAATTTCAGCTTGGTTATCAGCGGCCACAGCAGTCAAGGTGATTGCCTTAATCTCTACACCATTGATAATCAAGTCACCTTTGTTAATCGTACCGGCTGCACCACCAACAGTAGCACCTTGTAAGTTGCCGTTGTCATCTTGAACGTTAACACCTAAAGCTGCTTCAAGAGCTGCTGAACCTGCAGTACCACGCTCGATTTTCACACCACTTTTGTCTGCACTGGTATCAGTGAAAACTAAACGGAAGTTGAAAGCAGCATCTGTAACACCGGTTGCACCGTCGTTAGTAGAGGTATCCGCAGTGGTAATTGACACTGCGTTCTCTGCTGACAATACCAACTTACCTTCATCGTTCAATTTGGCTTGTACGTTGGTTTCCTTGTTAATTTTGTCTACCAACTCATTCATATTGTTGGTGCCAGTAATGATACTGGTTTGGTTGTTACCAAACTTGTCCGCCAAGGTAATAGTCAATTGGCTGGTGCCTGCAATCAATACACCGCTACCTACTTTTTCGGCAGTCTTTTCAACCAGGGTTGAAGCAACAGCACCGGAATTCTCCAGGTCAGCATTCAATGCAGCCATTTTCTTTTCAAGGGTTGTACCGGCAACGGCGTCAGCAAGACTCTTGATGCTTACATCGTTAACGGTCCAGGTATCTGCAACCATTGCTGACAATGAGGCCAGACCGGCAGTTGTAGCTGAACCCACAACATCAGCAGAAGCACCACCTAATGAATTGGCACCGAAAGAGCCGATTTTCACATCGATAGTTTGGTTTTGTTGTGAGCCTACTTGCAGAGAAGTAGTACCCAAAGAACCATCAAGCAGGTTTTTACCGTTGAAAGTTGTGGTTTCAGAAATACGGTTCAATTCAGATTGAAGTTGTTTTACTTCCGCCTGCAGGGTTTTACGGTCAGATTCACCGTAGATACCGTTCGCAGACTGAACAGACAGTTCACGCATACGTTGCAAAATGTTGGTTGATTCTTGCAACGCACCTTCAGCGGTTTGAATTAGAGAAACACCGTCGTTAGCGTTACGGATCGCTTGGTCAAGACCACGAACTTGTGAGGTCATACGGTTAGCAATCGCCAAGCCAGCAGCGTCGTCTTTTGCAGAGTTAATACGGTTACCGGAAGAAAGACGTTCAGTTGCCTTATCAAGCGCGTTGCCTGAGCTCATCAACTGACGCTGGGAGTTAAGAGAAGCTACGTTGGTGTTAATTACTAAAGCCATGATTAATCTCCTGGATTAATGTCGGTGCAGGATCACTGCTAAAACTTTGTCGGTTGATGAAGTCTGAGAACATCGGACTAATTCAGCACTTCTAACAAGGTTATCGACACATCCGGGAGTAGCTTTAGATTTTTTTTATGGCAGGAACCAACTATTTACACTGAAAAATAACAAAAAATATTACAAAGAGTTATATAA
>NZ_JBCECX010000045.1:0-38802 GCF_039207905.1 Cellvibrio sp.
GTTTCATTGGCTAATCCGATTTGATCGATGAATCTGATTGTTATGCGTGCGTCTTTAGATAACGAGTATAAGCAAGAATTAGCCTGAGGTTCGCTTAATGACGGGTCAACAAGCTACAATCCCACCCCTATTCCGCAGAAATCCCGCTTTTGGCGCGCACGGCGGCCGGTAAAAGCGGCGGCATTATATTACCAACGCGCTAATAACACACTATTTTGAAGGGTTATTATCTTGACCGAGATCGTATTTACCAAGGCTTATTTTACCAAGAGCGCCCCCAGCATCCGCGAATGCCCACCGGAAACCGGCTCTGAAGTCGCCTTTGCCGGCCGCTCTAACGCGGGCAAATCAAGCGCCATCAACGCCTTGACCAACCAAAAGCTGGCGCGCACCAGTAAAACTCCCGGCCGCACCCAGCTGATCAACTTTTTTAATGTAAGCGATACCCAGCGGCTAGTGGATCTACCGGGCTATGGCTACGCCAAGGTATCGCGTGACCAAAAAGAAAAGTGGCAGCGGGATTTATCCGAGTACCTGCAAAAGCGCCAATGCCTGAAAGGTCTGGTGCTCTTGATGGATATCCGCCACCCGCTGCAAGAGTTCGATACCACCATGCTGGATTGGGCGATCAGGGGCAATATGCCAGTCCACATACTGCTCACCAAAGCGGACAAGCTGAGCCGCATGCAAGCCAACAATTCCCTGTTCGCGGTACAAAAACAACTCAAGCAGGCCAAACTCAATGAACTGGTCAGCGTGCAGTGTTTTTCTGCTTTGAAATATGCGGGTCTGGATGAGCTAAAAGCGAAGCTGCAATTTTGGCTAGCACCGGAGCAAGACCAAGCTCAAGAAGAACCGGCGCCCCAATAAAAAAAACCGATGATTTGGGTAAATCATCGGAAAGAACTGGCACCCTTGGGGTGATGCCAGATGGGCTAGGTCAGAGACCAAGAGAAGACAACAAAGGGTAAACCGGTAAAACATAAGCTCCATGAATCAACGTTGTAGATAGGACTCAAGAGCGTCGAAAAAAGTTCAGGCCGAAACGTAAAGCTTTGTAACTGCAACACTTTTTGCACAATTCCCCATTTTTTTCACCAAATTACAGGCAAAAAAAACCCCGATAAAATCGGGGTTGGCTTAGCATCTATACATTTCGCTCAGCTGGCTTAAACGCCATTAGGGGAGGAGTTAGCTCATGATCGTAAAACACACATAACTGAGACCCACCCCTTTCAAAATAAGTTCAAACTATTTTAAAAAAACTTGCACAATTCTTTGTTAATTATAAAAACTTATTATTTAACAATCACTTACGATTTTCAAATTGTGCAATATCTGACTCAGAAAACCCCTATTTCGACACGCCGTTAAGATAAGGTTCATCTAACTTATGCTTGGCGCATCTTATCCCAGAGGTAATGCCAGCGTTAATGTGCCTCATCCCAATTATCGCCCACACCGGCCTCCACCAATAACGGCACTTTAAGCGTGGCTGCAGCCGACATGTGTTCGATCAGACCCGCTCGTACTTGCTCAACCTGTGCCTCCGCCACTTCCAACACCAATTCATCGTGTACTTGCATAATGATTTTTGCATCCAGCTGTGACGCGTCCAACCAGGCCTGCACTTTGATCATCGCGGTTTTAATAATGTCTGCCGCAGTACCTTGCATTGGGGCATTGATCGCCGTGCGCTCTGCGCCCATTTGCAGATTTTTGTTTTTGGCATTGATCTCGGGCAGATATAAACGACGACCAAACAAGGTCTCAACATAACCCTGCTCATGGGCGAGCGCGCGAATATTATTCATGTAACGCTGCACACCGGGATAGCGCTCGAAGTAGCGATCAATATATTGCTGCGCTTCATTGCGGCCGAGATGCAATTGTTTGGCGAGACCAAACGCCGACATGCCGTAAATCAAACCGAAGTTAATTGCTTTGGCGCTGCGACGCATTTCGGACGAAACCGAATCCAGTGCCACACCAAATACTTCTGCAGCCGTCGCACGGTGCACATCCAAACCTTTTTCAAACGCACTGAGCAAACCGGCATCGTCAGATAAATGCGCCATGATGCGCAATTCAATTTGCGAGTAGTCCGCGGCAACCAATTTATAACCTTGCGGTGCAACAAATGCCTGACGAATACGGCGGCCTTCTTCCGTTTTAATCGGGATATTTTGCAAGTTAGGGTCTTGCGATGACAAACGACCAGTCGCTGCAACTGCCTGGTGATAACTGGTATGAATTCGACCGGTGCGTTTATTAATCACCAGCGGTAATTTATCGGTGTAAGTCGATTTTAATTTCGCCAGACCGCGATACTCCATCAACACTTTAGGCAATGGATAATCCAACGCCAACTCTTGCAACACTTCCTCTGCAGTCGATGGTGTTCCAGTCGGCGTTTTTTTCAGTACCGGTAATTTTTGCTCATCAAATAAGATTGCACCCAATTGTTTGGGTGAACTTAAATTAAATTCCTTGCCCGCAATTTCATAAGCTTTGCGTTCAAGTTGCGTTAATCGCTCACCTAATTCCAAACTCTGTTGACCCAACAATTTTGCATCAACCAGAGTTCCGTTACGTTCGATGCGGGAGAGCACCGGCAAGAGCGGCATTTCAATTTTTTCAAAGACGGATTTTAAGGGCGCTACATGTTCCAGCTGTGACCAGAAAAATTGGTGCAAGCGCAAAGTGATGTCAGCATCTTCCGCAGCATAGTGACCTGCATCTTCAATTTTTAATTGATTGAAGGTAAGTTGCTTAACACCTTTGCCAGCGATTTCTTCAAAAGTTACGGTTTTGTAATCGAGATAATTTTGTGCGAGATCATCCATATTGTGGCGGCTACCAATGGAATTCCACACGTAGGATTCGAGCATGGTATCGAATTCAATGCCGCGCAATTCGATTCCGTAATTAAGTAATACACTGCGATCGTATTTTAAATTCTGACCAATCTTTATTTTTTTCGCATCTTCCAGAATCGGTTTTAATTCTTGCAAAACCCACTCTAGCTCAAGTTGTTCCGGTGCGCCCATATAATCGTGACCGCAGGGAATGTACGCAGCAACACCGGCTTCAGTCGCAAAGCTCACACCGACGATACGCGCATCCATGATTTCCAGCGCAGTTGTTTCAGTATCGAAAGAAAATTGTGTTACTTGCTGCAAACGCACAAGCCAATCGGCGAATAACGCTTTATCGGTAATAATGTCATAGTGAATTTCAGTTGGTGTTGCTGGCGTAATTTGAGCATTTTTTTCTGCAGCGTCTTCTACACCACCTGAAATTGCAGCGACACCGTCTGTTGCTGCAGATGCGGGCGCACTATTAGCTTCACCTAAGTCTTTAACCCAATTTTTAAATTCCAGATCTTCAAACAAATCGCGCAAGCGATTGTTGTCCGGTTGTGCGTTATGAATTGATTCAGGACCAAGAGGTAATTCAACATCGGTTTTAATTGTGGCGAGCAGATAAGACAAATACGCCATCTCGCGATGTTCAATTAATTTTTCCGGCATTGTTTTTGCGCCGCGAAATGAAAGCGTGCGCACTTTTTCCAAATCGGCGTAGATTGCATCCAGTCCGCCCATTCCCTGAATTAATCCTTGCGCGGTTTTTTCGCCAACGCCAGGCACACCGGGAATGTTATCGACCTTGTCGCCCATGAGCGCAAGATAATCAATCATCAATTCCGGACCAAAACCGTATTTGGCATTTACACCGGGAATATCCAACACCGTTTCTGTCATGGTGTTCACGAGCGTGACGTGCTCGTTCACCAACTGCGCCATATCTTTATCGCCCGTTGAAATCACCACTGCGCGTTGTTGTTCGGTTGCTTGTCGCGCGAGCGTACCAATCACATCGTCAGCCTCTACGCCATCAATTACCAACAGCGGCAAACCCATCGCCTGAACGATATCGAGAATCGGTTGAACCTGCGGGCGCAAATCATCGGGCATTGGCGGGCGATTCGCTTTGTACTCGGCGAATATTTCATCGCGAAAGGTTTTGCCTTTCGCGTCAAACACAACGGCGATAGGGCTGCCCGGATAATCCTTTATCAAGCGGCGCATCATATTTACTACGCCTTTCACTGCGCCGGTTGGCTGCCCTTTGGAATTAGTTAGCGGCGGCAACGCATGGTAAGCGCGGTATAGATAAGAAGAACCATCGACGAGAACGAGCGGAGCGGGAGAGATTTGAGGCTGATTCATAGCAAATATTGGTAACCAAGGACGATTTCGAATGCCGGAAGGATACACCAAAGCCCCTCATAACCAATCGTACCGCTTCTGGTAACACAATCCCTGGTAACACCTATGATGCAATGTGACTAAAAGTGTTACCAACACAAAAATGTGTTACCACGCGCCAAACTTGATTAAAAATTTAGATTAAAACCCTAACACACGGTATTTATTCACATTTTATCGATCTGTATAACTAAATTGTTTAACCGGGGACTAGCCAATTAAAAATAATGTGTTACTATGAGTAACAAGAGGTAACAGAAAGTCCAAACCAAACTTGATGAAGCCTCTTAACTTAACCCAAGACAGAAAGGTTGCTCACAAGGCGACTGGAATTTAAAAACCATCGGAGGAACCCACGATGAAAAAACTAGCTCAAACTTTCGTAAACCTAGCTTTAACTGCAGCATTAACTTTCTCTACTTTGACCTTGGCTCTTACTGGCGCCAACACAGGGAAATTGAACCAACAAGCTCCATTGGCGACCACTGCGGTGGCCACCCAGGTAGCTTCAGTTGAAGACGCAGAATTGCGTATTAAGGAAAATTTGACTGAAAAGACCAATGTGTTGGCGGAAGTGGCAAATGCCAAGTTCGAACAACAATTGGCAGCTAAAGTAGCTACTCAATTTACTCTGTAAATATTCCGCCTCACCGAGCGCACCTCGGTGAAGCATGATTTCTCGTAAGTTTTTGTTTTTGCTTGGTCTTATCCCTTTTTATCTCCTCGTGTATTAGCCCTGCAGATGGTCTTATAACTTTTTGTTAGACCGGTGCGGGGCCTTTTTTTATGTCGGTCACAAATTTGTAATTTGCTATGGCACTGGCGCCATAGTCCCTCGACCTGTTTATTTTTTGCCCTAGACTCGAATTTGCAGGGACGATTACAGCCATCAGCTGTGCATTACACCGTCATGGATGAGTCGCGTCTTAACTGCTATTAACTACCCTGGGAGCTGTCATGGACACCCTCATTTTTTCGCAAACAGCCATTTTTCGCATGCAACAACTGGCGAGCTGTGTTTATCACAAAACCGGAGTCCGCCATCGCATGGCAACACCGGATGGCATGTTGGCTTTATTGCAGGATGCAGGTGCTTCAACCGACAAAGATGTTCGTCAGTATTATGATTCGTTTGTGATGGAGTTGAATTCGCGCCAGCTGGATATGCTGGAAGCGCGCAATGTGAAAATGCGCAAGCCGTTTCACGCCTCAGCGGTTACGCCGATCCGCAAGGCAGGTTAAAAAACTCTCGCTGAGCTGCTGAAGTAGTTGTTGGTAGCTGGAAACCTGTTGCCCGCCGATTGGGTCCAGCAAACCGATACGCAAGTTGAGCGAGGTCGCCATCTCTTCCATACCCTGCACTTTGTAGTAGGGTTCCATAAACAAGCACTCCCCTTCTTTGGCCAAAATCTCGCGTAACTCCTGCAAGTGCTTTGCTCCCGGGCGACGCTCAGGGCTGTAGGTTACATAAGCAACCTGATGCAAGTCATAGCGGCCGACAAAATGGCCGTAACCTTCGTGATAAACCGCAAACCCCACATCCTTAACCGGTGCCAGTTGCGCTGCCAATTGTTGATCCAGTTGCTGGACACTGGCCGCAAAGCGCTGGGCATTTGCGCGGAATTGTGCGGCCGAGGCCGGTTGCAACTGCGCCAAACGCTCCGCCAATGCCTGCGCGATCAGGATTGCATTGCGCGGATCCAGCCACAAATGCGGGTCTTTGCCGAGATGTACGTGATTCGTGTGGTGATGGCCATCCTCCTGCACCTCTTCCGGCCAATTCAACCCCGCCAATTGATAGCTGGTGATGAGCTTGTCGGCAGGCAGGCTGCTTAAAGGACGCGCAAGAAAACTTTCCATTTCCGGGCCAATCCACAGCACCAGATCAGCCGCGCGCAATCGTTTGTGGTCAGACATCTTGAGTGGGTAGTCATGGGGCGATGCGGTGATAGGGAGCAAAGTATCGACGCGCGCTTGATCGCCAGCGACTTCCTGCGCAATCAACGCCAAGGGTTTGATGCTCGCCAATACCTGCAATTTTGCCTGCGCCGGTGCTGCCAATATCAAGCCCAGCCCCAAAAGAGCCAGTGCGCGCCGGAAAAATCTACCGCGATACCCCATAACCCAAACGATCCCGTGAAATGCATGCCAGATGAAAGGTTATAGAGTAACATAGCCGGGAATTTACATCGCCCTTTAGCTGCCCAATGTTGTACACGATTAACGGTTGGGCGCGATTAACGCGGGATACGCCATGGAACACACCCCCATCGCCTGTAGTCATCACGATCACAACCATTGCATCAGCGATGCGCTTGAGGCTGCACGCCAACTTTGTATCGGGCGCGGCGTGCGCCTGACCGATTTGCGCTTGCAGGTGCTGGAGCTGATCTGGCAAAACCACAAGCCGCTGGGCGCTTATACCTTGATGGAGATGTTGGCCAAAGCCAACACTCGCCGCGTGGCGCCGCCAACGGTTTACCGCGCGCTGGATTTCCTGCTGGAGCAAGGCTTAATCCACCGGATTAATGTACTCAATGCCTTTATTGGCTGTCCTTCACCGACGATCAAACACCAGAGCCATTTCCTGATTTGCCGCTCCTGCGGTATTGCCATTGAGCTCGACCAACCGGCGCTGAGCCAGCAGATTATCGGCGTAGCGCAGGAGGCGGGATTTGTGGTGGAAACCCAATCCTTGGAGGTGTCTGGACTCTGTGCCAATTGTGCTACGGGCGCAGATGCGCACAGCGAGCATCACCACCATGGCTGATTTCCTGATTCAGGCGCGCGGGCTGGGCGTAGTACGCAATGGCCAGCAAATATTGCAGCGCGCTGATTTGACCCTACATCCAGGCAAAATTGTCACCCTGATCGGCCCTAATGGCGCAGGTAAAACCACCTTAGTGCGCGCCGTACTCGGCTTGATCAAAGTCGATGAAGGCACTATCGAAAAAGCGCCAGATTTGCGCATCGGCTATATGCCGCAAAAACTCCACATCGAACCCAGCTTACCGCTGACAGTCGCGCGCTTTCTGGCGCTTGGCGGCAAGGCGCGCGCCGATCTGGATGAAACACTGGCACTCACTGGCATCGACAAGTTGATCAACATGCCAATGCAGTCACTCTCGGGCGGGGAAACCCAGCGGGTACTGCTGGCGCGTGCGCTGCTGCGCGATCCACAATTACTGGTGTTGGATGAGCCGGTGCAAGGTGTGGATGTGACCGGACAATCGGCGCTTTATGCCTTGATCAATGAAATCCGCAACCGCCGCCAGTGTGGCGTGCTGTTGGTATCCCACGACTTGCATTTGGTGATGGCCAATACCGATACGGTGATCTGCCTCAACCAGCATGTCTGCTGTGAAGGGCACCCAGAACAGGTGACCAACGATCCCGCGTATCTGGCGCTGTTTGGTGAAACAGCCGGACTCGCTAACCCGCCGCAAGTGGCGATTTACACTCATCACCACGATCACCAGCACGACGCCCACGGCAATGTAATCACCACCAAACCCGGCGCTCACGTGCATCGCCACGACAGTTCATGCGGACATGACCATGCCTGACTTTTTACTCCTCGCCCTGCTTGCAGGCATAGCGGTAGCGCTGGTCGCCGGTCCTTTGGGCGCCTTTGCAGTCTGGCGTCGCATGGCCTACTTCGGTGATACCCTCGCCCACTCGGCGCTGCTCGGCGTAACTTTTGGGCTGCTGTTGGATATCAACCTCAACCTCGCCATCGCGCTCGGCTGCCTGTTATTGGCGCTGATTTTGGTGGCGCTGCAGAACAACCGCTTCCTCGCCACCGATACGCTGCTGGGAATTTTGTCCCACTCTACCCTCGCGCTCGGACTGATTTGCGTCAGCGTATTTAGCGAAAACCGCATCGACCTTATGGCCTATCTGTTTGGCGATATATTGTCGGTCAGCCAAACGGATGTGATCAGCATCTGGGTTATCTCCCTGCTGGTAATTGCCGCTCTCGCCTGGCTGTGGCGCCCACTGTTGGCGATTACCGTGCATGAGGAATTGGCGCAAGTAGAAGGTGTGCCGGTGACGCGCGTACGCACTGCGCTGATGCTACTGATGGCGCTGGTGATTGCGATTGCGATGAAAGTGGTCGGTGTATTGCTGATCACCGCGCTGCTAATTATCCCCGCCGCCGCCAGCCGCCGCCTCACCAATACCCCGGAGCAGATGGCCGTGGTATCCAGCCTGCTCGGGATTGTCGCCGTGCTCGCCGGTCTGGCCGCTTCCTACTGGTGGGATAGCCCCGCCGGTCCCGCTATTGTGCTCTCGGCAACCCTGCTGTTTGGCCTGACCCTACTGAAAAAGCAGCAAGCCTAAGCTGCTTTTCAGGCGCGCAGGACAGCTTTTCTTGTAAGCCAAATCGCACACGCATTAGCGAGAATTGCGACTGTTTTCACAATTGGGATTCAAGGATACTGACCAGCATCCCGCCATGACGCAATTGCAAAGTCTGGCGGCAAAATCAGCAAGGAAAACGCCCAATGACTATTCTCAATATCGGTAACGAAGCATTTAACAGCACGGAAGTTGCCGAAAAAGTGCAAAACGACATCAACTTTTTACTGGCGCGGATCGAGCATCTGCAACAGCAACCCAGCCCCAATCCGATCGTGCTGCAAACCTATCGCGAGATGCTGGAAAGCCGCCAGGCGGTGTTGGACTGGTTAATTCAAGACCAGACTGCACTTCAGCAAGTCACCCATAAGGCGAGCTAGCTGTCACCCAAAGTTCATCAAAATGTTGCGTTTTCGTCACATGTTCGCCGCAAGCTAGGGTGAAACAGCTACGGAAACGCACCATGAATACTTCCGCCAATGCCCTCGCTGCGCACCTGCTTGCCCCCAACGCCGATTACGCCCTTCCGCCCAAACCTGCCAGTTATTTGATCAATGCCCGAACTGTCTGGATCTCTGATATCCACCTCGGGTTTCGCGACTGCAAGGCAGATTACCTGCTCGAATTCCTCAACAATATCCACTGCGATACCCTGTATCTGGTGGGCGATATTGTCGATCTCTGGTCGCTCAAGCGCCGCTTCTGCTGGCCGCAAAAGCACTATCAGGTGATGTTGAAGTTTTACGAGCTGGCGGCCAAAGGCGTACGTGTGGTCTATGTTCCCGGCAACCACGACGACCCCATCCGCCATTTCAGCGGCCAGTTATTTGGCCCGATTGAGATTGCGCAGGAACATGAATATGTCACCGCCGACGGCAAACGCCTGTTGGTCATGCACGGCGACGCCATGGACGCCTACATCAACCACAGCTGGTTGAAGCGTGTAGTTGGCGACCACGGTTACGAGTTATTGCTGTTTATCAACCGCTGGTCTGACCGCATCCGCAAGTTGGCGGGGCGCCCCTATTTCTCGCTGGCCGGGTTGATCAAAAGCAATATCAAAGGCGCAAAAGCGGCGATAGAAACCTACGAAAAAGAAGCGCTGGCCGAAGCCAAACGACGCGGTTACGACGGCGTTGTCTGCGGCCATATCCACTACCCGGCGCTGCGCGAAGAGGCGGGTTTACGCTACGCCAACTGCGGCGACTGGATCGAAAACTGCACTGCGCTGGTAGAAGATCATCACGGCGTGATGCGCCTGTTGCATCACAGCGACAAGATTAGCTGGCAAGATTTGGATGTCGCGCAAAGCGCTTGATAGAAGGTAGGACTCAGGCCTCCAGTGCCTGCATGGTAACGGCGACGATAAAACCGGCCGCGGCAATCAAGCCTGATAATTCATGGGTTTCGGCGAAGGCTTCGGGAATCATCGTCTCCACTACCATGGCAAAAATGCCACCAGCAGCGATACAGGTAATCAGGGCTTTGATGTGCTCGGGTGCGCTGCCGAAAAAGGCCGCACCGATAATCGCAAACCCACCCGATAACACCGCCATCCCACCCCAAAGCCGCACCATAAACCAGCCCGAACGACCGGCGCGGCGCATGCCGGCAGTGCTGGATAAGGCTTCGGGAATATTCGAGATAAAAATTGCAGCGACTGTAGCCAGACTCAGTTTGCCACCACTGGCGACCAATAAGCCTATCGCCATGGATTCGGGAATACCATCGAGCAAAGTACCTGCGGCTATAGCGACACCAGTATTATTCGCCGCTGGCTGTTGATGACCTGAACGTTTGCGGTGTTTGGTTTCGGGAGTATTCAACCAATAATTAATCAGCGAAAAGGTAATCGCCCCGCCGATAAATCCACCCGCCACCCAACTTACCCCGGATTGCGCCAGCGAATCAGCCACCAAATCAAAACTCAGCGCGGCCAATAAGACACCGCTACCGAAGGCCATCACATAGGCGACCGCTTTAGGCGGGAAACGGATAAACCAACCGAGCGCCGCCCCCACCAACAACGCACTGGCGGCGACAAAACCCCAGAATCCGGCTTCCAGCCACAGGGGCATGAATTAACTGCCGAACCAGTTACGTACCAAATCCGGTAGCGGTACCGATTTGCCATCGGCGCTGCTAACCCAGACCACTTTCGAATAACCTTCGGCAGCGGCGGTATCCGGCTGGCTTGAGGTGTAGACCTTGTATTTGACCATGAAGCTGGAACGTCCCTGCTCGCTCAGGAACACATCAATACGCAGGGTTTCGGGATGAAAAATCGGCCGCAAAAAGGTGCAGCCAATAGTGACGACTACCGGGTGAGTATCGCTCTTAAGCGGGACGCCTTTTTCCAGCATCCACATAAAGCGCGCCTCTTCAAAATAGCGGAAGTAGAGGGTGTTATTGACGTGGCCGTAGGCATCCATATCGCCCCAACGGACGGGAATTTCGCAGGAAAAAAACGGCGTAGTTTGTTCATCTTGGGTCATGAGGGCGACTCCTTAAAGCGCGTGTTTGGCAGTAAAACTAACCTGCATGCTACCCAGACCAGCATAGTCGATCTGGATATCGGTGTTGAGCGGCACCTCGATCACGCCCGCGTAGGAGCCAGTGATTACCGCCTGCCCGGCGACTATGCCCTCGCCGCGGCTGCGCAAAAATTCCGCCAACCAATAGAGCGGCGCGCGCGGATGGGTATTCGGGTGTTGCCCCTGGCGCTCGATCACTTCGCCATTGGCGCAGGTCAGGGTGATGGTAAAACTGCTCGCGCCGCGCGCGTTATCCGAATCCACTTGCGGGCCGATAAACAAGCCCTGGTTCACTAAACCATCGGCGAGCATCTCGGGAAATTCGCAACTGGCGGGATCTGTGTAGCGGCTATTGATCAACTCCAGTGCCATGTGGGTACGGGCGATGGCTGCATCCACATCGGCGGGTGTATAGGGCTCGGCGCGCGGTGGCAAATCCTGACCGAAGAAAAATGCCAGCTCCGGTTCGATGCGCGCCCGCTCGCCTTCGGCAGTGGTTTTTGCCCATAGGCTCACCGGTGGCACCGAATCGATAGTGCGGGTATAGATAGGGCCGACGACCAGTTTGTCTTGCGGCGGCAACAGGCACTTCCAGCCGCCGATACTATCGTCCATTTGCGCGCACCATTGCTCGGTGACAGCGGCTTGTATCGCCAGCGCCTGCTCCAAATTTTGCGGGCGACAGGCTTCGGGCAAACGCTCGCCCTGGCTGCCATCGACACGGCGCGCAACCAGGATTGCAGCAGCATTAGCGGCGGGAAAATCAGTCATAAATCGCATCTCATTTTTGTAGGGATCATGTACTTATCAAAAGTGTTCGCATCATAAATAAAAAACCCCTTAAAAAAGGGGTTTTGGTCACAGCAAGTTCGGCTTAATGGTGCGGCGATAACTCGTGGGCGATGTGCTTGAGGTCATCGCTCGACTCAATAATATTCGCCACTGTGGTGTAGGCCTTTTCCGGATCCAGATGCAAGTCTTCAAAGACATGCGGCGGGATCTCCAATTTCGGGCCGCGACCAATATTGTGCTGGTGCAACAAGCGCTGGGCGACAAAAATCAGCTTGGCGTAGACCGCGTACTCGCCTTGGTAATTCGGATTGTTCTGGTAGCGCAGACCAACCACCACTTCTTCCGGCATCGACCAAAGTGACATCAAGGCAGCGCCCATTTGCTCGCGGGTAACACCGAGTAAATGACGCTCAACGGCCTGATGATCAACGTGGGGATTGGTATCTGCCAGCTCGCAATAACTGTGGAAATAGGGTGGGAATACTTCCGCCAGAATCAGGTAGCCAAAGTTATGCAGCAAGCCGCACAGGTAGGCCATACCAAAACTCGGGCGATGGTCGCGCGGAATCGCCGTCACCAAACCTTCAATGGTCGCCGCCATATACACCGCTTGCTGCCAATAAGGCAGTGCGCCGTGCGGGCCTTCTTTGGGGATGGTCATGGCTTTGCCGAGCGATAGACCCAGCGCGAGGTTGAGCACCATGTCAAAGCCCAATACGCGGACGATAGCATCGTGAATAGATTTGATTTTGCCCGGCGCCGAATAGTAAGGCGATGCAGCCCAACTCACTACTTGCGCTGCAAGGCTCGGGTCGGTCTCGACGATTTGGGCGAGATCGCTGATATCGGCATTAGGGTTAACACGCAGCTTGATAATGCGCTGGGCGGTATCCGATAAGGGCGGTAATTCGAGGGTTTCTTCCAAACGCTGCTTCACGCGCAGCTGGGTAAAATTGCGTACCGCGCCGAGGATCTGGTCGTTGTCGCTGGTGCTGGTGTCATCGGCTTCCAGCGGCTCAAGTGGGACGGCGATGTCGCAAATAGTCGCGTCATCCATAATCTGCTGGAATTCTTCGCGGCTGAAGCGCAGCAATTGTTTGTCGTCGCCTGAATCGGCCAGCAATTCATTGCGCTCAACCAAGCTGCGATCAATCAGCGTCAGCAGACCAGCGAGTTTGGGCAATGCGGGAATCGTCTGGAGATTGTGGGAGAGGCAAAATTTATGTACCTCATCCGGCTTTGCAGCATGCAGCTCGCGCCCCAATTGGCGATTAACCGCCTTGAGGTCAAGCAAGCGGTCGGCGGCAAAAATAACCTGCACACGGCCTTTTTCATCTTGCAGGATGACCGACTTTGCGGCACTCATGGTGCGCAAATGCTGGTCATGCCAGATAGCTCTTTCATTCTCAGTCACAGGCACCTCAGCCACTTGATAATGCGCATTTTGCTTGTTGAGCAATGATTGAACACTGGTAGGGACTGGCACGGCCGACTCCTCTTATTAATTCCAAGTGGTTGATATACATAGGGTTAAATGACTCTTGGCCGTTTAGTCCGTTGAGTGTAATGCAGCAAGCACAATTCTCATATAGCCGAACCGTAACAATTAACAGAGATCAGCATTCCCGGCAGACGATCTTTCCAAGCATAGTCCAAATTTAAAACTGCACGGTGCAATCTGCGTGAAGATTTCAATAAGTCTGCAAATAATGCGGCAGTTAACACTGCAATGTGATCTTATCCGCCAAAGATGATCTAAACGCGCTTTTACGACTGCATCTACACCTGTAAATAACGCTGGTTTTCGCCCAACCAACGCAACACTAGCTGCCCACATAATTGCGGATAATCACTCATCAATAGCAGAGCCGCGTCTTTTACCTCGGGCAATAAATGGCTGTCGCGCTGTAAATCGGCAATTTTGAATTGCATCTCTCCGGTCTGGCGCGTGCCCAATACCTCACCGGGGCCGCGCAGCAGTAGATCCTGCTCGGCGATATAAAAGCCGTCACTGCTTTCGCGCATCACCCGCAAGCGCTCGCGGCTGTTTTGCGACAGCGGCGATCCATATAAAAGCACACAGTGACTTGCCGCCGAACCCCGCCCTACCCGACCGCGCAGCTGGTGCAACTGAGCGAGACCGAGGCGCTCGGGGTTTTCGATAATCATCAAACTGGCGTTAGGTACATCCACACCGACTTCAATCACAGTAGTTGCGACCAGCAAATCCAACTGATTCGCTTTAAACGCCGCCATCACCGCTTCTTTCTCCGCCGGTTTCAAACGCCCATGGATCAAGCCAATACGCAGATGCGGCAAGGATTCGGTAAGGTTCGCGGCGGTGGCTTCGGCAGCCTGCGCCTCCAGCGCTTCGGACTCTTCAATCAGGGTGCAGACCCAATAGGCTTGGCGGCCTTGTTCGCAAGCCATGCGCACACGCTCAATCACTTCTTCGCGGCGGTTATCGCTAATTACAACAGTCGAAATCGGTGTACGACCGGGAGGTAATTCGTCGATGACTGAGCAATCGAGATCGGCGTAAGCGCTCATCGCCAAGGTACGCGGAATGGGTGTGGCGGTCATAATCAATTGATGCGGGCGCAGCAAACCGGAACGATGGTTTTCATCGCTACTGCTGCCTTTTTCCGACAGGGTCAAACGCTGGTGAACGCCGAAGCGGTGCTGCTCATCAATCACGATCAAGCCAAGATCAGCAAACACCACCGCCTCCTGAAACAGCGCATGGGTGCCGACCACTACTTGCGCTTCGCCACTGGCGATGGCCGCCAACTGGGTGCGCCGCTCGGCGACTTTCAGTTTGCCCGTCAACCAACCGAGTTTAATACCCAGCGGTTCAAGCCATTTACCAAAGTTGAGGCGATGCTGCTCGGCGAGAATTTCTGTCGGCGCCATGATCGCCGCCTGTTTGCCACTGGCAACCGCCGCCAATGCAGCCAATGCGGCAACAACGGTTTTACCCGAGCCGACATCGCCCTGCACCAACCGCAGCATCGGGATCGGCTTGGCCAGATCGGCGGCGATTTCCTCGACCACGCGGGATTGGGCGCGCGTCAGGTTAAAACCCAATTGCGCCAGAAAACGTGCCTGAACCGATTTATCCAGTTTGAGACGGGTGGCACCATCGGCCTGGGTTTCACGGCGCAATAGCAGCAAACTCAGGTGATGCGCTAACAATTCTTCAAACGCCAAACGCTGCTGGTAGGGATGTTCACCATCCATCAACTGCTGGATATTCGCGTTAGTCGGCGGCTGATGCAGATAACGCAAAGCATCGGCGAGGGAAGATTGGTTTAGCTGGCGCCGCACTACATCCGGCAATAACTCCTTGAGCGCGTGTTTGTCGAGCCAGGTAAGTGCCTGTACGGCAAGGGAACGCAAGCGCGGCTGGGTGAGGCCTTCGGTAGCGGGGTAAATGGGTGTTAGCGACTGCTCCAGCGGCAAGGGTGCAGCCGAATCCAGCTCATCGTATTCCGGGTGGTACATTTCCAAACCGGAAGCGCCGCGCCGGGTCTCACCAAAAATCCGCAGGCGCGTGCCATTCACTAAACGCTGCTTTTGCGCATTGTTGAAGTGGTAGAAGCGCAGGGTAATAGTGCCGGTTCCATCCTGGACTTTACACACCAGACTGCGGCGTTTGCCGAACACCACATCGCAGGCGCGCACCTCCGCTTCAATCACCGCATTGGTATTGGGCTGAAGCGCGCCAATCGGGGTAATACGGGTGCGATCCATATAGCGTAGCGGCAAGTGCAAAAGTATATCTTGCACACTAAAGAGGCCGATCTTCGCCAATTTTGCAGCCAAACTGGCACCAACGCCCTTAAGGGCGCTGGCGGGAATTTGGTCGAGGGTTTTATCGCTGACAGAAGCAGCGCGGGAGGAGGACATCGAGCGGCACTAAACTCAGTGGCGGCAGGCTTTAATGGCCGCACGCAATGCATCAATCGCCTTGTGGCGCGGGAAGCTGGCGCGCCAGGCGAGCGCAACTGTGCGGCTGGGCGATGGCTCATTAAACGGACGGGTCACCAGTACATCGGAGCTGTAGAGCGAACTTTCAGCTGCCGATGCAGGCAAAATCGTCAACCCGAGTCCCGACGCCACCATATGGCGCAAGGTTTCCAGTGAACTCCCCTCAGCGGCGGTGCGCACATTGCTGGCGTTGGCTTCGCCATGGTGTTGCAAGCTCGGGCAGGTGGTGAGCACTTGGTCGCGGAAGCAGTGGCCTTCACCGAGCAACAGCAATTGCTGGTCGTTCAGGTCGTTGGGATCAAGTGCATCTTTTGCCGCGAGCGGGTGCTCCTTCGGCATCAGCACCACAAAAGGTTCGTCGTAAAGGGTTTGGGTAACCACATCTGGCTCGACAAACGGCAACGCCACGATAATCACATCCAACTCGCCATTGCGCAGCTTCTTGCGCAAATTGTGGGTGTAGCCCTCTTCGACGTAGAGCGGCATTTTGCTCGCTAATTGTTGTAGATGCGGGATAAACTTCGGCAGCAAATAAGGGCCAATGGTGAAGATAGCGCCGACCGAAAGCGGGCTGCTGAGCTGGTCTTTACCGGCATCGGCGAGGTCTTTGATGGCCGCCGTTTGCTCCAGCACCAGATTCGCCTGGGCAACAATTTGCTCACCCAAAGGTGTAGGTTGCACGCGGGATTTGGTGCGCTCGAACAGCGCTACCCCCAATTCATCCTCCAGCTTTTTAACCGCAATACTCAAGGTCGGCTGGCTGACATAACAGCGATCTGCCGCGCGCCCAAAATGTTGTTCTTGAGCGAGGGTGACTATGTAGCGCAGTTCGGTGAGGGTCATGATGCAGCTCCGTTGTGAGATCCATTGCTAGGCTTTGTTGGAATAGCCTAAAACTATCAGATTAGTGGCATTTATCAAATGACAATTAACCCATCTTCACAAGAAAAACAGCCGGAAAAGCTACTCATTGTTGGATGCGGCGACATAGGCCAGCGCCTTGCGCATCGGCTCGACCCCAATCGCTACCAAGTCACCGGCTTGCGACGCAATCCACCAGCCAATCAGCCTTGGCTGACTTATCAGGTTTGCGACGCAACCCAAGCCAATCAGCTCGATACCATTATCCAACAAGGTTTTGCGGTAGTCGTAGTCAGTATGACCCCCGCCGAACGCAGCGATGCGGGATACGAGCGCGCTTATGTCCAAACCTGTCGCAATTTGGTCGCCAGCTTGAAACGGCAAGCGCAGCAACCGCGCCTGATCATTTTTGTCTCCAGTACTGCCGTCTATGCGCAGGACGATGGCAGCTGGGTCGATGAGAACTCACCCACTCAGCCGGAAAGCTTTAGCGGCAAGCGTTTGCTCGAAGCTGAACGAGTTGTTCAGGAAAGCGGTTTTGCCCTCAGCATCATCCGCTTTAGCGGGATTTACGGGCCGGGCCGCAACCGTTTGATCGAGCAGGTGAAGCAAGGGCGCGCGTCTGCCAGCCCGCACATCACCAACCGCATCCACGCCGAAGACTGCGCCGGTGTGCTCGCCCATTTAATTGATCTGCAAAACCAGCAGGAAATTGCCGGGCTCTATGTGGCCACTGATTCTTACCCAGCGCCGATGCTTGAAGTGGTCAGCTGGATTGCGCAGCGATTGGGAATTGAGCACTTTTTGTCACCCGATGCGGTGAATGAGCGAGGCAACAAACGCATCAGCAACCAGCGCTTACTGGCGACGGGATATCAACTGCAATTTGCAGATTTCCGCAGCGGTTACGGGCCTTTGGTCGATGAACAAAAATAAAACTGCCGGTTAAAAAAGCAGGCAATAAAAAACCCGGCGCAAGGCCGGGTTTTTTATCAACTCACTAATGCTTTATTAAAGGATTAGTTGCGAGTCTCAACCTTGGTCACAGCGGTAGATACTTGACCTACTACGCGACGGTTTTGCTCACGGCCAGCTGCAGTAGTGTTATCTGAAACTGGTTTAGCTTCGCCGTAACCAACTGCTTTAACGCGGTCAGCGCCAATGCCGTAGCTGGTGATCAAAGCTGCTTTTACTGAATCAGCACGGCTTTGTGACAGTTTTTGGTTGTAGGCGTCAGAACCCTGGCTGTCAGTGTGGCCCTCAACGGTCACAACGGTGTCAGCGTATTGGTTCATGAAGGTAGCCAATTTTGCCACTTCGCCCTGGAACTCAGGCTTGATGATTGCTTTAGCGGTATCGAAGGTAATTTTCAATTGAATTGCCACAGTTTCGGTCAATTTCAATGAACAACCAACTTCGTCAACTTTATGGGTTTTTGGAGTGCCTGGGCATTTGTCTTTTGAGTCAAATACGCCGTCGCCATCGCTATCAACTTCTACTGGTGCAGCTACCGGAGCTGGTGCTGGAGCAGGAGCTGCTTTCTCACCGAATACATAAGCGATACCTGCAGTCACTGCTAGGTCAGTGTATTCGTTGTCGAGGCTGTTAAATGCGCGCACGTCGGTGCGGAACTGCCAGCTGTTACCCAGATCGCGCTTAACACCAGCGCCCAAGTTGAGCAGAGTGTCGCGCTCAGACCAAGCGTTTGCTGCGTTGAATTCACGCTCTTGATCGCCTACACCGAAGGCTACGTATGGACGCCATGCGCTTTCAGTGTTGATGTGGTACAACAAATCCAAACGGTATTGGGTACCGTCAACATCGATACCACCGGTTTGGGTTTCGGTATCGTATTTGCTGGCAACCAGATCCAACATCCAGTTTTCATTCAGGTAAAAACCAACACCAAGACCCCAGGTGTTAGCGTCTTTCAGCGGGTCTTCAAAAAAGGTACGGCCAGCGTCAGCATGGATTTCTACTTTGTGGTTATCTGCGTGAGCGCCAGTTGAAATTACGGCTGCAATTGCAGCAGAAAGGGCAAGTACTTGTGTGTGTTTCATAGCCATTTGTTCTCCGTAGAAAATAGCGAGGTCCCAAAAAACAACCTGATTCCCTCGATTGATTAAAAGTCTAAAGCGTGTAAAAAAATCTCGACCGGTTGACGATCTAAAGCTCAGTGCTTACCAAAATCCATTTCATCATTATTTTCAGCTGGTTACATTAACAAATTAAGGCAGTTTATGCCAATTTATGATGTTTTTTTGAACAACAAATCCCAAACGCCATGCCCAAGACGTTCACCGCGCTTTTCGAATTTGGTGATCGGCCGGTAATCAGGCCTTGGAGCATAAACCGTATCCGCACAGGTATTCTCAAACCCTGGCGCATTACTCATTACTTCCAACATATGCTCGGCGTACGCCTGCCAGTCGGTCGCCATGTGGAATATGCCGCCAGTCGCCATCTTAGGGCGAACTTCCTGAACAAAGGCTGACTGTAGAATCCGACGCTTATTGTGCTTCTTCTTATGCCATGGATCGGGGAAATATAGTTGCAAGCGGTCAATGGCGCCGTCAGGAATGCAATCTTCCAGTACATCCATCGCATCCGCCATGTACACGCGCAGATTGGTCAGGTTCTCCTGCCCCGCCACATTAATCAGGCGGCCAACGCCGGGCGGATGCACTTCGATACCGATAAAATTTTTATCCGGCTCGTTGCGCGCCATCTCTAGCAGCGAATCGCCCATGCCGAAACCAATCTCCAGCACCAGTGGCGCTTTACGTCCAAACACTTGCTCGGGGTCAATCTTGCCTTTGAACAGGCTAAGACCAAACGTCGGCCACCAGCTATCAAATGCATTCTTTTGGCCCACGGTAATACGCCCGGCGCGAATCACAAAACTGCGGATCGACTTGGGTTTAAATTCGGGTTTGATAAGAAACCCTTCCTCACCGGCTTCAAGGTCGGGAGTTAACTCAGGTAATTCAGTGGTAGAAAGGTCAGACATAAGGACACAAATTATGATGTAGGAAAAATCAGTCGGCTGGCTTGGATCGCCACGCGGCAACCAGCAACAATAACCAACCGATCAGGAAACAAAGCCCACCCAGAGGGGTGACAGGGCCGAGCCAACGCGGAGCGCCCATTGCCAGAGCGTACAGACTTCCACTAAATAACAGGACACCCATTATAAAGGCTAAACCGCCCGCTTTTAACCCCGGAGTCGCAGGTTTGTAACTGAGCCACAGGCCGACTATAAACAGCGCCAGCGCGTGATACATCTGATACTGGACACCGGTTTTCACTACTTCAATCATTTCCGGAGTGAGCACTTTGCGCAAACCATGAGCGGCAAATGCCCCTATAACAACTGCTAAAAAGCCGCCAATTGCAGCGATCATCAGGAAAAAACGCGCCAAAGTAACATCCTCCGCAAAGCAATTTAATTAAGGGTAGAAATAAAAAAGCCGCGCTAGGCGCGGCTTTTTTCGATGATTCAGGTAACCGGTCAGGCTTCCAACATCATGGTTTTAACTTTGTTCATGGCATTTTTTTCCAACTGGCGGATGCGCTCAGCAGATACACCATATTCAGCTGCCAGATCGTGCAAGGTCGCTTTGTCATCATTCAACCAGCGGCGCTGCAGGATGACACGGCTACGGTCGTCCAGTTTTTCCAGCGCTTTTTCCAGACCATTGACATTGGATTCTTCCCAGTTGGATTCTTCCAAACGCACAGCCGGATCATAGCGGTTATCTTCGAGGTAATGTGCCGGAGCAACATAACCATCATCTTCATCGTCTTCGCCTGCATCAAAACCGGCGTCGTAGGAAGCCAAACGGCCTTCCATCTCGCGCACTTGTTTGACATCAACCCCCAAATCCGCCGCAACCGCGTGAGCTTCATCATTGCTCAACCACGCCAAACGCTTTTTAGCGCTGCGCAGATTAAAGAACAGCTTACGCTGGGCTTTAGTGGTAGCGATTTTAACGATGCGCCAGTTTTTCAGGATAAATTCGTGGATTTCAGCTTTGATCCAATGCACCGCGAATGACACCAAACGCACGCCTTTGTCCGGATCGAAACGTTTGACCGCCTTCATCAGGCCGACGTTACCCTCCTGCACCAGATCACCCAGCGGCAGGCCGTAACCATTGTAAGAGCGGGCGATGTGCACCACAAAACGCAAGTGCGCCATAACCAATTTACGCGCAGCGTCGAGGTTGCCATTGCTGACCAAATCGCGTGCCAGCTCCTGCTCCTGCTCAACAGTTAGAATAGAGAAGCTGCTGACCGCCTGAACATAGGCATTCAGGTTTGCACCAGGGGCGAGAATGCCAATAGGTTGCAGACTTGTGCTTGTGCTCATGTTTACCTCCGATTTCAATATTGCCCGAGTGTATCACCCGATTATTGGTTGCGCCAGAGCCGAAAAAGTTCCTTTTTGGCACCTGCATATCCAGTAGTGGCGCAGCTTTGCCCTTATTTAGCGCGGCTGGATGACATACAAATGCCTCGTCACGGCGATCCAGGCGCCCAATAATCCGGTCAATCCAGCAATCAGGATCAACTGCAGGCTTTCGATAAAGCCCAAACTCTGTAAACGAAAACTGCTTTGGTATAGATCAGCGAGTTGCGTAACTGGCACCGATAACCACCAGAAGCCCACCGCGAGTATGATCGCCGCCACTATGCCGCCGCCTACACCAAACCATAGGCCGGTATAGAGAAACGGGCGGCGCACATAGGCATCGGTCGCGCCGACCAATTTCACCACCACAATTTCATCGCGCCGGGCTTCAATCGCCATGCGGATGGTATTGCCAATCACCAGCAACACCCCCAACGCCAGCAGTCCGGCCAAGGCGACCACGAAGCGCTCAGCGACGGTAATGAACTGATGCAGGCGCTTGACCCACAACATATCCAGACGCACATCTGCCACTAAGGGGTCGGCCACCAAGGATTGCTGCAGGGAGGTCAATGCATCTGGCCCCACCACTTTTGGCTTGACCATAATCACCGCCGGCAGCGGGTTTTCATCCAAATGATTCGCCAGCTCACCCAGGCCGGAACCCAGTTTGAATTCCTCCAGTGCCTGCTCCGGCGACACATAAGTCGCTTGGGCGACATCCGGGCGCTTGGCCCAGCGGCTGCGCAAATCCTGGGCTTGGGTCGCCGTGGCATCCTTTTTCAGGAACACCGAAATCTGGTTCGAATCCTGCCAACTTTGGCCAATCTGCTGGACATTGTTGAATACCACGAACAATGCCGCTGGCAGGGCGATAGCAATCGCAATCACTAGCCAAGTCATCAAACTTTGCAGCGGCGTACCCAGCATGCGCAACAGGCTTTCGATGGCCGAATTGCTGTGGTGGGCGCTCCAGGCATCGAACTTATCGCGCAGCGACATCTGGCTCTGCACCGCACCTTGTGGGCGGACATTCTCGGCGCGCGGCGGCGGCTCGCGGCGCGGGCGCTCAGTGCGGGTAGTAGCGCTGGCGCCCATGCGGTTGGGGCGGCGTTCGGGTTTTGAAGGCGGACGATTCGATTTCACCAGAGCACCCCGTCGTGTACCAGTTTGCCTTGCACCAGACCCAGTACGCGCTTGTTCATGCGCCTGAGCAGCTCGATATCATGGGTGGCGATCATCACGGTCGTGCCCACCTCATTGAACTGGCGGAACAGGGTCATGATTTCGTTGGATAATTCCGGATCGAGGTTACCGGTTGGTTCATCCGCTAACAGCAGCGTTGGCTTGTTGACCACAGCGCGGGCGATACCCACCCGCTGCTGCTCACCACCTGATAAGACCACCGGATTGCTGCGCTCTTTATCGAGCAGATCGACTTTATCCAGCGCCGCGCGCACGCGCTTGCCTATTTCCTGATGGGGATAACCTGCGACCTGCAGCGGCAGGGCGACATTGTCGTAAACAGTGCGATCAAACAGCAGCTGGTGGTTTTGGAAGACGACGCCGATATTGCGGCGAAAATAGGGAATCTGGCTTTTCGGCATGCTCGCCAGATGATGGCCATCGACATAAACATGGCCGTTAGATGGCTGCTCCATCAGCATGATGAGCTTCATGAGTGTACTTTTACCGGCGCCCGAGTGGCCGGTCAGAAACAGCATTTCTCCGGCCTGGACTTCAAAATCCACCCGCGCTAGGGCTTCGTAGCCGGTATCGTAGCGCTTGCTTACGGTCTCAAATCGAATCACAACAAACCCTGTTTACTGAATTATTAACTGGCGTCCGTCTGGTTAAACAGCGCCTTGATAAACGGCTCAGCCGCAAATGGCTGCAAATCATCAATCGCTTCACCGACACCAATAAAACGCACCGGCAGCGCAAATTTCTTACTCAGGGCGAAGATCACCCCGCCTTTGGCCGTGCCATCGAGCTTGGTCAGCACCAAACCGGTCACGCCAGCAGCATCGCGGAATTGCTCGGCCTGGTTGACGGCGTTCTGGCCGGTGCCCGCATCCAGCACCAACAAGACTTCGTGGGGCGCCGAATCATCGAGCTTGGCCATCACGCGCTTAACCTTGGACAGCTCATCCATCAAATGGTTTTTGTTGTGCAGGCGACCAGCAGTATCGGCGATGATCACATCAATGCCGCGTGCCTTGGCCGCTTGCAACGCATCATAAATAACCGAGGCTGAATCGGCGCCGGTGTGCTGGGCGATCACCGGTACATTGTTGCGCTCACCCCAGACTTGCAATTGTTCGACCGCAGCGGCGCGGAAAGTATCCCCCGCTGCAAGCATGACTTTTTTGCCTTCGTTTTGCAGGCGCTTGGCGAGCTTGCCGATGGTGGTGGTTTTACCCACCCCGTTCACACCCACCACCAGAATTACGTAGGGCTCTTTAGTCGTGTCGATCACCAGCGGCTTTTCCACCGGACGGAGCAAATCGGTAAGCTGATCGCGCAGCGCCTTATAAAGCGCATCCACATCGTTGAGCTGCTTGCGCGCAACGCGGGTGGTGAGGCTGTCGATAATTTCGCTGGTCGCTTCCATACCCACATCGGCCACCAACAACTGGGTTTCCAGTTCTTCGAACAGGTCTTCGTCGATGGTTTTGCGGCCAAGGAACAGATTGCCCAAGCCTTCCGCAAAATTGCTGCTGGTGCGGCTAAGGCCTTGTTTGATACGGGCAAAGAAACCAAGTTTGGCAGGCGCTTCAGCGGGAACTTCGGGTTCGGCAACTACCGGTTCTGGCGCAACCTCAACCGATGCTGGCTGGGTATCAGCTGCCACGGGCAATTGCTCATCGGGCGTCGCGCTTGGCGTTGTGTTGGTGGTATCGGGCTTTTCGGACTTTTTAAACAGATTGAAAAACATAGTGTTGGTCTGGAGTGTTAGCTAGGGGCTGTTAATACACACGTGCAGAATTGTTATTCTGCAAATTCAACAAAGCCGCTATCCTAACACTTCTGATCTGCCCGTAGAGAAATGCCTTGTCCAAAACTGCTGCCCAAACACGCAATAAAAGTCCTGCCAACGCTGCTAAAGGCAGCAACCAACTGCGCATCATTGGCGGCTTATGGCGCGGACGCAAACTCAACTTTCCCGATGTCGACGGCCTGCGTCCAACCGGTGACCGCATCCGCGAGACGTTATTTAACTGGCTGGCGCCGGAAATCCAAGGCGCACACTGCCTCGATTTGTTTGCCGGTTCAGGTGCTTTAGGATTGGAAGCGTTATCGCGCGGGGCGGAATCCAGTCTGTTGCTGGAGAAAAATGCCAATGCTGCAGGTCAGCTAAAAAGCAACTTGCAGCTACTGCAAGCGGACAACGGCAAGGTTGAGCAGACCGACAGCCTCGCTTGGCTGACTCGTCAGCAACCGGCGCAGCGCTTCGATATTGTCTTTATCGACCCGCCCTTTGCACTTGATCTGTGGGAGAAAATCGCCGCTGCACTCGAAGCTGGCAACTGGCTTAGCGATGAGGCAACTATTTATCTGGAAGCACCGCGCGATGCGCACTTGCAGCTGCCCGCCAACTGGCATTTACATCGCGACAAGCAGGCAGGACAAGTCAGTTTCCGTTTGTACCATCGCCATACTGTAGAAAATAACAACTAAACTAATAACCGCAGCTCCCAGCCCAAAACATAACCATAGATGGAATGGGAGCTGAAAATGTGATGGTGCTCTCGCTGGTCAGCCACCAGTGAATTTTGTACCATGCGCGCCTCGCCGACCGGCACCCACCACGGAATACATTTATGCGCACAGTGGTCTACCCAGGTACATTTGACCCCATCACCAATGGCCATATCGATTTGGTAGAACGCGCCTGCCGCCTGTTCGACAATGTGATAGTCGCAGTCGCTGCCAGCAATCGCAAAAACCCGCTGTTTACGCTGGATGAGCGCGTCGCCTTGGCGCAGGAAACACTAGCCCATGTGCCTAATGTGACTGTGTGTGGCTTCGATATTTTGTTAGTGGAATTTGTCCGCCAGCAAAACGCCCAAGCGGTATTGCGCGGACTGCGCGCCGTATCGGACTTTGAGTACGAATTTCAGTTGGCGAATATGAACCGCGCGCTGGCGCCGACCATGGAGAGCATTTTCCTCACCCCGGCCGAGCACCTCTCGTACATCTCCTCTTCCATCGTGCGCGAAATCGCCTTCCTCGGCGGTGATGTCAGCAAGTTTGTCGCTGGCCCAGTGGAATCCGCCCTAAAGCACAAGTTCGGCAAATAAGCCGCCGTTATTTCCCTTCGCTTATTTCTGACAATCGACGCAATAGACAGTTGTGCGATCATTCATGCGCACCTCTTTCAGCGGCTTCTTGCACAGGGTGCAAGGCTGATCGCCGCGCCCGTAAACCAATAGCTCCTGCTTGAAATAACCGGGTTTGCCGTCGCCGCCGACAAAATCGCGCAATGTCGTCCCGCCTTGGTCAATCGAGCGCTGCAGGACAAACTTGATATCGCGTACCAGATCCTCACAGTTTTTGCGTGTCAGTGAACCGGCTTTGCGGATTGGTTTGATGCGCGCCATAAACAGCGACTCATTCGCGTAAATGTTGCCCACCCCCACTACAATTTTGCTGTCCATGATGAATTGTTTGATCGCCTGGCTGCGCTTGCGCGTCCGCTCATACAGATAATCAGCGGTAAAACCATCGGTAAGCGGCTCCGGCCCCAAGCCTGCCAACAATTTATGGATCTCGGGTTCACCCTCGACCCATAACAAACAGCCAAAACGACGCGGATCACAGTAACGCAGCACGCGCTTGCCGAATACCAGATCAAAATGGTCATGGAACGATGGCGGCTCACCCGGCTTAACGATGCGCAAACTCCCCGACATGCCCAAATGGATCAGCGCATGGCCATTGCCAAAGTTCAGCAGCAAATACTTACCCCGGCGCGACGCATTGATCAGCTTGCGCCCGGCCACCAACTCCGCCAGACCGGCAGTAATTGGCCAGCGCAACTGCGGCTGGCGGATGACAATCTCCGTCACTTTCTGACCAACCACATGGGGCGCAATACCGCGCAGAGTGGTTTCTACTTCGGGTAACTCGGGCATAGATATTCCTGAATTTATTGCGAAAGATTACATACTAAAAGGCTGATAGAACCAAATCACCATTTTATGGCGCAAAATTCATTGAAATCACACCAAATGTTCTTTAAATGGCGTGGAAATAAACAAAAATTTCACTAGAATTTTAAATGTGATAACAGTCACATTAATTTGAGAACCAATTCGCACTTTTGCATTGAATTGGCCTGCAAGTTGCTCAATGACAAAAGTTGGCGAAAACCCAGAGGTAGCGGGCAAACGCCATTTGGTGTGTTATGGATCGCTTGGTATTCGGTTAGTTTTAGCTAATCGGCACCTGCGAATCGTTTATCCTCTGGAGTGTTAAATGAAAAACCTGTTTACCGCGTTACTATTCCCGTTAGTGCTAGTAACTGGCGCTGCGCAAGCGCTACCTGTTATCTCCCTTTCTAACACCGGTGATGTCACTACTTCTGTAGCCGGCGCCACTACTATCGACTTTAACTCGGGCTGTGGCTATGCGAGCTGTGTAGGTGACTTTGCTTTGGTAAATGGCAGCCAGAGCGGTTTGTACGCACAACCGTTAGGGATTGATTCCCAATACCTGAGCGTACCCAACCCTTCGCCAACCAGCTTGAGCGCTACTTTTTCACTAGGCACTACAGCTGATTACTTTGGCCTTTATTGGGGCTCAATCGACAGTTACAACTTCATCAGCTTTTACCTGAACAACGCGCTGGTAGCGAGTTATTCCGGTAGCGATATTGTTGGGCAATTTGCCGATGGTAACCAACTGAGTTTTGCATCCAATCGCTACATCAACTTTAACTTCGGCAACGATGCGTTCGACAGTGTGAAATTAACCAGCAATGGTTTTGCTTTTGAAAGCGACAATCACGCATTCAAACAGTCAGTGTCAGTGACCGAGCCTACAACTGCAGCATTATTCCTGATGGGCTTGATCGGTTTGGGCTTGGCGCGTCGCCAAGTTCGTATCAAACACCAACAATAAATTCCGCGATATAAAAAACCGCTGCATGATTTAATCACGCAGCGGTTTTTTTATTGCTCGACAGTTATAAATTAACTTCCCGCACTAAAACGCATCATTAAATTCAGTTGATTGGCTATCAATTGAAACTCCTCAAACTGGCGCGCACTCAAATTTCCCGCTTCGGCATCTGCGTAAGCAATCGCCATCAAGCGCTTGTTTAATGATAAAGGCGCAAGAAAAATGGCGCCCTTAGCACCCATCATTTGCAGAGATCCAATATCTTTTTGAGCAACTGCTGGTTGGTACCAGAGCGGTTGTTGATTGCGCAAAAACTCATGCAGCAATTCACCTTTGCGCAACTGCTCCAGATTAATTTTAATTTGCTGACGCCACAGATGTGTTCCTTTACCAATGACATAACGCACATCCAACATCTTACTTTTATGATCGACAACCAAAATCGCCACACGCGCTATATCCGCCCCCTCATGCAAAGAGGCAAGCGAAAGCTGGGTAATTTTGGGAAAGCCCTCACCCGCGAGCATGGCTTTATGAATCTGGTTTAATTGCTGTTGGAATAAATAATCCGGTTTCTCTGCCGTCATTTCCTTTTGTTCAATAACAGCAGGATCTGGTAGCGCGCCAATCAATACTTCAACGCCGTAAATTTTTGCGATCACCGAAGCTTCATCGGCCATCAGCAACACTTGGTCGCGCGCTTCATCAAATGAAATTTTGCATAAGCTTGCCGTTTGCTGACATAACTTTTGCAACTCAGGGCTTTTTATTCCGCGATGAATATAAGTGCTAATTTCATTACCCAAATTAACCGCGCGCGCCGCTGCACTGGAGTGCACATGGTTATCGCAGGCTTCGCTTAATAAATCACCCAATGCCCAATCTTTAATAAGATGGCGCGACAACAAACTCGTATCTACGCCCAAATATTCCACCGCCAAACTGTGTTCGGATTGCGGCTCTTTATCGCGCGCGTCGATAAAATCTTCCACCACTTTTCGCCCGGTAGAAATTAGCGCGAGCTCACTGATATTGCGCAACAGTGCTGCGATAAATACTTGCTCCTTTTTCTCACCATCCAAAAATGGCACCATCGCTTTCGCTTGCACTGCCGCATGAAATGAGCGCGCCAGACTTTGGATCAAATGGATCTTGGGTTTGCCTTGCAAAAAATTTTCAATCAGGGTGGTGGCAAGAGTGATGTTGCGCAGGTTGTCAAAACCCAAATGGACAATCGCACGCGATACCGTTTTGATTGATGCGAATGACGGGTTGTAGTGCACCGAGTTGGCGATCTTTAACACCTTGGAGGTGAGGTCAGCATCGCGCAGAATAATTTTAGTTAAATCTTCTGCGCGGCATTTTTCATTTTCGCTCAGCTCACAAATCTCTCTTACCACCGCGTTGAGCGTAGGTAATTCTTGTTCGGCAAGAGTCGTCATCCATGCCTCAAGCCCGCGAATCTCTGTCATGGGAAAGCCTATTTATCGGGAAGTGAAGCAGCATGAAAGTGGAGGAATGCAATTATTTACTTTTATGTAATGAGTGTAGTTCAGGTCGCTGAATTCTGCTTTTTGGCAGTTAATGTCAGATTTTTATGATCACAAAAATCACAGGCATAAAAAAACCCGGCCTATAGCCGGGTTTTTCACGAACACAAAATCAACTTACTTGATTTTGCCTTCTTTGTAGACCACGTGCTTGCGCACAACTGGGTCAAACTTTTTGATTTCCATCTTTTCTGGCATGGTGCGCTTGTTCTTGTCAGTCGTGTAGAAGTGACCAGTACCAGCAGAAGAGTTCAGACGAATTTTTTCGCGCATGACTATAAGCTCCTAATTACACTTTATGGCCGTTGGCACGAACATCTACCAACACAGCGTCAATGCCACGCTTGTCGATGATACGCATACCTTTTGGAGTCAGGCGCAGAGTTACGAAACGCTTCTCAGCTTCCACCCAAAAACGGTGAGATTGCAGGTTTGGCAAAAAACGACGCTTGGTGTGGTTTTTTGCGTGGGAAACATTGTTGCCGGTAATTGGACGTTTACCAGTAACTTGACATACCTTGGACATTTTATTGCCTCATTAAAAAATCAGCGCGCTAAGCTGGAAGCGCTGTGTTAGAACCGTAAAACAGACTAACAACCAGCCTAGAGCATTGTTGTAAGCAGCCTATTCTTTCCTGTAAGCGGATTAAATCAGGGTAGGAGCAGCAAATTCCAGAGGGAAATTCGCGCTGAAATGACGCTCTTTTAATACGTCTTCACAACCCTGCCGCAAAGAGCCGCGTTTTATACCAAAACAGTCCTGCAATAGCAATGAAAAGCTGTTTTTTTGACCAAAAATCTGCAGTTTTCTCTGAACAGGCCGGATTGAATGATGCTTGGCTGAAAAACAGACAGCGTTGTTGCCATCAAACCTGCGCCTCAACAACTAGACAATTACGCCCGCTGCGCTTGGCCCGATAAAGCGCGTCATCGACCCGCCGCAGAATAGCTTCAATCGCCTGATCCTGTGGCTGAATCAAACTCAAGCCCATGCTGGCAGTCACCACCAATGGTGGCTGGCTATCGGGTAGGAAATTGCCGCTGGCAATCGCCAAACGCAGGCGCTCGGCAATCACTTTCGCCGCTTCCAATATAGTGTTCGGCAGCAGCAACGCGAACTCTTCCCCGCCAAAACGGGCAAATAGATCACTGTCCCGCAAATGCGCCATGGCGTGATGGGCGATACCGCGCAACACCTCATCACCCGCAACATGCCCAAAACGATCATTAATGCTTTTGAAATGATCCACATCCATAAGTACAACGGCGGTGGGAATCTGGCGCTCCCGAAAACGTGTTAATGACAGGGTAAGCGCATCCAACAGCTTCCGGCGGTTGTAAGCGCCGGTAAGTTCGTCGGTTTCGCTCAGAAGTTGCAATTGGGTTTCGAGCTGGTGACGACGGGTGATATTACAGGCAACCCATACCACGGCACGCTCATTATTGACCGGTGCTGCCAAGGGTTGGATGCGCCCTTCAAACCAGATCTCGCCTTCCGGGCCTTTTTGGGTATCCAGACCATCAACATCAGCGCCAGCAAGGCCGTATTCCACGATCCGCAACTGATTCAAATCCAAGGTGATATTGATTTGCTCCAAAAACCAATCGGCCTTGGGGAGAACATCGTAAAGACTGAAATCAACCAGATGCGCGCCATCGTGATAATGCTGGCGATCTTGGCCGCCAATCAACGCAGCGTAGCGCCCGGATTCAGTCAGGACAAAAACGGGATCGGGCAAGGCGGACAGCATGTCCAGAAGTATGTCCAAATGGTCGGTCACAGCAGTCATCCAATACAATTGTGGAGGGATACAGCTCGCTCTCACTCGATCTGGTATAGCAGAGGCTTGGGCACTTTTGTAGCCTGGCACCAAAATTAACATTATATCGACAGTCCACCCCGACCATCACAGCAATCCACGTTCAGCGAAAGAGATTACCTCGGCATCGCCCACCACCATGTGATCCAATACTTTTACGTCAATCAGCTCCAATGCTTCTTGTAGCCGACGGGTGATACGGCAGTCAGCCTGACTCGGCTCGGCAATGCCGCTTGGGTGATTGTGGGAAAGGATAAGACCAGCCGCATTGTGAGCAAGCGCCCGCTTGACCACCTCGCGCGGATACACCGAAGCGCCGTCAATGGTGCCGAAAAATAACTCTTCATAGGTGATCAGGCGATTCTGGCTATCCAGAAACAAGACGGCGAAGACTTCACGCGGTTGGTGGCGCAATTGAGCGCTCAAATAACTGCGCACTAAATCCGGACTGGTAAGCAAATCGCCGGCTTTCATGGATGCCGATAAATGGCGGCGCCCCATTTCCAACACCGCCTGTAATTGCGCGTATTTGGCATTCCCCAATCCCAATCCGCGGCAGAATTCGGCTTGCGATGCCTCCAATAACTGGCGCAGACCGCCGTACTCCTGCAGCAATTCACGCGCAAGATCGACCGCCGATTTCCCCACACAACCAACACGCAGGAAAATAGCGAGCAATTCGGCATCGGATAAGGCGCGCGGGCCAAGGGAAAGTAGTTTTTCGCGGGGGCGTTCGGCCTCGGGCCAATGGGCAATCGACATAGACAACTCCGTTGTAGTGGGATCATTCCTTTCTGCCGTCAATACATGGCTGGCAGTTACGAAAACGCGAGCAAGAATGGTATCTTAACCACCTTTCGTCAAGCCCTGCGGGGCTGGCGCCGTTAGTGGCCAATTACGCCCGTTGAGGCTAAGGTTGAACACTGTACGACTCTCTTTCAGTTGGGGCTTTTCCATATCCATGACTTCACTCGCCAATAAACAGATCCTGCTCGGCGTGACCGGTGGCATCGCCGCCTACAAAAGTGCCGATCTGGTGCGCCGTCTGCAAGATGCCGGCGCGCGCGTGCAAGTGGTGATGACTCCGGCAGCGCAGGAATTTATTACTCCGCTGACCCTGCAGGCACTTTCCGGCAATCCGGTACACACCGAGTTGCTCGATCCTGAAGCTGAAGCGGGCATGGGTCATATCCAGCTAGCGCGCTGGGCGGATTTGGTATTGATCGCCCCGGCTACCGCTGATTTTATGGCGCGCCTCACCCAAGGCATGGGCAATGATTTGCTCACCAGTATCTGCCTTGCAACTGCCGCCCCGATTGCGCTAGCACCGGCGATGAACCAGGGCATGTGGCGCAATGCCAGCACCCAAGCCAATCTGGATATTCTGTTGCAACGCAAAATCCATATCTTTGGCCCTGCCGACGGCGGCCAAGCCTGCGGTGATATTGGCCCAGGACGTATGCTGGAACCATTGCAATTAGTCGCTGCCGCCGAAAGCCTGTTTATCAGCGGCAGCTTGGCGGGCAAAAAAGTAGTTATTACCGCAGGCCCAACGCGTGAAGCACTGGACCCAGTGCGCTACCTGAGCAATTACAGCTCCGGCAAAATGGGTTATGCACTCGCAGAAGCCGCTGCCGAAGCAGGCGCAGAGACAATCTTGATCAGCGGCCCAACTCAATTAGCTGCACCCGAGCGCGTCAAGCGTATCAATGTGGTTACGGCAGAGGAAATGTATGCGGCAAGCATAAACGCTGTTGAAGGTTGCGATTTATTTATCGCCGCCGCTGCCGTCGCCGACTATCGCCCGGAGCAAATCGCACCACAGAAAATGAAAAAAGGTGCGAGCGATACCCTGACAATCACGCTGGTGAAAAATCCCGATATAGTCGCCAGCATCGCTGCGCGCAAACCCAAACCTTTTACCGTTGGTTTTGCAGCAGAAAGTGAAAATGTTCTCGAATATGCACGAAGTAAATTAGTACGCAAAAATCTGGACCTGATTGTTGCTAACAATATCAGCGATAGCAGCATTGGCTTTAACAGCGATGACAATGCCGTCACCCTGATCGATGAACAGAGCGAGACCGATATTAGCCAACGCAGCAAGCATCAATTAGCGCGCGAGCTGATCGCACGCTTTGCGCAAAAAATAACTGCACAGTAAATAACGTTGATTACCACAATAACATTCACGGTTTAGTTAAACAGAAAGGTATCGGTGTGAGCCCACAGGACTTATCAAAACCAAAAAATGATGCAACCGCGCCTTTATCGCGCAGCGCCCAACGCGCGCTTGATGCTGCAAAACGTAAAGCCGCAGTCCAGCAAAAAATACTTTTAATATTGCTTGGTGTTGCATTAGTGCTCAACGCCATTATTGGCTATGTGCTTTATCAGTATCTAATCGTAAAAAAGCAGCAGGAAAATTTACTGGTTTTAACCCAGACAAACGTAGATGAGCGCAGCAAATTACTCGCGCACTATCTTCAGGATCAAACACAGCTAGTTGATAAGCTCGCCGCCGAACCTGAATTAATCGCCAGTCTCGATTTCACCAATGTTGAAAATACCCCTGAAACGCGCGAGCAGCTGGAAAACAAATGGCAGACACAAACCGCTGGTGCGCTCAAACTGCGGCTGATTCCACTTGGCAGTGCGGAGTTGGATCGCGAAGCAGAGTTTCCTATTCGTTACGCTGAACTGGATTTAATCCAGCGCGCAGAGAAGCGCCAACCTGCATTACCAGAGCTCGTCGAGATAAAAGGACGCTGGATGTTTAATTGGGTACGTCCACTCGCGTCAACTGATAAAAGCGAAGTAGCTGGTACATTAATGGTCACCACCGATGCTACCGAAATAATCAAGTTATTTGGCAATGCCGAACTTAACTTAGGTGAGTATGTTTTACTGCAGCAGTTCAAGGATAGCCCACCACAAATTGTCCAAAAAGTTGGTTCCGGCAATGCAGGTGAGAGCCAGCAAAGCGAAATTTCAGGTAGTCACCTCGTAGTAAAATTTACTCCATCCGCTGAAATGGTAAAACTTGCAGAAGAGCTACCCGCATTTTGGTTGATGATTACCAGCCTGATTGTCGCTGGCAGCTTGGCACTGGTTTGGTTCCTCAGCAAAATTCTTGTGCGATTTGAATTGGGCGAACAAAACAATATCACCCCGTCAGTGGCGGAAGTCGTAAAAACCAGTAAAGAATCTGTTAACGCCGACGATGCAATGACAAACCCGATGTTTCAAAAACAAGATATTCTCGATATTGCTGTTATTGATGAAGATGAAAACATTCTAGGTCTGCAGACATCAGGCAAAAAAACCAGTGCACCTGCGCGCAACAAAATCAATGAAGAAGACGTGCCCGCCGAAATATTTCGCTCCTACGATATTCGCGGTTTAATCGGCGAACAGATTACACCAGAGCTTGCACAATTAATTGGTCAGGCAGTTGGGAGTGAAGCAATAGATCAGGGTGAACAGGCAATAGTTGTTGCGCGTGATGGCCGCACCCACAGTGAATCACTAACCCAAGCGTTGATACGCGGAATCCTACGCTCTGGCTGCAACGTTATTAACATTGGCGTCGTGCCTACACCATTGATGTATTTTTCTACGTTTCATTTCGATGATACCAGCAGCGGCGTGATGGTAACCGCTAGCCACAATCCGAAAGAATATAATGGCTTTAAGGTCGTCATTAACAATCGGGCACTCGCTGACGACGCTGTTGTAGATTTGCGTTCACGCATTATCAGCCAGCGGTTTCAACAGGGCTTGGGGGAAGAAATACCTCGCACCATTATTCCCGACTATATTGATCGAATTTTTTCTGATGTCGCGCTCGCCAGCAATGTAACAATCGTTGTAGATGCCGGCAATGCTGTGACCGGTGTAGTCGCACCACAGTTGTTTGAAGAATTGGGCTGCGATGTAATTCCATTATTTTGCGATCTGGATGGCGAGTTCCCCAACCATGATCCCGACCCCACTATCGAAAAAAATCTACAAGCATTGATTGAAAAAGTGCAAGAAAGCAATGCTGATATAGGTGTTGCATTTGATGGTGACGGTGATCGATTAGTTGTTGTCACCCCGAAGGGCGATATCATCTGGCCTGACAGATTATTAATGTTATTCGCCAAAGATGTGCTTTCGCGTAATCCCGGTGCCGATGTATTGTTCGACGTAAAATGTTCGCGTCAATTGAATCAGGTAATCAGTAGCTACGGCGGCCGCCCCATCATGTGGAAAACTGGCCATTCCCCTATGAAAGCAAAAATGGAGGAAACCCAGGCGCTTATTGGTGGCGAATATTCCGGTCATATTTTTATCAAAGACCGCTGGTATGGTTTTGATGACGGCATCTATGCCATGGCGCGTCTGCTGGAAATCATTACTCTGCGCGACCAAAAAATCGATGATATTTTTTCAGCATTTCCGCAATTGCATTCAACACCTGAAATTAAAATTAACGTTGCTGATGCCGAAAAATTCAGGCTTATTGATAAGCTCGGCGAGATTGGTGAGTTTGCCAATGGCAATATCACTACGATTGATGGCGTACGCGTTGACTACACCAAAGGCTGGGGACTTGTGCGCGCATCAAACACTTCACCTGCATTAACCTTGCGCTTTGAAGCAGAGTCTCAGGATGCACTCGAAAAAATCCAAAACATATTCAAACGGGAATTGCTAAAAGTCGACAACCGTTTAACGTTCAATATCAATTCACAGGATTAATTTGTTATGTCTTTAAACCGCGAATCAGCGATGAATATCGCCAATGTATTAACCGAAGCGCTACCTTACATCCAACGCTTCACCGGTAAAACCGTGGTGGTAAAATTTGGTGGCAATGCGATGGAAGGCGAAGAGCTGCAAAACAGTTTTGCACGCGATATCGTTTTAATGAAACTGGTTGGCATGAATCCGGTAGTAGTGCACGGCGGCGGCCCGCAAATTGGTAGCTTGCTGGAAAAACTCAGTATCAAATCCGAATTCATCAACGGTATGCGTGTTACCGACAGTGCAACCATGGATGTAGTGGAAATGGTGTTGGGCGGTACTGTTAACAAGCAAATTGTCAGTTTGATTAATCGCAACGGCGGCCAGGCAATTGGTCTTACTGGTAAAGACGGCAAATTAATCCAAGCAAAAAAATTAACCGTTACCCACAAAACACCGGAAATGCTCGCCCCAGAAATTCTCGATATCGGCCATGTCGGTGAAGTGGAAAATGTAAACACCTCCGTTATCGATATGCTGATCAATAGCGACTTTATTCCGGTGATCGCACCAATAGGCGTGGGTGAAGATGGAGCGTCGTACAATATCAACGCCGATTTAGTCGCCGGTAAAATCGCCGAATTTTTACGCGCAGAAAAATTAATGTTGCTCACCAATGTGTCCGGCCTGCAAGACAAACAAGGCAAAGTGTTAACCGGCCTTAGCACAGAACAAGTCGATGGTTTAATTGCCGATGGCACTATCTATGGCGGCATGTTGCCAAAAATTGCCTGCGCACTCGACGCAGTAAAAGCGGGCGTAACCAGCGCGCATATTATTGATGGCCGTGTTGATCACGCTGTTTTGTTGGAGATTTTTACCGATGCTGGTGTAGGAACATTGATAACCAATAAAGCGCGCAATGTATGATCCTGCGAGTGCGCCTTTTTATAAGGCGCACTCATCCAGAATGGAACGCTCCAAAGCGAGTAACTCTGAACGGAGTCGTTATGAATAAAACCCCAAGCAAAACCCCGCGCCGCCAACAAATTCTTGAATGTTTGGCACGTATGCTGGAAGCCAGCCCCGGTGAACGTATTACCACGTCCGCACTGGCAAAAGAAGTTGGCGTATCGGAAGCAGCGCTCTATCGCCACTTTCCCAGCAAATCCAAAATGTTTGAGGGCTTGATTGAATTTATTGAAGAAACTATTTTCTCACGCATTACAATAATTCTGGCAGAAGAAAAATCCACTCTCAAACGCTGCGAAAAAATTCTCTCTCTTTTACTCACTTTCGCCGAACGCAATCCTGGCTTGACCCGGCTGCTCACTGGCGACGCACTGACTGGTGAGACGGAACGTTTACGGGTTCGCATTGCACAATTTTTTGACCGTATCGAAACACAATTAAAACAAATTCTGCGCGAAGCAGAATTGCGCGAAGGTTTACATCCGCAACTACCGCTTGCTGCAGCAGCAAATTTATTAATTGCATTGGCCGATGGTCGCATCGCTGAATTTGTGCGTACCGAATTCCGCCGCCGCCCTACCGAGCATTGGCAAGAGCAGTGGCAGCTTATTGCGCAAGGTTTTTTAATCGCAAATTAACTGACAAAAAAGAGACATAAAAAAAACCGGCGTACGCCGGTTTTTTTATTGCTTGAGCTATTGTGGCTCTTGGCTAATTTCAAGAAACCGCTTGCGGTCATCATCAAATTTTTTCTCTACCACATTAAGTTCTTCTTCACGCTGATGGATTTGGAGCTGAATATCTTTTTCATCCTGCACTAGCGTATTGATATTTTTTTGCAAATCTTCAGGTAACTGCCGTCCACTGCGCTCAATAGCCGCCGCTTGTGATTGCGATGTTTGTAACCGTGTACGAGTAGATGTCAAATTAGCTTGTAAAATGTTGATATTGCCACGTAAACTTTCTAAATTTCGCGTCTTTGCCGCATCAATATCAGTAACGTTGCTATAGCTACGACGCAATTGAATATCTTCACGCTCACGCTCTTGTTGGGCTACTTTTTCCCGCTGCAAACGTTCACCCTCTGTTCCCTGCACTACTGGCGCAACAACTTTAATCACCTTGCCACTGAGCGACATAATCTCGTAACCGTTGTTAACATACTGCGGGGGAATCGCACTATCCAATACCGTATTGCCTTCCTTGTTTTTATAGCGATAAATCACCTTGCTCGGCGTCTCTTGCTGAGCTGCGACCAATCCACCTATTAAGAGCGAACTACACGTGATTAATACCAACAACAAGCTACGCATCTATGTCAGTCACCTCGGTTATATCACGCCAAATCTACACCGTAGGTAGCGCGATACTCTTTGATTTTATCCACCATTGCCTCTTGCCCACTTTGGGTTTCAAGATAATCAATGATGTGGTTTAAGTTAATAATACTAATGACAGGAATTCCAAAGGTTTGTTCTACTTCCTGGATTGCAGAAATCTGCCCCTGCCCTTTTTCCTGGCGATTCAAGCCAATTAATACTGCCGCAGGTTTTGCTCCAGCTGCATTGATGATACTCATCACTTCACGCACCGCCGTGCCTGCGGTTATAACGTCATCCACAATGAGAACTTTTCCCTGCAATGGTGCTCCTACCAAGGTTCCGCCTTCGCCGTGGTCTTTTGCCTCTTTGCGGTTATAGCAGTAAGGCAGGTCGCGCTCAAACTCATCGGCGAGCGCAATCGCCGTGGTCGCTGCCAACGGAATACCTTTGTAAGCCGGGCCGAACACTATATCGAACTCAACGCCGGATGCAGTGATTGCCGCCGCATAATAGCGGCCTAATTCAGCAAGCGCCTGACCAGTTTGGAAACGTCCGGCGTTAAAAAAGTAGGGACTGGTGCGGCCGGACTTGAGCAAAAACTCACCAAAGCATAGTGCTTGGTGTCTGACAGCTAGCTGAATAAAATCAAATTGGTATTTTTCCATGCAAAATATCCGACTATGAACTAAGTTTGAGGTGACAAAATAAATACAACGAGGTACTGCCTAAGAGCAGGCTCGCATTTGAACTACTACAGAGCTTCAAATGTAAGGATGTGAAAAATCGTAACGTTTACCACAAAAAACCCAGCATTGGCGGTAACACAATCACACAAAGCTCGGGTATGATACACAGTCCGTAATCAAGGGGCTAACATGAGAGTTATCAGTCTTAGCGTCGATGGTATTTTTCAGGCGGCGCAACGCGGCCTATACACGTGGCTCGCGAATCAGGATGCAGATTTTATCTGTTTACAGGATTTACGCGCATTAGAGCGTGAGCTGGAAAAACCCGAGTTCGAACTCAAGGGCTATCACGCCTATTTTTTCGATTCAGG
>NZ_JBCECX010000046.1:0-33135 GCF_039207905.1 Cellvibrio sp.
CTGATTGCATTTGCGCAATTACCTGACGGTGCAACACTTTCGCGTACCGAGCAAGTAATTCGTGAAATGGGTGAGATTGGTTTGGCTGAAGCCGGTGTAGAGAATGCGGTGCAATTTCCTGGTTTGAGCATTAACGGTTTCACCAATAGTTCCAGCGCCGGTATTGTGTTTTTAACCTTGAAGCCATTCGAAGAGCGAAAAGGCAAAGAGCTTTCTGCGGCAGCTATATCGCAAAAACTGCAAATGAAATTTGCCGGAGTGGAAGAAGCATTTATTGCCGTATTCCCACCACCACCAGTGCGCGGACTGGGAACCACCGGTGGCTTTAAATTGCAGATCGAAGATCGCGCTGGTTTGGGTTACGAAAAATTGGCAGAAGTAGTTGCGCAAGTGCAACAGAAGGCAATGCAGCGCCCTGAGCTTGCGAGTGTATTCTCCAACTACAAAATCAATGTGCCGCAATTGTATGCCGATGTGGATCGCACCAAAGCCAAACAACTTGGCCTGAATGTGAAAGAAATTTTTGACACCATGCAAATCTATCTGGGTTCGCTCTACGTCAATGACTTCAATCAGTTTGGTCGTACTTATCAAGTTATCGCGCAGGCTGATGCGGAATATCGCAACACGCCCGCAGATGCATTGAATTTAAAAGTGCGTAATGCACAGGGCGATATGGTGCCGTTGGGTTCAGTATTGACCATGAAAGAAAGTTACGGCCCGGAAAGCGCGGCGCACTACAACGGTTATCTGGCGGCAGATATTAATGGTAATGCTGCACCCGGATACTCAAGCGGCCAGGCACAGGATGCAATTGATGAAATCCTGCAAGAAGTATTGCCTGCTGGCATTGTGTACGAGTGGACGGATTTGACTTATCAGGAAGTGCTTGCCGGTAATACCGCTGTGTACATTTTGCCGCTGTGTTTATTGCTGGTGTTTTTAGTACTTGCAGCACAATACGAAAGTTTGGCTTTGCCGTTGGTAGTTGTATCGATTGTTCCGCTATCAATTTTGTCGGCATTGTTTGGTGTATGGATTACCAACGGCGACAACAATATTTTTACGCAGATCAGCTTATTTGTACTCGCCGGTCTCGCCAGCAAAAACGCAATTTTGATTGTGGAGTTTGCGCGCGAATTGGAGCAGCGCGGCATGGCAACTTATGAAGCGGCGATTACGGCGAGCCGTATGCGTTTACGCCCGATCCTGATGACATCTTTCGCCTTCATCATGGGTGTGGTGCCAATGGTGTTCTCAACCGGAGCCGGTGCGGAAATGCGTAGCGTAATGGGTATTGCCGTATTTGCCGGTATGTTGGGCGTAACCTTCTTCGGTTTGTTCTTCACGCCAATGTTCTATGTGTTGTTGCGCAAGCTGGAAGGCAAGCGCAGCTATAAAGTAGAAGGTAAAGAATCTTACGAATCATTAACTAATTCCTCTGCGGCGCATCATGGTTCTGTAAAAAATCATGGCTCAGCAGCAGATAGTAAGGAGTTATCAGTATGAAAACTTCATCGATCTTAGTGAAAGGTTTTGCATTGGCGTTGTTGCCGCTAATGATCAGTGCTTGTAGTGGATTTAAATCGGTTGAGCGTGCGCGTGATCTCGCGCATGTGCAAACCGCACCTGCGGCATTCCAATTGCCGCAAGGCGCAAGTGCCGAGCAACCGGTTGCGGCCTGGTGGTCGCAATTGAATGATGAACAATTGAATCAATTAATTGCTGATTCATTGCAACAAAACCATTCAATTCGCATTGCGCAGGCATCGCTCGCTGAATCGCGTGCGCTCCTGCGCAACAGCAAGTTGGATCGTTATCCCACTGTTGAAGCGAGTGTGAGTGGTACACGGCAAAAACAAAGTGCGGATATTACCGGCCCGGTTGAATCACGTATTAGCGAATCCTATCAAGCCGGTTTTGATGCGAGTTGGGAGTTGGATATTTTCGGGCGCGTGCGCAACGGCGTGAAATTATCCAAGGCGCAGCTCGCTGCCAGTGAAGCCGATTTGCAGGCTGCACAAGTGAGTATCGCCGCTGAAGTGGCGAGTGCTTACATAGGTTTGCGCGGTAACCAATATTTGTTGGATGTCGCCTTGCGCAATGTGCTTAACCAGCAAGAAACTTTACAGCTCACCCAGCGTTTTGAAGAGGTGGGCCGTGGTGATCAATTGGATGTGGCGCGTGCAGAGTCGCAACTTGAATTGACGCGTTCAACTATTCCGACGCTGAATGCGCAGGTGAATATTGCACTTAACCGAATCGGTGTACTGACTGGTAAACCAACCGACGAATTAAAAACGGCGCTCACCCAAATAAAATCGCTACCGGAAATTCCTGCTTCGTTTGCTGTGGGGAATCCAGCGGATTTATTAAAGCGCCGGCCCGATGTTCGTCGTGCAGAGCAAGCGCTTGCCGGTGCAGTGGCGGAATATAATATCCGCGTTGCGGATTTATACCCCAGCGTCACTTTTGTGGGCGGCTTGGGATATTTATCGACGGATTGGACTCGTCTTGGCAATAGCGATACGGATACCTTTTCTTTCTCACCGCGTATTCAATGGGCGGCATTTAACCTGGGCCGTGTCGATGCACAAATCGATGCTGCCGATGCGCGTACCCAAGCGCGGGTTGCCGAGTTTGAACAGCAAGTATTGGTTGCGCTAGAGGAAACTGATAATGCGCTGCAAAATTTTGCGCGTGAGGAAGAGCGCCGCACTGATTTGCAGCGCGCATTGCATGCCAGCAATCAGGCGGCTGATATTGCACGCAAAAAATTTGAAGTAGGCAGCAGCGACTTTTTAACGGTTCTGGATGCACAGCGCTCGCAATTAACGGTCAGTGCGCAATTGGCGCAAAGCGATATGCAAGTGCTGCTCAATTTGATTGCGGTGTATAAATCGCTCGGTGGTGGTTGGGAGCTTGCTAACCAAACAGCGGTAGCGTCTAACCGATAGTGTGTTCATTGTTTTTTGTAACCCGTTTTTGGAAAACCGTTCTTGAAAACCTTAGTTGCACTTTTGCCCGCTGCTGCTCCCCTTGCAAACGCGGGCTTTTTTATCTCCAGCATCTGGACTTTTTCCGCTTGAAACTGTTTAGTGTGCACCAAGATTAAAATCTATCGACTGATCAATCTACGGAAACGACTATGAGCGCCACTCAAATCAACTGTCCCCATTGTTTCGCCACTAATCGCTTACCTAGTGAGCGCTTAACGGATAAACCCAATTGCGGCAAATGCAAGCAACCGCTTTTTGCTGGTAAACCGTTGGATTTAACTGCAGCTAATGTTGCGGCTACGCTGGAGAAAAATGATATTCCGGTGTTGGTGGATTGCTGGGCATCCTGGTGCGGGCCGTGCCAGAGTTTTGCGCCGGTATTCGAGCAAATCACTGCAGAATCCGAACCCTACATTCGCTTCGCTAAACTCGATACCGAAAATGAACAAGCTATCGCCCAAAGCTGGGGCATTCGCAGTATTCCTACATTGATTTTGTTTAAAGGCGGAAAAGAAGTAGCGCGCGAGTCGGGCGCTATGTCGATGCAACAACTGAAGCAATGGTTGGTGCAATCCAAAGTGTTTGATTAAGTCAAAGGTGTCTTATTAAAGCGGCGAGTTAAAAAGACAGATCTGCATCTGTCTTTTTAGCAAAGTTTACCAGTAACGCGGCAGCGGTTTTTTGATCTCGATGTAACCTGGGCACTGCTCGATGTATTCGCCAATCAGTAGCTGCTTCATAATCCGGCTCACCATTTCGCGCGATGATCCCACCATATTGGCGATGTCTTGATGGGTCACTTTTGGATTGTGGATGCGTTTGTTGTCGTCGCTGAGTTTTTCCAGTGCTGCGCTGACGCGACCGTACACATCCAGCAGCGCCATATCTTTTACGCTCTCGGTAAGATCGCGCACGCGACGGGTGACTTCCGTCAGCAATAGCATTGCAAAGTCAGGATGTTTTTGAATTAAATCCTGCACGCTGGCACGTGACACTAAAACAATATCGCAGTCGGTTATGGTCATCACCGAGGCGGAGCGCGGTTTGCCATCGATCAGCGACAGCTCACCAAAATATTCTCCCTCGTGCATGTAATTCAGATTCACCTGGCGGCCATCTTCATTATTTAAAAATGCACTCACAGTACCTTTGCGAATAATGTACATGTAGGTGGATTCATCGCCCTCAGTCACCAGTACTGTGTTCTTGAGGTATTTGCGCGCAACACTGAGTTTTTCCAATTCTGCAAGATAATGGGGAGGTACATCGGCAAACAAGCTGACGTTACTAAGCATGGTGTTGGCTTCTTGGGAAAGTGGATTGGCTGGGGCAATCATAACGCCTTGAGTTTATGTGGTGCTAATTTTGGCGTCGTAATCTTCAAAAACTTGCGAATTGGCTCACGTTACTAAATCTCTCTAGGCGATTGGTTGTTATTGTCACCAAAACGCACAATAATCCCGCCTTATTCCGCCCGAACTCTCGCGGCAAGGATCATAATTTCCTGTCTCATTCTTTTACCATCAAACGTTATCGCACGGAGAGCTGACTGCAACATGGTCGCCGATTCTATTGAGCATTGTGAACAGACATTGATGTTCACGGACATTGTTGGCTACTCGCGCCTGATGGGGCGCAATGAGTCGCTGGCGGTGGAAATGCTGGGCGACTATCGGCGAATTCTTTTGTCCCACATTGAGCAGCAGGGCGGCCAATTAGTTGAGTTTGTGGGCGATGCTATTTTCGCGCGCTTCAACACCGCACCTTCGGCAGTCGCAGCAGCAATCGCAATCCAGCAACATTTGCTCGCCTTTAATGAGGCGCGCGATAAAAAATTGCCGCGATTGCAAACCCGCATAGGTTTGCACAAAGGCGAAGTGATGCTCCGCGATGGTGCAGTATTTGGCGATAGCGTTAATATAGCCGCGCGGCTTGAACCACTTGCAGTTGCGGATGGTATTTGCATTTCACAAACCGTCTACGATGAAATCCGCCTCACACTTTCGTCACCGGCAAAACGTTTGGGTTTGCAGTCGCTTAAAAATATCCAGCAAAAAATCCGCGTTTATCTCATCAAACCTGTCGGCATTGGTTGGCGCGATCACTTGCATTATTTTTTACGCGGACTCAACAAAAATATAGTCGCCTATCGCTACCCTTTAACCGCATGCTTGCTCGCATTAATCGCTGCCGGAGTTTATTTTATCCCCCGCTGGCTAGTGCCAGGTTATGCGGCTAATTACGTTGAAATCGCCGACTTTAAAAATCTAATGAATGAAAAAGGTGATGCCGATTATTTTTCTGCCGGTATCACCGAAGCTGTTCGCTCACAGCTAGCCGATATGCGCGACGTTTATATTGTCGATGCTAAAGAAGGTATTCACGCTCCAATAAGGTTGGAGGGAAGCGTTCAAAAACTCGGCGACAACCTCCGCATCGCCTATCGTTTATTTCGTCGCAAAGATAATGTGCAAATCGCCGGCGGAAAACTGGATGGAACCTATCAGGATATTTTTATTTTGCAGGATCGATTGGTTGGAGAAATTGCTCGCTATCTTTCTGATGAATTTGATTTGCAGAATTTTAGGCCTGCGCCCTTAAGGCTGACTAATGATATTACGGCTTATGATTTTTATTTGAAGGGGCTGGAATTTTTGGAGAAACCGGCATCTCATGAATTCATAGATCAAGGGATTCAGCAATTTAACACGGCATTGGTTCACGATATTAAATTTGCACTTGCTAATACCGGTCTATGTAAAGCTTTTTGGAAAAAATATGAGCTGTCTAGGAAAGTGGAGTGGTTAACGGAGGCTGAGAGCTATTGTGTTAAGGCTCTTTCTCAAGATCCAAACTTATCAAGTGCGTATGAGGCTATTGCTACAATTTATATCGATACTCGACGATATGATAAAGCTATTGAATACTTAACAATTGCAGCAAAAAATTACAACCATGAAGCTTCTATTATGGTTGATTTGGCCTTGGCTTTTCATTTGTCGGGAGACAATAAAAAGGCTGAAGATATTTATTTAGATACAATATCTAGAAATTCAAAAGATTGGCAAGCGCCGTTTGGATATGCATATTTCCTAACCATGACTGGCCGACACAAAGAGGCATTAAAGTATTTTGAGGATTCTATAGCTCTTACGCCAGAAAATACGCTGGCATTGAACAATATTGCAGCAAATTATTATTTTTTGGGTGATTTTGAAAAGGCTGCAAAATATTATGAAATATCCTCCGCAATTGAGCCTTCAACCTTTGTATATGCAAACATTGGTAGTATGTATTATTTGTCCCGTAAATTTAATATGGCTGCTGATTTTTACATGAAAGCATATCGTTTGGAGCCTGCTAATTATCAATGGTCTGCATATTTGGCCGATGCATATAAGTTTATTCCAGAAAGAAAAGAAGAGGCTAATAGGTATTTCAATGATGTAATTAATTCTGCTCAGTCTGAAACAGGAAAAAATATTGCCAGACCGTATCAATATATAGCCAGATCTCTTGCATGCTTGGGGCGAATCGGTGAGGCTAAAAAAACAATAGCTGTTGCTAATTCTATAGAGTCTTCTAGTGCAGAATCTCATTATTCAAATTTGCGAATTGCAATTATTGAAAATGATTTTGAATCTATAGGAAAGTATACTTCGCTCTTATTGAAAACCGAATATTCTGAAAGTGCTATTTTAAATGATCCTGATTTTTTGCTTTTAAGGGACGTAAAATTCAAAGGACTATTTGTTAATTAGTTTAATCTAAGGAGATGAGTTCATGTTTTTAAAAATATGTGTGTTTTTGTCGGTTTTTTTTAGTGTCAGTGGTTGTTCTGCGATAGATTTGGGGGGGCGCTCCAAGCTTCCTGTGAGTTACGCGCTAGAGGGAACATCTACTGCTGTTGTAGGGATTGCTGTTGATAAAAAAACAGGAATACCGAAGGAGACAGTAAGGGAAATTGTGCTAATTCCTGGTCAAAAAGTTATTTTTGCTGGGCCGGATCAATTTCTTATTAATTTCAAAAACAGAAAGGCGCCAAATAATATCTTAAGATATAAATCTGAAAATGGCGTAATTAAAATAACAATTCCAAGAGATATATTGGATGATCCAAAGAATGCAGAGGAATTTAAGAAGAACAAATATTTACGATTTGATTATTCCATTATAGTAAATGGAAAAGAGCTTGATCCTCCAATTATTATCAAGCGTGACAGTTGATGTATAAACTTATGCTGAATTTTTTGTGTTAATTGTAATTTGATAAAAGCCGGCATTCGCCGGTTTTTATCTTTGTATATGTCAATGCCATTCGTGAATATGTCACACCCTTCTCCCCCAAAACTTCACACCCCTCCAAATAAAACCCCAGTAACCTACTCACTGTAACAACCAAAAAGCAAAAGCAGAAAAACACAGCTTGTTTTCATTGCTTCAAAGGCAATTAATCTGCCAGTGCTCATTAAATGCCTTACATAAAGGAAGTAGACCCTGCGTTTAAACAGTGTGTAAAAAGGAGTTGCGCGAATGATCTTCCATTCACTCATCGACCACGCGTTAATTTCCTCTTCACATGGCTTTCCAGAGCAGTTTGATTTTTATGGATATTGATCTCGTTGCCAGCCAGTCAGTTTAAACATGGTTTTGCACAAGGATGTGCGGTGTGTTCAAGGAGGACATAGCGACAAGGATGTCGCAAAGGTTCGCATGCTGCTGGTTATAGCCAGCATTTGCGATAGTTCGCTATTGCATCAGACCAACGGTCTTGAATCCTCCCAATTTGAAACTATGCTGTGACGACTACTGCTTGGGGTATTTACCTTGCCCCCGGGTTTTAGGTGCCGGAGGTGAATATTTCACAAACCCCGGTCGCATTTGCACACAGACTATTTATTTCAGATTAGCTAAGGTGATCTTTGTAGCAGGGCGCCAGCAAGGATAAGCGAGCGGAACGATAAGTTTCGTAAGCCAGGGACAAGACTGCGCTCAGTAATGCTTGCTTAAGGCAGCAAGGATGCGCTCCCCCAATTGCCTCAAGCCTGCATGATTGCGTTACGCCATTTTTGGCATGGCCCCCAGCTGCAGTGGTTCCCTCATTGCCCCTGTAAAAAGGAATAAGGTTTGGTGTTTTACGCAAAAGGAAAAAAGGAGTTATGCGAATGTTTACTCTCTCACTCTCATCTGCCGCGTTATTTTCTTCTTCCACAGTTTCTGCTGTTGCAATTCCTATGGATTCAAGTCAGGCGACATTAAGTCTTGCCCAGCATACAGTCGCTCAGGATGTTTCACTGGGCAATAAGGTGGCCGAAAATCATTTGGTTGTAGCTGCAGATTCTTGCAAAGGCAATGCTGAATGCATCAATGCTGGAACGGTTGCTACAGAAACACAAGAGATCAATACTTGGTTTGCTGAGCAGGATGGTTACAGCGCAATGCAACCAGTTATCGCCTTGATATTGATTATTGCTGTACTGGTTGTTTTTCTCTCGCGCAAGTCTACATCGACTAAATAGTGGCTAATCGCCAACAAAATTCCCGCGATTATTTTTTGTTTCAGTTATTGGGCTGATAACAGAGCTAATTTTTAGCCGGAAGCCATGTTGGCTCTTTTAAACCCTGCATACATTCCTTCACATCTTTATCGACAACATTGTTGGGTTTGATGCATTCCTTAATACTGCGCTTAATGTTGATCTCCGATGTCTGCTTCGGATTTTTCAGTTGAGACTCTTTGTTAGTTGCTGTCCGGCAAACGGTATCTTTGGTCGATTGATTTTCAAAAGTTGGATTGCTGTTATAGATGTCGACCCAACGATTGCAGTTGGCGATCAATTGTTGCAGTTCGCTATCATTAATATTGCTAGTGATGCGCACAGCAGACACATAATTATTGCTGTTGCTCGCTTGGCCTTTGGCGATGGATATCGGACCGGAGGTGGTTCCGTTACATTTGGCTAGTTGGTTTTGCAGATATTGTTGTTGCCGCTGCCAATCCTTTTGTTGGTTGGCATTGCCGCCATTCCTGCTCCAGCTGTTGACCTTATTGATTTGCTTCTGCCAATAAGTACAGTCGTTGGCGATAGACTCGTGGGGAATTGCAATTAAGCTAAGCGCGAGTGCGGCAAGTTTTGCTTTCAAATCCATTGCTCCATTGTTTGACAATTTATTGCTTGTCTTCCTGATTGCTCGCCAGTCTTGTATGTGCAGCATGCTGGTGGGTGGTTTGAATTCTGTCTCCAGTGCACTGCTGAGTCAATTCAATAATGCAGGCGCATTGAGGGTTGAGGGTAGGGCAGGTCGCTAATCAACTGGATTGGCCGGAAACTGCGTGATAGGCTTAAAAGCCATGTTGTGACATGGCGTTACGATTTAATAAAACCTCTCTCCCCAAGAATCTACTATGTTAACTGCTCTTGTTGTTATCTTTGTGGTGGCTTACATCGCCATTGCGCTCGAACATCCGCTCAATATTAATAAAGCTGCTTCGGCACTTGTAGGTGCTGGCCTGCTTTGGACGGTTTATGCCGTGTTTTCCTCCGGCGGAAACAATATTCCCCACGAGCTTTCAGAAACGCTGGTCGGTATTGCCCAGATTATTTTTTTCCTGATGGGCGCTATGACGATTGTGGAGCTTATTGATGCCCACAACGGCTTTCAGGTCGTCACCAGCAAAATTAAAACCACTAAATTATCGACCTTAATGTTGTTGGTTGGTGTCGCGACATTTTTTCTCAGCGCCATTCTCGATAATCTCACTACGGCGATTGTGATGGTGTCGCTGATGAAAAAATTATTGGCGCGGCGCGAAGATCGCTTGTGGTTTGCTGGCATTATTATTATCGCTGCCAATGCGGGTGGTGCCTGGTCACCTATCGGTGATGTCACTACCACTATGTTATGGATTGGTGGGCAAATTACCCCGATCAATATTATTACCGGTGTATTCCTGCCGTCATTGGTTAATTTATTGGTCCCGCTACTGGCGATGGCATTTGTGACGCGCGGTCGGTCTGTTGAGTCTCCTGTTGTCGCGCAGCGTGATGACAATGACCTCACAACACCCTTGGAACGCAGTGTGGTTTTCTGGTTGGGTTTGGGTGTGTTGATTGCGGTACCTGTATTTAAAGCTGTCACCCATTTGCCGCCATTTATGGGTATTTTATTTGGCTTGGGTATTCTCTGGCTGGTGGCAGATTTAATGCATCGCAATAAAGCTGAAGTGCAAAAAGATCAGCTCACCATTAGCCATGCGATCAAACGTATTGATATGTCCTCGGTGATATTTTTTATCGGGATATTGCTTGCGGTTGCGGTTTTGGAGCACACCCATATTCTCTCCAGTATTGCGACATGGCTGGATAATTCCGTTGGTCGCCTGGATATTATTGTGGTGCTTATCGGTCTTGTCAGTGCCATAGTGGATAACGTTCCTCTGGTCGCTGCATCTATGGGTATGTACAGTCTGGAGCAATATCCGCCCGACAGTTTCCTGTGGGAGTTCCTTGCTTACTGTGCAGGTACTGGCGGCTCGATTTTAATTATCGGCTCCGCTGCGGGTGTCGCGGCCATGGGGTTAGAGAAGATTGATTTTATCTGGTACCTTAAAAAAATCAGTACATTGGCTTTGCTGGGGTATTTGGCTGGCGCCCTCGTTTATGTGGTGCAATTTAATCTCCTTCATTAAATGGGGCGCTCTAACCGTTTGGGTTTTATGCCAAATAACTCAAACGGTTAAAAATAAAAGGATCTAATCCCGGCTTTTAGTTGTCACAGTATTCCGGATAGCTGCTATACATAAATTGATGGCAATCGATGGAGAGCTGGCGTGCGCAAAAACTATATTTTTATCGATTATGAAAATGTACAGCCCGACGCAATCGCAGGTTTAGACAAGGGCAACTTCTATATCCTGGTATTTCTCGGCTCCAATCAATCTAAATTAAGCACCAATTTGGTTCGTTCGCTGCAGCCATTGGGCAGTCGCGTCGAATACATTATGCAGTCTGGCAATGGCAAAAATGCATTGGATTTCCATATCGCCTACTACATAGGCGAGCGTGCGGCGATAGAGCCGGATGCCTACTTTCACATAGTCTCCAAAGACGCCGGTTTTGATCCGCTAATCCAACACTTGAAAGACCGTAATATTCTCGCCTCTCGTTCCAGCAGCATCAATGAAGTTTCCATTCTGCAAAAATCCAGTTTAAAAACATTGCCGGAACGAACCAGCGTGGTAAAAGCCCGCTTGGCACAAATGGAAGGCAAACCCAGTACGGTAAAAACCCTTTCCAGCACTATCAACTCATTGTTCCAAAAAACATTGAGTGAAGATGAAGTGGAAATGGTGGTGAAGGATTTGTGCGGCAAAGGCGTTATTGCGATTATCAACAAAACCAGAGTGGCTTATTTGCAGAAGTAAAAGAGTTTTTTTGAGCAAGTAAACATGTTTTATTAAAAAGCCACAAAGAATTCTTTGTGGCTTTTTTTGCATTTAGTAACTGCGGCAGATAGCGCGTACTACAGAACTGTTGGGTGAAATGTAAGAAACAGTTTCGGTGGTGATTTGACACTTTGCAACATCGCCGCAGAAGGCTTGTATTGTAGCAGTCGGGAATGGCGGGTTAGCAGAGCCTACTAGAATCACATTAGGATAAATCGCTCCGTCGTTGGGGCAGGCTGCCGGTATAGTTGTTGTCGGCGGCGGTGTCAATTTAACAACTACAGCGTTACCGCAGGTACCTGTCGCTAAATAGCCATTTTGTGAGTATACGGTACAGGTTCCGTTCGAGAAAACAGTCACTTCTGATGCAGCTACCGGACCGGTTACTGACCCGTCGTGACATAAGCGGTAATAGGTATTGTAAGCCGTGCCGTTTGTCCACACGCAGGTGACCGGCGTATTTGCAAATACGCTTGATGATAATGACACAAGGCAAAACGCTATTGCTGTTGAAAGCTTTGTTATTAATTTCATATCAACTCCAATTAACATCATTATTTTCCTTTGATTAATGATGTTCCTCATCATTAATCAATAGTGCCTAAGCACCGTGAATGCCAGATTATCTGGCCCGCCCAATCCATTGTTCGGTTTTGCTTTTATTTCAGGGAATAAAAGCAAATCCTTTCTCATCCAGGGATACATATAAATGTGTTACTGATTTATCAGGATCTGGTGCGGAAATAATGGAAACGTGACGAGAGAGTGATTCCAGCGCGCGACGGGTTTCGTTGGTAATGGTTTCAGCTTCTTCAACAGAGTTAATTGCAAATGAAACCTGGCAAAGACTGGTGCGACACTGCACATCTTTCAGCGCAAAATTTCCCATGCCTTCATCTTGCGATAATGTTGTGCGCAATCTGGATTCTTGCTGCCCGGCCCACTGTGGGTCGATAGGCTCAGATAAAAATCCATTTTCCGCCGCACGGTTAATATCATTCGCATTTTTAACGCTATTAATAATCCAGTCTGAAAACTTTCTCGCTTTCTCATACTCCTGAAGGCTAACTAATTGCGATGCTGATGAGGTGGATGTTGAATTTTTTTCAAGATTAGCTTGAACGGTAGCTACGTTCTTCTTTGCAGAAGAAGTCGAAGCAATAGTTTCTTGCTGCTCCAGTAGGATTTTTAACTGATTATTTTCCTGCTCTAAATGAAGGTTGCGCTGCTGCAATTTTTCCCAATCAGAAACCGAAATTTCTTTGGAGGTTGTTGCATTATTATCGTCTGCGGAATTACTGACGAAATAAATCGCCGTCAATATCCCCATCACAAACATCGCAAAATATATGAACAATTGCCGAATTTTCATTTTTATATTTATTTCCGTTATTAGCGCAGGGCGTTATTTCGCTCTGAAAGATTTTATTGTCCAGAGGATAGCTGATTTTTTTTGCGTATTGAAACTCGCAGGAAAATTGGTGATTTAAGTGACAAGGGTATCCTCTGCCACCAGATCACTTGGTGAAAATGATGAGTGAGCACGAAATGGAATTGTGAAGAGGGTGTGTAAGGGGAGGGGATTATCAAAAAACCAGAGCGGGTTATTTGCAGAAGTAACTTTTTATATTACGGAAAATATTAATTGCGATGATCGGGCATTTATCTAATGCCCGATCTATGAGATTTCTAGTCGACTTTCATTACCAACGTAAACGGCAAATTGGCCTGCTCAAATGCGCTTCTCACCTTTTCAAAATATTCATCAGAATCCGTGGTGATTCTGATTATCTCATCGGTCACTGCGACTGTAGGTGTAGGCAGAATTCCGGTTGGGTCAGGGATTGTTCTCCCATCGGTTTTTACAACATCAAAAACATATAACGACATAGCAGCAGTCTCGATTTCAAGTTCAGGTGGTGAATTTTGTCTTCTGCATCTGCTGAGGTCAAATTAATTGGCTTTGAACAAGGCCCAGCCCGAACTGCTGTGAGTTTGGGGCAATAAAAAAGCCGGCGAGGGATTAACCAAGCCGGCTTTTCAAATATGGTAGCTAGAGGCGGACTTGAACCGCCGACCCCAGCATTATGAGTGCTGTGCTCTAACCGGCTGAGCTATCTAGCCATAAATGAGGCGCGCATTTTGGCGATAGAGGGGCTGGCTGTCAACCCCAAATTCGCAGTTCGGGCGAAGTTCAGAGGTGCGGGCAAGGGCTGATGCGGGTATGATGCGCACTTTCTTTTTTTTGGCCTTGCTTGGCCGTTCATCTTTTAAACAGGTCCACGATGGAATTTCTTGATCTCGCTCCCGTTACCCGCGCTCAGGGCACTGTGCAGTTGCCCGGTTCTAAAAGTATCTCCAACCGTACCCTGTTGCTGGCGGCGCTGGCGCAAGGTGAGACGGATATCCGCGATTTGCTGAAGTCTGATGATACTGACCGCATGCTGGAAGCGCTGGCGGCTTTGGGTGTGAGTGTGACCAAAACGGGCGAGAATGATTATCGCGTGGTGGGCACTGGCGGCAGCTTCCCTAATAAAGAGGCGGATCTGTTCCTCGGCAACGCGGGTACGGCGTTTCGCCCGCTCACCGCAGCGTTGGCGCTGAGTGGTGGGACTTACAAGTTGCACGGTGTTGCGCGTATGCATGAGCGTCCGATTGGTGATTTGGTGGATGCATTGCGTCAAATCGGCGCTGATATTACTTATCTCGGGCAAGAGGGCTTTCCGCCGCTGTTGATCAAGCCTGCGCAAATTGCGGCAAGTGGCAGTATCAAAATTCGTGGTGATGTCTCCAGCCAATTCCTTACTGCGCTGTTGATGGCTTTGCCAATGACCGGCAAGGAAACTCAGATCGAGCTGGTGAGCGAGCTGATTTCCAAGCCGTACATTGAAATCACCCTCAAGTTGATGGCGCAGTTCGGTGTGGATGTGGCGCGCGATGGCTGGGAGCGTTTCACCGTTCCCGCCGCGACCGGCTATACCAGTCCTGCGACGGTTTATGTGGAAGGCGATGCGTCGTCTGCATCTTATTTCCTTGCGGCCGGTGCGCTCGGTGGTGGCCCGCTGCGTGTGCAAGGTGTGGGTGCCAAGAGCATCCAGGGCGATGTGGCTTTTGCCGATGCGCTGGAAGCAATTGGTGTGACCATCACCAAAGGCGAGAACTGGATTGAGGCCTCTGCGCCATCCTTGCCGCTCAAAGCCTTTGATCGCGATTTCAACCACATCCCTGATGCGGCCATGACGCTCGCGGTAGTTGCGCTCTTTTGCGATGGCCCTTCGCGTTTGACCAATATCGCCAGCTGGCGAGTGAAAGAAACGGATCGTATTTCGGCGATGGCAACCGAGTTGCGCAAACTGGGCGCCGTTGTGGAAGAGGGTGAAGATTGGTTGCGCATTACGCCGGTGAAAGAATTGATTCCGAATGCGGCAATTGATACTTACGATGATCACCGCATGGCGATGTGTTTTTCACTTGCGACTTTTGGTGGCGTACCTGTGCGTATTAATGATCCTAAATGCACGGCTAAAACTTTCCCGACTTATTTCGAGGTGTTTGGTTCGGTCGTTAAATAATTGGCCGTTTGCCTTGAATAAAAAATGCCGCACATGTTGCGGCATTTTTTTGTTGCGAGTTACTTAAAATACTACAGATCCAAATCACTCAAGCTTGGGTGATCATCCGGGCGACGCCCCTGCGGCCAGTGAAATTTCCGCTCGCTTTCCTGAATCGCTAAATCGTTGATGCTGGCGTAGCGTTTTTGCATCAAACCATTTTCATCGAACTCCCAGTTTTCATTACCGTAGGAGCGAAACCATTGGCCTGCAGCGTTTTGCCATTCGTAGGCAAAACGCACGGCAATGCGATTACCTTCATAAGCCCAGAGTTCTTTAATCAGGCGATACTCTTTTTCGTTCGCCCACTTACGCGTTAAAAATTCAACAATTTGCTCGCGCCCTTTGGGGAATTCGTTGCGATTGCGCCATTGGCTATCAATGGTGTAGGCGAGCGATACTTTGTGCGGATCGCGATTATTCCAGCCATCCTCAGCTGCACGGACTTTTTGGATTGCAGTATCGCGGGTAAAGGGTGGAAGCGGTGGGCGTGATTCACTCATGGCAATACTCCTTAGTTCAGGTTTGGTTTTTTAACAGCATTTGCAGCTGTGCTTTTAAGTTTTCATTCTCGGCGATGATGGGTTCGACATAGGCCCGTATTTCATCTTCGCTAAAGCGCGGCGTAATGTGTTGCGGACAATTCCAATCGAAGGCTTCAATGGTGATCACTATAGCGCGCTCAACGCGGGCACGATAAGTGGGGTCTTCCAGTGCGGCAATAATCTCGGGTTGCTCGCTCTCATGCACAATACGCGCGCGTCCCCAGAGTTTTAAGCGGCGGCGCCGTGGATAATCCATGAGTATCATACTGATGCGATCATCTGCATTAATATTGCCGACGCTCAGATACTGGCGGTTGCCGCGAAAATCGGCGAAGCCAATAGTGCGTGCATCCAGCACTTTTAAAAAGCCAATCGGGCCGCCACGATGTTGCACATAAGGCCAGCCATTTTCCGCTACGGTTGCTTGATAAAAACTGTCGCGCGCCTGGATAAATTGAATTTCAGCTTCGGTCAATTCATTGCGCGGATCATCCGCCAATTCAAAATTGCGATTACCTTCGCGGGTGCCGTACTGCTCCTGCGTTGCTTTAACGCTCGGCGTAAAGGTGATATCAGAAAATGCGCGCGACATAATTAAATCCTCCGCTGAAAAAATATTTCTACATGGTTGGTGTGCGGTTAAGCATTCAATGCAATTTTAGGGAAATCAATTTCCACGCGACTGGCTTTGCCCAAAATATTGGTCAGTAAATTCATGCCGACGTGGGTGATAATTTCTACTATCTCTGCATCGGAATAGCCTGCGTTGCGCGCTTCGGTTATATCCGCCGTGGTGATGTCGCCGGTGTGTTCAACCAGCGAGCGCGCCAGTTTTACTGCGACGGCCGCTTTGGCATCCTGGCTGGTGCCATTGCGATTGGCTTCGATCTCCGCGCCGTTTAATCCTGCATTTTTGCCGATGGCCGTGTGCGCCGATAAACAATATTCGCAGGCGTTTTGTTGCGCTAATGCGAGTGCGATCCGCTCGCGGGTTTGTGGGTTCAAGCTGCCTTCGTTAGCGATTCCGTAGAGGCCGAGAAATGCGCGCAGGGCAGCGGGGGAGTTGGCAAATACGCGCAGGAAATTGGGCACTATGCCTATTTGCTGCTCGATAGCGCTAAACAGTGCGGCCTGTTCGGTAGAAGCGGTTTGGTTGGTGACGGTATTGATGCGGCTCATGGTGCGTTCCTCGTAAAGTGAATAACAAATCTGTGGAGCCCATATTGCCAACAGCTATCAATGTGAAGAATACTCACATTTATTAATTGATTGTTTTCAAAACTGGAATAATCCATGGATAGACTCACCGAAATGCAGATCTATGTGGCAGTCGCCGAATGCGAGGGTTTTGCAGCGGCGGCGCGGCGTTTGGGCATATCGCCGCCGGTTGCCACGCGCGCAGTGGCGGAGTTGGAGGCGCGCCTTGGGGTTAAACTGCTGAACCGCACCACACGTTATGTGCGCGTCACCGACGCCGGGCAGCGCTATTTGGAGGATGCACGCCGTGTGGTGGTCGCCGCAGATGAGGCAGATGAAGCTGCGATAGGTGTGAATGGCGAGCCGCGCGGGCACCTCACGGTAACGGCGCCAGTGCTGTTCGGGCGTATGTATGTGATGCCGGGAATTGTGGATTATCTGCAGCGTTTTCCGGCAACCGATGTTGCGGCGTTATTTGTGGATCGCGTGGTGAATTTGTTGGAGGAGGGCGTTGATGTCGCCCTGCGGATTGGCGATCTGGATGATTCCAGTTTTCACGCGTTGCGTGTTGGCAGTGTGCGGCGTTTGCTGTGCGCATCGCCGGATTATATCGCCCGCTGTGGTTTGCCTGCGCATCCGAATGAATTGGTAAATCACCAGTTGATTGTGGCGATGAATTTGGGCACGAGCGTGGAGTGGCGATTTATGCAGCAGGGAAAAACACTTTCGGCGCGTACGCCATTGGCAATTCGTATCAAGCCGCGTTTGAGTGTGACCAGCAATGATTCCGCGATTGATGCCGCTGTGCGCGGTTTGGGAATCGCGCGGGTAATGTCGTATCAGATTGCGCAGGAACTTGAGCAAGGGAAATTAAAAATCCTGTTGAGTGAATTTGAACCAGATGCGGTGCCTGTGCATATTGTGCACCGCGAGGGTCGTTATTCATCCGCTAAAGTTCGCCAGTTTATTGATTTGCTAGCCGAGCGGTTGCGCGCAAATAAATCGTTGAATTAATTAAACAGGTACGGCGAGCAAGATTAAAATTGTATAAATCATAGCGTTACGACAACTAATCGTTGCTTGCGCGCGCTCGGGTTTATATGCTGCCAGAATGAGTCAGTGTCAGGAGATTGCGTCATGTCATACCAGCAACTGCAACAACACTTTTTAAAAATTTCCCACTTCAATCATCTGGATGCAATCTGCTCCTGGGATCAGGCGGCGATGATGCCGGACGGTGGCAACGATGCGCGCGGCGCGGCTATGGCGGAGTTGTCGGTATTGATTCATCAACTCACCACTGCACCGCAATTGGGCGATTGGATTGCAGCAGCAGAAGCGGAAGATCTTTATCCGCAACAGCAAGTGAGTCTCGCGGCAATCAAGCGTCGCTGGCAGCAGGCGAATCAATTGCCGGAAGCGCTGGTGATGGCGCAATCGCTCGCCAACTCCACTTGTGAACACGCATGGCGCGAGCAGCGCAAAAATAATGATTGGCTCGGTTTTAAAGCGAATCTTGCGCAAGTTGTCGCTTTAGCGCGCGAAGAGGCCGCGATTCGCGCTGCGGGAACTTCGCTGAGCCGCTACGATGCGATGCTCGATATTTATGAGCCGGGCATGAACTGCGCAAAATTGGACGTGCTGTTTGGCGATGTCAAAACCTGGTTGCCGGATTTTATCCAGCGCGCAGCAGATATTCAGTCGCGCAAACATTTGCTAATGCCGCAGGGGCCATTTTCTGTTGCACAGCAAAAAGAATTGGGTTTAGCAGCAATGCAATTGCTTGGTTTTGATTTTGGTCACGGCCGTTTGGATGTGAGTGCGCATCCATTTTGCGGCGGCGTACCTAGCGATGTGCGCATTACCACGCGCTACGATGAAAGTGATTTTATGAAAGCGCTGTTTGGTGTAATCCACGAAACTGGTCACGCGCGCTACGAACAAAATTTACCGGCGCAGTGGGCGGGCTTGCCTGTGGGTGAGGCGCGCTCAATGGGCGTGCATGAATCGCAAAGTTTATTTTTTGAAATGCAATTGGCGCGCTCCGCCGAGTTCACCAAACTGCTCGCGCCTATGGCAGCAAAAATTTTGCAGCGCGAAAATGATACCGCATTCAGTGAGGCTAATATCTACGCCGTGAATACGCGCATGAAACGCGATTTTATTCGCGTCGATGCCGACGAGCTGACCTATCCCGCCCACGTTATTTTGCGCTATGAAATTGAGCGCGCGCTGATTGATGGCAGCATTGAAGTGGATGATATTCCTGAATTGTGGAATGAAAAGATGCAGGCTTATCTGGGTTTATCGACAGAAGGTAATTATCGCAACGGCTGCATGCAGGATATTCACTGGGCCGGCGGTTCGTTTGGTTATTTCCCCTCGTACACACTGGGCGCAATGTATGCCGCGCAAGAGTTTGCGGCGGCTGATCGTGCAATTCCGCAATTGCGTGAAAAAATCGCTGCGGGCAATTTGAACGAATTGTTCCAGTGGCTCAAGGATAATATTTGGTCCAAAGGCAGTTTGTTGTCGACCGATGAATTGATGATCGCTGCCACCGGCGAACCGCTTAATGCGCGTTATTTCAAAGCGCACCTTGAGCGCCGTTATTTGAGCGCTGGTGTTTAAGGTGTGTGTAATATTAAAAAGCAGTAGTTGGAAAATTTATGTTTGTTGGTTTTGATTATGGTACGTCTAATTGCGCTATGTCCTGGCTTGATCAGGGCAAAGCAAGCTTAATTCCGCTCTACGGTGATGATACCTTTGTACCATCAACTTTATACGCGCTGGAGCGCGCCTTTATCGCTGAATTGATTGCGCAGCAGTTGCCCGACGGTGAAGCAAAGCTGGATTATGCGCGCAGCCGTTCGGCGCTGCTTAGCTTGGCACGTGCAGGAAAAATCGAGTACGATATTGATCAAGTGCGCGACGGCATTTTTTTCGGCAGTGAAGCGATTGCGCATTACATCAGCGCTCCCGGGGAAGGTTATTTTATTAAATCACCCAAATCCTTTTTAGGCGCGAGCGGCTTACGCCAGCAGTCAGTCGATTTTTTTGAAGATGTAGTCGCGGCTATGATGCTCAATGTCAAAAGCCGTGCTGAGCAGCATTTGCAACAAACTATCACCCAAGTAGTTATTGGCCGCCCGGTAAATTTTCAGGGTATCAATGCGCAGGAAAGTAACCAGCAAGCGCAAACAATTCTGGCGGCGGCGGGTAAACGCGTTGGTTTTACCGATATCGAATTTTTGTTTGAACCGCTCGCCGCCGGTTTCGATTTTGAAACGCGGCTGACTGAAAACAAACGTGTATTGGTGGTAGATGTCGGCGGTGGTACTACCGACTGCTCTATGGTGTTGATGGGGCCTGCGCATATCAAACAACTTGAGCGCACGCAGGACTTTCTTGGGCATACTGGTGAGCGCATCGGCGGTAACGATTTTGATATCCAGCTCGCGCAAAAAATATTGATGCCGCATTTCGGTATGTTATCGCCACTAAAAACCGGCTTGCCTATGCCGCTGATGCCATTTGTTAATGCCATGGCGATTAATGACATAGGCGCGCAAACCGAATTCTACGATGCAAAAACCGGCTTCCTGCTGGAGCGATTAACTCGCGAAACCCTTGAGCCGGAATCGCTGGATCGCTTTATTACCATGCGCGATGACAAGCATAACTTTGCCGTAGTGCGCGAGGCAGAGTTGGGCAAAATTGCTTTGTCTGCGCAAGACCAGCATAAATTTCAGCTGGATTTTATCGAGCGTAATTTAACTCCCGAGTGCAGCGCGCAAGACTATGCCGATGTTAGCGAACAACTTCTACAGAAAATCGCCGCACTGATTAGCGAAGCAACACAGCAGGCGGGTGCACAACCGGATGTGGTTTATATCACTGGCGGCAGCGCCAAATCCCCGTTAATTCGCAAAGTAATTCGCGAATTATTCGGCAATGAAATTGCGATTGTGGATGGTGATCACTTCGGTAGTGTGGCGGCGGGATTGGGGGTTTGGGCGGAGCGGGTGTTTCGCTAATTAATTGTTGAGTGCCCGCGACGGATGCGGAATTCTGCCATCCACTGAAAAATCCTTTTTATAAAACTCAAAGCCATCGCTGATTCCTGCGCGCACAAATACGCAGGAATCGGTGGTGAAGCGCACGTGCCAGAGTTGTTGTTGCGCTGGGTCTTTTTCGGCAAATGCGAGCGGGGAGAATACGGCAATATTTTTTCCGCCTGCGAGCCGCGATGAGGGATAAATAATAAATTCTGCACCCGATTCGCGCAGTTGTTTACCGAGTTGTTGGGTGTATTCCCATGAGTCAGGGCGATTGATGTTTTCGCGTGCTGATGCAAATTCTTCGCTGTGTGCGAATGCAGCGCTATCTAAGTCCAAGGCTTTTTGGCTGATTAGTTTTACGGAAAATGCCGTGAGTTGATCGCGGATTTTTTCCAGTGGTCCAAGCGTTTTTGGTCCCTGCTGGAACAGCCAAAAATAAACGGCTGTCTCCGCAAAGGCAGTTTTTAATTCGCAGGAGCCATAAAAAATGCCGCGCTCCCAAGTGCTGCCAAAGCGCGAGCCATAGTGTAGCGGTGGATAGCGGAATGGCGTCATCAACAGGTAGGAAAGGCCTTTGCAATCTGCCGGCACTTTGGGTTTGGATAAATCCAGTAATTCTTCGAGGCGGCTTTGTTCGGCGGCTGAGTCGGTAATCGCCATGGTCGCTGCCGTTTCCTGCGTCTCCACCACCCGCCAGCAGCTTCCAACAATATGCGGCGTGAGTAAGCCAGCCAGATCCTTCATTGCAATCCTTAGGTCGAGTGGGGCTTAAATGCGGCCACGCATGGCGTCGAGATACCAAAGCACGCGCGTCAGGCCATCGGCCTTGCGGATCATCTCTGCGGGAGCTTCTTCGCCCAAGTGATGGTTCGGGGTGTTCATCCAGTGTTTCATCGCTTCGCTATTGCCGCCAAGAATCGAAAACAGTGAGCGATATACGCGGATCAGCAGCAGCGACATTTCAAACGGTTTCTGCTCTGGCACGGGGGATGAACCATTCTTCATGCGCGCGATGGTGGATACAGAGACCCCAATCGCCTCGGCCAGCTGCTCACGGGCAAGCCCCAAGGCGTCTGCGGCGCTAATTACGCTACCGCCCACCAGATTGAGGTCTGAGATGGAAACCGCTTTGCTGTGCATGGGATGCTCCCGTATCAAGTGACACTATTTATTATATGAAGTGTCATATGAAATGCAAGGGTGATTTTTGATCGATTACGTCTACTGTAGCTGCCCGACATGACTGCTGGCGGGTAGAAAGCCGCCATCTAAGCTACTGTTATTGGCGGAGCGCAAAGGTTGTTGCAGTGTGACAATTTTAACTCTTAGGGAATTGTTCGACATAATCTCGTTTATTTCAGAGGGAAAAATGTACTCTGTTGTTAGTTCAAATTGTGAGCCTTTGCACTTGGAAGAGCTGCATAAATGGTTTTTCGCTGAATGGGGCGAAATGAATCCGCTTGTTGGCTCAAATATTAATGTCGTCGTCCCTGCACCATTAATGGCTCTGGATAGCTCAACGTTGATTGGTGGATTGGCTTTCATTGGTCATCCTATCCCGGATGATAAAAATATAGGTTTATGGATTAATGCCCTGATAGTTGCACCGGGGTATCGGAAAAAAGGAATTGGCTCTCTGCTTGTGAGTGCTGCAGTGGCTGAGGCAAAGAGAAATAACGTGGCAGAGCTTTTTGTTTATACTCATATCCCTATGTTATACAAATCGCTTGGATGGATAGAGCTAAGTAATGACGGGAAAAATTTTACTTTAAAATGTGTTTGCTAAATATCAAGCATGCAGGTTAATGCTTGATTTCGAATTTTATTTTTTCGAGGATTGTATGAATATTTTTCCAAAAGTAGGTGTTGATAAGATTAAGTTGGGAATGAATCAAAAGGATGCTCAGGCCATATCGGGTGCTCCTGCAAATAAGGAAAAAGCTGAAGAGGAAGAAATTTGGGAGTTTGACAGTGGGTTGGAGTTGTCTTTTCAAGCGGAGGATAATTATCGCTTGAGTTCGATAACGGTTATGGACCCGACGGCTTTATTGGATTCAAAACCAATCATTGGTATTACCGAGTCTGAGCTTGAAAGTATTTTTCCGGAATTTCGTTTGGATGAAGACTTTAAGCAAGACGGAAAAAGTTATTACGCCGATTCCTTGCAGATAATGGCATGGGTTTTTGATGGTGAAGTGTTTAACGTCGTTATTTTTCCTGAATATGATGAAAACACTGAGTTGCCAATTTGGCCTGCGTAAGCTGACGATGATTTTATCTTCGGGAGAGATCAATGCTAAGTATCAATGAAGGACTTATTTTTCTGATTGCATTGCTACACATTTACATTTTGGTATTGGAGATGTTTTTGTGGGAAAAACCGATTGGTTTGCGCGCATTCCGCAATACGCCGGAAAAGGCAGCGACAACTCGCGTGTTGGCTGCCAACCAAGGCCTGTACAACGGCTTTCTCGCTGCTGGCCTATTCTGGGGGTTGTGGTCGGGCGATAACGGTTTGGACGTTAAGCTGTTTTTTCTGATTTGCATTGCCATTGCCGGAATTTTTGGCACACTTACGGCAGCGAAAAAAATTTTATATATTCAGACACTGCCTGCGTTGCTTGCAATTTTGCTTCTGTGGTTAGATGTTTAATTCCGCGTTTTTAAAAAGCTGGGTTTAAATGCTTGGCTCTATTGTTTTAGGCCCAAGCGCTTAATCCGTGAAGCTAAAGTAGTTGGCTTTATTTTCAGTAATGCCGCCGCACCATCTTCGCCAAATAATTTCCAATCACATTGTTCCAATGCGGCCAGCATATTGCGCTTAACCCGCTCTTGCATGTCGTCGTCAGGAATAATGGCTGTTTCTGCTGGTGCAGTCACTTTTGCTGCGCTATCAGTGGCGGCGCTAAGCGGTAAATCAATAGTGACGCGCCCCTGGCTTGAGGTAATGGCCGCACGCTCCATAACATTCTGTAGCTCGCGAATATTCCCCGGCCATTGGTAAGCTTGCAATGGTTTTAAATCGCTTTGGCGAAGTTTGCAGCCTTTTTTGCCAAACTTCTGGCTTGCCAGTTCGAGAAAATGAGGTGCGAGCAAGCTGATGTCGGAATCGCGCTCGCGCAGTGGTGGTGAATGTATGGGGAAAACATTTAAACGGAAATATAAATCTTCACGGAAGCGATGTGCTTCTGCCTCCTTTTTCAAGTTACGATTTGTGGCGGCAATAATGCGCACATCTACATTGCGGGTTTTTTCTTCGCCCACACGTTCGAGTTGTCCCTCTTGTAATACGCGCAATAATTTACTTTGCAATTCCAGCGGAATCTCACCTACTTCATCCAAAAATAAAGTGCCGCCATTCGCTAGTTCAAAACGGCCGATGCGGTCACGCACGGCACCGGTAAATGCACCGCGAATATGGCCAAAAAATTCGCTTTCAAATAATTCGTGGGGAATTGCGGCGCAGTTAACGCGAATCATGGGCTTGTCTTTGCGGTTACTTGCATCGTGGATGGCGCGCGCGATTAATTCTTTGCCAGTACCGGATTCGCCAGTGATCAATACTGCGGCTTCGGTTTGTGCAACCAATTCGATTTGTTGATGAATGCGTTTTATTGCTGTGCTTTCGCCGATAATACCGTGGTAGCGCTGCTCGCTTAAAATTTCTTGTTGCAGGTAAGCATTTTCATCTTCAAGGCGCGCTTTTAATGCGCTGACTTCTGTTAATGCTTCGCGTAATTTTTTTTCGGTTTCCATGCGTTGACTGATATCACGAAACACCACCACTGCACCTATGATGCTACCTTCAGAAATAATCGGTGTGCTGGTAAATTCAACGGGGAAAGGTGTGCCGTCGTGTTTCCAAAATACTTCCTGAATTCCCTCATGTACTACACCATCGCGAATCGCTGCATAAATTGGGCATTCTTCAACAGGGTAGTGGGTTCCATCATCGTGGGTGTGGTGATGTACGTAATGAATATTTTGGCCGAGCACATCGCCATCGGTACGGCCAAGCAAACGTTTTGCGGCGGGATTAATAAAAGTGCACAAACCGTTGGTGTCTACGCAATAAATTCCATCACCCACCGAGGTGAGCATTAATAAATTATCGCGCTCACCTTGCTGGAAAATGGAGCGCAAATGTTTCCATTCTAAAATGCCGTTGCGCGCGAGTCGGTCCGCTTCGGCTTTATCGCGCTGGCGCTCTTCCAGGTCGATATCTTTAATCGATACCACTAAATATTCACGGCCTTTAATTACCGTGCGCGATGCCGATAATTCCACCGGGATATGCATGTCGTTTTTTAATCGGCAGGAAATGCGTTTGCTTTTGGCGTGGCCGCGTTGTAGTGCCTCCTGGGTAAACACAATTAATTGCCCCAGCTCGCGCCCATGAATGTAAGAGATGGGCATCTTGAGGATTTCCTGCCGATCAAAACCCAGCATCTGTGTGGCCGCGATATTGCAATCGATGTATTTGTTTTCTTGTGGGTCGAGCAGCATCAGCGGCTCCGGGCACTGCTCGAACGCGGCATTGCGCATCCAGTAGGCGAGGCGGCCCCATTCTTCGGCTGAGTCTGTATCTAGCATGGCGATATGTCCGGTGTCGTGTAAGTGTGTCTACTCATATGCGTAATGCAATGCTACGCATTTGCGTATTTCGATGCAATTGCGTAGTGAAAATTTCTTGTTTTTCGTGGTGGTGATTGCTCGGACGAATTTATAAATCCTTCTAATTTATTGTTTTTAAAGGATAAAAAATTATTTTGTTAATCCGGGTATGACTTTGCCGGTTGCTGGTACGGATGTCGCAATAGGGATAGTACGACTTGAATGAAGTCGCTCAACCTAACCCTGATTACGAGGAAATTGCTATGCCAGCCGTGGATATCCCCCATTACCAAACCGGTGACTTTCTGGTCGATTACGAAGAAAAAGTATTTGAGGATGTACAAGCTGAACCTGGCGCAAAAGCGCTGCTGACTTTCCATACTGTGGCCTTTGAAGGCTCGATTGGTTTGGTGAATTTGTTGCAGGCCAAGCGCATTTTGCGCAAAGGATTTGAAACCAAAATCCTACTTTACGGCCCAGGTGTTTTGCTGGGTGTTCAACGCGGCTTCCCGACTTTGGGTGCGGAAGCATTTCCCGGCCATCTCGCTTACAACGCGCAATTAAAAGCCTTCATGGCAGAAGGCGGCGAAGTCTATGCCTGCCGTTTTGCGTTGCAGGCACTTTACGGCCAAACCGAAAAGGCATTGATTGAGGGTATTCGCCCGATTAACCCGCTCGACGTAATGGATTTGCAATTGTTGATGCGCCGTGAAAATGCATTTGTTGTCCACACTTGGACGACGTGATTTTTTATTTCGTGCATTTCAATAAATCGTCTAACTATTTTTTATCGACCAACTTTTTCTAAATTAAATTTTTAAATTAAATCAGGGTTTCCTATGAACAAAGTCGTGGCTGCTGCCGTTCAGTGCAGCCCGGTGCTTTACTCCTGCGCCGGAACTGTAAATAAAATTTGCGAGTGGATTGCAGATTTGGGCAAGCAAGGGGTTGAGCTGGCAGTGTTCGCGGAAACCCTGGTGCCTTACTACCCGTATTTTTCTTTTATCCAGGCTCCTTGTGCGATGGGCGCGCAACATTTGTTGTTGATGCAGGAATCGGTAGAGGTTCCCTCCATCTATACACAACAAATTGCCGCTGCAGCAAAAGCGGCGAAGATGGTTGTATCAGTTGGCATTAACGAGCGCGACGGTGGTTCAATTTATAACGCGCAATTATTGTTTGATGCGGACGGCCAGCTTGTTCAGCATCGCCGAAAAATTACGCCGACATTTCATGAGCGCATGGTATGGGGACAGGGTGATGGTTCCGGTTTATGTGCAGTGGATACTGCCGTTGGTCGTGTTGGTTCGCTCGCCTGTTGGGAGCATTACAACCCACTCGCGCGTTATGCATTGATGGCAGATCGCGAACAAATTCATGTGAGTATGTTTCCTGGTTCTTTGGTCGGCGAAATTTTTGCCGAGCAAATTGAAGCAACTATTCGTCATCATGCATTGGAGTCCGGCTGTTTTGTTGTGAATGCGACAGGTTGGTTGACGCCAGAGCAGCAAGCGCAAATCGTAAAAGATACTGGTGGTCCCATCGCTGCCATTAGCGGTGGTTGTTTCACCGCCATTGTTTCACCGGAAGGAAAATTGCTCGGCACGCCATTGCGCAGTGATTCCGGCGAAGGCGCTTGTATCGCCGAGCTAGATTTTAATCTCATCAATAAACGTAAGCGAATGATGGATTCTGTCGGACATTACAGTCGCCCTGAATTGCTCAGTTTGCTTATCGATAAAACACCGACAAGTCATACGCATCCGCTTAAAAAGCCCTTGGCTCCCAGTGAGAAAAATACACCAGAGGATATCGCCACTGGTTTAACACTGGTCACTCCTGTTTCAAATGCAAACCTTTTCAGCGCAAGCAACTAGAGGATTTTCATCATGGCACTGAGCAGTCAGCAACTTACGCAAATTCAAACCCATGGTTTGCGTTGGGTAGATGAAAGCAATCTTGGATTGACGCGCGCAGGCGGCGCTGGGCCGACGGATCACAAAGCATTTAACTTTGCCAGCCAGACCAGCATGATCCCGGTGTTTAACGAGCAAATCCAGCGATCGCCATTCAGTGCTAAAGCCGATGCCAATCACGAGCAAGTGTTAATTTTCGAGAATGAGAAATTAATTGCTAAAGCGGCCATGCCGGGGCGGCCAAAATTTTATGAGTTAACAACCGACGATGGAATTCCCTATTGGAAAATCGCAACACTGCATAGCAAAGATGTGTTGGCAACAACAGTGCTGCAAGAATGTGTTCGCTATCGTAATCGCGATACCTCCTGCCAATTTTGTGCGATTGAAGAATCGTTAAAAAATGGCAAAACCATCGCCCATAAAACCCCGCAACAATTAGCAGCGGTTGCGCGCGCTGCAGTGGAGTTGGATGGTGTAACCCAAATGATTATGACCACAGGTACACCTAAAACATTGGATCGCGGTGCGGCGGTGTTGGTGGAATCTGCACGTGCGGTGCGTGCACTGGTGGATATTCCCATTCAAGCGCAATGCGAACCGCCGGATGACGATGTGTGGTTCCAGCGCTTAAAAGATGCCGGTGTAGATGCGCTCGGAATGCATCTGGAAGCGGTGAGTGATCGGGTGCGTAAAAATATTATGCCCGGTAAGGCGAGTGTTCCGCTCAGCCGTTATATGTCGGCTTTTAAAGCCGCTGTGGCGGTATTTGGTCGCGGCAATGTAAGCACTTATATTCTTGCGGGCCTGGGTGATACCGAAGATGAAATTATTGCGATGAGCAAAAAATTAATTGAGCTCGGTGTGTATCCCTTTGTGGTTCCTTTTGTGCCGGTTGCAGGCACGCCGCTTGAACATCACCCCATGCCCGGCGCGGATATGCTCGACCGTTTATTTAAACAGCTTGGCCCGGCGTTAGTGCGTGCCGGCATTCAATCGGATTCACTCAAAGCAGGTTGTGCAAAATGTGGCGCCTGCTCATCACTCAAAAGTTACGAACAGGAGGTGGCTCATGGCCCGGCTGCAGTATGCGTTTGATGATCAACAATTTACTGATTTCCGCTCGCAACATATTCAAGTCAAGGTGGCAGAAAGCTCTTGGGAGAAGCAGCGTTATTTTGCATTGCGCAAATCGGTGTTTGCGCAAGAGCAAAAAATCCTGCAAGACAATGAGCAGGACGGGCAGGACTTTCGTGCAATCGCGATTGTCGCGCTCGCTACTAATTGCGCGATTGCTGATGATGTAGTCGGTGCAGTACGCATTTATCAGGTTGATGATGAATATGACAATCTCTGGTTTGGTGGACGCTTGTGTGTGGCCCGTGCCTATCGCGGCCATCAGTCGATTGGCAAGGCATTAATTAATGAAGCGGTATCGCGCGCAAAAGATTTGGGTTGCACACGTTTTCTCGCCAATGTGCAGCCGCAAAATGAAACCTATTTTCGCTCGGTGCATTGGCAAACAGTAGGTGCAATTGAAGTGGCTGGGCGGCCTCACGTGCGGATGCAAGCAGAGTTGGAACATTATCCGTTTATGGGACGGCATTTATCATGAATAGCATGGCGACCATCAAGCAGAAAAAATATTCCTGCAGCAGTGTCGGGCATCACCACCAAAGTGATTTGGAAATTCTGTGTGAACAACTGCGGTCTTTGCCGGAAATAAAAGCAAAAACAGCCATTAAATTAGCTGCCAGTTTTTGTGGTGAACAAACTGATTTAACACTTGAGCAGCGCTATGCAATGCCGGGCGATGATTGCGCCGCATTTAAAACTGCCGATGGATTTCAATTATTAGCAATGGAAGGCATGTTGCCGGATTTTGTGCGCACTGATCCGCGTGCGGCGGGCTGGTCATCGGTGATGGTCAATGTCAGTGATATAGCGGCGATGGGCGGTAGGCCAACTGCCATCGTGAATGCTTACTGGCATAACGATGAAGAGGCGAGCACAGTTTTATTGAAACATATGAAACGCGCGTGCGATGTATTTGGAATTTATTTTGCCGGTGGTCACAGCAGTATCCAATCCGGCTTTGCCCCTAATCTTGGCGTTGCAATTACTGGCCACGCAAAAAAATTATTGTCTTGCCATCACATTAAACCCGGTCAACGGTTATTTATGTTGACGGATTTAACCGGCAGCTGGCATGGCGATTTACCTTATTGGGGTTGCGTGCAGGGCAAAACACCGGAACAAATTCGCGCACAGTGGAATGTACCGGCGGAATTGGCCGAAGCGAATTTAGCCGTTGCCGCAAAAGACATTAGTAACGGCGGTTTGCTCGGCACCTTGATCATGATGCTCGAATTAACCGGTTGTGGTGCTGTGTTGGATTTAAGTGCGATCCCGCGGCCAGAAGGCGATTTGTTTCGTTGGCTACGCGCATTCCAGAGCTTCGGATTTTTACTTGCGGTGGAGCCGGAAAGAGTGTCGGCATTATTACATTATTTTCAACACTCCCATTTAAGTTGCGCACCCATTGGTAGTTTTACCGGCGATGGAAAAATTCAGCTAGATCATCTTGGTGCTACTGCCGAATTTTGGGATGTCAACCAACAACCACTTACTGCAATGGGAGGCACTCATGCCATCAGTTAATTTTAAAGTGATTTGGCCGGATGGCGATCAGGTTACTTACTATTCGCCATCAACCATTGTGCATGAACATTTGGTGGCAGGTGACAAATACAGCCAGGCTGAATTTGATCAGCGAATACATTCGGCGCTAAACGCGGCATCCGAACGGGTGTATAAAAAATTTGGATATTACTGCACTGCTGCCAGTGCAGAGCTGGAAAAAATTAATCGCAAACTGCAGTTTTTGCGCGAACAAGAAATTGCAGGTGAGGTTCGTGTTACACAGCTCAGCTAGTGCAGTGCGAAGAATCTATCAATAAATTCGTTAATTATATTACGGGAAATATTATGAACATGGCCGCAATTCCTGAATCCCCTAACTGTAAATCGCCAGCGACAAAAAGTCGCCAGCATCACAGTGCAATTGTGATTGGTGCGGGGCAAGCTGGGCTTTCCATGAGCTACTGTTTGTCGCAGCAGGGTATCGACAATATTATTTTGGAAAAGTCTGGCCAGATTGCTGACAACTGGCGCAACCAGCGTTGGGATACTTTCTGTTTGGTAACACCTAATTGGCAATGCCAATTGCCGGGATATCCTTATCAAGGAAATGATCCGGATGGGTTTATGGTGAAAGATGAAATCGTAGATTATTTGGAAGGCTATCGTGCCTTTTTTAATCCGACAATTATTTTTAACAGTCCGGTTATATCGCTCACCAAAAATGGTGAGCTATTTACGCTGGTTACCGTGGATACAATTTACACTGCTGATCAAGTGGTTATCGCCTGTGGTAGTTATCACGAACCACGTGTGCCAGCGATGGCGAAAAAAATGCCGGCGCATATCGCCCATGTGCATTCCAATTTTTATAAAAACCCGGATCAGCTCCCGCCGGGAGAAGTGATGGTGGTTGGCACTGGTCAATCCGGTTGCCAGATTGCGGAGGATTTGCATCTCGCGGGGCGCAAAGTGCACTTATGTGTTGGCCCTGCGCCGCGTGTGAATCGCCGCTATCGCGGGCGCGATGTGGTGAATTGGCTGGATGATATGGGCTATTACAACACTACATTGGAAACCCATCCCGATGGAAAAAATGCAGTGCACTCCACAAATCACTACGTAACCGGCCGCGATGGCGGGCGCGATTTAAATCTGCGTATTTTTGCCGAGCAGGGAATGAAGTTATACGGTGTATTAAAAGATACTGATGGCAAACAATTATTTTTTAACGATGATCTGGAAAAAAATCTGGATTACGCCGACCAGGTTGCCGAGCGAATCGTAAAAGGAATTGAAGATTACATCCAAAAAAACAATATCAATGCCCCTGCAGATGACAATATTCGCAGCAACTATTTGCCCGAACTGGTTACCGAGCTGGATATTGAATCGTCAGGCATTAATTCAGTTGTCTGGTCCACCGGTTTTAATATGCGCTTTGAGTGGATTAACTTGCCGGTGTTTGAAGATAACGGCCACCCGAAACAAAAACGCGGCGTGACGGATGTAGATGGCCTGTATTTTATAGGCCTCAACTGGATGCACACTTGGGGGTCTGGTCGCTTCTATCAGGTGGGGCGTGATGCGGAGTATTTGAGTGAGGTCGTTGTATCGATCAGACAAGCGGTAGTTGCCTGATCGATGTTGAGTCTGCTTGCTGCGGCATCATAGTTGTCGCGGCAGGCGCGTCACCAGAAAAATTCCCGCGCAGACTAAAACCAAGGCAATTAAATATTTTAATTCCATGATGCTTTCGCCCAGAAAGATTGCCGATAACACCACGCCGAATACTGGCACCAAAAAATTAAATACACTTACCATGCCTACCGGATTGTATTTAAGCAATGTGCCCCACAATGCAAATGCTGCCGAAGAGAGTAGTGCAAGGTAAATCAGCAGCAGGCTTGATTGCCAATCAAAATTTCCCAATGACCCGCCCGTGCTCCAACCCAAAATCATCAGCGCCATTCCGCCGATTGATAGTTGCCATGCAGTCATGATCAGTACGTCCATATGTTGCGAAATACGTTTGCCATAAATTGATGCGGCAGCAAGGGTAAATGCGGCGATAACAATAAATCCTTCACCCTCCAGCGATACATCGAAATCCAGTGCGCTCTTATTAAAATTAACCACCATCACCCCGATAAATCCCACCAAACAGCCGAGGGCTTTGCGGTGGGTTAGGCGATCATTGTGATAAATAAAATGCGCGAGCAACACGCTGAAAAAGGTGCCGGTTGCGTTAAGGATTGATGCTTTTACACCGGTCGCATGGGCAAGTCCGATATAGAAAAACACATACTGAACTGTGGTTTGGGTTAAACCTAAAATGCTGATTTGTCGCCAATGTGCAATGCTCGATACCGCGATAGATTTTCCGGTAAGTTTGGCAAACAACAATAAAAATATTCCAGCGAGCAAAAATCTGTAGCCGGCAAATAACATCTGCGCCGGAATATTATCGCTCGCAATTTCCAGCATCGCATAACCGCTTTTAATGGCGGGATATGAGCTTCCCCACAGCAGTGTGCACAAGGTTGCGCAGAGGAACAGGATGTCGCGGCGGTTGAAGATTGAATGGGTGCTGTTCATAAGCTGGTGATTCGTTTGGTGTATCAGGTGTGATTTGACTATCAGATGGGCGGTAAAAATGTTGCTAGCTTAAAAACAAAACCCCGCAATGCGGGGTTTGTTGATTGCGCTGATTTGCATCAGTATTCAAACATAAAGCGAATTACACGTTAAATAAGAAGTGTAAAACGTCGCCATCTTTTACTACGTACTCTTTACCTTCTTTACGCGATTTACCTGCGTTTTTCGCGCCCTGTTCGCCTTTGTATTGCACGAAGTCGTCGTAGGAAATGGTTTCAGCGCGGATAAAACCTTTTTCAAAATCGGTGTGGATTACGCCCGCGGCTTGCGGTGCAGTAGCGCCTACTGGAATGGTCCAAGCGCGTACTTCTTTAACACCGGCGGTGAAATAGGTTTGCAGGCCGAGTAATTGATAGCCAGCGCGGATTACGCGGTTGAGGCCGGGCTCTTCCATGCCCATTTCGTCGAGGAATTCTTTTTTGTCGTCGCCTTCAAGTTCGGCGATGTC
>NZ_JBCECX010000047.1:0-31086 GCF_039207905.1 Cellvibrio sp.
GTGTGTTACACAGTTTCAAAGAAGGCCCTGGAACTCTTATTACCCTCGATGAGGACGAATCAAATATGGAACAACCAATTGTTTCCGGTATCGCATTTAACCGCGATGAAGCCAAAGTTACTGTTGCTGGTATACCTGACACCCCTGGTGTAGCGGCTAAAATTCTTGCCCCAATTGGCGCAGCCAATATTGAGGTTGATGTTATTGTCCAAAACGTATCTGCCGACGGCACTACTGACCTGACATTTACCGTGCATAAAAACGATATGAGCAAGGCTGTTGCCGTGCTGGATACCGTTGCCAAAGAAATTGGTGCGCGCGAAGTGCGTAGTGATGATAAGGTAGCCAAAGTATCTATCGTAGGTGTGGGTATGCGCTCACATGCCGGTGTTGCGTCAAGCATGTTTACCGCATTGGCAGAAGATCGTATTAACATCCAAATGATCACCACATCTGAAATCAAAATTTCGGTGATCATTGATGAGCGTTACTTGGAGTTGGCTGTGCGTAGTTTGCACACCGCTTTTGGTTTGGATGCCGAACCATCAGAAGGCCGTGTGAGGGGCTAGGTCTTCTACCAACGATGGTTTAGTTAAGGTGTTTGAGGTGTATTGCTGTCTACCTAAAAAATAGACAGAAAAATGTTGGGGGTTTCTTCCCTTTCGCAAAAAGTAGACGATACTTAAATCCGGGCATTCGGTTGTCAGGACGCGACAGGGGGTATTCGGGGGTCGATGGTGGCAAGGGGTGTCTAAGTCGTACTCTTACAGGATGAGTGAAGGAGATTAAAGATGTTAATTTTAACTCGCCGTATTGGCGAAACCTTGATGGTAGGTGACGAGGTTACCGTTACCGTATTAGGTGTTAAAGGCAACCAGGTTCGTATTGGTGTCAATGCTCCTAAAGATATCGCTGTACATCGTGAAGAGATTTATCAGCGTATTCAGCGTGAAAAGCAAAATCAGGAAGAGCAGGACAATTAATTTTTATTTAATTGTTTTTGTTGTTCAGTGCTTTTCAACTACGCGGCGGCATGAGAGATCATCCGCCGCGTAGGCGTTTCTAGAGTTTGTATTTTTCAGTTATTCTCTAATTGAATGCAAAATATGCAGCGCTAAAATATTCGTTATTTTATTCTGTAATTTTGTCTTCAAGACTTTGATTTTTAGAGAATTATGGTATTATGCCGCACCTGCTGAGACGGAGCCTATCCCGCTTCAGTAGACGTGGAGAAGTGGCCGAGTGGCCGAAGGCACTCCCCTGCTAAGGGAGCATACCTCAAAAGGGTATCGGGGGTTCGACTCCCCCCTTCTCCGCCATTGAATTCAAACAAAAAGCCCAATCGAAAGATTGGGCTTTTTGTTTTTTATCGATCGAATTTATTTGGAAATATCCGTGGGTTAGGGGGCGGAGGTTGAGGGTATTGATGCCCAACACGATCTATTCCGGAATAAAATTTTCCAACAAAAAAGCCGATGTTTTTGCATCGGCTTTTTTATTCATCGCAGATCGTTAATGATTACAGCGCGCTGATTTTTTGAATCTGCTCGCGTAATTTTTCCACTGCGATTTTGTTTTCTGCAACACGGTTGCGCTCATTCGCAACAACTTCCGCTGGCGCTTTTGCAACAAATGCTTCATTGCCAAGTTTGGTTTCTGTGCGCTCAATATCCTGAATTAACTTATTGCTCTCTTTGGTAAGGCGAGCGATTTCAGCATCTTTGTCGATCAGTCCAGCCATTGGAACTAAAATTTCCATTTGGCCAACCAGAGCGGTGGCAGACATAGGTTCTGCATCACCTGCATTCAACCAGGTAACACTTTCCAGTGATGCTAATTTTTTCAGGAATTGTTGATTGTTGGTCAGGCGCTGCTGATCGTCACTGGTGCCATTTTTAAAGAGCACTGGCAAATCTTTAGCGGGAGAAATATTCATCTCGCCGCGAATGTTACGCACACCTAAAACTACAGCTTGCAACCACTCAACATCATTCAATGCCTGTTGATCGATTTTGCTGTCATCTGCCTGCGGATATTGCGCATGCATAATGGTTTCGCCAGTAGCACCGGAAAGTGGCTTGATGATTTGCCAGATTTCTTCAGTGATAAAAGGCATCAGTGGATGCACTAAACGCAAGATGGTCTCCAATACTCGCACCAGCGTGCGGCGAGTGCCTTTCTTTTGCGCTGCTGTTGCATCGGCATTAAATAAAACAGCTTTAGTCGCTTCCAGATACCAGCTGCAGTATTCATCCCACACGAATGAATAGATTGCTTGAGACGCTAAATCCAGGCGATAGTTATCCAGATTTTCTGTCACGGTTTTTTCAGAGATTTGCAATTTGCTGATGATCCAGCGATCGCCCAGTGATAATTCGTAATCAGTTGAACCATCTTGCCCGCAATCCTGGTTTTCACATTGCATCAAGGTGAAGCGCATTGCATTCCAGATCTTGTTACAGAAGTTGCGATAGCCTTCTACACGACCCATGTCGAATTTAATATCGCGGCCGGTTGATGCGAGTGAACAGAAGGTAAAGCGTAATGCATCGGTTCCGTAGGCTTGGATTCCTTCCGGAAATTCTTTGCGGGTTTGCTTTTCAATTTTGCCGGCATCTTTTGGATTCATTAAACCGGTGGTGCGTTTTTGCACGAGAGTTTCCAAATCAATACCGTCGATAATATCGAGTGGGTCGAGTACGTTCCCCTTTGATTTCGACATTTTCTGGCCTTGGCCATCGCGTACCAAACCATGCACGTATACGGTTTTGAACGGGATCTGTGGCGAGCCGTCTTCATGTTTCACCAAATGCATGGTGAGCATAATCATGCGCGCAACCCAGAAGAAAATAATATCGAAACCGGTCACCAGCAAATCAGTCGGATGGAATTTTTTCAAAAACTCCGTTTGCTCTGGCCAGCCGAGTGTTGAGAAAGTCCACAGGCCGGAGCTGAACCATGTGTCCAATACATCTTCGTCTTGATTCAGTTTTACATCAGCGCCGAGATTGTATTTGCTGCGCACTTCAGCTTCATTGCGACCAACATAAACTTTGCCGCTCGCGTCATACCATGCGGGAATACGATGCCCCCACCACAATTGACGGCTGATACACCAATCCTGAATATCGCGCATCCACGAGAAATACATATTCTCATATTGCTTAGGTACGAATTGGATGCGACCGTCTTCAACTGCGGCGATTGCCGGTTCAGCCAGTGGTTTAGTACTCACGTACCATTGATCAGTTAACCATGGTTCGATCACTACACCTGAGCGATCACCGCGCGGTACTTTCAAACCGTGGTCGTCAATTTTTTCCAGCAATTCAGTCGCTTCAAATGCAGCGACAATTTGCTTGCGCGCTTCGTAGCGATCAAGTCCGGCATATTGAGCGGGCAGGGTGCCATCAAGTTGGGTATTGAGGCTGCCATCCAAATTAAAAATTTGTGCAACACCTAAAATCGCGGCGTTTTTATCGAGCACATTAATCAATGGCAAATTGTGGCGCTTGCCTACTTCATAGTCGTTGAAATCATGTGCGGGAGTAATTTTCACGCAGCCGGTACCAAACTCACGGTCAACGTAATCATCGGCAACGATTGGAATCAAACGATTAACCAATGGCAGCAGGACAAATTTTCCGATCAGTGATTTGTAACGCTCATCTTCAGGGTGAACCGCAACAGCGCTATCGCCCAACATGGTTTCAGGGCGAGTGGTCGCAACGACTAAATAATTTTTGCCGTCAGCGGTAGTGGCGCCATCCGCTAACGGATAGCGCAGATTCCACAGTGAACCTTTTTCATCGTGGTTTTCTACTTCCAGATCGGAAATGGCGGTGTGTAGTTTTGGGTCCCAGTTCACCAGGCGTTTACCGCGATAAATCAGGCCGTCATCAAACAGGCGAACAAACGCTTCCTGCACTGCGGTAGATAAACCATCGTCCATGGTGAAGCGTTCACGGCTCCAATCTACTGATGAACCCAAGCGACGAATTTGGCGGGTGATAGTGCCACCGGATTGCTCTTTCCATTCCCAGACTTTTTCGAGGAATTTGTCGCGGCCAAGATCATGGCGGCTCACGCCTTGCGCAGCCAATTGACGCTCAACTACCATCTGGGTGGCGATACCGGCATGGTCAGTACCCACTTGCCACAAGGTATCGTCGCCTTGCATGCGGCGATAGCGAATCATGGTGTCCATCACCGCATTGTTGAAACCGTGCCCCATATGCAGGCTGCCAGTGACATTCGGTGGCGGAATCATCATGCAATAAGGGGTTCCGTCTCCGGCAGGCTTGAAATAGCCTTTTTCTTCCCAGGTTTGGTACCACTGGCGTTCGATAGCATGGGGTTCGTAGGTTTTTTCCATAGCAATAACAGGCTCTTGCGGATGCCGCTGCGCGGCTGATCAATAGGCGTAAAATCAGGCTGGCGATTATACAGTCTGGCGCTAGCTGAGCCTAGTTTGGATGTCGATTAGTTTTACGGCCACGTATAGCGGTGTTTGCTGGCTATTTGCACTGTGCATAATGGTATTATGTGACCTTGTTTTCCTTCGCTGATAACAGGGAGGGGTGCGGTTTTGTGAGTAAGGAAATAACCTGCGATGAAGTTAAAAGAACTGCCGTTATCCTGGTGGACAGCACGGAAATTAACGCGCTTAACAAAGGATGATTTGCGTAATGCCAATGCGCCACGTTTGCCGTTAATCATATCGTTAACGTCCATTCCCAGTCGTTTGGGGATCATCCATCTCACTATTCGCAGTCTATTAATTCAGTCATATGCGGCTGAAAAAATTATTCTTTGGCTGCATGAAAGTCTGCGTGATCAGTTACCTCGCTCATTGAGTGATTTGGAGGGCGATGAGTTTGAGATTCGTTACGTGAATCTCACCTGTTCCCATCGCAAATTGATTCACTCGCTGGAACTGCATCCAGAAAAAATCATTGTCACCTGTGACGATGATTTAATGTACGACTCGACTTGGCTGCAGCGCTTATATCAAAGCCATAGCCGGTATCCAAAAGATATAATTGCACATGAATGTCGGTTGATTACCTTTATCGCTCCCGGAAAACCAGCAGCTTATCGGGAATGGAAGACCGAATTGTGCACGGATATTTCAGCACCTTGGTTGATGCCCATTGGATACGGTGGTGTTCTCTATCCCCCGCATTGTTTGTATGGCGATGTGCAGAATCGCGATTTATTTTTGCGCCTAACGCCGAAGGCGGATGACCTGTGGTTTAAAGCAATGTCGTATCTGGGGGGAACCAATACTCGTCGTTCGGCAGATCCTGGCAAAAAGCCTATTCCCATTATTGCGTCGCAAAAAGATTCACTTAAGAAAACCAATGTGCGTCAGGATGGCAATTATCAGCAGTGGTTGGCACTGTGTGAGCATTACGAATTCTAGTGCTGCATTGCTGTTACAAGCTGGCATCTTTGATCGTTCTTTGTAAGGTATTATTTTGATAACAGAACAAAAATCCAGTAATCAGTTTCCTGTTGATGCCGTTATTACCTGGGTCGATGGTGCTGATCAGAATCACAAAGCTAAATTGGATAATTATTTATCCAGCATTGGCAGCACGCGTCCGCGTTCGGCCAATCCAGCGCGATTTAGCAGTGTGGGCGAAATTGAATACTGTGTTGTCTCATTGCTACGTTTTGCGCCCTGGATAAGAACTATATTTATTGTTACCGACCAACAGCAGCCAGATTTTATGGTGAAGTTAGTCGGTACTGTCTATGAGTCTCGCGTTAAAATTATTGATCATCGCGTCATTTTTACCGGCTATGAACAACACTTGCCGACGTTCAACAGCATGTCGATTTCCAGTATGTTATGGCGAATTCCCGGTATTGCTGAGCGGTTTTTGTTTCTAAATGATGATTTTGCATTAATCCGGCCAGTCGATCCTTCATTTTTTTTTCTTGGCGACAAGGTTGTTCTTCATGGGGTTTGGAAAACCCAAACAGATAAGCGTTTTGTTAAACGAATTTCCGGTTTGTTTAAAAAACTCTTAGGTCGAAATGAAAAATACGGCAAAGATGAGCGTGTAAGGTTTATCGGTGTGCAGGAAAATGCCGCCCAAATGCATGGTTATAGCGAGAAGGTTTTTCAGTTAGAGCATAATCCACATCCATGGAAGCTATCGTCGTGGAGAGAATATTTTTCAGCGTATCCTGAGCAGCTAGAGAAAAATATCAGCTTCCGCTTACGCTCGGCGGAGCAATTTGTACCGGAAGGGTTTAGTGCGCATTATGAAATCAAAAATGGAAATGCAGTGTTTGATAACAGCATAAAAACTCTGCAGTTAAAACCTGCAGACCAAGCATTACATCGTTTAAAGTCAAAGTTGGCACAAGCTGAACGCGATAGCAATTATGCTTTTATCTGTATTCAAAGTTTGGAAAATGCCCAACCTGAAGCATTTGTATTGGTGGTTGATTGGCTTGATGAAAAAATTGGCAGGTTTGATCAATTGCTAAAGTAAAAGGCTGGTGAGTAACGTCGCCAGCCCAGTGTGCGTCAGGCTTTTTTAACAATCCCATTGTCTGCCCAAAATCTCCCTGTACTTTTTACCTCATTGCGAATCGCGTAGTTCTTTTTCCATGTTTCGGGATTGTCGTAGGCGCGTGGGTGATCCAGATGCAAGCAGTTAACACTGTAGCGCACTTGTTTGCCTTTCAAACCGTGGTTGTATAAGCGCTCACCGAGTTCGCGATCCAAACCGCCGTATTGCATATCTTCGTTGAAACCGTTGCAGGCTTTGATATCGCTTATCCAAGTGGAGCTGTTCATGCCATTCCAGGTGGCTTTAGTTGGTGTAACAGCATTGAGCAGGGATTTAATGCTGCGGCTTTTAATTAATTTCCATAATTTGTGACTCGATGGTTGGCCTGCTTCTTTGAGCCAATCGATATTAAAAATAACGCCGCTGGCAATATCGGCTTCTGTGATTTTTTCTGATACTGGTGTGGTAAGTTTTACATAGCCACCTGACAGAAAATAACCGGGTTCTGCGAGTGATTGGTGGATGCTGATAAAGTCTGGTTCGGGAATGCAATCGCCGTCGGTGAAAATTAAATAGTCACAATCGGACTGTGCAATTGCTTTATTCAGTATCTGGCATTTTTGAAAGCCTTTATCTTCATGCCAGATATGTTGGATAGTTAATTTTCCGCGCGCTTGAAAAAACTCGATTACATCGCGGGTAGCTTGGCCTGAACCATCGTCGGCGATAATCACGGTAAAATTATTGTGGCGTTGCGCCTCATAACCAAACAACACGTTTTTGAGCCACTTGGGTTGGTTGTATGTAGTAATGACTACGCCCATTTTTTGTGGTGACATAACAGTATCCTGAATTAAATCGGTGTTGAATCGTTAGCGGGAGAATCTATTGTCGCAGCTTCATGTAATGCTTGCGCAGCCAGTTTTTGCTGCAATGCATCCCACACCTCAACAGCTTTGATTCCGCTCATGCATTGCGGCGTGTCAGTGCTATTTTCCGGCAGCCATTTGCAGTGGCGTTTATGACACGGCATGCATTCAAATGGTTCAGATAATTGCAAATTCTGTGTGTGATCGCCAATTAATCCAACCTTGATGGGTGATGTTGCACCATAGAGAGCGATAGTCGGTGTTTCCAGCGCCCCGGCTAAATGAGAAAAGCCGGTATCCAAACCTACTACCGCAGCAGCAGCGACTAATTTTTCAGCGATAGTAGTAATGGATAAACGCTGTTCCGGTCGTGTTGCTTGTGGGCAAACGCTAATAATTTGATCGGCAATCGCTTGTTCTTCGGCGCTACCCCAAATAATTTCTACCGAGAAGCCTTGATCAATCGCGATCTTGCACAGCTCTTGCCATTCACAGGTTGCCCAGAGTTTGGTGACCCAGCTGGTACCGATGATAAAAATTAATTTTTTGGTGTTTTTATGAACGTGGGTGAAATTCTGGTTGATACCGAAATTCAGTTTGGACGAAGGTGTGTACCCCAAGGCTTTTCCCACTAACTGACGAGTACGCTGCACGGCGTGCTGGTCCTTATCGATAAAGTGGTGGCGAGTATAAAACCAGTGTGTAACTGGTTCGCGGGCGGAGTTTTTATCGTAACCATCAACGCCATTACCTTTGGCGCATTTGGCGATAACGGCGCTCTTCAATAATCCCTGTGCGTCGATAATATAGTCGTAAGTTTCGGTGCGAACGTCCGCTCGCCAGGTTTTAAATTCCTGCCAGCTTTGTTTGTTACGGCGTTTTACCCAGCGACGCAAATTGATCGGGATGACTTTGTGAACGCCAGGGTGCCAGTCAACTATTTCTTTAAAGCCGTCTTCTACCACCCAATCGATCTCGGCATGGGGGTATTGCTTTTTGATATCGCTGATCGCGGGAAAGGTGTGAAAAATATCACCCATGGAGGACATTTTGATAAGCAGTATCTTCATGGGTGACATCTTTTTGTGAATCTAAAATGGCTACGCGAATCACCATTAACGGTGATTCGAAAACGGTTGTGTTACAGATATTTTTTATAGGATTTTTCTTCAATCAACTCGGAACCAAAGGCGAGGTTAATATCTTTTTTCACTGCCGCACGTTTGTCGTTGGTGACATATACCGCGCGCGCGAGTTGGATAAATTTATCGCTAAAGTCTTTGGCTAATTCGCAATCGCGAATGTCATCTTCAATAATCCAAAGCTCTTGGTTGATGTCTTTCAGTGCTTGTTTGAGCGGAGCTAATTTGCCCAAACCTTCAGCACCCAGCAGTTCGTTTACTTTTTCATCAAGGATGGTTAATTCATTCTTGACGTTTTTAAGCTTGGCTTCATCGCCAATGTTAACGGCTTTGATTTCCAGAATGGTGATTTTGTCGATAAGTTCGCCGAGGGAGATTGGGGCTTGGATCAGCATGGGTTGTTTCTCAAGGAATTTTTTGTGGCGGTGATTCTAGCAAATTCAGTTGACGGTTTGGTATGCGCAGGGGAATTTGATTATTTCCCACAGGCGCGATTAGCCGGAACGGCAATATCCATCAATGTCGGATTGGGCAAATCAAGGTTGTCCATCAGTTCCACATAAGCATCCAGATCGCGCACCTGCAGGCGCGGGTTATAGGCTTTTTCTTCGGCGATGGTACTGAGCTGCCAGCCTTTATAGTCGTGTGCGGGGTAGACCCAGGTGTGATCGGGTAGGGTGAGCAGCTTGGAAAACAGGCTGTGATATTGGTCTACCGCGCTGCCATTTTGGAAATCGGTGCGGCCGGTGCCGCGAATCAACAGGGTATCGCCGGTGAATACGCACATTTGATTGCGATGCTCCAGCAGATAGCAGTAGGAATCATCAGTATGGCCCGGAGTGTATATGGCTTTAAGGGTCAGGTTTCCTACCGGAATCTGGTCGCCATCGTGCAATGCTTGGGATACGCATGCGGAGCCAGCCTCTTGCCCGAGCAAGGTTTTGCAGCCAGTGGCGTCGCGTAAAGCGCCCGCGCCGGTAATGTGGTCGGCGTGGGTGTGGGTATCGAGCACGTAAACCAGCTTGAGGTCCAGCTCTTGAAGCAACTGCAAATATTTAGTCACTTCCGTTTTTACTGTGTCGATCAGCACCGCCGCGCGCGTTTCGGCGCAGGCGACTAAATAGGTATAGGTGCTGGATTCGCGCTCAAATAATTGACGGAAAATCATAACGCCTCCTCTCCTGGATAATCGGGCAGACCGCCCATAGCGGCTAGCGATTCCATGGCATTCGTGCAATCAACATGCCCATCATACAAGTGTCGGTGATGCCCGCGAACATCAAGAATGCACAGGTCGGCAGTTTTATTGGCCATCAGATCGAGCGGGTGAATGCGTTTATGGCTCATAGTGTTACCAGATTCATTTGGCTGCGAGGATGCGATCAGTATCTTAATAAAGGTTAGTAAACAGGTTGCGCTTTTTTATCGCAATGGGAGCGGGTAAGGAAAAGTAAAGGCAAACAATAGCTTAACGCCAATTGATTACAAAAAGATCCAGGCTTATACGTTGATGTTTTTTTAAGCGGCGTTCGATTGCCGTAATTTGCGCTTCCCTCGTCCCACCTGCACAAATCATCTAGTGGCACACCTACCGAGCCGTGTTTTATCGCTACTACTGGTGTGACCAATTGCTCGCTTTTTTACCAGTTTTGTTTCTTATGCACACGGATTTATCTACAAGTTCACACTTTGGCTGATCACTTAACGCCAATACCTTAGTGGGACGACGCTCCGATTCCTTCGCCGTAAACTCGCCCTTGAGCCACTACATGAGCGCTACTGAACCTGGTGTGTTTTTGCCTGATTCGTTGTGTTTATGAAACTCGCGACAGCAATGAAGCTGAATCTAATGTTAGGGATGTGTATCAATCAACCGTTGATTCCCACTCCGCTGTTAGTCGGGTAATTCAACCTCACAACAATAATATCTAACAAAGAGGTAACACCACATGCGAATAAATTCGTTCGGGCGCAATGCCGTTTGCGCATTACTTACGCTGGTCAGTTCCAGTTTATTTGTACAAACAACAAGCGCACAAACCATCAATATCAATCCGGTTTCCATCACCGGTAGTACTAACTTGCAGCCAGCCAATTTGGCTATCGATAACAATGGCAGCACCCGTTGGGAGTCCAATCACGGCGTTTCGCCCAGTTCACTCACGCTCGATTTGGGCCAAGCTTATGCACTGAATCAGGTGGTGATTTTGTGGGAAGCGGCGAACGCAGCCAACTATGAAATCCTCGGTTCCAATAACAATTCCACCTGGACGCAACTGAGTTCGCGCACCGGCGGCACCTTTGGTAACCGCACGGATACAGTGCCACTCGCAGGTACCTATCGCTATGTGCGCGTGAATGCCTTAACGCGCAGCAGCGGCAATACCTGGGGTTACTCGATTTTTGAGGTAGATGTGTTCGGCGCGTTACCTGCGGCGTCATCAAGCTCCGTAGCGGCGGGAAATTGCAATCAGGGTTGTGTAACTACTTTGAATAGCACCACGCTGCGTGCGACTGTCACGCAAGCTGATATTGTCGATATCCACTACCGCATTAACAACGGCGCGCAACAAAATGTGCGCATGAATGTGTCGGGTAATAATTGGACTTACGACATTCCTAATTTGGCGGCTGGCAATGTGGTGAGTATTAATTTCACCATTATTAGAAATGGTGCAGGGCAAGATACTGCCTGGCAAAATTATACGGTCGGCACGCCTGCTTCAAGCGTTGCGCCATCAAGCACTCCGCGTAGCTCTGTCGCTCCGTCAAGTACTCCACGCAGTTCCGTTGCGCCTTCAAGTTCATCGCGCAGCTCAACTGCTGCATCGGTAGCGCCAGCCAGTTCTTCAGCGGCAAGCCTCGGCAATATTGTGCCTTTATACAATTCATCGACAGTGCTTGAAGGTGCGATTCAATTTGATCGCGGCGATGCATTGGTAACACGTATTGCGGATCGCGGTCGCGATCGCCATGCGAAAGAAGATCAATTCCAGGCTTACGATCACTTCCTCAGTTTTTATTGGGAACATCGCACAGCAACTATCGAGATTGTTGACTACGTTGCGAAAGGTGGCAGCACCGTACGTATGAACGTGGTGACGCAATTCCGCTTGAGCGATACCGAAGCAGAAAACCGCTGGTTCTATCGCGGTGTTGGCACTGTGGCCGAGTATCACGATAACGGCACCATGAATGTGATCAACGATTTTAATTACTACAAAGAGCGTAGCTACAACGCGCGTGAAGGCCGCAACATCCAGATTGGCGATAAGCTCGAATTTGAATTGAGCCAATTCCTTGATCACAGTGTTCCGCACGGTCGTTCGGCGTACTACGGCACGACTTATCTTTATATTGTCGGTAAAGGCCTTGTACCTTGGGATATCACTGGTAATTTCGGCACCCAGGGTGGCAGAAAAGACTCGGTAGAAATTCCCGAGAAGGCTTGGTTAGGCGGCAAGACAACGCTTCCTTATATGCACTCGAATGAGCCGGATAATCACTTCATCCAAATGGCAACCAATCTTGCATCGCAAAATGGCCAGCCGTTTGTATTAGGTCGTCGTGTGCATCACGCTTCCTTTATTGATGGTTCACACGATGAGCATGTTGTGGACAACGGTATTTTCCCTGACACCGTAGGCAAAGCCGGTCCGCATTATGTGCATGATCGCTGCGCCGGTTGCCATGTGCGCAATGGTCGCGCTGCACCAGCACCAGTTGGTCAGCCGTTGGATAAATGGGTATTTAAAGTAGCTGATATCAACAGCAATCCGCATCCAAATCTTGGTCGCTCACTGCAACCAAAATCCTCTGGCGGTGTTGCAAGTGAAGGGCAGGTTTCTATCGCGTTCTGGAGTGAGTCAAACGGTTTGCGTAAACCCAATTATCAATTCAGTGGCGTAACGCCTGCGCGTTTTTCTGCGCGTGTTGCACCGCAATTGGTTGGTATGGGTTTGTTGGAAGCGATTCCTGAATCTGCGATTCTCGCGAAAGAAGATATTAACGATGCAAATGGCGATGGCATTTCCGGTCGCGCGAATCGCATCGCTGATCCAGCAACCGGTCAAACTCGTCTCGGTCGTTTTGGTTACAAAGCGGGAACTACCAGCGTGAAGCATCAAATTGCTGCGGCATTTAATGCGGACATGGGGGTGATGACCAGCTTGTTACCAACACCGGATTGCGGTTCGGCGCAAACTGATTGCGGTCCAAGTGGTTCAGAAATATCTGATACGCATGTAAACAATCTGGTGAAATATATTTCAACGCTCGGTGTGCGTCCGCAACGCAATATTAATGATGCGGCAGTGCAACGCGGCGAAACACAATTCGCCACTATTGGTTGCGTCGGTTGCCACACACCAAGTTATGTCACCAGCCAATATCATCCTTTGGGTGAATTGCGTAGCCAAACTATCAAACCTTATACCGACATGTTGTTGCACGATATGGGGCCAGATATGGCAGATAACCTCGGTGAAGGTTTAGCAAGTGGTGCTGAATGGCGTACCGCGCCGCTGTGGGGCTTGGGCTTGTCTGCGTGCGTAACTGGCGGTGTAACCAATGCTGGTCAAGGCGCGCAAGTGTGTACACCAGTGCATAGTTATTTGCACGATGGCCGCGCACGCACTATTGAAGAAGCTATTCTCTGGCACGGTGGTGAAGGTCAGGCATCTAAAAATGCCTACCAAGCATTGTCCGCATCACAAAAGCAGGATGTATTGCGTTTCCTCGAATCTCTCTAAGGTTAAGTTTTTTAACAGGTTAGGTTCTCCTTGCCCCGGCTAACTACCGGGGCTTTTTTTGCGCTCTATTTTCGTTGACTCGCTCTCCTGACGATTTCTGTCACAGTGTTTATTTACTCTGTCCGGGTAAATTATTTTCACTGAATCACGGAGAGAATTATGAGTAACGAAAATCCCAGCGTTATTTCCCATGTATCTATCGGCACTAATGATTATGAAAAAGCGCGCGCTTTTTATAATGATGTTTTGGCCGCGCTGGATATTAAAATCATCATGGAGCATCCAGGTGCTGTTGCTTACGGCCGCGCTTATCCCGAGTTTTGGGTTTGCACGCCGCACAACGGTAAACCCGCAACACTCGGCAATGGTTTTCATATGGGATTTATTGCGCTAGATAAAGCGCAAGTGCATGCGTTTTATGATGCTGCAATTGCCGCCGGTGCAACTTGCGATGGCCCACCGGGTCCGCGTCCACTTTACGGCGAACCTTATTACGGTTGTTTTGTTCTGGATCTCGACGGCCATAAAATTGAAGCAGCGTTTTGGGATGAAAAATTAGCAGCAACGCTTTCGTAATATTTTTATAAATCACTGCGGAGGGTATTGTGAAAAACAAAATCCACAATCCAGCTGTTGCCGATGTGTTTAAGCAATATCCTCCCGCTATGCGCAAAAAATTATTATTCCTGCGCAGATTAATTTTAGAAACTGCTGCCGAATTAGGTATCAGTGACTTGGAAGAAACCCTGAAGTGGGGCGAGCCCAGTTATATTTCCAAACAGGGCAGTGCGATTCGTATGGATTGGAAAGCGCGCGACCCGGAACATTACGCACTTTATTTCAATTGCAACACCACACTCGTTAATACGTTTGAATCGCTGTACGGTTATTTATTTCGATATGAGGGAAACAGAGCGATTATTTTTACGCGCATGGAATTGATCCCGATTAAACAATTAAAACACTGTATTGGCTTGGCGTTGCAGTACCATCGAATTAAACATTTACCCTTGCTCGGGTCACAGATTATTTATGTTGGAATCATTATGAAATATGGGATGCAGGCGGTGATTACCGCGCAGACAGGAAAAACCGAAGAATTGGCAGAGTTGTTATTGCAAGGTGCGGATGCGCTACAAGGCAATCCCGATTGCGATGCCTATTTGATTCAGGTTTCTGTCAGTGAGCCAGATAAAATTTATATCAGCGAAGTCTGGGCTAACGAGCAGGCTCACAAAGCATCATTAACCGATCCGGCGGTGCGTGCGGTTATCACGCGAGCCATGCCGTTGATTGCGGCCATAGAAGCCAAACCCACCAAGCAGATTGGTGGAAAATTGTCCTGCTAACCTTTGCACGCTTGTTTCTCCCTTGTGGCGATTCAAGCGTATAATGCGCGCCTTTTCCGAATTCAATATCCTTCTGATTTGCAGCAAAAGGCCATTCCATGTCTGAAGTCCGTACCCGTATTGCCCCGTCACCCACTGGCGACCCCCACGTAGGCACCGCCTATATCGCCCTGTTCAACCTGTGTTTTGCCCGTCAGCACGGCGGTAAATTCCTGTTGCGCATTGAAGATACCGACCAAACCCGCAGCACTCCTGAATCCGAACAAGCGATTCTGGACAGCCTGCGCTGGTTGGGTTTGGAGTGGGACGAAGGCCCGGATGTCGGCGGCCCGCACGGTCCGTATCGCCAAAGTGAGCGTATGGATATCTACGGTAAATACGCGTTCGAGCTGGTTGAAAAAGGCCATGCTTTCTATTGCTTTGCAACCGCTGAAGAGCTGGATGAGATGCGCCGTGAGCAACAAGCGCGCGGCGAAACGCCCAAGTACGACGGTCGCGGTTTGCTGCTCTCGCAAGAAGACGTCCAGGCGAAATTAAATGCGGGCGAGCCCTACGTTATCCGCATGAAAATCCCGGAAGAGGGGGTGTGTGAAATCGACGATATGCTGCGCGGCAAGATTGAGATCGAATGGTCGCAAGTGGATATGCAAGTGCTGCTCAAAGGCGACGGCATGCCCACCTATCACCTCGCCAACGTGGTGGACGACCACCTGATGCAAATCACCCACGTGATTCGCGGCGAAGAGTGGATCAATTCTGCGCCCAAGCACCTGAAACTCTACGAATACTTCGGCTGGCAAGCGCCAGTGCTGTGCCACTTGCCGCTGCTACGCAACCCGGATAAATCCAAACTCAGCAAACGCAAAAACCCTACCAGCATCCTCTATTACAAGCGCATGGGCTATTTGCCGGAAGCCATGCTCAACTATCTGGGCCGCATGGGCTGGTCAATGCCGGATGAGCGCGAGAAATTCACCCTCGCCGAAATGCAGGAACACTTTGACCTGCTGCGCGTGTCATTAGGCGGCCCGATTTTCGATGTGGAAAAACTCAACTGGCTCAGCAGCCTGTGGATTCGTGAGAACTTTACCATCGAGCAACTCGCCGAGCGTTTGCACGGCTGGGCGCTCAACAAAGAAACCCTGCTGCAAGCACTGCCACACGCCCAATCGCGCATGACCACCCTGAGTGATTTCGCCCCATTGGCCGGCTTCCTCGTCAGCGGCATGATGCTGGTGAACGAAGCGAGTTTCGCTGGCAACAAGCTGGATGTAGAAAAGCAAAAAGAATACCTGCAATTCGCCCTTTGGCGTTTGGAAGCCCTGCGCACCTGGGAGCGCGATAACCTGTTTGCCGAACTCAAACTGCTCGCCGACCAAATGGGTATCAAAATCAAAGACGCCCTGGCTCCAGTCTTCGTCGCCATTGCTGGCACCACCGCGTCATTCTCAGTGGTGGACTCCATGCAAATCATCGGCCCCGACATGAGCCGCGCCCGCATCCGCCACGCGATCAACGCCTTGGGTGGCTTCGGCAAAAACAAACAGAAAGACTTGGAAAAGGTCTTCGACAAACTGGGCGCAACCGCAGAAGAACCAGCTGCCAATAGTTAAGCGCTTGATTTATCGATAAAAAAACCGGAGTGCAAGCCCCACTTTTCGCTTGACACTCCGAGGTCAGCTGCATAAAATGCGCGCCACTCAGAGACAGGATGTCGACGAATCTGGGGCTATAGCTCAGCTGGGAGAGCGCAACACTGGCAGTGTTGAGGTCAGCGGTTCGATCCCGCTTAGCTCCACCAAATTAAAAACCCGCTTATCGCAAGATAAGCGGGTTTTTTGTTTTTGTAATTTAAGTCCAAAATTGATCGCTTGTTTGGCTGCGCGCGATGCACTCAAGCCTCGTGAGGTTGCGTAGCAAATGTCTTGCTGGACCTAGCTGTGGCGAAACCCAGCAATTCGCACCGAATTTGGGTGTACGATTATCTCAAAGGTATATTGAATTAACTGTGCTGGGATCGCTGGTATTCTGCCCATAACTTTTCAACCAGCTCTCTAAAGCCCTGATCAGGTGCAATGGGGTGAATCTCAAAATCAGTTAGGGTAGCTTTGTACAAGCTTTCTCCTCCATTTGTTGCTGCAGCAAGGGCAGTTTTAAAATGTTGTTCTGCGGCTACAGCATCTCCCTGGAGCCAAGTAATGTAAGCTAAATTTCCATGTGCTATACCATTACCAGATTTTTTCAATATGGCTAAATTGCAAGTATTATTTGCGCTTATAAGCAGCTCTTTTGCTAAGTGCACATTTTCCCAATTGGCTTTTGCCTTGCACAATAAGCTAAAGCCTTTGTTATTTATGGCTTGTGCAACTTGTTCACGTAAACTCAATTCCTCTGCGGTACCAAATTGAGTAATTGCTATATCATAAGTTGCGATTGCTTCTTCGTTACGATTCAATTTACCTAGAGTAACGCCTTTGTTATTCATGGCTTTTGCAACTGGTTCACGCAAATTCAATTCTTCTGCGGTGCCAAATTTAATTATTACTGCATCATAAGCTGCAATTGCTTCTTCGTTGCGATTGAGTTTGTCTAGAGTAACGCCCTTGTTAACCATGGTATTTGCAACTGGTTCACGCAAGTTCAATTCTTCTGCGGTACCAAATTTAGTTATTATCGCCTCAAAGGCAGCAATTGCTTCTTCGTTGCGATTCTGTTGGGTTAAGGCAATACCTTTGTTAGCCATGGCATTTGCAACTTTTTCACGAAAGCTCAATTCCTCTGCAGTACCAAATTTAGTTATTACCGTCTCATAGGCTGCGACTGCTTCTTCGTTGCGACTCAATCGTGCTAAGGTAACGCCCTTGTTAATCATAGCTCTTGCAACTAGTTCACGTAAGTTCAATTCTACTGCGCTACTAAATTTACTGATTACAGCCTCATAAGCTGCTATTGCTTCTTCACTACGATTCAGCTGACCTAAAGTGACTCCTTTGTTAAACATCGCATTTGCAAATAGTTCACTCAAGTTCAACTCATCTGCGGTACCAAATTCAGTTGTTACTGCATCATAGACTGCGATTGCTTCTTCGTTGAGATTCAGTTGGTTTAATCTAGCGCCTTTGCTAAACATGGAAATTGCAACTAGTTCGCGCAAGTTCAAGTCCGTTGAAGCACCAAATTTAGTAATGATTAAATCATAGATTGCGATTGCTTCTTCATGGCGATTCAGTCGGGTTAATGTGACGCCCTTGTTGAATATTATTTGTGCTTGGTTTTGCGGTTGAATATCGGATGAGCTGATTGCTTTGTCCCAATAAAAAATTGCTGCTTCGTATTCTCCTTCGCTATAAGCTGCAAATGCGCGAGTGTTCCAATCATTAAATTTATATTCAGTTTCTGGTAATTGTTTTAATTGTTCGGCTTTTTGCTCAATAGCTGAATTGTCTCTAAATGGTTGTTCCTCTAATTCTTTTCTTGTGCTGGGCTGCGATAGTTGGCGTTGCAATATTTCCATTTGATCATTTAGTTTTTTCTCAGAGGCTTTCACTGTTGCATTAAATTCATTTGATTTCTGCGTAACTATATCTTCGTGATCATCAATTTTTTTACTCGCTTGAGTAGCTCTGCTTTCTAATTCTTCCATCCGGGAGTTTAGACTTTTATGATTATCCTCGAACCATTTTGAGGCTACTTCTTCGGCAGTTTGTTTTGCATCGGCTTTTGCTGTTCTGTAGCCTAAGAATCCCACTAAAACAATAACTACCGTTATAGAAATACCTAACAAGCTAATGAGTAAGCCAAATCTATCGATACCTGATCCAATATCGCTGATCCTGCTTGTTTGATCATCTATACGCTTTTCGAATGAATCAATACGTTTTGATTGTGCTTCTATATCTTTTTGTAGTAACTCTTTTTTAGCATCCAATTGCAGTTGAAATAGCTCCTTTTGCGCGTTTAGGTCGTCTTTACTTGCCGTATCGTTGCTTGTATTGGTGTTTGTGGGCTGTATATCTACAGCCTTTAGGTTTGCTGTGTTGTTGCTTGAATTAGATTTTGCGGGCTGAGTGTCTGCCGCCAGAGCGTCCATTGTGATCGACTGACAAAAGCATATGCTAAGTAGGGCGAAGCAAAGGTGTGCACGAATTTCCATGGATGTTCCTAGCTAGTGGACGTATTTTGTTTTGGGGAATACTAACAAAAAAGTATCACTATTGCTGGTTATGTCTGTGCAACTCATATTATTCGCAATGGGCTCGATGGATTGTTGTTGATAACCTAACGGTCAGTTTATTGCTTTCAGGTTATCATTGTTGGTAGTTGCTTATCAGGGAGATATAATGCTGTTCTTTATCACCACCAAAGCCCAACAACAAAAATAACCCAGTGAACCCCATGCAAAAATCTAACTCACCCTTTCGCGTACTCTTTGCCAGCCTGATCGGCACGACTATCGAGTTTTTCGACTTTTACATTTATGCCACCGCCGCTGTGCTGGTGTTTCCCAAGTTATTTTTCCCGGAAGGGGATGCAACTACTGCGGCATTGCAATCGCTTGCAACCTTTGCGCTCGCGTTTTTTGCGCGGCCGATTGGGTCGGCGTTGTTTGGACACTATGGGGATCGTATCGGGCGCAAGGCGACCTTGGTGGCGGCGTTGATGACGATGGGTATATCCACCGTGTGTATTGGTTTATTGCCGACTTATGAATCCATCGGGATTGCGGCGACGCTGCTATTGTGTCTGTGCCGTGTCGGTCAGGGTATAGGTTTGGGTGGCGAGTGGGGTGGGGCGGTGTTGTTGGCGATTGAGAATGCACCGGAGAAAAAGCGTGCCTGGTATGGCATGTTTCCGCAGCTGGGTGCACCCATCGGTTTTTTCTTTTCTACCGGCGTTTTTTTGTTGCTAACGCATAATCTAAGCGAAGCGGATTTTTTTAGTTGGGGCTGGCGGATTCCGTTTGTGGCGAGTGCGTTGTTGGTGATTGTCGGCTTGTATGTGCGTTTGAGTTTGGAGGAAACACCTGCATTCAAAGAGGCGATTGAAACCGATAAGCGTGTGCGTGTTCCCATGCTTAATGTAATGACGCAGCACACACGTGTATTGATATTAGGCGCCTTTTTGGCGATAGCATCCTTTGCAGTATTTTATATTACGACTGTATTTTCGTTGGGCTGGGGAACCAGCAAGTTGGGCTACACCCGCGAAGACTTTTTGATTTTGCAGTTATATGCGGTGTTTGTGCTCATGTTTGCGATATGCTTTTCGGCGCTTATTGCTGATCGAATCGGTCGCCGTGCGATGATGATGATTTCTGGTATCGCGGTCGCCATCTTCGGATTAAGTTTTTCCTTCCTGTTAAGTTCTGGTTCCAGCATTGGGGTATTAATTGCGCTGTCGGTAGGATTTGCCGTTATGGGTTTAACTTACGGGCCGGTGGGCACAGCACTCGCCGAAATTTATCCAACAGAAGTACGCTACACCGGCGCATCGCTCAGTTTTAATCTGGCGGGAATTATTGGCGCGTCCTTAACACCGGCGATCGCGAATTGGCTGGGTACCAGTTATGGCTTGTCGTTTGTTGGTTACTACATTTCTGTAGCGGGTATGTTAACGCTGCTCGCCGCTTTTGCTTTGTCCAAAGACTTGGCTAAACGATAAACAGCACCGAGGAGCCAATAGACCAACATTGATGCATCAGAAAAGGCGACCAATAGGTCGCCTTTGTTTTATCCAGAATATTTTTTTTGAGATTTTCTCCTCTATATCTTGAGTGGTGGATCACCAATTTCCGGCATCCACAAAATATTTTTAAATTTCTTGTCACACTTTATGGGGCAGGTTCGTCATTGTTGTAACTTACCCAAAAACACAAGAATGACAGGCAAGGCTTGAGACTAGTATGGAAAAGAACGAGTGGTTGACAACACATTTTGAAGCGACGAGGAACCACTTGCAGGCGGTGGCCTACCGTATGTTGGGCTCGCGCAGTGAGGCGGAGGATGCGGTGCAGGAAGCATGGATCAGATTAAATCGGTCTGATTCGGAAAGCATTGATAATCTCGGTGGATGGCTCACAACTGTCGTATCCAGAGTTTGTCTCGATATGCTTCGCTCGCGCAAAGCCGCGCGCGAGGATTCGTTCGAGGAGATTTTGGTTGAGCTTCCCGAAGAGAGCGCAAACGATTGGGAGGAAAAGTTTTTAGTCGCTGATGCAATTGGGCCTGCATTGCTACTGGTGTTGGATAAGCTCACTGCCACCGAGCGAATTGCATTTGTGCTGCATGATTTATTCGATTTACCGTTTGATCAAATCGCCCCGATTATTGAACGTACGGAATCTGCAACACGACAACTTGCCAGTCGTGCACGTCGATGTGTTCGCGGTGCCACTATGCCAAGTAAGGATACAAATCGCCAACAGGAAGTTGTAGCTGCTTTTATGTTGGCATCGCGACAAGGTGATTTTGAGGCGCTGATCCAGTTGTTACATCCTGATGTTGTACTGCGTGCAGATGAAACTGCAATTAAAGTTTCTACTGCAAATAAAGATAGAGGTGCGCCGCAATTTAAACACGAGATCAATGGTGCCGAGGCTGTGGCCAATACATTGAAGGGCAGTGCACAAGGCGCTCAGCTCTCACTTGTTAATGGACTGGCTGGAGCCACTTGGGGTATGAAAGGAAAAACCGTCGTGACGTTTTGTTTTGTGGTTAACGATGGAAGGATCACCGCTATTGATATCGTTATGGAAAAAAACACCTTGAAAAATTTTGATATTCAAATCATCGACAATAATAGTGGAGTTAACCTATGAATATTTTTTTATGGATTTTGCAAGTCCTTCTCGCACTGCATACCATTATGGGCGCCGTATGGAAATTTTCTCATACTGCAGAGCAAACCATGCCTTCACTGAAAGCCATTCCGGCGAGCGCCTGGATTACTCTCGCCAGTTTCGAATTGTTATGTGCTCTGTGTTTAATAGTACCTGCATTCTATAAGCCCACGGTTGTACTGGTTCCACTTGCTGCTATTTGTATTGCAGTCATTATGCTGGTGTTTTGTACCTTCGAACTGTTGTCAGGCAATGCCAATATGGGATCTATCGGTTATTGGCTGGTGGTCGTAGTTCTATGTGGATTTATTGCATATGGCAGGTTTGCATTGCGGCCTTTTTCATAGGGGCGATTAGATTTCCTTAGGTTGCGTAGTTCAAAGTAATGTTTTGGCTAGCGCGATAACGACAAATAAACCCCACGACAGTGCGAGCAAGATCCAGGGTAGGCGGGATTGTGGTGGGGTATTTTGCGGTTCTTCTTTTTCATCCTCGGGTTTTTGTTGCGCTAATCGGGTCGAAAGCTGCTTTACCTTTTTAACGCGTTTATCCAAATCCCGTGTTTTCTCACTTTGCTGACGCAAAAAAATCTCCATTCCGCGCTGGATACCGTTGGCGATTGCTTTGGTCTCCACCGGTGTCTGACCTTCCGTTTTTATCGTGTTGGCGATCTTTAATGCTTCTGCGCGAATGTCCCGGGCATCTTTTTTCTGTTTGGTCTTGAGCGACGGGTTTGCGGTTGCTTGGGTCATAGCAGGGTTCCAAAATTTATTGTTTGAATATTAACAGATGCTGATGCAGGTTTAACTCGCGCTATGCCTATTTAAAGCTCAGGGAGATGTAGTAAACACGGCGCTGTCCGATTGTGTGCATTTTGGTGCATCAGGTGTTGCTGTGCAATCAGGAGATGCAAGTATTTTGTTGAAATGTGTGCATCAGTATGGGGAAGTGTTAAGCAATGCGAGAGCCTAAAAAGGCGTTCTGGTATTTCAGCTCGCTCGCAAATTATGAAATGTAAATACTAATGTTCGACAGAATTAAATCTGTTAGTAATGGCGCAGCTTAATTTTAGTTGGAGGGTACTTTTTTTTAAAAATTTTTTAACCCGAGCCTTAATAAAGGGCTTTTTTATTTCTTTGATGGGTATGGCATTTGCAATAAGGTTTTATTTTAAGGACTTCGTAAGTAGGATTTCCTTTTTTTTTGGGGGAGGCTTTTAACAGTAGTTACTTACGATGTGATTCTAGCGGATGGATACACTGACATACATTTTTATATTTTGATGGCTTAAGGCAGCAAAAATTTTTAGGAAAATGTTGCCTGGCGTTTTCATCTGTGGGTATTTCAATGCTTCAAATCGTTAAGCTCGCGCTCAAGCGGCCATATACCTGCGCGGTGTTGGCAATCTTTTTATTAATTATTGGAACACTTTCGGCACTGCGTATGCCGACAGATATTTTTCCAAACATCCGTATTCCTGTTGTCTCTGTGGCGTGGCAATACAATGGCATGCCTGCCGATCAAATGGCGGGGCGGATTACCACGACCTTTCAGCGCATTCTCACCACTACCGTAAATGATATCGAGCACATTGAAGCGACGTCTTACGCCGGTTACGGAATTGTGAAAATTTTCTTTCAGCCCGGTGTTGATGTTGCTATGGCAAACGCCCAGGTGACGGCGGTAGCACAAACCATGTTGCGGCAATTACCTGTTGGTACTACGCCACCCATTATCCTGAATTATGACGCGTCTACTGTGCCGATTCTGCAAATTGCGTTATCGGGGCAAGGCTTGTCGGAACAGGAGTTGGGTGATTTGGGTTTCAATACGCTACGCGTTCGGCTGGTTACTGTGCCCGGTGCATCGGTTCCCTGGCCTTACGGAGGTAAGAGCCGGCAGATTCAAATTGATTTAAACCCACAAGCGATTCAAGCGCGCGGGTTGTCATCAATTGATGTGGCTAATGCCTTGGCTGCACAAAATTTAATTACGCCGGTGGGCACGCAAAAAATTGGTGACCGTGAATACACCCTGCAATTAAATAACGCTGCTGTAACACTCGATGATCTTGCCAATCTGCCGATTAAAATCGTCGATGGAGCCGCAGTTTATATTCGCGATGTGGCTACTGTTCGCGATGGTAATCCGCCGCAAACCAATATTGTGCACGTGGATGGGACTAAATCGGTGTTGATGTCGGTGTTGAAAATCGGCACAACATCCACGCTCGATATCGTTGAGGGCGTCAAAGCAAAACTGATAGAACTAAAACCCGGTTTGCCGGAGAACTTGCAGACAGTTCCTATCAATGATCAGTCCGTTTTTGTGCGTGCTGCCATTAAAGGCGTTGCGGCGGAAGGTGTTATTGCTGCGGTGCTGACCAGCTTGATGATTTTGCTATTCCTCGGCAGTTGGCGTTCTACCACTATTATTGCTACCTCGATTCCATTATCTATTTTAGGTGCGATTGCCGCGCTCTACGCATTTGGCGAAACCCTGAATATTATGACGCTCGGTGGTTTGGCGCTGGCGGTAGGGATTCTCGTCGATGATGCGACTGTAACGATTGAAAACATTAACTGGCATCTTGAGCAGGGCAAAGAAGTTGAGAAATCCATTATGGATGGTGCCGCGCAAATCGTAACGCCGGCATTTGTTTCGCTATTGTGTATTTGTATTGTGTTTGTGCCGATGTTTTTCCTTGAAGGTGTACCGCGCTTTTTGTTTGTGCCTATGGCGGAAGCGGTAATTTTTGCAATGGTAACCTCGTTTATTTTATCGCGCACACTGGTGCCGGCGATGGCGAATTATTTGCTCAAGCCGCATTCCTCGCATTTGGATGAAGAGGGTAATGCAAAACCATCATCAAATGCGCTGGTGCGATTCCAACGCAGTTTTGAATCACGCTTCGAACACTTTCGTCATGGCTATCGCAATATTCTGGAAGCAGCGATTGTTCAGCGTAAAAGTTTTGTTATCGTCTTTATGGCGTTTGTGGTGTTGTCCTTTGCATTGATTCCCACTCTTGGGCGTAATTTTTTCCCTGCAGTGGATGGTGGTCAAATCCTGATGAAAGTGCGTTTACCAATTGGTACACGGCTTGAAGATTCTGCTATCAAGTTTGCCGAGATTCAGGAAACCGTTCGGCGCATTATTCCCAAAGATGAAATTGTGACAATGGTAGATAACATCGGCATGCCCAACAGCTCGATCAGTCTGACCTTTAGCAATACTGGTGTAATTGGTTCGCAAGATGGTGATATTCAAATTGCATTGGCGCCGCACCACAAGCCGACGGCGGATTATGTGAAACGGTTGCGTGAAGTGTTGCCCAAGGAATTTCCCGGTGCGACATTTAGTTTTCCGCCGTCCGATATTGTTAGCCAGATTTTGAATTTCGGTTCACCGGCACCTATTGATGTGCAGATTCGTGGCAATAATTTGAATGGTAATTTTGATTACGCTGCAGCTTTGCTGAAACGGATTCGTGAAGTTCCCGGCGTGGCTGATGCGCGTATTCAACAGACACGTCAATCGCCAGTGCTGAGAGTGGATGTTGATCGCACTCGCGCGCAAGAAATGGGCCTCACTATTCGCGATGTTACTAATAATATGGTGGTAAACCTGAGTGGTAGCAGCCAAGCGGCGCCAACCTTCTGGCTCAACCCAGCTAACAGTGTGTCTTACCCGATTGTGATGCAAACACCGCAGTATCTACTCGACTCATTGCCCGCGCTGGAAAATTTGCCAATTAATAGCACCACGAGCGATGGCAGCATGCAATTAGGTGGTCTCGCTACTATTGGGCGCGGTATGGCTCCAGGTGTTATCAGTCAATACGATATTCAAACCATGGTGCAAATTCACATGGCAACCCAGGATCGCGATTTGGGTGCAGTCGCTGCGGATATCCGGAAAATTCTGAAAGAAACTGAAGCGGATGTGCCGAAAGGTTCAACAGTTAATTTGCTCGGGCAAATATCCACTATGGAAAAATCTTTCAGCGGTTTGTTGTTTGGTTTGCTGGGGGCAATTGTGTTGATTTATTTATTGCTGGTTATTAATTTCCAATCATGGAGTGATCCGTTTGTCGTGATCAGCGCATTGCCGGCTGCGATTGCGGGAATTATCTGGATATTGTTTGTCACCTTTACGCCACTCTCGGTACCGGCATTAACCGGTGCGATTATGTGTATGGGAGTGGCCACTGCAAACAGCGTATTGGTAATCAGTTTTGCGCGTACAAAACTTGAAGAGCTACAGGATGCTACCGCTGCGGCAATCGAAGCAGGTTATATGCGTTTTCGTCCGGTATGAATGACCGCGCTGGCGATGATTATCGGTATGGCGCCTATGGCACTTGGGCTTGGTGAAGGCGGCGAACAAAATGCACCGCTAGGTCGTGCTGTGATCGGCGGATTGTTATTTGCGACAGTTACCACTTTGGTTTTTGTACCAGTGGTGTTCAGTATTATTCATGCCCGTTATCAGCATTCGGGCGAGAGAGACGTTATCAGTGGAGAAGTACATGCCTAAGTCATCAGAAACAAATCGCACTTTGCGCACCAGTGGCATTGTTGTTGGTGTTGTTGCCATCGCACTAGTTGCATTTGGTTTATCAGTGCGTGCATACAGCAGTAAAAATTTAGATGAGTGGACGGCGGAGCAAGCAATTACTACGGTTGCAATCGTCACGCCTGCGAAAAGTGATGCAAACCGTTTGTTGGAATTACCTGGTCGTTTTGAAGCTTTTGCTACTGCGCCTATTTATGCGCGCGTGCCAGGTTATTTAAAAAGCTGGCAGGTGGATATTGGTGCGACGGTAAATGCAGGGCAGGTGCTGGGTGAAATTGAAACGCCGGATCTCGATCAGCAATTGCTGCAAGCGCGCGCTGATATGGAAAGCGCGAAAGCCAATTTGGGATTGTCAGAATCTACGCTCAAGCGGATGCAATCCTTGTTGGCAAGCAAAGTCATCTCGGAACAGGAATATGAAAATCGTGCGAGTGACTTTGAAGCGAAACAAGCGCAGTACCAGTCGACCAAAGCAAACTTTGAACGTTTACAGGTCAACAAACGTTTTGCTCGCATCACTGCACCTTTTGATGGAATTGTGACTGAGCGTAATACGGATATAGGGGCGTTGATTAATATCGGCAGCAGCGCGAGCCCGCCGTTGTTTACTATTTCAGATGCGAGCAAATTGCGTTTATATGTGAATGTGCCACAAAGTTATTCATCGATTATCAAGAATGGCGATGAAGCAAACATTACTGTTCCCGAGCATCAAGGCAAAACTTTTAAAGCCACTGTTGCTGCATCATCGGGTGCGATTGATGTGGGAACCAGCACTGCGCGTTTGCAATTAACGCTGGATAATTCATCAGGTGAGCTATTGCCTGGTAGTTATGCCCGCGTAAGTTTTGCGGTGCAAAGCGCTGAAGAAGCCTTGAGTATTCCTGCAAGTGCATTAATTTTTAATGCAGCGGGTTTGCAAGTGGCAACCGTGGGAAAAGACAGTAAGGTGACGCTCAAGCCTATCAGTATCACGCGCGATTTGGGTAAGTCATTGGAGATCAATGGATTGTTGGCGCAAGACAAAGTGATCGACAATCCACCCGATGGCATTAGCAATGGCGAAGCTGTCAGCATCAAAGCCGCGAAAAAAGAGCAGGGCTAACATTCACTCATTGTGCATCCCGACTTGGTTCGGGCTGCACAATGAGTATTTAATAACGTGTTTCCAGCTAAATAAATATTTCCATCTCCTCGCCAATTTTTCTGCGCATCTCCATCAGCTTAATTGCTGTTCCATGTTGCTGTTTGTCTTCCTCTGTTTGCGGAATCCACTCCGGGACTTTTACCGGCTGGCCGGATTCGTCTACGGCAACCATGATGACAATACAGTGGGTGGTAAGGCGTCGATTGAGTGATTTTGGATCACAGGCATTTACTTCAATAGCGATATGCATGGAGGACTTGCCGGTGTAAATAATCTTTGCGGCAACTTCGACCAGATTGCCAACGTGGATAGGTGATACAAAACGAATCCCGCCTGCATAGGCCGTCACGCAATAGCGGCTGCTCCAGCCGGCTGAACAGGCGTAGGCTGCCAAGTCGATCCATTTCATTACGGCACCACCGTGAACCTTGCCGCCGAAGTTTACATCCTGTGGTTCTGCCAGAAAGCGAAGGGTAATATCTCGTTGGGGGTTACTCATGTTCAAGTCTCGCTTCAGGGCTGTCGATAATAAGAGTTTCATTTCAGAGGATAGAGTAAATCGGACGCTTATTCACCTTGTTCATTGGTGTGTTTAGCCGACGTGTCTGTATCTGCTATTAGTGAAAGCGCTTAGTAGAAAACGTCCAATAATGATTGTGAATAAAGGTTGCGCTCTGGAGGGCTCTCATATTGGTACAGGGAACTTATTCCTTTTCCATAGGCTCTACCTTATAAGGGCTCAATAAAGAGTGAGCCTATATCAAATAGATACGGAGGAATTGCCATGCAAATCACCACTATTGAGTTACCGGAATTATTTACCCAGTTGGGTTTGGCAAATAGTAATTTAGCGATTGCACGTTTTGTTAAAACTCATTCGTTACCGGAAAATGTGACCTTGCCAGAAGCTGAATTCTGGACAGATGGGCAGCGGCAATTTTTGCGCGAGAGTTGGCATCAGGATTCAGACTGGTGTGTTGCCGTGGATAAGTTGGACGCACTCTTACGTCACTAAATATTCAGTGTAATAAGGTAGATATACGGCACCGGAAATTCATATGGATTTCCGGTGTTCCCTTGACCCGTAACTCCCTCCTATTTATTCCTTTCTGCACAGCTTAAATCCCTTCAATTTGTAGGCTTATTCATCAGGCTGTAACAAGTGGTTGTTAAGCCATTCGTTGATATTTGGAAATCATCCGTTGCGTAGCAATTCCATGGTGTTTTAAGCGGCTAAAGTGGCAAATGTCAGGATTTGATTTAAAGTAAATTCTATCTTGGCCGAAGACTTCGTAGACGCTTAAAACAGGATATTAGCAATGGTTATTTTCAATAAAGGGTTAAAGCAAGAGCTGGATGGTGCACGTGACGAATTGTCTTCGCTGCAGCAAGTCCGGGAAAGCTTGGAAAGTGAAATGCTTGCCCTTTATCTTGACCCGAAAGGGGTAGTTGAATCTGTAAACGCCAACTTCGAAAAGGAGCTGGGGTATCGCCGGGACGAAATCGTCGGCCGTTATTTAACGGATATGGTCCCTGCGCACGCTAAAAGTTCCGAGCATTTTGTACGCATGAGTACGGCCATCAAGCAGGGCGAGCATTGGGCCGGTGCCGTGCAAATTTTTCGTGGATCGAAAAAAGAAGCTTGGTTGCGCGTAATTATCCAGCCGGTTAGGGATAGCAGGGGGCGTATTAAATATATCTCCGTTTACGGTAGTGATTTAACCTGCACCATTGAAACCTCGCGCGAGCATGAAAATATTATCTCTGCGCTGCAACGTTCTACAGCGGTGATTGAGTTTGATCTGGCCGGTATTGTACTTACGGCCAATGATCGTTTCCTTAAGTCAATGGGATACAGCATTGAGCAAATCCAAAACAAACATCACCGCATGTTCTGCGAACCAGAGGAGTACAACTCGTCGGCTTACCAAGCTTTTTGGGAGAAGCTAAAACGCGGTGAATTTATTGCTGATCGGTTTAAGCGTATTGATAGTCGCGGTCGTGTCGTGTGGCTGGAAGCATCGTACAATCCGATAATCGATGCTTACGGCAACCTTTATAAGGTGGTGAAGTTTGCAACCATCATCACTGATCAGGTGAATCATGAGTTGGCTGTTGCTGAGGCGGCAGAGATTGCCTTTAAAGCGTCGCAGACAACAGATTCCAGTGCACAAAAGGGCAGTAATGTTGTTCAACAAACCGTTAATGTTATGCGTGATCTTGCTCATCAAATGGATTTGGCGGCAGAGGGGATATCGGCGCTTGATAAGCAATCGCAAATTATCGGTACCATCATCAAAAGCATCAGTAGCATTGCGGACCAAACCAACTTGCTTGCGCTAAACGCGGCGATTGAAGCAGCTCGCGCGGGCGACCAAGGGCGCGGCTTTTCTGTCGTTGCTGACGAGGTGCGTCAATTGGCCTTGCGCACCAGCCAAGCGACAAAAGAAATTGTCGACGTGGTATCGCAAAACCAGAAGCTTGCTGAGCAAGCTGTGTCTACTATCGATGGTGGAAAACAGCAGGCCCAGAAGGGCTTGGAGCTGGCGGGTGATGCGGGTGACGTGATTGTAGAAATTCAGGAGAGTGCACAACGGGTGGTTAATGCGGTAGGGCAGTTTACTAATCGTTTGGGTAATTAACGCTGTAAGGCTCCATCAATCGATAGTTAATCGGCAGTTGCTTCAGGTGTGAAATGCCTGTCGATTAATCATAAATTTGTTTCTTCTTCCACTTGTCATTTTCTTCATTGAACTGTTTCCATTCTTTACTGCTACCACCTTCAGCGGAAGATTTGTTTTGTGTTGCGGCGGCATCTTTATTCTCTGCACCCTCTGGCATCGCATCGGCCTTTTCTTGCAATTTAGCAATGACAGTATCCAGCTGGGTGATTTGTTTATCAAACCCATGCCCATTGTTTTCGGCAGCGAGGGCTTTTCGTGCAAGGGTGTAGTAGTGCACTGCCAGCTTTATTTTTCCTACTTGTTGCGATTGACGCGCATTGAAGATATGTCCATCGACAGACATTTGCAGCACGAGTCTTTTGATTTGATCTGTGTAGGCGTCGGTTTGGACCTGATTAATCACCTTGGACGCTGATTGTTGCAGCACAAATTTGTGCAGCTCTTGCAGCAGTTGGCCAGCCTCTTTTATTTGCTTTGGGTTATCCAGGCGAACCTTAGGTTGCTGGCTACCTTCCTTATGAGTTGATAATAGATTTGTGTAGAGGTTTGATTGCTCGGCGTGGGTTGGATCTTTTGGTTCGAGGATGGATAGCTGCTCACAGCAATCAACCAATGCGCGATAGAGGAGGGCAGTTAAATCGTGAGATAAAAAGCCTGTTGGAAAACCGGTGGCAAGATCGCGAAACGCATTTCGCCGAGCGCGCAGCGCAGTAATCACCCGCTGACGTTGGTTGCGGCGCTTTTCAATGGAGTGCGATAGAAATAAATAGCCTGCCAGCAAGATCAATAATAGAAATACTATGGCGATAACATAGGCGGACATGATGGTTTAAAAGCCTTATCGGTTAAATGCTGGGCAGATTGATGCATCAAGTATAGCACCGAAAAAAATGGCGTCAGAATTTGTGTATTGCTTGCAGAAGAAAAGCGCTAAGTGCTTGTTTCCACTCCGATAAAAAAAGAATTAAAAGTGTTGACACAAACGGCACCTGTCCCTAGAATGCGCCCCACTTCTGACGCAGACATCAACTTGAAAAAGTGGATGAAAACGTGAGATGGTCCGGGTCCCCTTCGTCTAGTGGCCTAGGACACCGCCCTTTCACGGCGGTAACAGGGGTTCGAGTCCCCTAGGGGACGCCAAAAAGCGGGAATAGCTCAGTTGGTAGAGCATAACCTTGCCAAGGTTAGGGTCGCGAGT
>NZ_JBCECX010000048.1:0-30792 GCF_039207905.1 Cellvibrio sp.
ATCGCCGTGGCTACCGCGTAAAGCAGGGTAGTGCACCCATGAAAGAAAACCTGGCGGCCGGGATTTTGATCCGTGCAGGCTGGCCGGAGATAGCAGCGCAAGGCGGTGCTTTGCTCGACCCTATGTGTGGCTCCGGCACCATCTTGATTGAAGCTGCCTTGATTGCTGCAGATATCGCCCCCGGTTTGTTGCGCGGCAGTTTTGGTTTTGAGCGCTGGTTAAATCATCGCAATGATATCTGGCTGGAATTACGTGAAGAAGCATTTGCACGCAAAGCTGCCGGGCTTGCGCGCGAAAACCTGCCCGAAATTCGCGGCTATGATGCTGATGTAAACGTAATTCGTGCAGCAGAAGACAATATCGTCAGTTCCGAATTGGATCACTGGTTGCGCGTGAGCCGCAAAGAATTAAAAGACTTTGTTAAACCAACGCATAAGGCAATGGATTTTGGCATTGTTATTAGCAATCCACCATACGGCGAGCGTTTGGGTGAAATTGAATCGCTAAAATTGTTGTATGCGCACTTGGGTGAGCGTTTGCGCAATGAGTTTCAGAGTTGGCGAGCGGGTGTTTTCACCGGTAATCCGGAACTCGGCAAACAAATGGGTTTGCGTGCAGATAAAAAATACAAATTTTTTAACGGTACCATCGCAAGTGAGTTGTTGATGTTTAGCATCAGCAGTGACGCTTTTGTGCAAAGCCGCGTTGAGCAAGATGCACGTTTTAGTAAAGACGATGACGAGCGCAGAGAAGCAGAGCAGCGTGTTAAAATAGAAAACAAAAGGGAACAAGAGGCGGCACTATCAAATGGTGCACAGATGTTGGTAAATCGCCTGCAGAAAAATCTCAAGCAATTGGAAAAATGGGCAAAGAAAAATGATATCAGTTGCTATCGCTTATACGATGCTGATATGCCGGAATATTCTGCGGCGATTGATATTTATCGCGGTCAAACCCAGCCCAATCGCGCACCGCAACTCTACGCTCACGTGCAAGAATACGCTGCACCCAAATCGGTAGATGAAGAAAAAGCTGCAGCGCGTTTTGCCGAAATCGAAATGGCAGTGCCGTTTGCGTTGGATCTTCTCGCATCAAATATTAGCTACAAGCAGCGTCGTCGCAACAAAGGCTCCAGCCAATACGAGAAAATCAGCGAGCGCCCAACCGGTGATGTATTTAGTGTGCAGGAAGGTGCTGCCAAACTGCATATTAATATGTGGCAATACTTGGATACAGGTTTGTTCCTTGATCATCGCCCGGTGCGTTTAATGATTGCGGATCTCGCTAAAGATAAACGCTTCCTCAACTTGTTTTGTTATACCGCAACTGCCAGCGTGCATGCAGCTATGGCAGGTGCCCGTTATACGGTGAGTGTGGATATGTCCAACACTTACCTCAATTGGGCACGTAAAAATTATGCGCTCAATGGTTTGAGTGAATCGCGCAATCGTTTGGAGCAAGCGGATTGTTTGAAATGGTTGGAAGACAATGACCAACAGTATGATTTGATTTTGCTTGATCCGCCCAGCTTCTCTAACTCCAAGCGTATGGAAGATGTATTGGACGTGCAGCGTGATCATGTTGGTATGATCAACAATGCCATGCGTTCACTGGCAGAGGATGGTACTTTGATTTTCTCCAACAACCTGCGCAGTTTTAAATTGGATATCGAAGCGCTAAGCGCATATACGATTAAAGATATTAGTGCGCAAACCATTGATGAGGATTTCAAACGCAATCCTAAAATCCATCAGTGTTGGTTGATAACACATTAATAAAAAAGGATAGGGCTATGCGCTACATTCGTCTCGGCATCAGCATTTTATGCTTGCTGGCATGTGGCGCAAAAGCCGATCAATTTTGTATTGCGCTCGCTGAAACCTATTACGAACAAGTGTATTGCCAGCTGAAAGCAAAAGCGCAGACTAAAAATCTCCCCCCGTTTAATCAATTCAAGAAAAATACCGAGGTGGTGCAAGCATCCTTGTTAAAACGACCTGCTGAGCGCAACGGGATCAAATTAGTCTTGCCTATCAAAGCCCCTCTACCAGTTGCGGCTGCGCCCACTAAATCCCCCAACAATCCCTACACTGAACCAACACCAGTCAAACAGCGTATTACCAAAATAGTCTTACAAGAAACGGCTACCTGTGAGTTAACAGGGAAACAAATCCATTGTGCGGGACGTGTTTATAATCTGGTGGGTAATAAAGCAAATCGGCGGTTGGTTGCTAACGCTTTAAGCGAGCAGAATAAAATGGCGCTTCCCGTTCGCAAGGAGGAATCTGCGGAGCGCTATCTGGCCATCGCCTATCCTGAATATATCGCCAAGATGTGTGAGATTGGCCTGTGCGGGGTAACTATGACTTATGGGAAATTTGCGTATCTTTATCATGATTTACAAACCAAGGGTTTGGATTTTTCCCGCCGTTTTGAAATGATGTTCAGCTTCCTGAAAAAAGATAAGGCAACCATGGGTGTAAGTGAGTCTGCCAGCATTCCAGCTGGATTATCCTGGAGGGATTGCAGCCCCCTTACTGACTTGCGTTACCTATGTGAGTACCAGAGCCGAAATTATATTTTTGAAGCGCAGTAACAAATCCATTTGGTGTAAGTCTAAAACCATTATTCCATTTTGCCGAGGTCAGTATGCTGATCAAAAAGCCCAGTGATATTCCATCATCCGAAATTACCCCGGAAGCAATCTACAATGCCCGCCGTGACTTTATGCGCGGTGCTATGAGTGTTGCTGCCCTGGGAATTGGTGCTACTACAGCGCCGGGGCTTTTAGCTGCCCCCGTGAATATTGCAGATAAAGACGTTACTGGCCCGGCTTGGTTAACGCAGCAAATTGCGTTGGCGAGTGCCAACAAAGAAAAAATTACGGAAGCGCTTACACCTTACGAACATGTGGCCGGTTACAACAATTTTTATGAGTACGGCTATGACAAAACAGATCCCGCGTCCAAGTCTCATATTTTAAAACCTCATCCCTGGTCGGTTGAAATTGCTGGCGAAGTCGCCAAGCCGGGTACATTGACCCTGGAGGATTTATTAAAAGGTGTTGCGCTGGAGGAGCGGGTGTATCGCTTGCGTTGTGTTGAGGCCTGGTCAATGGTGGTGCCCTGGATTGGTTTTTCGCTGGCGGATTTAATCAAGCGAGTAGAGCCAACCAGCAAGGCGAAGTTTGTTTCGTTTACGACACTGGAACGCCCAGCTGAAATGCCGGAACAAAAAAGCAGGTTCAGCACAATCGATTGGCCCTACCGCGAGGGGCTGCGTATGGATGAGGCTATGAATCCACTAACAACATTAGCTGTTGGCCTCTACGGCAAAGTATTGCCTAATCAAAATGGTGCGCCTTTACGCTTGGTAGTACCCTGGAAATACGGTTTTAAATACATCAAGTCCATCGTAAAAATTGAATTCACCGAGAAGCAACCGAAAACAACCTGGAGCATGATTGCCCCTAACGAATACGGTTTTTATGCCAACGTAAATCCGAAGGTCAGCCACCCGCGCTGGAGCCAAGCGGAGGAGCGGCGTTTACCCAGTGGGTTGTTACGCCCCAATATTATTCCCACACAATTATTTAACGGCTACGCAGAACAGGTCGCGCACCTGTATAAAGATATGGACCTACGTAAATTTTACTAAGAGTAAAACCAATGCCTGTATTCTGGCGAAGACTGGTTATTTTTTTTATATCGATAATCCCATTCATATGGCTGGTGTATCAAACACTGACTAACCAGCTCGGAGCTGATCCGGCAAAAACCATTGTGTTATTTACCGGTAAATGGGCGATTTATTTTTTATTTATCACGCTAGCGGTAACGCCGTTGCGTCGACTAATACATTTCCAAAAAGTGCATTTTCGCTGGCTGCAGGTGCATCGGCGTATGCTGGGATTATTTTCCTTGTTTTATGCAATGCTGCACGTGCTTGCGTTTTTGGTGTTAATTTTAGGATTGGATTTATCCCGCTTTGCTAAAGAGCTCGTTGAGCGCCCCTATATTCTGGTAACGATTCCTGCCGTTGTTTTATTAATCGCACTGGGTGTTACCTCGACTCAGGCAATGATGCGACGTTTAGGAAAAAATTGGATCAGGCTGCACAAATCGATTTATCTTATCGCGATTCTCGCGTGGGTACATGTGTTGATGCAGGTGCGTTCCAGTTACTTTGATGCAGTATTATTCGGTGGGGTTTTGCTGCTTTTACTTTTGCCAAGACTATATTGGGCTATTCGCAAATAGTTTTTTTACAAACTTAAAATTTCCTTTAAATCTGCTGCTTGTCGGCGAGATATATCGATAGTGACACCGTCGTCCATGGTTATCACGTAGCCATCATGTATGCCGTCCTCAATAGCACTAATGGCCTGTAGGTTCACAATAAACTGGCGGTTAGCACGAAAGAAGAATTTCCCCGGTAGACGCTCCTCTATTTGATTGAGGGATTTTTTTACGAATGCAGATTCTGCATTAAAGTAAACTCGTACATAGTTTTTGCAGCTTTCGAAATAGCGAATGCTCTCCAGTGTAACCAAATGGCATTTTTCATCGTCTTTGATGAAAATTTTATTGTTCATCTCCAGTGCTGATTTGGTGCCTGTCGAAAATTCCTCGTTAGTTTTATTGAGTTTGGCGATGGCAATTGCCAAACGCTCCTGGCTAATCGGTTTTAGTAGATAATCGATGGTGTTGTAGTCGAATGATTTGACTGCATATTCCGAATATGCCGTGGTAAAAATAATTCGCGGTGAATAATCAATTTTTTCCAGAAGGTCAAATCCGGTTTCGCCCGGCATATGGATATCGAGAAAAATAACATCGGGTCGAGTGCTGCGGATCAGTTCCAGTGCAGGGATTGGGTGTTCTGCATCACCGACTACTTCCAATGTGTTGAAGTTCTTAAGCATGCGCACTAAACCTTCACGCGCAACACGGGAATCTTCGACCACTATTGCTTTCATGTTGTCAGCTCCTTTGGAATTGTGACTGTTACTATAAATACCTGATCTTGAATTGCAGTCTCGCAACTGGCATTACCGCCATACAGCAGTTGCAGGCGCTGCTCTATGTTCTTTAGGCCAATTCCCGTGTTGTGATTTTGTAGTGTGCTGGTATCGGGAATGTTATTGGTTACTGTAAAAACAATATGTGTTTTCTGCTCGTTCGAGCCAAGCTTTACCTCCCCGCCGTAACGAAGATTATCAATTCCGTGTTTGACAGCATTCTCTATCAACATTTGCAGGATCATGGGTGGAATCAGGTAGGCGTGAATACTCTCCGGTATATTTATAGTAGCGTTAAGGCGGTCTTCCATTTGAATTTTTACGATAGCAATATAGCGCTGGATTATCTCCAATTCTTCACTTAAGTAGACTTTCTCATGTCTGCTTGTTTCCAGCGAGTAGCGAAGGATATCTGATAGAGCAGTGAGTATGTCGTCTGCTTTTTGCGGGTCTTCATGAATTGTAAATCGAATATTGTTCAGTGCATTGAATAAAAAATGGGGGTTAAGTTGATTGGTAAGGTTAATCAGCTGCGCGCCCTTAAGGCTATTCTGCAAACGTAGGTTGCTTAATTCGGTCTCTTTGATTCTTTGTTTTGTTGCAATACTGATGTATAAAAAAATCCAGCCACCAATAAATAATTGAGTTTGAAGCCAGTTGCCGATAAATGTTTGCGAGTTGATGGTTGAGGCAGTAGTTGAATGTTGGGTAACTGCATTTTCTATGTCTCCCCCAAAAAATGGAATAATAGAGCCCCGCATGATCAATGTAACTATGAGGCCGCTAGCTAAACTATATCCGGTTACCACTAGAGTATTCTTCGCAGTGTTTAATTCATGCCATTGATGAGTTTTATATAGGTATCGATAATAGAGTACTGCCAGTGTAAATAGGGGGAGCCACAATAACCAACGCATAAAATTAATGAGTACTTCTTCCCTCCATAACAAAGTAATCAGGGATTGTGCCAGCGTCATGATCAATAAAATTGATCCGTGGTACATCCAAAACGTTCTGTTGTGTGGGAAGAAATAAATATTCATCGACTATGCCCAGAGTTTTAACGCAAATATTCCATAGTAAGCCAGGTGCGCAGCCATCAATAAATGCAGGCCTGTATAAAGTAGTGCGTATCCGTATAGCCATTTCGATATGGCATGCTTACGGTACTTGATTAGCATTGCGGCGCTGACGAGGGCGCCCAATGGATAGAGAATACTCAATAGATAAACAGTGATGGAAAGTATTGATACGCTCGCTGCCGCTTGCATAAATAATCCGGCCATTGATAAGCATGCAATTAATGCTAGCAATATCAAGCTGGACGACAGCGGCCAAATGCGAATCCAGACACTGGCATCAGCAGGTATTTTTTTCACTAGCCGACGCGAGCCCCATACAATGATGGCCAGTAAGCTTAACAAGGTTATGATGCCAAGTGATAGATAAAGCCCGAGTAAACTGAAAACGCTCCATGTGGATACAGGTTTAAATAAATCTGCTCCAATTTGCACCGTACTTCCTTCAATTGGATCATTGACCAATGCAATGGTTGGGAGGCCAGTCCATTGTTCTATCAGATTTTCGTTGTTCACGGCGTAAGCCACACCAGGTGCATCCCATCCCCCGAGCAGAGGTTCTCGATAAACATAGTGGTCATCGGTGTGAAATTTCATGACACCAAAGATTCCATTCATTAATCGAGTCATATGTTGGCGGTGATTAATAGGGGCGTAGTAGCCATTCAGTGTTTTGAATTTTTCTGGAAGAGCTATAGGTTGGGGTTTGTTAATTTTGTGATCTTTAAGCAAATAAGTGCGAATGGTTTTGGAGATTTTATCAAATGCAGACCAGTTACCTGCATTGATCATAAATACATAACCCGCTCCCAGTTCCCGGTTGTAACTTAATTCGGTTAACCCGCCAAACACACTGCCGTTATGGCCGTGAAATACCACATGAAAGTTTTTGTGGCCGCTGGTGTAATTGGCGAGCCCATAACCTGCTGTAAGCCCAGAAGCGCTGCCTAATGTTGTTGCTGATGCTTCCATGCGATCCAGTGCTTCGCTTGGTATCAGTTGTTGGCTTGGCGTTGCTCCGCGCAACAATAAAAATTGCACAAAATTAGCCATATCTTTTGGCGATGAATTAATGGAGCCTGCTGCTCTATGGATGATGTGCCAATATTTTTTGGGTTTATTATTGGTATAAAGTGTTGCGCCTTTTTGTTGATATAGATCAGTCTTAAAGTAACTGCTCGATGGCATTTCCAAGGGTTTGAAAAAACTGGCTTCAATATAATCTTCGTATTTTTTGCCCGTTATTTTTTCTACGATATAGGCGACCACTGCCGCGCCTGCATTGCAATAGGCATAACGGGTGCCGGGAATCCAGCGGGATTTGCGCGAATCAGGATGGTAATCAAGCCCTTCTTTTGTGCTCATGCTATCCGGCGCGGAATACGCGTATTCCGCAAGGTGAATATCATCCCAGCCGGTAGTGTGTTCCAGTAGGTGAGCAATTCTTACCGGATGTGTTTCTTCCCACTGGTTTTCAAACTGAATCTCCGGCACTACATCGCGTACCTTATCATTCAGGTTGAGCTTTCCTTCTTGTTGTAATTTCAGCACCGCGAGCGCGGCAAACATTTTTGAAACTGAACCTATACGAAAAAGGGTGTTTTCATCGGCGGGTGTATGTTGTTCAATATCGGCTTCACCGAGTCCTGCAATCCACAGAGGGCCGTCTTTGCCAACCAGTGCTATACCAACGGCGGGTGTATTGCTTTCAGCTCGGATTTTTTCAATGGCGACTTTAAGCTCTTCGAGGGTTTGCGATGAGGTTTCTGTCTCGGCTTTAGCAAGCGAAGCGCAAAGGACTATTGTTGATAGCAGTGCAGTAATAAAGCGCATCTCTATTTCCTTTTAAATTCCTTAGTACGAAGTATGTATCTTCCATCAATAGATATTATTGCAACGCTCCCTGCGCTTGCATCACATCGTCAATAGCTTGTATCACCAATTCAGGGGACGTCTCCTGCATTTGATGAGAAGAATCTGCCACTACGATTTTCGCATTAGGATAGATATTCCGTATCTTGTCTCTGGTTTTTTCATCTCGATTAAACACGCCGAAATCCACTTCTATGGCCATGCCTTTTGGCTCATTGAACATTCGCACAATAGGCTTATCATCAATCGTCGGCAACGCGTCAATCATCAAGCCACTCATATAGGCCAGATTGACCTCTTCTCTCACTGCTTTTGGTAAGAACAATTTCATTCCTATGTTTGTATACCAGGGAAATTCGCTGGGGGTTTTCAAAAAACCAGGATACATTGCATCAACCAAAACCAGTCCATGCACCTCATCGGGATACTCTCGTGCAAACTGCTGTACGTAGAGTCCGCCGATAGAGTGACCAATCAATACATAGGGAGGTTTAAGCTCTTGCCTATGCAATTCCAAACGCAATTCGCGCGCAATGTTGTGGCTATTGGGTTCTGCTGCGATAGTCGAACTATTGCAGTAACCAGGACGATTGTAGGCGTACACATTGACGTTCGCTGGTAGTTGTTGCAGCACTTTTCCCCAGCGTTGAATACAATTCCTGGCACCGCTCTCAAATACGAGTGTATAGGCCGCTTGCTCATGCCGACGAACGTAGTTTTCTATTTTCCGATTATCCTGCTGTATCACTTGAGTGTCAGCGGTATCGGGTAAGTTTTTGCACGACGTTAGACCCACCGCAACGCACAGGCACAAAGATATACTTACCAAGCTCACGCTAAATTTTATTAATCTGCTCATAAATGTTCCTTTATTGAAAGTTTTGGCGCAAAGAAACCACGAGTCTTAACTGGTGGTTAAGACGGCAGCATTCTTTGTTAAATGGCTATTGGTGTAATAAAACGCATATCTATTTCCTTTAAATTCCTTGATACAAGGTGTGTATCTTCCATTAATGCGCGTGGTTGATGTGTATTGGGTGCTGAGTGGTATGAGAAAAGGATGAGCGGCAAATTATGCCGGTTGTGATGGTGGTGCTCGGGCTTATGAAATCTACATAACCAAAATGTGTGAGATAGGTTTGTGTAGTATCAGTATGAGTTAAGGGAAGCTTTCGTATCTTTATCTGGATATACGTTCAAAGGGATTGGATTTTTACAAGGTTTTTAACTCATGTTTGGATTCTTGAAAGAGGACAAATTCACAATGGGTGTTGCAGCCCACTTGATGAGCATTCATGGTGTGTGATGCACAAAGCAGGAATTATGTTTTTGCTTTGAGAATGTTGATCAGTTTGTGAGTGTTAAAAAGGCTGGCTGGAAACAAAAATGGCGCCCTGAAGGCGCCATTTTTATTTGCGTTACGAATCTGCGATTAAGCGCGAGATTTGTATTCGCCGGTACGTGCGTCGATGATGATCTTTTGACCAATTTCAACAAACGCAGCAACTTGCAATTCAGTGCCGTTAAGCAGTTTTGCAGTTTTCATTACTTTACCAGAGGTGTCACCACGAACTGCTGGTTCGGTGTAAGCCACTTCACGGGTAATCGCGTTTGGTGGAGTTACAGAGATCACTTTGCCTTCGTAGAATACTGCATCGCACACGTCTTCCATGCCGTCTTCGATCCATGGAAGCAGGTCGCCCAGCTCTTCGCCAGTTACTTCGTATTGGTTGAACTCTGGGTCCATAAATACGTACATTGGATCAGCGTAGTAAGAGTAGGTTACTTCTTTACGATCCAATTGGATGTCTTCGAATTTGTCGTCTGCACGGTAAACAGTTTCAGTGTTCATGCCGTTCAGCAGGTTTTTCAATTTCATTTTAACAACGGCTGAGTTACGGCCAGACTTGTTGTATTCCGCTTTTTGAACAACCCAGGGTGAGCCGTCGATCATCAGAACGTTGCCAGCGCGGCATTCTTGAGCATTTTTCATGGTAAATCCCAGTTTGCAATGGTTAACGAATAAAGAGGGAAGCCTTGGTTCGCGTAGCGCGCGGGCTTAAAAGCCCCCAGGAGTCCCGGGTTTGAAATCGGCGCGCTACTATACAGTTCTTTGTGTTTTTTCTGTAGTGCTTTTTTAGCGCCCCCAAACGGCGCTCAAATCTACCAGTTGGCTGGCTAAATCGGGTTGATTAGCGAGCAAGTCACACCAATCCTGTGCGTGCTGCTGCCACGTGGGTAGCCGTTCAACCAGGGTGTTCCAGCTGTTGCTGATATCGCCATTTCGGTTCCAGGATAGCCACAGCTCGCGGATGTTGTCTGGTAGTTGATCTTTTCCGGCCGCTAGATAAGCATCCAGAAAGGCTGAAAGCTTGATAATGTGAGCATCCTCTTCTTGAGGGTAGATATGCCAAATCAGTGGCTTGGCCGCCCACTGGGCTCTGACAAATGAGTCTTCACCCCGGACAAAGTTGATATCGCAAGCCCAAAGTAAATAGTCATACTCAAGCTGGGTGAGAAACGGGATAACCTGCAGGTACAGGTTTCCTTTGCTATAGATATCACCAGTGCTGAGCTGCTTCCCGAGTGATTGGTTGATGCTGGTCAGGATCTTGCCCGCGGGCACCAGGCAATGGATTTGTTTATCGCTGTTTTTACATGCTTCAAGCAGGTCGGTAACTGCGGGGTTTTCGTAGGCAAAAAGTGAGACCAGAAGTGCTCCTGGCTGCGGCACAACACCAATTTGTTTAAGCCAATCAGTCGCTACGAATAGGTCTCGCTCGCGCAAGAGATTGTTTTCCCTTAACAAACCGCCTGTGCGGGGGCTGAATCCGGGAAAGAAAAACGTCTTGCGCAGGCCGGTGGCGGGATGGGGCGATTGCATTCGATGGCAATCCTCAACCCATTTTTCGGCGCTCAGGTATTCCAAATTTATCCAGATGGGAGCATGCCCGGCGCGTTTTTGCTCAGCCATAGCGTCTATATAGGAGGCTGGGATATCACAGGCGAAAGCCTCGATGACAACATCGACCACCTGTATTTTTGTGCAAAATTCAGGTGTCCATCGGCGTACTTCTACACCTGCGAGCTGTTGCTCATCAATGTCTAGAGCTGCGGGCCAAATGCGAATCAGTGAGTGAAGGTCATCCACCCAAAGACGGACGTGTTGGTTGTGCTCCGCTGCAAGTTGCCTGGACAGTCGCCAGCAAACGCCGATATCGCCAAAATTGTCGATGACGCGGCAAAAAATATCCCAGGTTTTCATGGCTGCGAATTCGTGTATAGGGGCAAAAGAGGTAGTATTATGCGCAAAATTTTTATCAACAGGTGATTATTTATGGCATCTCTTCAAGACCAACTGCTCAAGGCAGGGTTGATCGACGCGAAAAAAGCCAAACAGGCAAATAAAGAAAAGCGTAAAGAAACCAATGTGGCGCGGCGCTCTAGTGAAGAAGTTGTCGATGAAATAAAACAATCGGCTGAACAGGCGCGTGTAGAAAAAGCGGAGCGTGATCGGGAATTAAATCGTCAGCGCGATCAGGAATTGCAGCAAAAGGCCATAGCCGCGCAAATTAAACAGTTAATCGAAAATCATCGCCAATCCAAAGGGGCAGGTGACGGTGATGTTGAGTACAACTTTAGTGACGGAAAGTTAATCAAAAAAATCCGGGTTTCCAAAACGGTTCAGGAACAAATTGTTCGCGGCGTTTTGGCGGTGGTGAAATTAGGCGAGGGATATGAATTGGTGCCGCGAATAGTGGCTGATAAAATTTCCCAGCGCGATGAAAAATTCGTGATTGTCGCGAACACTAAAAATACCCAGCAAGCAGAAGAAGATGATCCTTATAAAGATTATGTCATTCCAGATGATTTGATGTGGTAATCACAAAATGGATTAGCCAGATAATTCGATCTGGCTAATCCGCTATTTGAGTTAAAATTCCCCCAAAAATCCACCGGATTGGCGCGCCCACAGATGCGCATAGACGCCGTTTTTAGCGATCAATTCGTTGTGTGTACCTTGTTCAATAATTTCGCCTTTATCCAACACAATCAAACGATCTAGTGCTGCGATAGTTGACAGGCGATGCGCGATTGCAATTACTGTTTTTCCTTGCATCAACCAGTTCAAGTTGGTTTGGATTGCTGCTTCTACTTCTGAATCCAGCGCGGATGTTGCTTCATCCATAATCAATATCGGGGCGTTTTTAATTAGCACGCGTGCGATCGCAATACGTTGACGCTGACCGCCGGATAATTTTACGCCGCGCTCGCCTACGTGGGCATCGTAGCCTTTGCGATCTTCGTTGTCGGTGAGGCTCATAATAAAATCATGCGCCTCGGCTTGTTGCGCAGCACGAATCATTTCTTCTTCGGTGGCATCCGGTTTTCCGTAAAGCAGATTGTCGCGGATGGAGCGATGTAACAGGGATGTGTCTTGCGTGACCATGCCAATCTGTGCACGCAAGCTCTCCTGCTTAATATCAACAATATTTTGGTTGTCGATTAAAATGGTTCCGGCATCCACATCATAAAAACGCAAGAGCAGATTAACGAGCGTGGATTTTCCAGCACCTGAACGCCCAACCAAACCGATCTTTTCGCCCGCATTAATGTGCAGGTCAAAGTTCTGCAGTAACCCATCGTCTTTGCCGTAGTTGAAGCGAACGGATTTAAAGTCGATAGTACTTTGTTTAATCAGCAGCGGCGGTGCATGAGGTTTGTCCTGGACTTCGCGTGGAATAGTTAAGGTATTCAAACCATCGCGCGCAGTACCGATATTTTCAAACAATGCCGATACTTCCCACATAATCCACTGCGCCATGCCATTCAAGCGCAAAACTAATCCAACCGCTGCTGCAATGGCGCCGGTGGTAATGGCAGCGCTTGACCAAAGCCACAGTGACATTGCCGCGATAGCAAAAATCAGCAATGCATTAATCAGCCACACGCCTGTGCCCAATAAGGTGGCGAGGCGCATTTGTGGATGAACCGTCGATAAAAAATGCTCCATGCCTTTTTTGGCATAATCGGCTTCGCGATTGGAATGTGAAAAAAGTTTTACGGTGGAGATATTTGTGTAGGTATCGACCAGTCGCCCAGTCATATCAGATCGTGCGTGGGCTTGCGCTGAGGATATTTTTGCAAGGCGTGGCAAGAAGTAATACAACAAACCTGCATAAGCAAAAAACCACATCATTAGTGGGATTGCCAAGCGCCAGTCGAGCGAAGCGGAAAGTACAAGAATGCCGGTGAAATAGACGATGACGTAAAGTAAAACGTCGAGTAATTTCATAATGGTTTCGCGCACGGCCAATGCGGTTTGCATTACCTTGGTGGCGATACGGCCGGCGAACTCATCCTGATAAAACTGGTAGCTCTGGCCAAGCAAATAGCGGTGCGCTTGCCAGCGGATGCGCATAGGGAAATTTCCCAAAAGGGTTTGATGCATTAGTAGCGAATGAAGCAACACTGATACAGGCAATGCTACGAGCAAGATGAATCCCATCCAGATTAACTGGTCTTGTGATTCGGCCCAGAATGTTTGGGGTGAGTGTTTATTGAGCGAATCTACCAAGTCGCCCAAAAATCCGAATAGGGAAACTTCCATAATCGCGATCAGGCCAGTAAAAAGCGCCATACCTAACAGATATACTTCCGCTCCGCGGCTGTAGTGCCGGCAAAAAGCGTAAAGCGTTTTAGGTGGAGCAGTGGGATCTTGCGGTGGAAAAGGCTTAATCAGGCTTTCAAAATAACGAAACATAATAGATATCGCTGAATGGTGGTCACTGGCTAATTTCTGAGCCGCTATTGTAGCAGCTCGGTTGGGACTATTGGCGTAACCAAGTGTTAAGGCAGGGTGATAAACTGTCGCCTAGTATCTACCGCGTCACTGCCAATAATTGGCAGTAATTATTTCTTGTCAGGCAGAAGTTTATGAAAAATACCTTGGTTGTCTTTGCTGCCGGTTGTCTTGGTGGACTGGTGATGTGTGTTGTGATGTGGTTGTTTTCGCGCTACGGGATTACTCAATCCCTGAATGTGCAGTTAGCTGGATCAATATCACCACAATGGATGTACCCGCGTATCGTATGGGGTGGCATTTGGGGGTTATTATTTTTATTGCCGATTTTTGCCAGCAGTCTATTTGCCCGTAGTTTTGTCATTGCGCTAATTCCAACGCTGATCCAATTGTTTGTATTTTATCCATTCTATGAAGGTAAAGGCATGGCGGGATTATCGCTCGGCATATTAACGCCATTTCTGGTGTTCTTTTTCTTTTGGGTTTGGTCATTTGTAACCGCAATTACACTACGAGTATCCTGATAAATATGAATCTGTTAATGAGTAGGTTAATTCTTCGTTGTCTCGCTGGTGTGATGTTCATCTTGTGTGCTTCTGCACAAGCTCAGTTTTTACCCGATAATAAAAACTTGAATGCTCAATCTGTACAGCGCTGGATGCAAAGCAACCGCGATATCGCGGAGTTTGTTCAAGTGATTGATGCAGCGAATGCTAGTGATGCTGATCTGAAAGCCTTCGAGGCGTTAACACCAGTAGAACAGGATAAAAAAATCAACGCCTTACTTGATTCAAAAAAGCTCCTCGATAGCGCCAACCAAGTTGCTTTGAAACATGGTTGGAAATCGGTAGGGGAATATATGCGCTTGAGCACCAAGTTGGGCAATGCGATAGCTGCTTATTTCTTGTTTGGCGATTTAGGAAAGGTAACTGAGGAGCAGGCGCAGCAATTAAAGGAAAAGGCTGATCCCGCGGTGCTAGCCGTGCCGAGAAGTGACATCGATTTTATCAAACGAAATGAAAAAGCTCTGCAGAAGTATATTCAAGCCTACGGGGCGGGACGCTAGTTTTAGCGATAACAAAAAGGCGGATTTAAAATCCGCCTTTTTTATTTTCGGTACCTTTTAAACTATTCGGCTTAACGAACTCAGCGGGAATTTCCGCTCAGGCTTAAATACACGAGTGTTTGGTTAAGTAGCTGGTAGGCGACCTCTCCAAATGTAATCGGCCCCGTTAGGTCGCGCGTTTTTTTTCCCTCAAGCTCGGAATAAAGATAGTTGAGTATGCAATTGCAGGAGAAGGATATGCCTTCGCTTGCTGATGCGGATAATTCTTTATTGAAGCTTTCAATATAATTTTCCACAGGTTTTGCGAAGCGATAACTGATGTCTGCAAAGACCGGTGCGTAGAGATCTACTTTATTATTGGCTTCGTCTATTTGCTGGATACTGACGTTAATCATTACGCCTGAGTAGTTGGCAACTAGAGGCAAGCGTGTATCGACTTTGGCATATTTAATGTAATCCGCCAGCGATGCAGTTTCTCCATTGATAGTGCATTCACTGACGCTAAAGCCGGTATTTTTAAATTTGATTTCTGGCCCATCACCTTGGGTGAATAAGTTGACGATGTTGATGTTCGCCAATTGATTAGTGGGCAACGGGATATGCATTGCTACGGCTTGCTGATCAAATAGCATACCTCTGGCAGGGCCAAAGCCCACTTTAGCTGTGCGACTGGCAATATCATCAAGATGTACACCTGAGATCCAACCAATAATCGGTGAAAAATACATATTAGGGTAGTCTGGTGCATTTTGTGCGTAAGACAAGTGCACCTCTGACATCGCAGGTAATATGACGATACTAAAGCCATGCTCTGGTGCTTCCTGTGCGATGCGCGCAATAGAATTACCATCGTAAAGGGTAATGCGCGGTGCATTGCCTGGTTGCACGCCCTCAATCGTATTTACAAATATCTGCTCGCGATCAACTTTGCCACCTTCTGCCGTCATGAAATAAGGAATAGTGCCTGCGATCCAATTCCCTGATGGAAGATCAGTTAATACCGATTCATCGGCGGCAATAACTAAATATTCACCTCTATTTATTTTTTCAATGAGCTGTGCGCGATTTAAAAGGGCACTGCGGATACTAATGTCGGCGTCTTGGGCCATGCAAGATCTCCTGGTCGATCTAATAAGTGTTAGTAACTACTGCTTAAAACCATGCGTAGTTCTTGTTGCATAAACCGTTGGTTGTGTTTGATAAAGTCCCTTACGCGACGCACTGCGTTCAGTTCTACAACCGGGTCGGGGTTCATCAGCATCTGTGAGCGAAGATTGGAAAGCAGCAGCTTATAGGCAATATGTGAGCTCGGGATGAAAGCATCATCTTTTAAGATGCGCTTCCAAATGTCACTGCGCTCATCGGGCAAGGAAAATTGGTTTTCTTCTGGTGCGTTCATTAGCTGATTAATCAACACCAGTTCTTTCTTCAGGCTGCGAGCATTCTTGCGGAAAAATTCACGCAGAGAGTTCAGGGCGAATATGCGCGCATTATTGTCGTCAGTATTGTGAAAGGCATGGCGCAAACGCACCAGAAATAGATTTAACGGCATATTGGTGGAGCCAAGATCTATTTTACCGGTGACCATTTTTAACCAAATGCTATTTTTTAATGCAGGCAGAACCAATTTGGTGGTGACATTGCGTCGCTCTTCGACCGACTGCTTCTTCATCGAGAGAGAGCAAATCTGGCCTATTTCCGCGTCCAGTGTATTGATGTGCGAAATAAAAAACTTCCGTAACTCGTTGACAGAATCCGAGAGTTTTACCTCGATTTTCGGATCAATCATGCTCAGTTTTAATTTTGAGAGTATGAGCTTTAGGGGAAACAATTGGGTTTTGATATGAAATTTATCGTAAATCATATTTTCCCAAATCGGGTCAGATTCACATGGAAGGCATGTCGCTAGACGATAAGATTCTGGTGTTTTTTCAACATCACTTAAAATTTCATCAACCAGCGATTGATCAATACGTTGCATGTTTGCGATTGCATTGGGTGCGATGCCTCGAATGTGTGCAAGTGCAACTTCCTGACGCAGCTGATGTGTGTAGTTGCGATTTGGATCGCCTAAAAAATTGGGCTGCAAGAGTGCGTCGCGGCTTATACCGGAGCCCGACAAGCTGCGATCATAAAAAGACGACACAATGTGGCAGCTGTAGTAGCCAATACTACTGTGAAGCCAGCGCTTGCTTAAACCCGTGTCAACAATTTTGTTGTTTTCCGTCTCATTTGTCTTTGAGAAAAAAGAGAAACGAGATTTTTCCGCATGATAAGACAGGGTTACTTGAATGATCTTATTCTTTTCATCGATATTTACATCCTGTACCGACCAGGGCGCATTAATTTCCAGAATGGCCTCGAAATAATGTTTGGGTTGTTTAACCACTTGATGCTCCTTTGGTTGTCAACTGTCAAAAATTAAACTTTTATTTCGACAAAACCTCAGATCAAAGTATTTTCTAATCCTTATAGTCAATCATTAATGCGTTAACTGATTAACCGGGGATTACTTTTACTATTTATCGAAAATTTCTGTAGCGATGAAGCAGGGGGTTCAGGTCAATAAGGTGTAACAATGAAAATTCGACGTCGTGCGTAAGCGCACAACAAAATACGATTGGGTTAACAAGTGTTAACGGGCGCGGATTATGACTATCTCATTTTTTATTTGATAGCTGTTTCTCGGTTTGAATAAAAAAAATGGCGCATAGATTTTTATTTTGTCTTGCGGATTATCATCGGTATAAAAAATGATCTTTATAAAAGCTGTCTATTTTTTTGAGTGTTATTAATCTTATTAAATAAAAATAATGTATTTATTCCTTACATTTATCCGGGTTTTTCAAGGATGAAAATAATTGAGGTTTAGACCATAAATAATGATTTATTAATTATTATTTTTTTATGCGAGATGGTTCGCGAAACTAATCATTTATTATTTCATTGAATAAATGATTGTGAAATCTTTTAGCTGTGTTGCGAAAGCCAAGAAAAATACAGGTTAATGAAATAAATTTTAAGGATTAAATTATGCAGTTCATTAAAACGTTATTGAGTGGTGATTTCTTACGGCGTAACAAAGATGTTTTTGATCCAGTAGCAGGAAAGCTGCGGGTTGGCATTATAGGGACGGGTAAAATTGGTGCAGATTTATTAGTAAAAGTGCTGCGCTCACCCTGGATGGAGTGTGTTGTTTTTGTTGGTAGGAATTTGCAGTCTCCAGGCATGCGTTATGCAGCAGATTTGGGTGTTAATGTATCTGATCAGGGGATAAATGCTTTTTTTGAACCGCGCAATCGCTGCGATATCGTTTTTGATGCAACCTCTGCTGCCAATCATGTTGAGCATGCGCAGATCTTTGATGAGCTCGGCATTCTCGCAATCGATATGACGCCATCGCAAATAGGGGAGTGCTGCGTTCCTGCCCTTGGAATGGACGAAGTGTTGCAAAATAAAAACATCAGTATGATTTCATGCGGCGGTCAATCGTCAATTCCTGTTGCTTATGTTTTGGCAAAAAGCCTGCCCGGTGTTAACAACATTGAAGTTAAATCTATTGTTTCTGCTAACTCAATTGGCCCTGGAACGCTGGCAAATCTGGATGAGTATTATCACAACACCAAGGCAGGCCTGAAAAAATATACCGGATTAACGGATTTTGATGTTGAGCTGGTGGTCGACGACATCAATTTGGAAACCAGGATGATAACGAGTGTCACTGCATACGGTGACTTTTTTGATCTTGGTGAATTAGATATTCAACTGGATATTATGCTGCGTAAAATCCAACAATATGTACCTGGCTATAAATTGGATTCTTCCCCGGTTTTGGTGGACGATGGCATCAGAATCGATTTGAGTGTAGAGGGACTTGGTGATTACTTGCCTAAATACGCTGGTAATCTGGACATCATCAATTGTGCTGCAATCGCGGTGGCAGAACACTATGCGCAGGCGTTATTAGTACAGCAAACAAAAAGACCTATGGTTCGCCATCAGGGGCGTTTGCAGTTGGAGTTCTAATTGGCTCATTCTAGAAAAATGATTTATGGAAAACAAAAAAGCAGGCATTAAGGCCTGCTTTTTTGTTGGTGCGACTACCTACTATTCTGCAGCCAGGATTCCAGCGCGATAATCCTGGATAGCTTGTTCAATTTCATCAGTAGTGTTCATCACAAACGGGCCGTATTGAACAATTGGCTCTTTCAGTGGCTTGCCTGATATGACCAGAAAGCGTGTATCTTCACTTACTGCCTGAACGCTTAGCTGATCACCTTTTCCAAGCAATCCCGCATTACCTTTGGTGAGCTTGCGTTTGTCTTCGCCGATAACAATGTCCCCTTCATATACATACAAAAAGGTATTGTGATCTTCAGGTAGTGCGTGATGAAACTCTACCTGCGAAGGCAAATGCACATCCCAATAAATAGCTTCTGTTGTTAACCCCTGGATTGGGCCGCTAACAATTTTGCCATTCACAAATGCACTGTTGGCAATTACCTTGATGCTGCCACCGTTGGGCAGTGCGGCGACGGGGATTTCCGCCGCAGGAATATCGCGGTAATTTGCGGGTTTCATTTTTTCCGCAGCAGGCAAGTTCAGCCACAGTTGAAAGCCACGCATTAACCCATGTTCTTGCTGCGGCATTTCAGAATGAATAATTCCCCGACCTGCAGTCATCCATTGCACATCACCATTGCGTAAGTGACCTTTGTTACCCATATGGTCCTCGTGCAGCATATGGCCTTCGAGCATATAGGTTACAGTTTCAAAACCGCGATGCGGATGCGCAGGAAACCCTGCGATGTAATCATCAGCGCTGTTGCTTCCAAATTCATCCAGCATTAAAAATGGATCGAAGCGCGCGTGCTGATGTTGCCCAAGGCTGCGTTTTATGCGTACACCAGCACCGTCGCTGGTGTCGCGGCCTTGCAATATTTGCTGTAACTGGCGTTGCATAAAATTTACTCCTGTAGGTTGAGGTGATTGTTGCTGGTGAGTTGCGGATTAAGCCGCAACACCCTGTGCAATTTCAGCTTTCGCAGCGGTAAATGCCTGATCTTTTTGACCCATGTTCAGGCCTTCTGCGTAAATGAAGTGCACGTCTTTCAATCCAACAAAATTCAAAAATGTCGTCAGGAACGGACTTTGTGTATCGCTTGGTTGACCTTTGTATACGCCACCACGTGCAGCGATGATGTATACGGGTTTATCGGTAAGCAAACCAACTGGGCCAGTTTCGGTGTACTTGAAGGTAACACCGGCGCGAGCAATGTGATCGAAATAAGCCTTGAGTGTTGAAGGCACGCCAAAGTTATACAGAGGTACACCAATCACAATTGCATCAGCTGCTTCTATCTCTGCGATGATTTTGTCAGAGTAATCCAGCACTGCTTGTTGCTCTGGGGTACGACCTTCGGCAGGACTGAACAGAGCTTGTACTCGTGCTGCGTCCAAATGCGGTACATCTTCTTTTGCAAAATCACGCACTACAACATTTCCTGCAGGGTTTTGCGCTTTCCAGCTTTGTACGAACTCTTGGCTCAATACGCTGGAGTTACCGTTGTCACCAAATAAACTGCTGTTGATTTGTAAAAGAGTAGCCATCTTTAATTCCTCGTCGTTTGGGTGGCTTGATTGCCATGTGTTCATTAAATGATTTGACGAGCGAATGATAAATAGCGATATTTAGTGGTATATGATCGAATAATTGGATTGTTTGCAGATTAACTATCGGAATAGCGAGATATGGCTCAGGAAGAAATGACAACGCCGACAGCGGCAGGTACTACCGAAAACAAGGTCACGCTTGAGCAATGGCGAGCGTTATTGGCTGTAATTGATGCGGGTGGTTACGCTAAGGCTGCTGAGCTGCTTAACAAAAGCCAGTCGGCTGTTTCTTACGCTATATCCCAGTTGGAGACGGCTCTTGGTGTGAAGGTTTTCCAGTTGCAGGGGCGTAAGGCTGTGGCGTCTCCGGCGGGTGAGCTGTTATATCGTCGAGCCAAACAGCTGCTTGAACAAGCTGAGCGTTTGGAAAAATCGGCCGGTTGTTTATCGATACACGTCGAACCGCTGGTGAAGATCGCCGCCGATATTATTATTCCGCCTGCGCGCGTACTGCAGTGCCTCGCTATTTTCGCCAAGGATTTTCCCGATACGCGGGTCGAAATCTTTGAGTCGGTATTGAGCGGAACAGAGGATGCCCTCTTGCAACGGCAGGTGGATTTGGCCATCGGCGGGCGAGTGCCAACGGGTTTTATGGGTGAGAAATTGGTGACCGTAACAATGCACGGAGTGTCCAGTGCTGATCATCCATTGCAGCAACTGGGTCGATCAATCAATTCCGAAGATATGCGGCAGCATCGCCAAATTATCGTGCGGGACTCAGGTCAATATCGTCGTCGTACAGAAGGGTGGCAAGAGGCGGATCAGCGCTGGACCGTGAGCCACATTAAAACCTCGCTGGATGCGATTCGCATGGGGTTGGGTTACGCGTGGATTCCTGATGCTTATACGCACGAAGATATTGCCGCAGGGCGTCTGAAATATTTGCCGGTAGAGGTGGGAGCTGAGCGAGAGGTGACAACTTATTTGACGTTTGCAGACCGCGATTTTGCCGGGCCCGCAACGCGCCATTTAGCGGAGATTTTGAAAAAACACCTGCCAAAAATGTGTGGTGCAGAAACCAGGTGATTTAATTTAATCCTCCACACGCCTCAATAGGCGCATGGAGGATTGGGTTATCAGCTGGCTTTAAATTCCGCCCAGATAGGGCAGTGGTCTGAGGGCTTTTCCATCCCGCGCACATCGTAATCAATGCCTGATGCAACGCACTTCTCCAGCAGGTTTTCGGTCATTAAAATCAAGTCGATGCGTAGGCCGCGTTTTGGATTATCCTCAAAACCACCGCTGCGATAATCAAACCAACTAAATAAGTCGCTCGTCTCTGGATAATGCGAGCGGAAGCTATCTTTCAATCCGAGCGAGAGTAACTCATTAAGCCATTCGCGTTCTTCTGGTAAAAAACTGCACTTGCCGATGCGCAACCAACGTTTACGGTTGTCTTCGCCAATACCGATATCAATATCTTGATGGGAAATGTTCATGTCGCCCATCAAGATAATTTGTTTGCCTGCGTGCTCCGCATTTTTTATATAGCTGATCAAATCGGCATAAAACTTTCTTTTGGCGGGGAATTTAACCGCGTGGTCGCGGCTCTCACCTTGCGGGAAATAACCATTCAGCAAAATCACTTCACCGATTGGTGTATCAAAAACACCGCCGATAAAACGTCGCTGAGCGCCTTCTTCGTCACCAGGAAAACCTTTGATGACTTTCTTGAAGGGATGCTTTGACATTATCGCCACACCATAATGCGTTTTTTGGCCGAAATATTCGACGTGATATCCCATTGCCTGAATTGTATCGAGCGGGAAGTCTGGATCGTTTACTTTGGTTTCTTGTAGTCCGATAAAGTCAGGATTGTGTTTGGCGATCACGGCTTCTAATTGGTGTAAACGCATGCGGAGACTGTTTACATTAAACGAAATAGCTTTCATATAAGGCTCTATGATGAAAAACACCTGAGCATTGCTGATCAGGTGTTTTGAGTTGCAATAAACTGAATGTGGCTAAACGTTACTGTTTGGCGACCTTTTTCTCATTCGATAACTGCTTGATAAAATCAGCCAAAACATGACCTGCTTCCATCAAGTAAGGGTCTTCTTTTGGTTTGATTTCTTTATCGGTTTCTTTTGGCGGTGCATCTTCGTCTTCATCGCCACCGTTGGCTTTTTTCAGCGCTGCGTAATCAGCGTAGGGCTTCTCGTTTTTAGCAACACGTCTTTGGTTTTCCATATCCAGAGCGCGCTTCTCCATTTGCTTTTGCTCTTCCTGACGAGTAGCTAAACGAAGGGAAACATCTTTCTTCGCCGCTGCTTCTTTGTACATGGCACTTTGCTTGTTCAAGAAAATGAAGTCAGGATCTTTAGCCATGCGCTCCTGATGATCAGTTTCAATGGTCGGCAAATATTTGCTGATGGTGTAATAGTTTTGATGCGGTGCTGGGTGGATGCGATCCCACGGCAATGCGTTGTCATAACTACTTTCACCAATTTCATCAGGATCTAACAGGCTAGGGAGTTGAACATCGGGAATAACTCCGCGGTGTTGAGTACTGTCACCCGAGATGCGATAGAACTTCGCTTCGGTGATTTTCAATCTACCGTGTTTTAGCTCGACCAGGTTTTGTACTGAGCCTTTTCCGAAAGTGGTTGAGCCAATAATAATTCCGCGACCGTAATCTTGAATCGCACCAGCAAAAATTTCGGAAGCAGATGCGCTCAAGCGATTAATTAAAACGGCAATCGGTGCGCGATACATTGCTGGTTGGTATGCGCGATAGTTGCGCGAAATTGTATCGTCGCTCTGACGAATCTGTACCACGGGACCCGGATCAACAAATAGGTCAGTCAGCATTGCCGCTTCAGGTAAAGAACCACCACCGTTGTCGCGCAAGTCGATGATGACACCATCAACTTTTTCTTTGTTGTTTAACTCATTCAACAAATTATAAACGTCGCGTGTGGTACTTTTATAGTTTGGATCGCCTTTTTGGTAGGCTTCAAAGTTCATGTAGAAGGTGGGGATATCAATTACACCAATCTTGATTGTTTTGTCGCCGTCTTGTACTTCAAAAACGGCTTTTTTCGCTGCCTGATCTTCAAGCTTTACTGTTTCGCGTTTTATCGTGATTTTTTTGTTGGTGGTAATGGTTGGGTCAGAAGGCATTACCTCCAAGCGCACCAAAGTGCCTTTTGGGCCACGAATTAATTTTACGACTTCATCAAGACGCCAGCCGACAACATCGACAAACTCACCGTCTGCACCTTGGGCAATCGAAACAATTTTGTCGTTCGGTTTTAATTGGCCTTGTTTTGCTGCGGGGCCGCCAGCAACCAAGCTGCTGACTTTGGTGTAGTCCTCATCACTTTGTAAAACAGCACCTATACCTTGCAGTTCCAGTGACATACTGATGTCAAAGTTCTCTGCGTTTTCAGGCGAGAGGTAATTGGTGTGCGGATCGTAAAGCATGGTGAGTGAATTCATCATCACACTAAATGCTTCTTCTGAAGTTTGCTGCTTGATTCTGCGCAATTGGTTTGCATAGCGCTTGCGCAAGGTGGTTTTACTCTCTTCGAGCTTTTTGCCAGAGAGCATAGAGTTGAGCAAATTGGATTTCAGATATTGATGCCAAAGTTTATCAGCTGCGGCTTGATTGGCTGGCCACGGTGCTTTTTCCCGGTCGATAGTGATGGACTCTTCTACATCAAAATCGAAGGTGGTTTTTGGGTCATCAAGGGTTTTAACCACAGACTCAAGGCGAGTGATCATGCGCTCGTTGAAACGATTAAAAATCAGAAAGCTGTTGTCCAGTTTGCCTTTTTTGTAATCGTCATCAAAGGTTTTGCGAAATTTTTCGAATTCGGCAATATCGGACTGGAGAAAGAAGTTTTTCGCGCTGTCGAGCGATTTTAAGTATTCGTCGAAATAGCGGGAGGAGAGGGCATCGTTAAAGTCTTGATCCCGGTAATGCTCGGTATCGAGTTTCTGAACCAGATCGACGACTGCCTTTCCTTGTTCCGGTGTGGGCTTAAGAACCGCAATTTTGTCAGCAAGGCTTAGTGACGAAATGCTTACAAGCAGGCTAAACAGAGTGAATTTCAGCGATCTCACAACAACAATTTGCATAAGGTGCATCTCAAAAAAGTCAAAAACGCGGGTTTGGCTCGCGTTGGGGCCTTGCGGTCTTAAGTGTTTGAAACATCCGACCTGAACTCTGGAGGGTTTAGGCCTTTTTCAAGGTCTTACTATAGCGGAATTAAATCGCTTAGGGCAGGCGGCAAGGTACGCTTCTCGCTCGCTTTTAGCCCTTGTAGCTGAATTGTGATTCTGATTTTCGTCAAAAGTTTCTAAATTCCGATTTATGGAGCCGCTTGCGCGGTGGCGTCACTCAATGGAGTGGTTGCAGAGGTGGATGGTTTACCCATCAAATCGAGCCATAACTCTTTGCGCTCTAATGGAGTGGCTTTGGGTAGATAAGGATTGTTGATACGGATTGCTCTGCGATTTCCTAGATCAGCTTTGGCTAGTGCATCCTGAACTTCCGGGCTGCCATAAAAATACTTATTAAATGCTCCATCTTTAATAGCAGCCTCAAGGCCTGATTCGATGTCTTTGGCGAGTTCCGGATCTTTTGGGGTTACAAAAAAATACGTGGGGAGCGGGTAAATTAACACCAGCTTTTTCTCAACCGTCAATTTAAGGTTGGGAAAGGCTGACAGCTCAGTCCAGACTTCATTTGCCCCGCGCGGAAATGCATCGAATCGGCCACCATCCAGCATGTGATAAAGCCCGGGTTTTTTGGTGGTCTTGATGACCGTGAGCCCCGCACTTTCCAATATTGATGCGTCCTGCCAGCTGCGGCCTTGGCCAAAGGTGATTTTTTTCAAGTCTTCCAGGGTGTGAATGTTATCGAAGCGGGCTTGGTCGCCTTGACGGATGAAAAATAACCTATGGTTCATCAGGCCTCGATATGCATCAATCCTGATGGGGAGAAAGTCCCGCTCCATCTCTTCCGAGGTGCCACCCCACATCACGGAAATCGCTCCTGATTTAACTGACTCCATCACTCTTGGCCGCGAGTAAACCTCGTTGGTTGAGGAGTAGACATAGTTTTTATTGGAGTAAGACAGGGCTAATTTGAGCAAACCGTTCATGTAGTCGGTTTGCACATTGGATTTCATATTGGTGATGACGGTTTTATTTTCGGCTGCAAGGGCTGGGAGGGCGGTACTGAAAAATATTAAAAAGCAGTATCGCAGTATCTTTGTCAGGTCATGATTGAGGTACATAGGGGCTACTCTGTCAGGTGTAATTATTAGGTTTATAAGCCTAAAAGTAGCATAGGGAAGGCACTTGTGGTGTTTATGAATAAAAGGTTCTTTATAAATAAAATGATGGAGAATAAAAAATGCCGCAGTTTTGCTGCGGCATTTTTGTTGTTCAACCTTTGAGCACGGTGGTTAGCAGGTGCTGCTGCAATCAAACATCATCTGCATAAAGTCAGCTTGATCTGGGTGGGTAACGCGGGTGGGTACAACATCAGTTACCTGGCGCTGCACCCATTTGTAATCATATCGAGTGAACACCAGCTCGCCATTGGATGTTTCATCTGCACTTACAACCAAGCTTTGGTGTGGCGAAGTTTCCAGAATATCCAGAAGTTCCCGGATTGTTGTTTCAATACGCTTCCTTCCCAGCAATTCATGCATCCCTTTGTGGCTTACGAAAATGTAATCGCAGCCCAGCATGGTGCTGAGGCTTAGTACAAATTCGCCACGTTGAACGGCTTCGGCCACATCAAAACTATGCGCCTTGTGGAGCTGTATTACGGATTGTTGGAGTGGGCGGTTAAGCGCCATACGGTGCTCCACAGGTTGGGAAATATCTATTGTTCTGGTGCCCTTTGAATGGGCGTTTTGGAATTGGAAATCTAACAGCCAGAGTTTTAAAAGGCCATAGCATGAGGGCAATTAATGTCGATAAATTTGACAGTTTGTGCGTGAGCCAGCTCTCAAAATGAGCATAAAAAAAGCGGCCATGGGCCGCTTTTCATTTTATATCAACAAGTTGAGTTTAAAACTTAATATTCCAGTTAAACATTGCTGCGATTAAGCAAAGACTCTTTGATGGTGTCGCGCATCTTGCGAAGCGTTCTTTCGGTCGTTTCCCAATCAATGCAGGCATCGGTTACCGATACACCATATTTCAGGTCGCATAAATTGGCTGGGATGCTTTGGTTACCGGCACCAATATTACTTTCTACCATCAGACCGATAATGGATTTGTTGCCTTCAACGATCTGGTTGGCAACGTTTTCCATAACCAGCGTTTGCAATTCGTGGTTCTTGTTGGAGTTAGCATGGCTACAGTCAACCATAATGTTAGGTACAACTTTGGCTTTGGCTAACTCTTGTTCGCATACCGCAACGCTGACCGAATCGTAATTCGGCTTGCCATTGCCGCCGCGTAATACAACATGGCCATAGCTATTGCCGCGTGTATGGATAATCGCAACTTGGCCCTCGGTATTAATTCCAAGAAAACGGTGTGGCTTGGATACTGACTGAAGCGCGTTAATCGCTACAGTCAGGCCGCCGTCGGTGCCATTTTTAAAGCCCACTGCAGACGACAAGCCGCTCGCCATTTCGCGGTGTGTTTGTGATTCAGTGGTGCGTGCGCCGATTGCCGACCAGCTGATCAAATCATGCAGGTACTGTGGCGAAATCGGATCAAGTGCTTCGGTAGCAGTGGGCAAACCCATCTCCGAAATATCAAGCAGCAATTGGCGACCGATATGCAAGCCTTCTTCGATTTTGAAGGAGTCGTCCAGATGCGGGTCATTGATCAAACCTTTCCAGCCCACGGTGGTGCGTGGCTTTTCAAAGTACACGCGCATCACCACGTAAATAGAGTCGCTAACTTCGTCGGCCAGTTTTTTCAGGCGTTGTGCATAGTCTTTTGCTGCGACTACATCGTGGATAGAGCAGGGGCCAATCACCACAAAAATGCGGTGGTCTTTGCGATCCAAAATATTACGGACAACTTCACGGCCTTGGGTAACAACCTCACGGGCTTTTTCAGTCAGCGGAATTTTTTTCTTAAGTTCTGCCGGGGAAATCAGCAGCTCTTGCGAGACCACATTCAGGTCATCGACTTGGGTACTGGTCATGGGTTTATTTCCTAAAAAGATCAAATCGTGGGTCATTGTACCGAAAAATGTCCAATATGTGGGATAAAATATTAATAAGAAGGATAAATAAAGACTATTTCTATGCTTTTGATCGTTTTTTGAGATGAACTGTTCAGTTGTCTTAAATAAATACGATCTGTCATCTTGTTCTTCCTAAATGTAGGTCGAAATTTAGAATTTTTATCCTTCGTATTTATTAATTGATGGACGTTACTTTACGGCCTTTTCGATTTTTTAGGTTAAATATTGATCGGGGGCTTGATTGTTGTTGAGCTAGGCATAGCAACTAATGATTGTTATGGTGCCGATGCTAAATTTAAGCGCGAATACTCAAAGGATGATCGTAAATAGATGACTATAAAAATTGCCATGCTGCTAATGGTAACCCTCCTGCCAGTGACAGTGTTGGCGGCTGAGGTTCAACGCACTGCACTTGTTCTTGGTGGTGGTGGCGCGCGCGGTGCTGCACACATTGGTGTGCTTGAGGTGTTGGAACGCGAACGTATTCCAATTGATTGTGTGGTGGGGACGAGTATGGGCGGGTTGGTGGCTGGGTCTTACGCTGCTGGCTTGTCGCCAAAAGATATGCGCGAAAAGCTGTCCAAGGCAGATTGGACGGACATGTTTCTTGATGTGGCTGACTATTCCCAGCTCAGTTATCGCAAAAAGAAAGTGAGCAAGCGCTACCTTGCCGGAACGGAGTTGGGGTTGACCAAGCGCGGCATGCAGATTCAGCCGGGTGTGGTTGCTGGAGAAAAAATAAAACTCTTCTTTAACCAGTTGGTGGATGCCGATTTGGGTGAGCGCGAGATTCAGGAGTTGGCTCTGCCGCTGGCTATTGTTGCGACTGATATTGGCACTGGTGAGCGAGTTATCTTGCGCAAAGGAAGTTTGACCCAGGCGATGCGCTCCAGCATGTCTGTGCCCGGATTGATGGCGCCAGTAGAACATCAAAATCGTAAACTGGTAGATGGTGGTTTGGTTGATAACTTGCCCATCGGAGTTGCACGCGATTTATGTCAAGCGGATAGAGTAATTGCAGTGAATGTGGGGTCGCCACTAAGGCCTGCCGACAGTGTAGGCTCGCTCTTGAGTGTTACCTCCCAGATGATCGGAATTTTAACCAAGCAAAATGTGGAGCGCTCATTAGCGAGTCTTACGGGTAATGACATTTACATCGCCCCGGAATTGGGTGATATCAAGGCTACCGATTTTGCCCGTTATGAAGAGGCTGCAGATGTTGGGCGAGCGGCGGCAGAGCGACAGTTGTATGCGCTGCGAGCTTTGTCGGTAGATGAAAAAACCTATGCCGCGCAGAAATATAAAAATACCGTGGCACGCGAACGTGAACTTCGGATCGACAAAATCGAAATTGCTCCGCTTGAGCGGGTGCATCCTGAATATGTTGCTCGCCAAATAGAGCAACAGGAGGGGGCGTTGCTGAATCGGGTCAAGTTAGAGCGAGATTTGGTTCGTACCTACGGTGATGGTTACTACGACAACGTGGATTATCGGGTGATTCGGCGTAACAAACAAAATATTCTGGAAATCACTGCCAAAGAAAAAAATTGGAGTTCAGATTATCTCACCTTTGGTTTTTCTATTGAAAACGAATATCGGCAGGGCTCTGATTTCAGTTTGCGCAGCGCTTATCGCAATACCTGGATGAATCCTTACGGTGGCGAATTTTTTGCGGCGGTTGACATAGGAAATGAATCATCTGTTGAGCTTGATTATTATCAGCCACTTGATTATCGACATAAATTTTTTATTGAGCCTCGTTATTTTAAGAACACTGAAAAGATTGGTATCTTTTTGGATGACACTGAACTTGCTGAGTATGAGTTAGACACCTCTTATGGCGAAATCCTGGTCGGCACTAATTTAGGTGTTTATGGGCAGTCGACATTTGGGTGGCGTGAATATCACATGAGAGGCGAGGCTGATGTTAGTGCGGTTTCATTGCCTGATATTGATGAGCGCTACGGTGGGGTTTTATTTTCCATCAATTTGGATCGCCGTAACCGTATTTATTTTCCATCACACGGATGGCGTGGTGATATAACGGTTTTTGATTCGCGTCAGGAAAATTATCGAAAGCTCTCTATTGATTTGGAGGGGTCATTTAAAGTGGATGATTTTGTTTTCGGTGCGCGCACTGCATACATTGCATCATTACAGGGTGAGCTACCTTTTTATGATACCGTCATGTTAGGTGGTTTTTTAAATTTATCCGGTTACGCTACTAATCAAATTTTGGGTGATGATGCGGTTTATGGGCACCTGCGTACAGAGCGCATAATTGGGCGCATGCCGTTAGGATTGAATGGTGACTTGCGCATGGGCTTTGGTTTAGAAGCTGCAAAATTACAAACGATTTATACCATGTCGGAGACTGATGATTGGCTTAATTCAGGGGTGGTTTATCTCGGAGGGGAAACACCTTTCGGGCCGCTATATCTTGGTTATGGTTTTACCTTTAGCGGCGATTACAATTTATATTTTAAGTTGGGTGCTTTTTAATTTTTTTGCTATCGAATCATTCCTTGTGGGAATGATTCGATAGTTAATCACTTAGAAGTGAAATACTGCTGCGATATAAGGACCTTTTAAATCCAGATTGGTATTTACATCATCTTCATCATCAATGTTGATTGTCATCACCCGATAACCAACTTCAACACCAAGATCCAGTGCTGAGTCAAACATATAACCTACTTTTGCACTGTAGTCGCGTAGATCGTTACCATCGTAGCTAATAAAATTCCCCTCAACTCCTGCTGAAAATCCACTAAACGGTAAATCAAATTGTGCTTTTCCATAGATCATTGGGGTGGTTGCATCAATATCTATTTTTTCGGAAATATTGGCTGCAACTGAACTTGCCTGTAAATAGCCTGAGTGTTTTCTCAGTGTCACACCCAGATCCAGATTTATCCAGTTATCGAGTAACTCGTAATAAAGCGTTGCATCGGTGTAACTTAAATCGAAATCTGTTGCTACTTGCGTACCTGCTAGATAGGTGATGTCGCCAATGCTGAAATTTTGGCTCAGAGTGCTTGTTTGTTCGCTGGTGATATCGTTGTGTTGAACTTTGATGTTGGGGAAAAAGGGTACTGGATGTTCGAGCGC
>NZ_JBCECX010000049.1:0-26729 GCF_039207905.1 Cellvibrio sp.
AGTACAGTTAACCTAGACGTAATGCTCAAGTGAGGTGTTCGTGATCCGGTTTTATGGTCGTAAAAATAACAACATTATTAGTGGCCTTCTGCTGGCAACGATGATGGGCATGAGTGGCTCAGCACTGGCACAGGTGCAAGCACAACCAGTTGATGCACAAGGTGAAACCCGCTGGGCAGTCAATTTTAACGATACGGATATCCAGGAAGTGATCAAGTCTATCGCCGGACTTACTGGCAAGACGTTTATCATTGATCCAAAAGTGCGCGGTCCGATCAAGGTCATCAACACCAAGCCATTAAATTCAAAAGAGCTTTACGAGCTGTTTCTGGCGTCGTTGGATGTGCATGGTTTTACCGCGGTAGAGAGCGGCAATATCGTCCGTATCGTGATGAACCGCGATGCGCGTAACTTGCCAATCCCGACTGAAAATAACGTCACCAACAAAGACGATCTTTACATCACCCAAGTGATTCCGCTGAAAAACACCAGCGCCGCTAAAATTCTCGCCGCATTGCGCCCATTGGTGCCGCAATATGGCCATCTCACTACCTACGAACCCAGTAATGCCCTGATCATTACCGATACCCGCGCCAACGTCGCGCGTATGAATGAACTGGTTGTGCAGCTGGATAAAATCGGCGTGACCCACACCGATGTAATCCCGCTGCGCTACGCCAACTCGGCCGATGTGGTGGCGATGCTGACCCAATTGGAAAAGCCGGACCCTAACCGTGGTATGACCACATCACCTCCGGTAATTGTGGCTGACAAACGTACCAATGCCGTGGTGATTAGCGGTGATGATTTAACTCGCCAGCGATTGAAACTATTGGTCGACGACTTGGATCGTCCGCAATCAAAAAACAGCAATGTGCGTGTCGTTTACCTGAAATATGCCAAGGCTGAAGAAGTTTCAAAAGTCCTGTCGGGCATGATGCAAAGTATTGGGCAAGGCGGTAAACCGGCTGAAGGTGCACCTGCGAATACTGCTGCCCCAGCAGTGCAAGCAGATGAAGCGACTAACTCGGTCTTGATCACCGCCGATGTAGACACCATGGACACCATGTTGTCGATTATCGAAAGTCTGGATATTCGCCGCGCGCAGGTATTGGTTGAAGCGATTATCGTGGAAATCACCGGCAATAATGCCAAAGAGATTGGTATTGAGTGGATGTACCAAGCAGACGATGCAGGCTTTGGTGGATTTACTTCTGGTGGTGCGATGGGCACAGTGGCGGCGCCCGCATTAAATCTTCTCAATAATCCAGATGACAGTACCGCACTTGCTGCCTTGGCAAGTGGTATCAATACGGTGAAGGCACCAGTATTTGGTGTCGGACGTCTGGGCAAAAACGTGGATTTCCTCAGTGTATTAAAGCTGCTGCAAACTACTGAATCGACCAACATTCTCTCCACTCCAAGCCTTTTGACCACCGACAATAACGAAGCATCAATTTTGGTTGGTCAGCAAGTTCCGTTTGTTACAGGTTCATACTCTGGTCTGGGAAACAACACTACTGGTGGAAATACTTCCTTCTCTAGCCCATTTAACACGGTAAACCGTGAAGATGTGGGTATTAAGCTGCAAGTTACCCCGCAGATTAATGAGGGCGACAGCTTGGTATTGGATATCGAGCAAGAGATCTCATCGGTAATCGGCAATACCCAAAATTCACCTAATGGCCCCACCACCAGTAAGCGCGAAATCAAAACCCAGGTGTTGGCTGGCGATGGGCAAACCGTTGTCCTTGGTGGTCTGATCGAAGATCAGCTCAACAAAGGCGATCAGCGTGTACCTGTGCTGGGTAGTATTCCGGTACTTGGTCATTTGTTCCGTTCACAAAGTGCCTCCAAGCGCAAAACCAATCTGTTGATATTCCTTCGACCAACCATTATTCGCACCAATGAAGTACTGACGGGTGCTACGGCGGAGAAATACAGAACTATCCGTGAACAGCAAGTCGAGTTCCAGCGCACGCGCGGAATTCTGACCAATAAGCGCGATATCCCTATCCTTCCGGAGTGGGATGAGCAGATTCAAAAGTACATTGAAGACACCAAGCAAGCCGATGCGGCCGCTGCCGCTCAATCTGCTGAGGAATAAGCTGTGAGCGAGCAAGTTTTCGAATCGGCGCTGGTCGATGAGCCGCTCAGTGAGGCAGTTGAGCCTGCGGTTCACGAGCGTCTGCCATTTAGCTTCGCGTCTACCCATGGTGTGATGCTGGAGGAGCTGGCACCGGGCTTGATGCCACGGGTGTTGCACAGACCTGGATTGACTCTGGATGTATTGCTTGAATTGCAACGCGTGCTGGGGCCAGAACTGGACTTGGAAGAGTTGCCTGCTGAAGACTTCCAGAAGCGCCTTACCCGCGAATATCAAAGCGGTGATGGAGCAGCGCAGCGCGCCGCTGAAGATCTGGGCAATGAATTTGATTTGTCATCCATGGCTGATGATTTGGCCGACCGCACCGACTTGCTCGCGGGCGATGATGACGCGCCGATTATCCGTTTGATCAATGCGATCCTGTCGCAAGCGGTGCGCGAAGGCGCATCGGATATTCACCTTGAGCCTTTTGAAGACCGCGTATCGGTTCGTTTCCGTATCGACGGTGTGCTAACCGAAGTGTTGTCGCCCAAAGCGGAACTGGCGCCAGTGCTGGTGTCTCGTCTCAAGGTTATGGCGCGTTTGGACATCGCCGAAAAACGTTTGCCGCAAGATGGTCGTATTACTGTACGCCTTGCAGGGCACGCGGTGGATATTCGTGTATCAACCATCCCATCCGCGTTTGGCGAGCGCATTGTATTGCGACTGCTTGATCAGGCTGCCGGTCAGTTGCGACTAGAGCAATTGCAAATGCCGCAGTTGGTATTTGAACGTCTTTCTAAAAATCTGCTGAAACCGCACGGGATTATCCTGGTGACCGGTCCGACCGGTTCGGGTAAAACAACGACCCTCTATGCAGGCTTGAGTCATATCAATACCCGCAGTCGTAATATCCTCACCATCGAAGATCCGGTGGAGTATTTGCTTCCCGGTATCGGCCAAACCCAGGTAAACACTAAGGTCGATATGACCTTTGCCCGAGGTCTGCGCGCTATCCTGCGTCAAGACCCGGATGTGGTGATGGTGGGTGAGATCCGCGATGGCGAGACGGCAGAAATTGCGATTCAGGCGTCGCTCACAGGTCACTTGGTGTTATCAACCTTGCACACCAATACCGCGATTGGCGCGGTGTTGCGTCTGAAAGATATGGGCGTTGAACCTTTCTTGCTGGCATCGAGTCTTGAAGTGGTGATGGCACAGCGTCTGGTGCGTGTGCTCTGCAGTCATTGTAAGGAGCAGTATCTGCCGGTTGAGTCCGAGCGCGATATGCTGAAATTGCCGGCCGATACCCCAATCTGGCGCCCTGCGCCGAGCGGTTGTAAGCACTGTAATAATCAGGGCTATCGTGGCCGTAAAGGTATCTATGAATTGATTGAGATCAGCGAGCGTTTGCGCCACCTGATCCACGAGCAGGCGGGCGAACAAGAGCTATTGGCTGAGGCACGCAAAACCAGTCCGTCAATGAGCGATGATGGTCGTCAATGTGTGCTCAACGGCATCACCAGCATTGAAGAAGTGCTGCGTGTGACCACCCAGCTGTAGTGGATGTAGATCATGGGTGCATACAGTTATAAAGCGCTGAATGAGGAAGGCAAAACCGTCAAGGGCATCCTTGAAGGGGATTCCGAGCGGCATATCCGCACGCAACTCCGTGCCAAAAAGCTCAAACCCTTGGAAGTGCTTAGTGCAAATGGCGAAGCGGCTGCCAGTGCTGCGGATGGCGCGAGTATTTCCTCCTGGTCCAAGCGCCGTGCGAGTCGTTTGAGCACGCGCGAGCTGAGTTTGATCACCCGTCAGTTGGCCTCTTTGGTGAAATCAGGTCTGCCACTGGATGAAGCCTTGCACGCAACGGCTAAACAGTCGCAAAAAGCCAATGTGAAACGTGTGGTGTTGCAGGTACGCACCAAGGTTCTCGAAGGATTCAGTCTGGCCCAAGCGCTAGGCGATAACCCGACAGCATTTAACGATATGTACCGCGCACTGGTACGGGCGGGTGAGGGCTCGGGTTATTTGAGCCCCGTTCTTGAGCGTTTGGCGGATTACACCCAAACCAGCCAGCAGCTGCAGCAGCGCATCAAGATGGCGATGATTTATCCGGTGGTAATGCTGGTAGTGAGTCTCGCAGTAATTGTGGCGTTGATGGTATTGGTGGTGCCCAAGCTGGTGCGGATCTTCGAGCAGGGCAAGCGCGAGCTGCCAGCGTTGACGGAGGGCCTGATCGCCACCAGTGACTTTTTGATGAATTACGGACTGTTTTTATTAGTTGCTTTGGTGGGGGCTTATTTTCTCATCAAGCGCTTGATGCTCGACCCCAAACGTTTGCGCGCCTGGCATGTCGTCCAGCTGCGGCTGCCGGTAATCGGCGAATTGGTAAAACAGATTAACTCTGCACGGTTTGCTGCAACCTTGAGTTTGTTATCCGCCAGTGGTGTGCCACTGCTGCAAGCGCTGAATATTTCCGGTCAGGTGATGACGAATAAAATCCTGCAGGAAGCTTGCGATACAGTGGCGGCCTCGGTGCGTGAAGGTATGAGCCTCAGCCGCGCGATGGAAAATACCGGCCATTTCCCGCCGTTATTGGTGCAGTTGGTAGCCAGTGGTGAAACAAACGGCACCTTGCCGCAACAGTTGGACAACGCCTCGAAAGATCAGGAGCGCGAATTGGAAATGATGTTGGGGGTGGCGATGGGACTGTTGGAACCTGCCACGATTATCTTTATGGGCGGCGCAGTCTGCGTAATTGTACTGGCGATTCTTACCCCGATTTTCGATATGACCAACATCAAGTAATTATTCATTTATTTTCCAGTTTATTTTTTTGAAGACCAGTTGATATTGAGGAGCAAATGATGAAAACAAGAATATTGAACGCAAGATTAAATCAGGCGGGTTTTACCCTGGTAGAGATCATGGTGGTAGTAATCATCATCGGTTTGCTGGCAGGGATTGTGGTTCCCAACGTGATGGATAAATTGGATAAGGCTAACGTGCAAAAAGCCCGTGCTGACTTCAGCTCGCTGCAAACCGCATTGAAACTGTATCGCATCGACAACTTTAACTACCCAACCACCGAGCAAGGTTTGGAAGCGTTAGTGACCAAAAGCTCAATCGCACCGGTGCCGCGTAACTTTAACGCGAACGGCTACATCGAAACCCTCAACAAAGACCCATGGGGTAACGACTACCAATACATGAGCCCGGGCGAAGGTCATGAATACGACATCTACAGTTTGGGTGCCGATGGTGTGAGCGGCGGTGAAGGCCAAAACGCTGATATCAACGTGTGGGATGAGCAGTAAGTTTTAACTGCCCAAGGCTAAGCGAGTGAAACGCCACCAGCTAGGTTTTACCCTGATTGAGATCATTTTTGTGGTCTTTATTATCGGTATGGCGGTGAGTGTTATCTCGATTGCAGTAGGCGGAAATGCGCCGGCAGATATGGCGCGCAACGAAGCCGAAGAGTTTATGTTACAGGCGAGTTATATCTCCGAGCAGTCAGTGTTAAAAGGCGAAACCCAGGGGTTGTTTGTCGAGTTGCGTCCCGCACAGGATATCGATGCCAAAGAGCAGTGGTGTTACCAATGGCGTCGGGTGCGCGACCGGCAATGGCAAGACCTTCCTGAGTTGACACCTCGCTGTTTGCCGGAAGGATTAGTGATCGAATTTGTGGTGGATGACGAGCTCTGGGAGTTTGACCCTGAGCTTGAATATCAAGATCCGGTGATGGGATTTTTCCCCAGTGGTGATGGTACAGGCAAGGTTGAAGTCTCTATTTATGCGGATCAACTGCAGGGCGGCCAAACCTCCGCTACTGAGGAGCTTGAGTTGGATCTGGCCGGTGAGCTGCATTGGCTCAGCGAAGAAAAACGTATCGAAGAGGATAAGCGCGGGCGATGAATCCCTCCTTCGCCAGTTGCCATCGGAAGCGCCCTGACCAACGAGGCTTTACTCTGTTGGAGGCGATTATTGCGCTGGGAATTATCGCCATGGTGCTGCCCGCGCTCATCACCCTGGTGATGACCCAACTCGATGGTTCGGCAGTTATCCGCGATAAAACCTACGCCTATTGGGTGGCCGAAAACCAGCTGACGCGTGTGCGCTTGCTGCAACAACAGAAAGCGAAAAAAGCACTGGGTGATTACAAGGTGCCGGAAAAAGATTCAGGCACTGTAGATATGGCCGGCATGCGCTGGCAGTGGCAATTACAAAGTATCGCTATGGATACCTTGCCGGTACCTGGCTTTAAACGTGTTGAGATTACCGTGCGCTTGATGGGCGCCGCAGAAGGTGCTTCGCTCGGGCGTTCAGCGGTTGATGAGGATCAGCCGGCAATGGCGCGTTTGACCGGTTATATCAGTGATCCTGAACTTGTGCAGGTGAACAACTAGTGAAACTTGCGCGCGGTTTTACGCTACTGGAAGTTTTAATCGCGCTGGTGATATCGGCGCTGATTGCGGCAATGGCTTTTGAGTCACTTAACGCTGCGGATAATGGTGCCAAACGCACCAACGACGTCCTGAATGAAATTAACCGTCTGGATCGCGCGTGGCAGATTATCGGTGCTGATTTGCGCCATGTAATCCCACCCGCAGCAGCGGATAAAAACGCGATATTCCAGGCTGACAGCCTGCGCTCGTCTGGTGAAGACGCCGATCAGATGGTGCTGTTATTCAAACGCCGCGGTTGGGTCAACTTCTCCAATCTGCCGCGCAGTGATTTGCAAATGGTTGGATATCGGGTTGAAGAGGGCAAGCTTTGGCGCGACTTCCTGCCGGAGCGCAATCTGGAGTTGTCTGATATCGACATGGAAGATGATTCTCTTCACCAGCTGTTGCTGGAAGATGTAGAGGATATACAGCTGCGTTTTCTGCATCAGGGAGCGATCAGTTCCAAAGGTAAATCGGTGTTGGAAGAGCGCGACTTTTCTGACAACTGGCTGCAAAAGTGGCCGGAGAATACCCAGCAGGGTGCAACAGCGCAGGATTTACCACTGGCGGTAGAGATTACGATCGAACTCAAAGGTGTGGGCACCAGCGTGCGCCTCTTTGCTATGCCGGAGCAACAGTAAGATGCGCAAAGAGCGGGGCACGGTATTGGTGCTGGTGCTATTGATCGTAGCGCTGGTTGCCGGTTTAAGTATCAAGTTTGCAGCCCAGTATCAACTGGGGTTGGCGCGCGCAGAAACCCGTTGGCACGGTGCCCAGGCAAGGGCTTTTCTTGAAGGAACTGAAGAAGTTGCCAAGTTGATGTTTCCCGATGCCGACATAGATCCCAGTACCGACTATTTAGGTGAACCCTGGGGCAGTGAAGTCCCTATTCAGGATGAAGGTGTCAGCGGTTTCGCCAGAATGACGGATGCGACTACGCAGTTTAATTTGAATGATTTGGCGCGCCCGATAGATGTGTCGAAACCGGAGGGAACGCCCGAGCGTTACAGCGAGCCGCAGCGCCGGTTTATCCGGTTATTGCAAACATTTCCAGATTTACCGCTCGATCAAAACCAGGCCGAGCAGCTGTTGGCCGGTGTGGTTGACTGGATCGACGCCGACGAAGAAGAGTCTGGCACCGGCGGCGCAGAGTCCAATTTTTATCAGGGAATGCAAATTCCCTATCGCGCCGCCAACGCATTGTTTAAATCTGTGGACGAGTTGCGTCTGGTGCGCGGTTTTAATGAGAGTCCGATATTGGTTGCGCGGTTGTTGCCATTTATCACAGTGCTTCCTGTCGCTGATGCGGGCTTAAATATAAATACGATGGATCTGGTCGATCCTTACGGAAAGAATTTTAATAATTTGTTGTTGTGTATTAATGGCTCGGCGGATTTAAGCCCTATGAATCCTTCCGACATGGAACAGTTTATTACTACCCGGCCACCTGCTGGCTTTGCTGATAAACAGGCGGTCACCGAAGCATGGAATACCATGTTTGCAGGTAAGCCACTGGATGTGGATGGACTGACCACAAACACCAAATATTTCTGGTTAAACGCGACTGTGCAGTTAGTTGATCAGCGTCGCAGCATGCGTAGTTTGATGATGCGCGGTAATGAGCCGGGCACACTGAAAGTGATCCGCCGCGATGATGTGTTCGAGTTGCCGACGGTTGATCGCGGTGAAGACGATGATGAAGATGGCGAAACCGAATTGGTTGAATAAGCCATCCCCTAATTTGATTGAATAACGAGTTAGAGCAATTATGTCCATGCAATTGGTGCTCTCTGTAGATACTTCTGCCGATGGTAAAACCCTCGCCGACAGCTTTCGCTGGTGCTGGTTAGGGGCCGATGGTATTCCTTTTAGCGAAGGTACCTCGGGCGACCGTGAGGCTCTGCGCACTGCATTAAGCGAAAATGCCGCCACCCCCCGGTCGGCATGGCTCATAGTGCCCGGCAGTCAGGTGAATACCCGTCAGCTGGAATACAGCGAAAAAGAGAAAAAACACCTGCGCAACCTGCTGCCATTCCAATTGGAAGACTCAGTCGTGGGCGATGTGGAAGACCTGCATTTTGCGCTGGCAACACCGGCAAATGGCAAAGTGGTTGTCGCATTCGCGGATAAGGTGTGGCTGCAAGCGGCGTTCGCCGAGTTGGCGGCATTGGGTATCGAAGTCACCCGTTGTTGGACTGCGCCTTTAACCCTGCCATTGGCGAGCGAAGCAGCGGTTGATTCATACAATCATTGGTCGTTGGGTTTGTATCACGATCAAGTTTACCTGCGCTACGCGAGCACCATGGGGTTCAGCGTTGCGCGGCAGCATGCCCGTATGGCATTGCAAATGTTGCTGCGCGATCAGGAGCGGGTAGATAGCCTGCCCAGTTTGCATTTGCGTGCTGCCAGTGAAGCCGATCTGACGCTATTGGGCGAGTTGATTCCGGCAGAATTGCAAGATTCTATAGCCAGCCAAACTCTGGCTGACGAATGGTCGTTGGATTTCAGCAACAGTTCGATTGACTTGTGCCAAGGCGACTTCTCACAGCGTTTGCCTATCGAACGCTGGTGGAAAATGTGGCAATCGGTCGCTATTTTTGCCGGTGTCTGTGTTGCAGTTTATCTGGGCACTTTGTTGTTTGAGATCCATAAACTCGGTGGCGAAAATCTCAAAATCCGTCAGCAGATTGAAGCAAGCGCGCGTACCGTTATTCCGCAGGGGCGAATTGTTGATCCGGAAAAACAACTGGCTACTCTGCTCAAGCAAAACCAACCTGTGAGCCAATCTGCCAGTGTGATGTCATTGTTGTCGTTGGCATTGCCTCAAGTGGCGCAGGTGCCTAATGTCAGTATTAAAGGCGTGTCCTACGCGGGTGAATCGGGCGAGTTGAATCTCAGTATCCAGGCCGATAGTTTCGGTGCATTTGAAACCCTGACCCAGAATATGCGCAGCCAGGGTTTGAATGCGGAAACATCAAGCTTTAATGCCCAGGGCAATGTGCAAACTGCCCGCCTCAAAGTTACCAAGAATCCTTAACCGGAATGCTGTCATGAATCAGTTGCTGAACTTTCTCAATAAATACAATCGCCGCGAGCAGATGATGATTCTCGGCTGCGGTTTGGCGGTTGTGTTATATCTGCTGTGGTTGATGGTGCTAGTGCCGATCGAAAAGAAACGCGATCAATTATATGCTGCCAACACTGCATCGACCCAGACTCTGGGGCGAGTGCAAATAGCTGCTGCGCAAATCCAACAGGCGCGCAATGCGGGAGCGAGTGCGAGCAACGACAATATCAATGGCCTAATCGATACCACATTGCGTGCAAATGGTTTATCCATGAGCAACTTTCAGCCCGGTGCAAATGGTGAGGTGCGTGTGAGTCTTGATCGTGCAGCCTATGAGCCTTTAATGCAGTGGTTATACGAATTGGAATTCAAACAGGGCATAAGGGTGATCGATTTATCCATCGTATCTACCAATGATCCTGGGCAGGTGAGGGTGAATCTGCGTCTGCAAAAAACTAATTAAACAATTCATCGACAAATGAATGTTTGCATCGATTAAACCGGATTCGATTGAAACTAGCCCTATGAGCCGTTTTCCCGCATTACTTAAAAATCATAAAAAACTCTGGATACCTTTGGGGGTTATCTTTTTTCTGGTTTTCGTGATCAGCAACATTCCTGCAATATGGGGCGCCTATCTGCTAACGCGCGGGACCGGTGTTGCATTGAGTGGTGTGACTGGAACTCTCTGGGATGGTCGCGCCAGTTTGGCCAGCGTGCGTATGACTGACAAAGAATATTCGCTCGGTCAGTTGAGTTGGAATTTGAGCCCGTTATCGCTACTCACTTTTTCGCCCTGCGCACATGTCACTACCAAATTAAACATGCAAAGTTTTACCGGTGATATTTGCAGCGGCTCCGGTGGTGCTTTGCGTTTGAGTAACGCAGATGTATCGCTACCTGCTGCGCTGGTACAAGAGCGCATCCCATTCCCTATCCAAGGGCAGTTTTCTGCGCATATTGATGAAATGGATTTGCGCGGTAACGTATTGCTGAAATTAAAGGGCAATCTCAGTTGGAATGGTGCGCGGGTAAACACAGGTGCTAATTGGATGGATATCGGCAGTTATGCCGCCGAGTTGAAAGACAATGGCAAGAACGGTGTTAGCGCTAAATTTTTCCAATTGGCCGGGCCAGTGGAGGTCAATTTGCAAATCGAACTCGCTGCACCGGCTGGTGGTAAAGTCTCTGGAGAATTGGCAGCACCCAAAGCATTTTTTGAAGCGGCGAATGCCATCGATATGCTTGCCATGTTCGCTCAGGAAGATCGCGTGGATGAAGAGGGTAGAACCCATTATCGTGTAGATATCAATCTGTAATGGTTGTGATAATGCGCGCGTTATTTTTATTTGCACTGTTGTTGTCGAGCATTCATTGCAGTGCCGCCTGGCATGGCGATAACCAGGACATCATGGGCACTAAGGTCAGTGTTGTCCTCTGGTTAGAAGACGATAAAAAAGCCGAGCAAGCGGTAGCAGCGGTGATGGAAGAAATGCGCCGCATCGACCAAAAATTTAGTCCCTATATCGAGACCAGCGAACTCTATCGCGTCAACCAATTAGCGCCCAAAGCCAGCGCAAAAAATCCGCTGAAAATTTCTGCTGAAATGACGGCGATCCTCGATAAATCCCTCTACTACAGCCGTTTGAGCGATGGTGTTTTTGATATCACCTTCGCGTCGCTCGGCCGCTATTACGATTACCGCAAAAAACTTAAACCGAGTGAAAAACAGCGCGAAGAATTATTGCCGCTGATTAATTACCGCTTTATCCATCTGGATACAAAAGCCAATACCGTGTGGTTTGAACACCCCGGTGTTTACATTGACCTCGGTGGAATCGCCAAAGGTTATTCGGTTGATACCGCCACCGCGATTTTACAAAACAAGTTCGGCGTAGAGCATGCCAATATTACCGCCGGCGGTGATAGCCGGGTGATCGGCGATAAATTTGGTCGCCCTTGGTTGGTGGGAATTAAAAATCCACGCGCTGAGGCAGTCGCAGTAACCTTGCCACTAGTCAATGTGTCGCTCTCTACTTCGGGCGATTACGAGCGTTATTTTATCGATCAAAATGGCGAGCGAGTGCATCACATCCTGAATCCACGCACGGGTAAGTCTCCCAGCGGAGTAAACAGTGTGACTATTCTTGGACCAGCGGGGTTTGATACAGATCCACTGTCCAAAATTGTGTTTATCCTTGGGCCGGAAAAAGGCTTGGCGATCATCAATAAATTGCCCGGTTTTGATGCAGTCGTTATTACCGATGCGGGCAAGGTTCTCTACAGTAAAGGGCTTGAGCCCCCAATTTAATAAAATGTATTTGACGACAGCCGAAAACTTGTCACAATTCCTCCCCGCGTCTTATCCCTAATAAAAATCCAATTTGATGGCCATCGCTCGGCTCTTTAATCCCGTTTTTCCCATTATTAGTATTTTAAAAAATGTAAAAGGAGTCGTTATGAAACGCGTTATAGGAATCCTGTTGTCCAGCATGTTGATGAGTGCTTGTGGCGGTGGGGGTGGTTCAGGTGGAACCAGCGGAGGCACTTCCTCGGTAAAGTCATCTGTAGTTTCGGTTTCATCCTTATCTTCCGTTGCATCTGTATCTTCAAGCTCTTCTGTATCATCGGAATCAACTATCTCGTCGAGTTTATCGTCAAGTTCATCTTCATCGTTAAGCTCACCTGCATCTTCGAGCTCATCCTCGATTTCATCCGTATCTTCTAGTTCGTCTTCATCATTGAGATCGTCCTCATCTTCGTCCTCTGTCGGGGCTTGTAATGGTGAGGGTGTTATTTTTTCGGAGTGTTTGAATGCTGAGTGGGGCGCATTTCAGGTTTACGAGGAAGATGTACAAACCTACGCAGGTCAGATTTACACGCAAGAAACGAATGACAGCAACCTCCAGTGGAAAGTGATCAATTCACCGGTGGCTGGTCGCGGGAAAGTCGTTGAGCTTACTTATGGGCAGAAGGCTGGTGTCGGATCGACCTTGCAACTGCGAAGCGTGAGTACCCAAAATCGCACGGCTTATGACACTGGAAAATTGGTGTTCGATTTGAATGTTGTGAATTTTGGCGAGAGCTACAACTCCACCACAGGCAATGCGATATTCGAACTGGTATTGGAATGTGTCTGGCCGTGTACCAGTCACAGTGCATTTTTTCCGGTCAGCTTTGAAAATGTATGGCAAACCATTGAGATCAATATTGTCGACTTGATTCGCGATGGTCTGGATACGAGCAAAATCGATACGGCTTTTATGATTCGCCCTGTATTCGAGAATGCCAGCCAAAAAGGTGTAGTGCTTCAGCTGGACAATATCAAATGGGTCAAAAGTTCAGGCAGTGCTCCTAAATCAAAAGATATCTACAGCGAGCATTTTAATACCAATGCCTCATTGGATCAGTGGGTCTTTGCTACCTATGGCGGTGGCATGGACGAGATAACTAAATACCTATCACAAGGTCTGGGTTTGTACCCGATATGGGTAACGGATTTCGATCATTGGGCGATGGAGACTGAGCTATCCAAGGCAATAAATATCCGTAATAAAAAGGCCAGTTTCCAAATAAAGCTGGCGGATGCTTTGGTTGGTGCAAGTGGTACTTCAATTGGTTTTAGTGTGGTTGCCACCGATAGCAATGCCCGTCAGGTTGAGTCAGATATGCTGACATCCGCTGGAATGACCGGGAAACAGTGGCACGAATTTGAAATTCAGCTGGGCAGCAGTTTCCCCAATGGTTTTAATGCGGCTGATGTGCGCAAACTGGCGATCCATTTTTATGCCAATGGTAAGCCGACTTACATTCATGGGGCGATCCAGATCGATACCATTCGTATAACCGAGTAAGTTCTTTCATCGCTGCCCGTCAGTCCTTTGGCGGGAAGCGATTTTTAGTTGTTGCCCTTCAAAAACCATCTAAGCTTTGAGCTTTCCGAATCTGTTTTTATAGTTGCCCGCCGGGTATTTGATCAACGCGTTAAAAAATAACTCAGGCGCCAGATCAACTGTGCTCAAAGTCACATCCAAGAATGGGTTTGGCTTCTAGAATGAGCCGGCTATGGCGCGATTAATGAAATCGAGCTTTCAGCAGATAACCAGCGCGCAGCGATATTGATAACGAGAGCCGTCTACTAGAAATCGGAGAGAGAGCATGATCCATCCCCTGCGCCAGTGGTTTTGTCTGGCTGTTATGACCCTACTCATCTGTTCTGTGCAGGCTTTTGCGCAGACGCCAGCGAAAAGCGCTGAACAAGTCGAATCTCTCAAAGAGTCGGTGCTGACCCTCAATCGCGATTTGTTAATTTTGGAAGAGGAATTACTTTATCCGGCCAGCAGTCAGGTGGCGGTGTATGTATCCATGGATTTGGGAGCTTACTTCGCATTAGATGCGATCAAACTGGAAATTGATAACAAACTGGTAGCCAGCGAACTCTATACCGACAAGCAGACCAAAGCGCTGTTTCGCGGTGGCGTACAGCGGCTCTACATTGGCAATTTAAAATCCGGCGAACATGAGATAAGCGCATTTTTTACCGGTCGCGGGCCGCAACAAGACTATAAACGCGCAGCCAAATTGGTGATTAATAAAGGCCAGGAGCCGCTGGTATTGGAATTGCGCATTGTGGATTCCACCGCGCAATTACAGCCTGTTTTTGATATCAAACAATGGCAGATGTAATGCGCGCACCAACCTCCGCGTTACACTATTTTCTATTGTTTGCTGCCGCGCTGATTAATCCGGCTGATGCAAAGGAAAAACCCAAAACCTCCGTCGCTGATTTGCGTTACGGTGTCGCCCTCTATCACTACTACCAACAAGATTATATTGCGTCACTCGGCGAGCTAATGGTTGCTGACACCCGCGACGGGATTCAGGGACATGGCGATAATCCGGAGTTAATTGCCGGTGGTGTCAGCCTTGCTTTTGGTATGCAGCGCCACGCTGAAAGTGTATTCAATCAAATTCTGCAAGATGAGCGTCGTCCACAATCGGTGCGTGACGCTGCCTGGTTTTATCTCGGTAAATTGCATTACACCCGCGGTGACTGGGCGGCAGCTGAGCAAAGTTTTGCGCGTGTCAGCGGTGAATTCAAACCGGCACTGCGCGCACAGATGCAAGCACTGCTAATCAATATCCGTATCCGCAACAAAAACTTTGCTGACTTGACGGTCGATAACGTTGAGGACGAAAAACTGCGTACTTGGAATCCTTACGCACTCTATAACCTCGGCGCGGCGAATGCGCGCGAGGGCAATTTCAAAACTGCACAAGAATTTTTTAACGAACTTGCTGAAGTGGATATCGCTGAGCAACCATTGCGTCGCCGTGAGCAATGGGCATTGCAAGATAAAGCCTACACTGCACTTGGCTACAGCTATCTCGCAGAAAAAAAATATGCAGCGGCAATTCGCGAATTCACCAAAGTGCGTCTTGAAGGTGTGTTTGCCAATCAAGCGCTACTGGGATATGGCTGGGCAGCCGTTGCACAGGAACAATACGTTGAGGCGTTGAAGCCTTGGCAACTCCTGCGCACGCGCAGTTTGATGTATCCAGCGGTGCAAGAGTCATTGCTGGCATTGCCTTACGCTTATGAAAAATTGGGTGCACAAGGTGAAGCGGTAAATGCGTATCAAGCGGCGGAAGAATTGCTCGCGCGAGAAATTCAACTGATTCGTGATATGCGTGCGACCTTGACTGAAGGCGAGTTGCTCACCTTGATTGGCAGTGAGCCGCTCTCCAGTGAAGATGCGAAAAAAATATTGCATGCCGATAAAGCGGACGATGCAGTCACCGCCGTGGTGACTGATGATGGCCAAAATTGGCTCAAACTGGACAACACCAGCATTATCAAAACCCGTTCTGCTTATTTAAATGAGTTGTTTGCAAAAAATGCGTTCCAAACGGCGGTGTTGGAATTGCGCGATTTATTGCGCTTGCAAAAGCTATTGCAAAATTGGCAGCCAAAATTAATTGCCTACAACGATTTGCTTATCGACAAACAATCCCGTCGCGGTCGCCATGAGCAACAGCTTGCGCAAAACTCAATCGCGCAGGAAGAACAGCAATTGCAAAGCGAGCGCTCAGTCATCGCAGATAATTTGCAAAAAATCATCGACGACGAAAATTATATGGCGCTGGCTGACGATGAGACCCGTGCTTTTTACGGTCGCATTGAGCGGGCACAGCAAACCATCGCAAAAATGCAAGCTGCTGGACAAGATACTACTGAGCTAGAGGCTCGTACTAAAATGTTTGGCGGCATCTTATTGTGGCGAGCAGCACAAGCTTATCCCGCAAATTTGGCGGAGCAGCAATCGCAGCTGGCGTTAATCGATAAAAACCTGGTGCAAATTTCCCAAACACGTAAACGCATTGAAGATGTAACGGCAACCAGCGTTGATATCCAGCCGGTATTGGCGCGCTTGCAAGTGTTGCAAAAAGAGGTTGATTTGAACCTGGGTAATACCGATCAACTCATCGCCGCTCAAAGTGGGCTGTTGCGTCAGCAGGTTGATCAGCAGTTGGCATCACACGAAAAACGTTTGAATAATTATCTGGCGCAAGCGCACCTTGCTATTGCACGTTTGTATGATGCCGAGTTAAGGAAGCAACCAGAATGAAACAGATTCGCCACTCTGCATTCCGGATTGCATTTTTATCGCTCGTCATTGGCTGCGCTATACAGTTGAATGGCTGTAGTGTTGTTGGTTTTGGTGATGATGGACGAGGGAAAACGCTCGCTGATTTGCCAGCTGCAAAATTGCCCGACGCCAAAGCCAAGGTTGCTGTAATTGATATGGCGCGCATAGAGCAAAGTTATCAGCGCGCGTTGGCAGCTGCTGAAGAGCCTGCATTGCGCCAACAAATTATGGTGCGCATTGCCGATCTGGAAATGGCGCGTAGCGAAAAGTCGCAACTTAATGCCAGTGATACACAGCGGCATTACGATAAACCAATCGCAATGTATAACGAATTGCTGAAAATGCAGGAAGCCAATGCGCAGCCGGTAAAAGGTATTGCGGCCGATCAATTACGGTATAAATTGGCTAAAGCGATGTCTCTGGATGGTCGCAATGATGAAGCGGCAGTCGTGCTGGATCAATTGGCAGGAACCAATCCTGATTCTTTATTTATGGCTGAAACGCAATTTCGTCGCGCAGAAAAATCATTTGCCGATGGCGATTATGCGGCGGCAGAACGCAATTACGATGCAGTAGTAAAGGGCAATAATCCGCAGCTGCAACAAAATGCCCTCTACATGAAAGGTTGGGCTCAATTTAAACGCGGCGACTATGATCTCGCACTCAAATCATTTGCGGGTGTGATGGATCAACTCATCGGCCATGCGTCTAATGCAAAAGATGTCGATGCAGCATTAACGGATATAGGTGCATCCAAAACCAATTTGGTGAAAGATACTTTGCGTGTAATGGCGCTGTCACTTTCTTATCTGGAGGGGGCTAAATCCATTAGCGATTTACAAACCCAGTTGGGTGGTGGTCGCGCTTATGAATATTTACTTTACCAGCAACTCGGACAGTTGTATCTCGATCAAAAACGCTTTACTGACAGTGCGGAAACTTACCAGCATTATGTGCAGCACAATGCCAATTCGGACTTTGCCCCCAGTTTTAGTATCAAAGTTATTGATGTCTATCAGCAAGGTGATTTTCCGAGTTTGATTCTCCCGGCGAAGCAAGAATTTGTTGAGCGTTATGGTATTAGCAGCAACTATTGGACGCAGCGTAAAGGCGCAATTGGCGATAGCGCGCTTGCGTACTTGCATCAGTCCTTGCAAGAGCTGGCGCAGTATGAGCATGCGCAGGCGCAAAGTTTTAAGTCAACTAAAAATACCGAAGCGACAGCTGCGTTTTCCCGTGCTGCAAAATGGTATCGCGAGTTCGTACAGACTTTTGAAAAAGATTCGCAAGTTGCCGAGATGACATTTCTGTTGGCTGAATCGCTCAATGAGGCTGGCGATTTACCGGCAGCAATGAGCGCTTACGAACAAGTTGCTTACGGTTATATGGATAAGTTGCGCGGTGCAGATGCGGGATATTCTGCTGTGTTATTGCCGCAACAACTAATCCAGTCAGCGCGCAGTTTGCCTGACAATCGTTTGGAAGAATGGCAAACGCGTAAAATCCAGAATGCCATCAACTTTGCCGATGTGTATAAAACCGATCCACGCGCGGTGACAGTGTTGGCGGAAGCGGCAAATGATTTGTTGCAACAAAACCGTTATGTCGACGCTAAAGCCGTTGCCGAACGTGTCATTGCCTGGCAACCGCCGGCTGAAGGGAAATTATTATTTTCCAGCTGGTTGATCCTCGGTCATAGCCGTTACGAAACCAAAGAATATGCCGCGGCAGAACAAGCTTATGTGCAAGTACTAAATTTATTGCCTGCATACGGCAATAGTCCGGGCGCACCTACCGCTGCGCAAGTGCGTGAACGAATTGCTGCCAGTATTTATCAGCAAGCTGATGCAAGTTTGGTGTTTGGTGATAAAGGTGCAGCGATCGCACAACTGTTGCGCATCACCCAGGTAACCCCCGACACTGAAATTGCAGCCAAAGCGCAATATGATGCCGGTGTATATCTAATTGAGCAGCAAAAATGGGCGCAAGCTGAAAATGTTTATTTAGGTTTCCGCAAAAAGTATCCCAATCATCAGTTGGTCTCAACGCTACCAGCGAAAATGGTATTGATTTACCAAAGCCAAAATAAATGGCAGCAAGCCGCCGACGAATTGGCAATTCTGGAGCGCTCCAGTACTGATCCGGATGTTAAACGTCAGGCCTTGTATCTCGGTGCTGAGTTGTACGAAAAATCGGGCAAGCGCGCACAGGCAATCGAACAATATCGTCGTTATGCAACGGAATATGCGCTACCGCTTGCCAATAATCTTGAAGCGCAATTTAAATTAACTGAACTCTATGCGGCGTCGGGCGAGAAAGATAAACGTCTCTATTGGCTGCAAAATATTATCAATACCCACAATCGCGCTGGCAGTGCAAAAACAGATCGCTCAACTTATTTGGCGGCAAGCGCACAGGCTGAGTTGTCGCAACAATCGTACTACGAATTTTCTCGTATTCAATTAACTCTGCCACTGAAAAATAGTTTGCAGCGCAAGCGCGCTGCACTGGAAAAAGCACTTAAAGGGCAAGAGCAGGTGCTGGCTTTTGGTGTGGGTGAATTTACCACCCAAGCCAGTTTTAATATCGGTGAAATTTATGCCCAGCTTAGTCGCGACCTAATGAGTTCTCAAAGACCAAAAGATCTTGATGAATTGGCACTTGAGCAATATGAAATTTTGCTTGAAGAACAGGCTTATCCATTTGAAGAAAAAGCTATTGAAATTCATCAGGCGAATGCACAGCGCAGCTGGACTGGAACCTACGATGCAGGTGTCAAGCGCAGTTTTGATGCGCTCGCCAAACTGTTACCGGCGCGTTACAACAAAGCTGAGTCGCGCTTGGAGGTGAGCAATGATATCCAATAAGCTCATTGCATCCCTGCTGGTAATGACCATCCTGTTATCCGGTTGTTCATCTGCACCAGAGAAAAAATCCACTGTGGGCGCGAATGACAAAAAAGAAGTTGTACCTGCTGCACAAGCACCAGGTGCATCTATACTGCCGGCAGGGCCAGCAACCCCTAACCCCTACTTGCAGAATAAACCTTCGGTTAGCCGGCAAGCAGCACAAAATTTTGCCGATGCAACACGTGCAATGCGCAATAAACAATGGTCGCAAGCAGAATCATTATTGCAAAAGGTAGTTGCAGAAAATAATAAATTGTCAGGTGCTTATCTTAATCTGGGTTTGGTTTATCGCGCGCAAAAAGAAGATAAACGAGCTGAGCAAACCTTTAACGATGCGATTACTGCAAATCACACTAATCTTGACGCCTACAATCAGCTTGCAATTTTGCAGCGCGAAACTGGCCGTTTTGCAGAAGCGGAATCGAATTATAAAAAAGCATTGAGCATTTGGGCTTTCCACCCGGAAAGTCATAAAAATCTGGCCATACTTTACGATTTATATATGGGTAAAAGTGCAGAGGCTTTGCCGCATTACGAGGCCTACTTGCAATTAATTGGCGGTAATGACAAACAGGCGACCAGTTGGATTGCCGATTTGCAGCGCCGTTTAGGTATTGCGCCAAAACCAAAGGCTGCCGCACCCGCTGAAGAATCTTCCACTGTTAGTGAAGTTCCGCAAGAGGAAGTAAATGATGAATAAAATTTTAATGTTGATAAGCGTTCTCCTTCCGGTGATGAGCGTTTATGCACAAGAGGAGCAAAACAGCTCAACAGTTGCAACTCCTCCAGCTGCCGAACAACCGCCTGCAACAGCGCCAGCAGGGGAGAAAAAAATGGTGCGTGAGGCGAATATTAATTTGCAAACCACAGTAACAGGAAATCAGGAGCAACCACGGGTTATGTATATTTTGCCGTGGCAATCGCCGCTCAGCCCTGATTTGGAAATGGAAATGCTAAGCAGCCAGGAAGATGCAGTATTTGGTCATGTAGAGCGGGAAGAATTGACGCGTGAGCTGGAAGCGGCTGACGAGATGCAATAAAAAATGAATGGTCGGTTTTTGCGGCCAGGGTTTGTAGAATTTTAATATCCACTATTGCTTGGGCAGAGGAAGTTTTTATGATGAGTATGACTGAGATCATTCGTTTTTTTCAGGATGGAGGACTGTTTATGGTTCCCATCGGCATTATTTTGGTAGTGGGTCTTGCGATTGTTATCGAGCGTTTTGTGTTTCTTGCAAATGCAAAAAAATTGAATCGCGAAGCATTCGACCGCATCCTCGCGTTGTTGCATAAGCGCGATTATCAGGGTGCATTGAATACCAGCAAAAGTTCTGATTCACCGGTTGCGCGTATTATCAATGCAGGTTTGGTGCGCATGTCGCAATCTGGTCGTCGTGAAGATATTGAATCGGCAATGGAAGAGGGGGTGATGGAAGCGGTGCCGCGTTTGGAGCGTCGTACAGGGTATCTTGCTACTCTCGCTAACATCGCCACTTTGCTCGGTTTGCTCGGTACCATTCATGGTTTGAGTTCGGCGTTCTCTGCTGTAGCGGCAGCTGATCCATCTGAAAAAGCAGCCTTGCTTTCGGCAAGTATTGCGGTAGCGATGAACGCAACCGCGTTCGGATTATTTACGGCGATTCCTTTACTGCTGGCCCACTCAATGATCCAGAGCCGCACATTGGAAATCATTGATAGCCTCGAAATGGCGGGCGTTAAATGCTTGAATATTATTACCAATGCACAGGACTCGGTCGCGCGCCAACGTGCTACTGATGCGACGACTGCCAAACCATAATTGGGGCTAGAGGTAAAACCATATGCGCCGATTATCGAAACGCAATGGCGAAGAGGCTGATGTTGACGTAACGTCATTCATCAATCTGGTTATTGTTCTGGTACCCGTACTGTTGATGGGCATGGTGCTATCACGTATTACTGTATTGGATCTGAAATTGCCGGATGTTGCCGCTAGTAGCCAACAACAGGAAGAACCGCCAGCGCAGCTCGAGCTTGTGGTGCGCGCGGATTATTTTGATATTAATTATCCTGCCGGGATCCAGCTTAAGCGGATCGAAAAAACTGCTGCAGGTAATTACGATTATCAAAACCTGACGCTTCACTTACAAGAAATTAAACGTCAGTTGGCCGATAAAGGTATCCAGAAACGCGATATTTATTTGCTCGCGGAAAAAAATATTGATTACCAAACCCTTGTGGAGGTGATGGATACCACGCGCTCTTTTCGCGCTGTAGTTGCAACCTCGGTTGTGAATGCAGAATTGTTTCCCGAGATATCCCTTGGTGATGCCCCGCCGCCCGGTGAACAGACTCGTGCTGTGGCTCCGGCTACAGGAGTGCAGCCATGAAACAATCCTCGCGCGCAAAACGCATGGCTCGCCATCGCGGCAGATTAAACTTTGTACCCAAACTTAATCTGGTTCCACTGATTGACTGCTTCGTATTGTTGATTTTCTTTTTGCTGATTAACTACTCAACCGAAGTCGAAATATTGCAAACAGATAAAACTGTTAAATTACCGAGTTCAATTTCGGAAACATTGCCGAAAGAAAATTTAGTCGTTGTAGTCAATGCAAGTGAGATTTTGGTATCGGGGCGTCGTGTCGGCAGCATCAGCGATATGATGGCCAGCGAAACAGCGAAATTTGAACCACTTGAGACAGAATTAAAATATCTTGCAAGCAAAGCGGCACCGCTAACGGAGAAGGAAAAAACAGAAGGGCGCTCTATTACCATACTGGGTGATCGCGAAATCCCGTATGAGCAATTGAAAAAAATCATGGCCACTTGTGTTGCAGCGGAATATCGCAATATTTCGCTAGCGGTATTGCACAAAGAAGCCAGCGATAAGGTCACGGGAGGTTGATATGGCGGCGACCTATCCTGTGACAGTATTGCAATTGCCTTGGGCGTTGACCAATGATGATCAGCGGTTTAAAAAAATCCTTTCGGCGCTGTTGTTGCTATTTGTCGCACTGGCAATTCCTATTTCCTATGTAACTTTGCCGGAGTTAACCCGCGCAGAAAAAGAAGCGCTGCCACCGCAATTGGCGCGCGTGGTATTGGAGCAACAGGTGTTGCCGCCGCCGGTGGTTGAACCGCCAAAAGTAGAAGAGGCCAAGCCGGAGGAGGTAAAGCCTGAACCGAAAAAACCGGATGAGCCAGTGGTTGCCAAGCCACCGGAAAAATCGCCGGTTAAGCCATCCGATAAGCCGGTGACTAATAATGCAGGCACAACCAAGGATGTGGCGGTTGCGGAGGCAAGAGAGCGTGCAGGTAATAGCGGACTGATGCAGTTTAAAGATGACCTTGCTGAAATGCGCGATACCTTGCAAACCTCTGCGATAGAAACGGCAGAGACAACTACGACCAATAGTGGTGGTCAGGCTGCGACTGTAGATCGCGCCATGATTACCAGTGGTGTGACTAAAGGGAGTGGTGGTATCAGCACCGCAGGGCTTAGTCGCGACACGGGGGGCTCAGCTCTTTCGGGGCGCGAAACCACGCGGGTAAAAAGTGGATTGGCAGAGGGCACAAAAAAATCTGGCCAGGCAACTGCAGGCAATAGCAACGGTACCGGCGGTGCAGCGCGCAGCGAAGAAGAAATCCGCAAAATTATGGAGCAGCACAAGGGCGCAATCTATTCGATTTACAATCGGGCGCTACGTCAAAATGCGGCTTTGGAAGGCAAGATGGTGGTCAAGATTGTGATTGATCCCAATGGCAAAATTGTAGAAGCCAGTTTGGTGTCCAGCGAGCTGGGTGATAAGGATTTGGAAGCAAAAATACTGCAGCGCATCAAACTCATCAGTTTTCCTGCTTCGAATGTGGCGCGTACTACCTTAAATCAGACGTTCGATTTCCTGCCTCAATAACGCACATGATTCTGAACCAACCCCGGCTTGCCGGGGTTTTGTTTTTTTTTAACTGCCAGAAATATGGACTGGATATGGTTTCAGAGAGAATAAAATACGACAAAAACTTGAAACCGGTTACATAAATATGGATAATGGTCTCGCTAAGGTCTTTTTATTCATGTATTTATGTTGGTAATCGGTTACAAATCGATGTTTTCTAGAAGTAGATCACATCTTTGGATTGCCAGCGGTTGTTAGTGATGAATTGCTAAGCCATAGCCCGCTGTTGTGTTTTTTTCTCCCCGGCTTGTCCGGGGTTTTTTTATTTGCGCCCCGTGTAATCCTCCCGCAAAATGCCCCTGTTACATCAGCCGCAATCAAACCGATCATTATATTTCTCGCCAGGGGCGGCGCTGCGAATTGGGAATCTTCTATGACACAAGCATTGCGAGCGGCGGCCAGTCGCCTTGAAAACTGGATCAAAAATGATGCCGTGCCACTCTGGTTGGCGCGCGGCATTGAGCCTGAAACCAAAGCCAATTACGAACGTTTAACTGCTGCCGGTGTTCCTGATCTGGAATCTACCACCCGCGTGCGTGTGCAGGCGCGTCAGGCATTTTTCTTTGCTGCTGCTTATCATCGTGGTTGGTGCCCTGAGGGCAAAACCGTTGCCAAAGATTTGCTGGCATTTGTCCATAAAACGGCGGCTCATCCAACCGCTGGCGGTGGTTACACCCATTTGCTCAATAAAGATTTTGTAGTGGTAGATACCAAACAAGATCTTTACGACCACGCGTTTTTCCTGCTTGCCAATGCCTGGTGTTATCGCGCGTTCGGTGAAGAGTCTTATTTGCACGAAGCCGATAAACTCATCGCTCATTTGGATTCACACTTTGGCTCTGCTGTCGGTGGTTGGACGGAAGGCGATTACGATTACGCCTGTCGCCGCCAAAACCCGCACATGCATTTGTTTGAAGCATTTCTTGCGCTTTACGATGCAACTAACGATGCAAAATATCTCGCGCGTGTCGGTGAATTATTTGCATTATTCCAATCGCATTTCTTTGACGAAACTCATGGCGTGTTGTTTGAGTTTTTCGATGAAAATTGGGCGCGTCTCCCTAATGCCAAAGGCGATACTGTTGAGCCAGGGCATATGATGGAATGGGTGTGGTTGCTCGATTGGTATCATCGCCGCACGGGACGCCCGGTTGCACAGTACACCAAGGTGCTTTATGCGCGCGGATTGGAAATCGGTATGGATAAATCCGGTTTGTTGTTTGATGCAGCCTCTTACAAAGGTGAGTTTGTTGATCGTAACAAACGCTGCTGGGGGCTCACTGAATTAATCAAAGCAAGCCTCGTGCAAATCCGTGAAGGCAATTCAGATGCAGAAGCGATTGCAGTGAAGGGTGTAGACGATTTATTTACCTACTATCTCTGTGCATCCACTCCCGGCTCTTATGTCGACCAGCGCGGCGCAAATGATGAAGTGGTAGTTGATGTTGCTCCGGCAAGTACTCTCTATCATTTGATTGTGGCGGCGATGGAGCTGTTGGATCACTTTGAGTTAGCTGCTGCTAAAAAATAGTTCTTTGGCCAAATAAATTTGGTGAAATAAAAAAAAGCGCGCCCGATTTAATCGCGGTGCGCTTTTTTATTCTAGCCAATAAAAGGCTAGAGAGATCTGCAATTTGTGTGAGGCATTACCAGTAGTTGCAATATTTTTTTAATTTTATTTTTTTGAAATCGTTTTCAATGATTGCGAATTTAGCAGTAATAGGGATAGCATTATATCGCTTGGGGTCAAACAACTAACTAATAACCTGAAATGAATCTAAGGAAGGTATGCTATGAAAATAGTTCAATCTTGTGCGATGGCTTTTTGTTTTAGTACTGTCAGCATTTGTGCTCTTAGCACGCCTACGGTAACCGTGACGGGCACTCCTCCTTCTACTCCCACTATGGATTTGACTATTCTTCCCTATAACAGCAATCCTGGAAGTCAGAGCCAGCAGTACTACAGCAATATGAATGCTTTGTATGCCCAGCGGGCTATTATAGAAAATTGCCAAAAAAATAAAGGCAGTATTATGTATAAATATGCTCTTTGCGAAAATGCAGAACAGAATATTTATGCTGATAGTGTTTTGGAATGTCCGTCGGATACAAATGTTACCACTACAGTAAATCCTGTGGTGGGTAGTGTATCTGCATCAACTTCTCCCCATGCGACATGCATAAAAGCACTGAAAATAGATTTTGATAGAAAGGTTTCTAATTGCTCAAAAAACAGCGGCCATATGCAGTGTAAAGCATATGGCGCATTTTAATTATTTCCATAACGGCTAGATTGCTATCGCTTTTATTTTATTTAACTAAAAGTTAGAGGTTGGAGTTTTATATGGGTGGGATGACATGGAAAAAAATAGCTTTTACTTTTATAGTGTTTTTAACTTTTGTTGCTTTTTCTTTGAGCTTTTTTTATCGCGAAAAAATCAATTCTAATTTAAATGTAGAGAAAATTTTCCTGAAAGAAACTAATGCCTCTCATGAGGTCGTTAAAGCTGATCAATATAGTGTAACTAATGTAGTTGGTATCAATTCAGATGCGCATAAATCTATATCGACTGATAATTCTGCGCCTAAAATACTTAGCGTTTATGGTAATGCTAAAGAAGAAGCTGAAGTAAAAAAATGGTGCTCTGCTCGTGGTGCCAAATGTGCATTAGAGCAAAAAGATGAAAAAATATATGAAGCCTATGATGTTGCCACCCTTGAATCACTATCAAACAATGGTGATATCAGGGCAATGCATCATCTTGCTGAGCGTTATGCCAGAACCTATATTGATAAAGGTGATTCGGATAAAGGATTCGAGTTGAGAAACCAGTTGTACGTTAAAGCTGCTATCTATGGCTCCACAGATGCGTTGCTCCGGTTGGGGTTTGCGGCCTATACGGGAATGCTTAAGTCGTCGTTGCAGGGGAGGGAATTGGCCTTGGAGTCTTTGGCATATTATGAGGTTGCAGCAATAAGAGGAGATAGATTTGGAAAGGTTCTCATGAGTGATTTACCGGTTAAAGAAAATGAGCTTGTCCTGACTGATGCGGACCATGCTTATATTGAAACTCGTGCAGAAGAAATTTATCAGGATTTACAGCGCAAGCGTCATGATCTAGGGCTGGGTGAATTTGATAATGAAATTCCTGAATCCGTGAAACGCTATTTCGATCGCATTCAATAGTTCGTAGGTCGTTATTAAAAAAGCGCGCCGAGATTAGATCGCGGCGCGCTTTTTTATTGCGGCTAATAAAAACTATCGTTTCCCTGGTGCCGGCCCGGTACTTTTACGAATAATAAATTCCGTTGGCAATACACACTCGCGTTGGCTGAGTGGTTCACCTTCAATCACTTTCAGCAGCATATCCATCGCCATCTTGCCCATCTCTTCTGCGGGTTGCGAAATGGTGGTAAGGCTTGGGTCGGAATATTTTGCGTAGGCGATATCGTCAAAACCGGTTACCGAAATATCTTCCGGAATGCGGATGCCCTGATTTTTTAAGGTCTGCATTGCGCCGATTGCCATCTCATCGTTCATGGAGAAAATAGCGGTCGGGCGAACTTTCATATTGCAGAATTGGAAGGCGGCATTGAGGCCGGACCACATGGTGAAGTCGCCTTCGGCAAT
>NZ_JBCECX010000050.1:0-25849 GCF_039207905.1 Cellvibrio sp.
ACCATACGGTGTAGTGGGTGGTAATAATTGCCCGGTAAGTTCTGTTGTGCCAAGCAGTAGTTCATCCAGTGTGGTGATAGCACCTTCATCGTCCAGCCGTAGCTCCGCGGTAGTGACAGTTCCGTCGAGTTCGTCTGCGTCAAGCACGGGTAATAATGATCCGTTGCAACCCGTTGGTGTAGAAAATTCTGGTGCAGGATGTTTTATTCCCGCGCTGGCGTCTTATGCAAATCTCACCGCTAACGCAGCCTTACCTGATCCGTTCCGCTCGATAAATGGTAATCGCATTACCAGCAAATACGATTGGACTTGTCGTCGTGCAGAAGTGAGCAAGCAAGCGCAATTTTACGAACTGGGTGAAAAACCTGAGCCATCAACTGCGACTGTATCTGCTTCTGCAAGTGGTAATAATATTACGGTGAATGTGCAGGCAAATGGTCAATCCATTTCCTTTAATGCAACTGTGCAATATCCGTCGACCGGCAGCGCACCTTTTCCTGCGGTAATTGGTGTTGGCGGTTCATCGTTAAATAATTCCGGATTGCTGAGTCGCGGTATTGCGGTAATTAATTTCCCCAACAATGATATTGCCGAGCAAACCAATGGCAGCTCGCGCGGTAAAGGCAAGTTCTACACACTGTACGGCAGCAATCACGGCGCTGGTGCTATGACGGCGTGGGCCTGGGGTGTAAGCCGTTTGATTGATGCATTGGAAAAAACACCGGGCGCACGCATTGATGTAAAACATTTGGGCGTAACCGGTTGTTCGCGCAATGGTAAAGGTGCATTGATTGTCGGTGCGTTGGATGAGCGTATTGCGCTGACGATTCCGCAGGAAAGCGGATCAGGCGGCTCTGCTGCCTGGCGTGTATCCGACGCGCAAAAGTCAGCAGGACAAAACGTGCAAACCCTCAGTCAAATCGTGACGGAAAATGTGTGGTTCAGAAGTAATTTTTCGCAATTCGGTTCGACCGCCACTCGCCTGCCATTCGATCATCATCAAGTATTAGGTATGGTGGCACCGCGTGCGTTGTTAGTGCTGGAAAATACCGATCAGGAATGGTTGGGTAATGTGAGCACTTATACTTCTGCCGTTGCGGGGCGGGAAATCTGGAGCGCGTTGGGAGTTGCTGATCGCATGAGTGTGTCGCAACTCGGCGGCTATTCGCACTGTGTATTCCCGTCATCGCAACAGGCGGTATTAGATGCGTTTGTCGATAAATTCCTGAAAGGTTCTGGCTCAGGTAATACCAGCATTGTGCGTACGAGTGGGAGCTTCTCGGTAGACCGCGCGCGCTGGATTAATTGGACTACACCAAATTTGCAGTAGTGGTATTGATTAGTTTTCTCGGGAAATAAAAAACGGCAGCCATTGGCTGCCGTTTTTTATTCTTCAGGTTTTCTGCGAGAGATTATTTCTCTGCTGCAATTTCATCTTCAATAAAGTTTAACGCTTCATCGATCAGCGCCAGCATGGATTGTTTAGCGCGCTCAGGGTTGCGGTTTTTAATAGCATTGAATACTTTGGAGTGATCTTCCACAACGCCTTCATGGTTGCCTTTGATGGGGTTGGTGTGGCTGATACTCACGCGCAACGCAGTAGAAATAAAATCGCGCAGGCGAATATAAAAACGATTATTACTTGCATAGAGAATGCTGACGTGGAATGCGATATCCGCTTCCAAATCTTCTTTGCTATTGCCTTCCGCTTTGCGCATGCCTTCAAGCGCTTTTTCGATATTGTCTAATTTGGTTTGGTCGGCGTAACGCGCGGCAAGTGCAGCAGCTTCGGGTTCGATGGCGATGCGCACTTGCAGGAATTCTTTTAATACATGCAGTGATGGTTTACTTTCCAATACCCAGCGCAGCAAATCCGGATCAAAAATATTCCATTGGTCTTCCGGCAAAATGCGGATTCCCTGCCGTGGTTTACTGGAAATTAATCCTTTAGCGGAGAGCATTTTTACTGCTTCACGCACCGCACTGCGGCTCACTCCAAATTTTTCACAAAGCTCTGCTTCGGTTGGGAGACTGTCATCGGGGAATTCACCACAAATAATTGTGCGTCCCAGTTCTTGCACCATGCGTTGGGAAAGATTGAAGTTACGGTCGAGAAGCGCCATTGTTGTTATCGTCCAGGAAATACTTAAAGATGCCAGAAGATTAACGATTTATCGTTAATAATACAATCTGAGAATTGTCCGGCGGGCGCTGGTTGTGGACGGCGTTACATAATCCGGTGCAACGTTGTCCAGGCGTGATCGGGCTTCCAAGTGGCTGCCCATCGGGGTAGGTCGGCAGCGGGCATAGGGCGGGCGATGCCATAGCCTTGGGCGAGTTCGCAGCCGAGTGGGATCAGTAATTCACCGTGCGCGATTGTCTCTACACCTTCGGCAATCACTTTGCGATGAAACGCATTCGCAAGTCCGATGACCCCTTTAACAATCTCCAGATCGTCCGGGTCATCGAGCATATCGCGAATAAACGTTTGGTCAATTTTTAGCAGCTCAGCGGGCAAACGCTTTAAATAGGTCAGTGATGAGTAACCGGTTCCAAAATCATCTACCGCAAATTGCACGCCCAGCTCGCGACAGGCACGCATTAACTCTGCAACTTCGGTGATATCTTTTAATGCGCTCGTCTCAACGATTTCCAGTTCAAGAAAGTCCGGCGGCACATCGGGGTGTTGCGCTAATTGCGCGGCGAGGCGTGTGGCGAAATCATTTTGTTGCAATTGCAGCGCGCCCACATTGACGCTGACCGGAATATTAATGCCTTGCTGACGCCAGTGCGCAATTTGCAGCAGCGCATCATTGATTACCCAATCACCCAGCTCAATGCTGAGCGGATGATCTTCAATGACGGGCAAAAATGCAGCGGGCGATAACAGGCCGCGCTCCGGATGTTGCCAGCGCACCAAAGCTTCGGCACCAATAATTTGTCCGGTGCGCATATTCACTTTGGGTTGATAAAAAAGTACAAACTCTTTTCTATCGAGTGCAACGCGAATGTGTTCAAGCGATTCGCGTTGGTTTTTGGTTGCAATATCTTTTGCGACATCAAACAAGTGGAAGCAATTTTTGCCCGCTTGCTTGGCAATGTACATCGCTTGGTCCGCATGGCGTAACAGTTGGTCGGCATCGCCATTATCGCGGGGATAAACTGTTACACCGATACTGGCGGACACTTGTAAAAAGTTCTGGTTAAGCACAACCGGCTCAGCGGCAACTGATAATAAACGGGTTAATACGGTTTCATAATCCTCGGTCTTTTCCAGCCCAATCATCACCACAATAAATTCATCGCCGCCGATACGGGCAATCGTATCTCCCTCGCGCAAGGCTTCTTTTAAACGGTGCGCAATGTTCACCAATAATTGATCGCCGGTATCGTGGCCGTGTTGATCATTGACCGCTTTAAATCCGTCGAGATCGAGATAGACCACGGCAACCGAATCGCCTTTGCGATGGCTGTGGGCGATGGCTTGTTTTAAACGGTCAGCAAGCAGTACACGGTTGGGTAAACCAGTTAAAGCATCATAGTGGGCGATGTATTCAAGCTGGCGCTGATGTTCTTTAATTGGTGTGATATCGGTAAATAAATTCACGTAATTTTGCGCAATGCCGTGGATATCCTGCACTGCACTGATGGTCATCATCGACGCAAAGTGTTCACCATTTTTGCGTTTGTTCCAGATCTCGCCGTGCCATTCACCTTTGTTGAGCAGGTCGCGCCAAAGTGCATTATAAAATTCCGGAGTGTGGCGACCGGATTGCAATACGCGCGGATTTTTTCCGATGACTTCTTCACGGCTATAACCGGTAATCTCACTGAACACATCGTTGGTTTCGATAATATTTCCCTGCTCGTCGGTAATTAAAATTCCTTCACGCGCATGGGTAAAAACGCTGGCTGCCAAATGCAGACGAACTTCAGCGCGCGATTGTTCAATCGCGAGTGAGGTCAGGCGCGCTTCACTTTCAATCAGGCGAATTTCGGTATCGGTAGGGTTGCGCACATGGCCGTGGTAAAGCGCAAAGGTGCCCAGTACTTTTCCCTGTGCAGAAAAAACCGGTTGCGACCAACACGAATAAATATTGGCGCGCATTGCAATTTCACTAAAGGCGCTGGTCCAGGGATGTTTATGGACATTGGTAATGACTACACGATGCGCAAAAAATGCGGCGCTGCCGCAAACACCAATCCCTTCGCCAATTGGCAAACCATCAATCGCATTGATAAAAAAATATGGCAGGCCGTGGGACGCGCCTACATGTAACTTTTCTTCGTCGGCATCGAGCAACATGATGCTGCAAAAACTGCCCGGCAACAGGGTTTCGATATCCAGCGTAATAGCCGCCAAAATTTCATCGAGCGGAACCTTGGCGATTAGCATTTCCAATATGCGGTTATGGTGATGATGGCGTCGCTCGGCTTGTTTGCGTTCGCTAATATCCTGATAAATTCCGGTGAGGCGCTTTACCTTGCCGTTTTCCATGTGTGCAGTGCAGGTAGTGCGCAGATCAATCTTGCGGCCTTTGAAAGTAAATTTTTCGACTTCAATATCGAATACTTCGCCGGTTTCCATCGCGCGTTTTAATGCTTGGGAAATTTTTTCGCGCGAGCCGTTTGGATAAGCTGAAAAACCTTCGTCGAAGCTGGGTGTGTATTCTTCGGGGGTAGTGTCGTGGATGCGGTAGGTTTCATCGGTCCAGTGAATGCTGCGGGTGGGAACATCCATCTCCACTCCGCCGACTTTGGCGATGGATTGTGATGCATCCAAAATGCGTTTGCTTTTGCGCAATTCTTCCAGTTGCTCGCGCTCCAGCGAAGCAAGTTCTGCCAGTTGTTGCTCCAGTGTTTGCAATTCGGTGCGCTGCAATTCCAGCGCAAGGCGATAGACTTGTAGCTCGCGTTCGGTAGCCTGCTCGGGTGTCAATGCCGGTAATGGACCCGCGCGCAAGGATTGCTGCTGCAGTTTCTCCAGCGCACGGCGATAAAGCTCTGAGTCATCGAACGAAAATTCAGGCGACATATTGATTCCAATCCTTCAGCGAAAAACTCCCGTGCGACTGCACTTGGGCGCCTGAAAAATATAGCAGTGCAAAAGGCTGCTGTCGAAATTGTAAATGAAGGATAAGGCTCGATAGATCAAAATGATCCTGCGGCGCAGTAAACGCTCGATTTTATGGATAAGCAGCGGTTTTTTAATCGCTGTAAATGGATTTTACTAAAAAGCTAATCGCGTTTAATTGTACAAAAAAGAACAGCGGTAATTGAGTGTAATAAAATGGTCGGCTTGTGCCGGGGTTTTTTGCGGGTTTGCTCCCGCAAGTTGCGGGAGCAAATGATGGGCAGGGTTATTCGCTGGCTTTCGTTTGCTGTTCTTTTTTCTGGTAGTACTCTTGCAGCACAAAAAATGATTTCTTTTTCACGCCTTCGTTGGAGTAAATTCCTTTGCGGTTGAAATCGTCTTGAATGCCGTCGAGCAGGCGACGCGGTGAGCGGAAGTCAGCGAGAATCCAGGGTGATGTGCCGACAAAGCCATCGATTTTATCGACCATGCCCAAGGTTTTGCGATAGAGATTTTCCTGAAATTCTTCGGTGAAAATCTGGTTCACATCGCCGTGGAATCCTTGCTTGGCGCTGCCGCCAAATTCGCTCACAAATACCGGCTTGTTGTACTTGATCTCCCAGGTTACACGGTCTGCTTTTTCGGGCAAGCCATCGTACCAGCCGATGTATTGGTTAAAGCTCACCATGTCGACGATATCGGCCAGCGGGTCTTCCACTACGGCAATATTTTCATTGTCGCTGCGGTAGTGTTTTTCCATTGCGGCGCTGAGCAAGCGAGTGTTGTCCAGTGAGCGCGCTTTTTTCGCGAGACGCGCAAGGAATTGGTTGCGCACATCGGATACCGGCGTTTCATTTGCCAGTGACCAAATAATCACTGCCGCGCGGTTTTTGTCGCGCTCGATCATCGCAGATAATTGCGCTTCGGCATTTTGATAGGTGGCTTCATTTTTCCAGTTGATGGTCCAATACACTGGAATTTCTGACCAAACTAATAAACCCATTTGGTCCGCAAGGCGCACCATATCTTCGTTATGTGGATAGTGGGCGAGGCGCACAAAGTTTGCATTTAAATCTTTTGCCCAGTTAAGCAATGTTTGCGCTTCTTTGGCGTTGCTTACACGACCGCCACCGTCAGCAGAATATTCTTCATGCACGGAAATACCGCGCAAGAACAGCGGCTTACCATTGAGCAACAATTGTTTGCCTTTGGTGGTGATGCTGCGCAAACCGATAGTGTCGGTGAGTTTGTCGCCACCGCTGCTGATTTGTACGGCGTAAAGTTTTGGTGTTTCCGGTGACCAGAGTTGTGCGTCAGGCACAGCAAAGGAAAAGCTGGCATTACCGTTTTTATCGGCGGTCAGGGTTTGCTGGATTTTTAGTTCAGGCAAACGTAGTTGGATTTTTTCACCGCCTTTAGCTCCGTCCAATAACACCGATCCAGTTACTGTTTTTTGCTCCAGTGAATTGAGTGCAATTTTGTAGTCGCGGATAAATGTGCGCGGTACATTGAATAATTTCACTTCGCGCGTGATACCACCGTAGTTCCACCAGTCAGTGTTAAGTGTCGGCACTGCATCGGCGTGGCGTTTGTTATCCACTTTAATGATCAGCGAGTTGTCTTTGGCTTTTAGTTTGCCGGTTACTTCGTAGTGGAAAGGTGTAAAACCGCCAACATGTACGCCGAGTTTTTTACCATTTAAATAAACATCAGCACGATAGTTAACTGCACCAAAGTAAATAAATTGGCGATCCGTTTTTTTCGCTGTGGGCGCATCGAATTTTTTGCGATACCAAACACTGCCTTCGTAGTAATAGAGTTTTTCTTTTTGCGTGTTCCAATCGCCGGGAACTTGCAAGGTATCAGCTTTATCGAAATCGTATTCGATCAAGTCAGACGGCGTTTTGGGTTTTGAATCGGTAAAGAACGCATTGACCGAAGGATTTTCCTGCTGGTCAAACGGCTCATAGCGATAGTTGTAGTAACCGTTTTCGTAAGGATCAACAATAATTTTCCATTCGCCATTCAGCGAGGTGGCATCGCGAGTGTATGCCTGTAATGGCTGATCCTGTGAAGGGAGTACTGCTTGTGCAAGCTGCGTAAATCCAACACAGAGTGCAACTAGGCCGGCTGGAATCCAGCGGGTGATAAAAGGTTTCATAGGGCTATTCATGGGATTATTTCTCTTGTTATCGTCGGAGATTGTAATGCTGTGATTTCGCCCGTCTGTTGCAGGCTGATTGTCAGGAATAGCGTGAACCGCGTTGTTATTGTGATGTTGCCGGTGTGGTTGACCCGCGGTTGCGTCTGGGATTCTAGTATATTTTGGTCGAGCTAAAACCCCGCGTTGTAAAGCATTGCGGTAAATATTTGTTAACTCTATTTGGATTCCGAAATGTCACCGATAAATGCCAGGAGATTCTGATAGTTGCCTGTATCTGCCATGCGCAGGGCATCAATATAAGTACGTCGCCGTTCATTCATGTTCTGCAAATCTTCTTTACCAGCCCAATTGATGGCAGATTCACCCAGTACAGTGGTTAGGAGCGTGTCAGCCAGAATTCGTGCGTGCCGACCATTGCCATTTGGAAATAGATGGATATACACCAAGCGATGATGCAACCGCGCGGCAATTTCGTAGGTACCGTAAGTCTGGTGTTCAATCCAGTAGCGGACATCATCCAGTAATAGGCGCAGTTGCACGGAAATATAACGGGGATCAATTCCAAAATTTTTTTTCGGTAGTACGAAAATTTCCGGCCCACGACCAGACATCACCGAATAATCTTTTATGCAATTCCCGCACAAAACCTTCATGCAGAATGTCGTTGTGTTTGCTGCGTGATAACCAGCGCAAACCAGTTTGAATATTGGCTTGCTCAAGTTGATCGAGCTGGTTGCGAGTGGTGATATGTTTGAACTTCAGGCCGCGAATTTCATCGGGGTCGAGCGGCGTTGCGCCATCGGGATAGTGAATGCTTTGCATAAATGATTCGTCCTTGATGTATCTTGCTGGGAAATGTTAGTTGTCGTTCCACAAGTCGTTGGGCATTTCGCGAATCAACTCGTATTTAATTCGCTGTTCCTCAATCTGTAATTGTTCTGAATTTAACGCCTGACTCTCCAGAGCCATATGAATATGAGTTTGTCGCACAAGTTGTTCGGCTTTTTTTTGGGCTTGATTTGCAACGATCTCTTCAATTGTAGCGTTGGGAACCAATGCATAGACAACCCGGCAATTCATCGCCTCGGCCAAAGCTTGCATAGTTTTCAAGCTGATAGCACCTGACAATTCATTTTTTTCAGATTGAGAGATTTGAGAGCGCGTTAAACCCATCTTCCTTGCCAATTGGGCGCCCGACATTCCCAGCGCGCTCCGAACGGTGCGCAACCAACCTTCGGGCGGCATAGTAATTGTCATTTGTTGGGCAGCAGAATCAACTATTTGTTGATATTGACGGATGATTAGCTGTTTCATTGGGACAACCAGAGTCTTAATGTGTAGTTAAAGCTAACCGTATATGTATTTTTTGTCAATTTATAGGTTTACAATTTATTTTATTTGTTAAGCTATAGGTTGACGGTTTATGGGATGAATGGAGAGAGCCAAACCCGAATCAGGCCTGGCTGCTTTTGTTGATGGCACTGTTCGTCATGCGTGAGCAGCAGTTCTCGATAGCCCCCAATTCCTTAACTTTTCCATATACAAATACACCACTGGTGTAGTGAACAGTGTCAGCAATTGGCTTACGGCGAGGCCGCCGATAATGGTGATGCCGAGTGGGGTGCGCAATTCAGAACCTTCGTTAAAGCTGAGGATTAACGGCAGTGCGCCGAGCAGGCCGGCGAGGTTGGTCATCATGATTGGACGCAGACGCAGGAGTGCGGCTTGGAATATGGATTCGCGTGATGACAAGCCTTCTTTGCGTTCAAGATCCAGCGCGAAGTCGATCATCAGAATCGCGTTTTTCATCACTATACCAATCAGCAAAAATAAACCGAGCATCGCAATCAAACTGAACGGAGTATCGGTCAAGCGCAGTGCGAGCAGTGCCCCAATTCCTGCTGAGGGCAGGGTGGATAAAATTGTCAGCGGGTGGATGCTGCTCTCGTACAAAATCCCGAGGATTAAATAAACCGCGAGCAGCACGCAGGCGATAAGTATTACCGGGTCTTGCGCGAGCCCAGGTACGCTCGGGCCCCAGCCGCCGCCTTTACTGCCAGCGGGTGCGAGATAGACTTCGTTGGGCACCATCAGCTCGGCGACTTTGTTTTCAATGGCTGTGCGCGCTTGCTCATCGGTGAAACCTTCCGCGACTCCGTAACCAATACTTTCCGATGCGAATTGGTTGCTGTGGCGCACGCGGTCTTCCGCGAGGCCGTAACCAAAGCTGGAGAAGGTGGAGAGCGGAACGCGTTTGCCTTCGCTGGTGATGACTTGCAATTGATCGAGTACGGCGGGCGATGCGGTGTAACCCGGTTCCAATTCCATCACCACGCGATACTGGTTCATCTCGTCGTACATGGTTGAAACCTGGCGCTGCGAGAATGAATTGTTGAGCATGCTGGCTACCGTGTCCATATTCACGCCCAAACGCTGCGCGGCTTCACGATCAATCGTGAGTACCACTTGCTGGGTGCCGCCGTCCCGCACGCCATCGACTTCAGTCAGCTCCGGCATTTTTTCCATGGCGGTGGTGATTTTCGCAGCCCAGGTGTGCATCAATTTCAGGTCGTCGGAGAGCAGCATTAATTCCTGTTCACTGCGGCTAAACGGCGAGCTGAGGCGGATGTCCTGATCGGCGTTGACCATCAGGATTGCGCCGGGAATTGTCGGCATATTGCGACGTAAACGGTCGACGACTTGCTCCACCGATACCCCGCGTTCGGCCATGGGTTTGAGGCTGATGCGTATCCACGCATTGCTCATGCCGTTGCCACCGCCACTCGCACCGAATACGTCTTCAATTGCCGGATCGTTCAAGAGTAGCTGGCGATACTCCTGGATTTTCGGCTGCATAATTTGGAACGAGAAACCATCGTCGCCACGGATAAAACCGGTCATTTGGCCGGTGTCCTGCTCGGGCAACATGGTCTTGGGAATGGCGACATAGAGGTAAATATTCAGTCCGATGACTGCTGCGAGGATCAATATCACAACCCGGCTGTGGTTCAGCGCCCAGCCGAGGGCGATGGCATAGGCTTGTTTGATGTCATCAAAAATACCGGCTTTGTGTGTTTTTTGCGGCTCGGTCCCAGGCGGCTCTTCTTTAAGTAGAAGTTGTGCGCTGAGTGCAGGAGTAAGGCTGAGCGAAATTACTAGCGAAATAACCATCGCGGCAGCGAGCGTGATGGAGAATTCGCGGAACAGTTTTTCCACCACGCCGCCCATCAGCAGGATGGAGACGAATACCACTACCAGAGTGATATTCATCGCGAGCAGGGTAAAACCCACTTCGCGGGTGCCATCAATCGCTGCACGGAAAGGAGTTGCGCCGCGCTCGATATGACGCTTGATGTTTTCCAGCACCACGATTGCATCGTCCACCACCAAACCGGCAGCAACAATCAGTGCCATCAGCGAGAGATTGTTGAGCGAGAATCCGTACAAATACATGACTGCAAAGGCGCCGATAAGGGCGACTGGAATCGCGAGGCTCGGGATCAGTGCAGTGCGGGCGCTGCCGAGGAACACCCAGACGACGCCTACTACCAGCAGCACTGAGAGCATCAAGGTAATTTGCGCTTCACTTAGAGTGGCGCGGATGCCGGGAGAGCGATCCATTACCACTTTGAGCTGGGTGTCGGCGGGCATTAGTGAGCGCAACGCGGGAAGTTGGGCATTGATGGCATCAATAGTCTCGACAATATTGGCTCCGGTCTGGCGACTCACGGTCAGGGTCACTGCCGAACTTTGGTTGTGGAAGCCATCGGTGTAGCGGTTTTCGACTGAATCGCTAACGGTCGCAATATCTTGCAGGCGCACCAAGCCGCCATCCTCGTTGTAGCGGATGATCAGGGTCTGGTAATCGCTAGCCTTGCGCAGTGTTTCACTGGTGCGCACTTGCCAGCGGGTGTCGTTCTCTTCCAGTAGTCCGAGCGGGCGCAGCACGTTGGCGTTATTGATGGCGTTGCGCACTTCATCGAGGGCGATACCGTAGTTGGCCAGCGCATTGGGATTGAGTTGGATACGCACCGCCGGTAGCGATGCACCGTCAATCCCTATTTGGCCGACGCCTTTCACTTGCGCCAGTTTTTGCGCAAGGATGGTGGACGCAGCATCGTAAAGGGCGCTGGGCGAGAGGTTGGGCGAGCTGAGCGCGATCGCCATAATCGGTGCTTGCGACGGGCTGACTTTGCGATAACTTGGATTGCCCGGCATACCGGCGGGCAACTGGCCGCGCGCCGCATTGAGCGCGGCTTGTACATCGCGCGCGGCGGAATCCAGATCGCGGTCAAGCGTAAACTCGACCCAGATCATGCTACTGCCCTGAGTCGAGTTGGAGTTGATCGCAGTGACACCGGGGATACTGCCGAGCGCGCGCTCTAATGGTGTGGCGACTGTCGCCGCCATACTTTCCGGGCTGGCGCCGGGCATACCGGCATAGATCTGGATAGACGGGAAATCCACTTGCGGCAGCGGCGCCACCGGCAGCATCCGCCACGCCAACAAGCCAAGTAGGACAATGCCGACCGCTAGCAGGCTGGAAGCGACGGGGCGTTTGATAAAGGGTTCGGCGATATTCACGCGCGTGCCTCTTCGACAGTTTCGTCGCTCGCCGGATTTTTGTTGACCCAGCGATCAAAGAACAAATACACCACCGGCGTGGTAAACAGGGTGAGTACCTGGCTTACCAGTAATCCACCGACCATCACCAAACCAAGTGGCTGGCGCAATTCCGCACCGGAACCGCTGGCGAGCATCAAGGGAACGGCACCAAACAAAGCGGCGAGAGTGGTCATTAAGATTGGACGGAAGCGCATAAGCGCAGCGCGATGGATTGCCTCGCGCGGGCTGAGGCCGAGGCTGCGTTGGGCTTCAAGGGCGAAGTCCACCATCATAATGCCGTTCTTTTTCACCAGTCCGATTAATAGCACCACGCCGATTACCGCAATCAAATCCAGCGGTTGATCGGTCAATAAAAGCGCGAGCAAGGCGCCCACGGTGGCGGATGGCAAGGTGGAGAGAATGGTCACCGGATGGATAAAGCTCTCGTACAAAATCCCCAGTACGATGTACATAGTCACTACGGCAGCGAGCACTAACCAGAGTGTGTTAGTAAGCGAGGCGCGGAAAGCTTCGGCTGCGCCCTGGAAGCGCAACTCCAGGGCTGCGGGCAAATCCAGATCGGCTTGCGCCGCTTCAATTGCATCGATTGCTTCGCCGAGCGAGGCGCCGTTGCCGAGGTTGAACGAGAAAGTCGTCGACGGGAATTGGCCTTGGTGATTGATCAACAAAGGTGCCGGGCGCTGGCTGACTTTAGCTAGTGTGCTCAGCAATACCGGTTTGCCTGAACTGTTGGCGACGTAGGTATTTTCCAGTGCTTTCAGGCCTTGGGCGTAATCGGGATCAACCTCCAATACCACACGATATTGGTTGGCCTGGGTAAATAAGGTAGCGATCTGCCGTTGGCCGTAGGCGCTTTGCAATGCGGTAGAGATATCGCTGACGCGCACACCAAGGCGCGCGGCGGCATCGCGGTCGATCTCAACATAGGCTTGCAGGCCACGGCTTTGCAGGTCAGAGGCAACATCGGCCAGCGCCGGTTCCTGACGCAAACGCTCCAACACGCGGGGCACCCAGTCATCGAGCAGGGAGGAGTCGGGCGTGGTCAGGCTGAACTGGTATTGGGTGCGGCTGACGCGGTCTTCGATACTTAATTCCTGTACCGGCTGGAACCAGGCAGTAATGCCGGTCACGCCGCCGATGCGCTCTTGCAGGCGCTCGATTATCTCGCTTGCGCTTGCATCTCGTTCACCGTGCGCCTTGAGGTTGATCAGCAGGCGGCCAGAGTTGAGGGTGATGTTGCTGCCGTCTACACCGATAAAGGATGACAGGCCTTCCACTTCCGGATCTTGCAGGATCAGCTCGGCCAGCATCTGCTGTTTCTCGGCCATAGAGCTGAACGAAATATCCTGCGGCGCTTCGGTTACGGCCTGGATTACGCCGCTGTCCTGAATCGGGAAAAAGCCTTTGGGCACGGCGAGATAAAGCCCTGCGGTCAGCACAACTGTGCCGATCATCACCGCCATAGCTGCTGGTTGGTGTTGCAACACTTTGTCCAGCCCGCGCCCGTAACTGACAATCAAGCGCTCCATAAAGTCGGGCTTGTCGTCGTGATGTACCGGCGCGTGCTTGAGCATGCGCGCGCACATCATGGGGGTGAGGGTGAGCGATACTAGTAGCGAGATTCCAATCGCGACCGCCAGTGTGATTGCAAACTCCTGGAATAATCGCCCGACCAAATCGCCCATAAACAGTAGTGGAATCAATACCGCGATCAGGGAAACCGTCAGGGATACCAGCGTAAAACCAATTTCGCCCGCGCCTTTAAGTGCTGCGTTCAACGGCGTCTCGCCCTGTTCGCGGTGGCGGGCGACGTTTTCCAGCATCACTATCGCATCGTCCACCACAAAGCCGGTGGCGATGGTCAGCGCCATCAGTGACAGGTTGTTGATCGAAAAATCCATGAAATACATGACCGCAAAAGTGCCGACCAGCGAGAGCGGCACCGCGAGGCTGGGGATAATAGTAGCGGGCACTGAACGCAGGAATACCAGCGTTACCGCGACCACAAGGCAGATCGCAAAAATCAGTTCTTTCTGCACATCGCGAATAGATGCCCGGATGCTGTGGGTGCGGTCGCTCAGGGTGGCGACGTTAACGGCAGCGGGTAGCGACGCGGTTAATTGCGGCAGCAGATCCTGAATGCTGTCGGCCACATCGATCACATTGGCGCCCGGTTGGCGTTGGATGTTGATCAATACCGCCGGTTGCTCATTGGCCCAAGCAGCGAGGAAGCGGTCTTCGGCTCCGTTTTCAACTGTCGCCAAATCGCCCAAGCGCAGCGGCGAACCTTCATTCCAGCTGATCAACAGGTCGCGATATTCCTGGGTGGAGCGCATCTGGTCATTGGCGTCGAGCATGGTGGAGCGATATTGGCCGTCGAAGCTGCCCTTGGGCTGATTGGTGTTGGCCGAGACTATCGCACTGCGCACTTGCTCAAGGCTGAGTTGGGTATTCGCCAAGGCATTGGGGTTGACCTTGATGCGGATCGCCGGACGTTGCCCGCCCGCCAAAGTCACCATGCCCACGCCCGGTAACTGCGCCAGCTTTTGCGCCATACGCGAGTTCACCAGATCATACACTTCCGGCAACGGCAGGCTCTTCGATGTCACCGCCAGCGTCATAATCGGCGCATCAGACGGATTTACCTTGCGATAAATCGGTGGTGTCGGCAGGTCAGACGGAAGCAAATTGGCGGCGGTATTCAGGGCGGATTGCACCTCTTGCTCCGCTACCCCCAAATCTACTTCCAACGAAAATTGCAGGGTGATAATCGAGGCACCGGTGGAGCTGGTGGACGACATCTGTTTCAAGCCGGGAATCTGCCCGAGGCTGCGCTCCAGCGGCGCAGTGACGGTGCGCGCCATGACATCGGGGCTGGCACCGGGGTTAAAGGTGAAGACCTGGATAATCGGATAATCAACTTGCGGTAAGGCCGCAACCGGCAGCAGGCGAAACGCCAAAATGCCGGATAATAGCAGCGCCAGCATCACCAGCGAGGTGGCGACCGGGCGCAAAATAAACGGACGGGAAATGCTCATGGGTTATCTCATTTAGTGGCGAGGGGCTGATCCATCACTTTTACGTCTTTGCCTTCCCAGAGGCGGTCGATCCCTTCCAGCACTATCTGCTCACCTTCTTTCAAACCTTCCAGCACCTCGGTGCGCGCGCCTTCCAGCGAACCCAATTTAATTTGGCGAATCGTGGCGATATTTTTTTCGATCACATACACGTAAGTGCCTTTTGAACCGTATTGCACAGCATCAACCGGAATAGTCACCGCACCATCCAACGTGCTCAGGTGCAGGCGCGCGTTTACAAATTGATTCGGAAACAGGCTGTCATCGGTATTTTCAAATTGCGCTTTCAAACGCAGGGTGCCGGTGGCGGTATCAATTTGGTTATCCAGCGTGGTGAGTTTGCCGGTCGCCAATAAACTTTGTTCACTGCGATCCCAGGCCTCTACTGCCAATGCCGCAGTTGTTTTTGATGCAGCAGCATGAGCGCCACGCACCGCGACTAATTGGTTCTCTGGGATGGTAAAAGAAACTGCAATAGGTTGGGTTTGTGTGAGTGTCACCAAGCCTTCGGTATCACCGGTGCTAACAAGGTTGCCGATATCCACACGACGCAAACCGAGACGGCCGGTAATCGGTGCGGTAATACGGGTATAAGAAAGTTGCAGGCGTGCATCTTCAACTTGGGCAGTGTGGCTTTTGATGGTGCCGCGCAGTTGGTCAACCAGCGCTTGTTGTTTGTCGAACTGTTGTTTCGCAATGGATTTCTGTTCAATCAAGCGCTCATACAAACGCAAATCGTCTTCAGCGTTTTTGAGTTGGGCGCGGGTTTCTTGCAGAGTACCTTCAGCTTGTGCGAGGCGAACTTTGTAAGTTGCCGGATCTATTTCTGCCAGCAAATCGCCGGCTTTTACTTGTTGCCCTTCTTCAAATAATACGCGCAAGAGTTGGCCATCAACGCGGCTGCGTACCGTCACTGTATTAAGCGGCACTACGCTGCCAATTGCTTTGATGTGGACTTTCAAATCCTCTTTAGTCACCTTGACTACATGGACAGGAGTTGGGCCCATCCAAGGATTGGGTGGCGGTGGCAGTTTTTCATCTGCGCCACGGCTAAAAAACCACACCAGTAACAACACCACAACAAGGGCAAAGCCCGCTAACCAGCGCTGGCCGCGCGTTAATCGATCCAAGGGTAGACGCATGAAAAAATCCGCAAATCAAAAAAGAGTCGGTAGATAGCCTTTTTATGGTTTATCACCACAAAAGGCGAAATTTGGCATGTAAAACGCGAGACTAGAGGGAGGGATATAAGCCCGCAACTGATTTTACATTTCTCGACGTTTTAACGGTGCAAAGCCAAGGCAATTAGTTTGCCAATTGTTGCAGTGCCGGTAACATACGGCAGTGGCCGATGCGTCACAACAATCGCTAGTCGTATTGTTTTTATTTGCACATTTGCTGGTTGATTTGCTGCAGAACTGCGCTTGCCCGATGCTGGGTACAGAATGCGGACAGGACAAAATAATGACGAAATTTTTAAAGGATAATAAGTAATGTTAGATAAACCAGTTGGTCATGTTTTTTCAGCGGATGACGCCGCATCACTTTCACCGCGCCAGCGGATGCATTTAATTTTATTGGGGGTGGAAAGTGTTGCTGCTGCCACTCGCTTTTATGAAGCGCTCGGGTGGAAAAAATCCCCTACAGGAAATGAGGGTTTTGTAAAATTTGATCTGGGTGGTTATGCACTTTGCCTGATATCGCGCGCAGACTTTGCCAAAGACGCTCTCTATGAATCTCCGGTCGGTACCGGTTTTTCAGGTGTGGCGCTAATTTATCTGGCGCAGACTGCCGATGAAGTTCCGCGCATTTTGGCAAAAGCAGCGGAGGCGGGGGGGGCACCATCGTAAAACCAGCTACCCGAACACACTGGGGAGTTGCCGGTTATTTCAAAGACCCTGACGGCCATTTATTTGAAGTGGATTTTGAAGAAGCCTGGGTATTTGATAATGAACACCGCTTGGTGGTCGATAAAGTCAATTCGTAAGCGGGTCAATTAAATATTGTTGGTATTCATCATCCAGGGTAGAAATAAACGGGTTGTGCATTTTAATAAAATGCCGCTCGTTTAATTTTGCGCGCGCAATATCCTGTTCGTTTGCTTCACGCCAGAGCTGCATGTACGAACCATCTTTGTAAGCAATCTCTATCCCTTTTTTAATACGATCCATTAATGCCTGATTATTTTTGTTGCTGAAAATAAACTTCGGCAGCGGATAATAAAGTGCGAGTTTGTTATCCAGCTGTAGGTCAGTTGCATTTTCTGTTTTAAGTTCGTGAAAATATTCAGCGGGGCTCGGGCAGAAAATATCAACGCGACCGGCCTGGGTCATGCGGAACAAGCTGGTGATATTCGTTCCTTCAACAATTTGCAGCCCGTGATGTTGCAAAATTTTGGCATCAAGCCAGCCCGCTCCCACCCCGATTTTATATTGTTGCAGTTGTTGCAAATTTTTTATTTCCCGCACCTTTTCGGTAAGATTTTTATTGGTGTAGCAAATGCGATAACTGTGTGCGCCCAATTCAAGCGGGAAGGGAATATAGATAAGATTTTTATTTGCCAGCAGCTCATCTTCATAACTCAGTGTCATCACGAAGTTTTCGTACTTATCCTGATTCAATGCCGCTATGGCATGAGGGCGCGAAATAACATTAACGGGCACCATCTCGAAGGTGCCGGTTTTTTCTGCCGTCTTTGCCAGTGCGAGTTCGATGGCGCTCTGCTCAAACGTCTTGCGTTGGGTGTCACCAAACTCCGAACGTTTGTAACTCACCACCAAAATTTCACCCGAGTGATTCGCCCCCGTTTCCGCTTGGGTCAATGGCGCAATAGCCGCCAGCAAAATAATCCATAAACGTAAACGCATTTGGTAGATCCGGATATAGGATGGGATAGATATAGAAAAAATGAATATTAATGTTGTTATCGGGCGAGATGATAGCTGACCTGAGCCTTAGTGAATACTCCCGGTCAGCGAGTTGGCGATTTAATACGGCGAATTAACATGGCGCATGAGCGCCGTTAATTAATGCGGAGGCTGTTATGCGCTGTTATTGCAGATGGGTTAGTTAACTGATACTCGGATTCAAGCGCCAAACGCCAGTAATTGGGCAAATCGGGCGAGACAATTAAGTAATAATCCCGCGTGTGTTCAGGTAATTCGCCACCGGTTAAGAGCGCACTGAAGAGTTTGATTGGATCGCAGGTGAAGTGCAGGGTTTGCACGGGAGATGAGTGCCAATCCCCATTGCTTACGCTGGTTTGATAAGCATGTTTTATCGCGTATTCAAATGCGGCGAGGGTTTTGATGTTGTGGCTGGAATCTGAATGACGTTGTAAGTATTGTGCAAACTGCTCCAGCTCGGCAGCAAAAAATAAACTGCGCACGGGCTGGTTGATAATGTAATCGTAGAGTAACTCTTCAAGCCCGCTGCGTTTGATAAGTTCGACAGTCAAGGGGGCGGCAGAACACAAGCGTGTTATACGCCACCACTGTTGCGTTTGTTGCGTCACTTTTAAACCCTGCGCCTGCGGCAATTGGTCAAGCCATTCACTTTCCGCGCGCGTCAAGTTGTAATCCTTGCGGCATTCGCGCTGATAGCCGCGCGCAAATTCCACCATGCTACGTTGTACATCAAGCAGCGACATTGTCTTTATCCTCTTGCTTGTTAAATTCCATTTTGTCTGTGAATGGATTGCAGTGAATAGTGAGATACTGATTCCACAATGTTTTGCAGCGCTGCAATTGCGCGACAATATTTGCCTCGCCCATCAATGGCAATGCCTGCTCCAATACTTCATAGGTAATTGCGCAGAGGTTGGGTGCTTGCGGTAATATCCATTCAAGCAACTCCCATACAGCATCAGGCACTTCACTGCTGTGCACATCCAACAGGAAACCTTCGTGGATAATGCCACCGGCAACGTGAATTTCAATTACACGATCTAACTGCAAGCGCGCCAGTGCGTGATAGGGATCAAAACCAAAATTGATTGCGTTGCAATAAAAATTATAAAGATCGAGCAATAACCCACAGTCAGTGCGTGCAACCAGCTTGTTGAGAAAATCTATTTCGTCCCACTCGCGTCCGTCTTTGTAGGTGTCAGTCAACGCGGGTAAATAATAGGTAGTGTTTTCCAGTAAAAACGGAACTGCGTAGCGATTACATAATTGTTGAATGCGAGGACAAAGCAAATCCAAAGCGTCCTGCGTAAATGGCATAGGCAGTAGCAAACCGGCGTGGTCTTCTGATCCGTCCTGATTTTTTACCAGCGTAAAACCAAGGTGTTCGCTGTGCCAGGAAAACGATTGTTGCTGCGCATACTGGTCGAGCATACTGAGGTAATCGCTATTCCATCCGCTCGCGGAGCCGATGGAAAGGCCGAGGCCGTGAACAATCACCGGGCAGAGATTGCCGATCGCAAGTGCATCCTGCAATTTGCTGTTATCCATTCGAAAATGGCGAGTGTTTCCGGTGAAAACTTCTTCGCAGAAAATATCCGGGCTGATTTCAATGTAATCAATGGTGGAGAGATTGTTGCGGATTAAATCCTGAAAATCCCAGTGGTAATTAATGCCTACCCCGAGTTTGCGTAGTGGCTGCAGCATATCCTTGTCCCTTATGTGTTGTGCTGATAAAAGCCAACTGCTTTTATCAGCACGTCCAATTCACATAGCCTGCAATGCGCTTAGTAACGTTGTGTCAATGTTGCAGCAGCAGGGATGCGGGTTTCGAGACGAATAACGGGGTCGATGCGGAAGCGCAAATCAAAACCGTTAAAGCCGCAGTTCAAACATCCGGTTAATTTTCCGAGTTGTTTAATAACGCTGTACAAATCATCCAGCACTACATCGCTGCTATTAAAAGCAACATCGATGACTTGTGGGCCAGCGACTGCACCTTTAATTACATTGCCGCCGGCATCGTAGCAAGTTTGTGCGCTTGCTGATTCCGCAACCGCGAGAGTTGCAACTGCGCCAGCAGCCAATACTGAGTTGCGCAAAAAGTCGCGGCGCTCTTTGGTGGTTGATTCGTCGATTTTTGAATCTACTGATTTATCTTCAGACATGGTCCTTCTCCTAAAAGATTAAACAAGGGGGAAAAGAGCAAAGCCCGCGGCCCGATCACTGAACAGCGTTTTGCCCTGCCAATAATCATATTCCCTTGTGGAGAAAAACTGCCGTGAAAAAGGGTGGCTTGATGTTGTGATTTATTCACTTTTTGCGCTGAAATACTTATATGCGAAAAGTGGTTCTCTGTGCCTTGGCGAACAGAATTACCCGCGCCACATCCGCAATATACAAAGTGTGAAAAACTGGATTTATAGCTCCCCGTTATTTTTCGTCATTAGCCGCGGCTGTTTTAAGGAGATTTTATGTTAACTACGCAGTTTCCTCATGTCGTTGCGCTCCCCGGTTTGGTCAATGATTCCCGCTTGTGGCAACATCAAGTCGCTGGGTTGACTGACATTGCCCATGTGTGGCCGGGCGATTTAACCAAGGCAGAAACGATTACGGCGATGGCGGCATCGGTGTTGGAAAATGCACCGGTGCAACAGTTTGTGTTAGCGGGCATGTCGATGGGTGGTTATGTGGCGCTGGAAATTATGCGACAGGCACCCGAGCGAATTTTGGGTTTGGCATTATTGGATACCAGTGCGCGGCCGGATACGCCCACCGCATTGGAAAATCGCCGCGCTGCTATCGAACGGGCGGAAGTGGATTATCAAGCGGTGATCACTGAGCTAATACCCAAACAATTGCATCCAGCCCATCTTGAAAATGAATTCATGGTCGAGCTTGTTAAAGACATGGCATTCAGTCTCGGCAAAGACACTTTTATCCGTCAGCAAAAAGCGATTTCCAACCGGATCGACAGCCTGCCGTTTTTGCCGCTGATCAAATGTCCGACTTTGGTAATTTGCGGGCGCGATGATGCAATTACGCCGCTCGGCGTGCATCAGGAATTGGTGTCGGCAATACCCGATGCTGGTTTGGTAATTATTGATGAGTGCGGTCACTTGTCACCACTTGAACAGCCGACACGCGTTAATGATGCTCTTGCACAATGGTTAGAAAAAATTGGCCTTCGCAGCTAAGTCAGTAGCCAGTTCAACAAAAGTTTTGGAATCGATTTGTTTATCAATATGTTGCAAAAAATGTTGCAAAAAAATGATGGCGCTCACAAGAGTAAAGGAGAGAATTCTATGATCCTCGACGAGGCAGATATTCTCAATGCCCGAATCCTGATCGTCGATGACCAGCTCATCAATGTGCAGTCGCTGGCGGAATTGCTGACGGCAGTTGGCTATACCAATGTGACTTCCACTACCGATCCCTGCCAGGTTTATCCACTGCATTACAAACACAAGTACGATTTAATTTTGCTTGATTTACAAATGCCTGAGATGGATGGTTTTGAAGTAATGGAATTACTCAAAACCGATGCTACCGAGAGTTATTTACCGGTGATTGTGCTCACTGCCCAGCCTGAACATAAATTGCGTGCACTGCAGGCGGGCGCGAAGGATTTTGTGAGCAAGCCTTTTGATTTGGTGGAAATTAAAACACGCATTAACAATATGCTTGAGGTGCGTTTACTGTATAAAAAATTGGAAGACTACAGTCGCTCTCTTGAAGCTACGGTGGCTGAACGTACCGCAGCATTGCGTGAGAGCGAAGCGCGTTTTCGCAGCCTGACTGAATTGGCATCGGACTGGTATTGGGAGCAAGATGAAACCGGGCGCTTCACAAAAATATCCGGCCCGGTGTTGGATATGCTCGGTATTGATGTAGAGGCGGGTGATCTCGACGCAAGCCGCATTGCCGGTTGGGACGCAACCGAGCACGCCCAATTGCATGCTCGTATTGCAGCGCGCCAACCGTTTATTGATTTTCCGTTTAGCCGCACCGCGCCCGATGGATCGCAACGACATTATCGTGTAAGCGGAGAACCTATGTTTGATAACGCTAGCCATTTTATTGGCTATCGCGGTATAGGTGTGGAATGCAAACCAATGGTGCTCAGTGATGAAAGTTTCAAAGCTATCACTCGTTAAAGTGAAACGTTTGTCGGTACCTGCGTATGATCCGGCGCAGCATCCCGAGTTAAACCATTTATTGCATTCCTTGCCAAAAAATGATTTGGCTCAGCATTTGGAGTTGGTGCACTTGCCGCTGGGTGATGTGCTTTATGAACCCGATAAACCATTAGCGCATGCTTACTTTCCCACTACGGCGATAGTGTCGTTGCACTACGTCACCGCTGCGGGCGCATCGATGGAAGCAGCGAGTGTTGGCAATGAAGGTATGGTCGGGCTTCCGCTGTTTATGGGCGGCAATACTACGCCCGGCTCTGCGGTAGTTCGCACTGCGGGATACGCCTATCGCATAGATCGTGCGCTGCTGAAAAAAGAATTTAGCCGCGCGAGCAGTTTGCAACAATTGTTGTTGCGCTATACCCAAACGCTGGTCAGTCAAATCTGCCAAAACGCCGCGTGTAATCGCCATCATTCGGTTGAACAGCAACTCAGCCGTTGGTTATTGCTTACGCTGGATCGCAGTGCGTCCGGGCAGTTTGTAATGACCCATGATTTAGTCGCCAATATGCTCGGCGTGCAGCGCGATAGGGTTACGGCCGCTGCATTACATTTGCAGGCTTTAGGTTGCATTAGTTACAGGCGCGGGCATATATCGGTGCTCGACCGTAGTCTATTGGAGAGTCGCGCCTGTGAATGTTATGGCCTGGCTAAAAATGAATTGCGTCGGCTGTTAGGAGCCTAGTGGTAACGAATAATTTTTGTTCGCTTACGCACTGACGATGGTACAGCGGTGAAGCAAACTCTGTTCACCGTGCCGCTAGAAAGTGGCGTTCATACTTCCGGAGAATCCTGATGAATAACAGACCTAAAGGAATCAAACTGGTGTTCGCGTTGGTGGGTATTTTGTTTTTGGCATTTGTTGCTTATGGTCTTGCTACCGATTGCCCTAACACTGCTGGTTATTTTTTCTGCAGCGACTCAGAGCAGAGGGTTTTGCGCGATTAGTATTCGCTGTTTTCATGATCAATATTCTTTTATGTCATGTACAAATATTGTTTAGGAATAATATTAACCAATACCTGAACAATAAAACTGATTCTGACTTTCATGCCAATCAAGCGCGGTTAAATAAAATCGGGCTAATGGAAAAATCATTAGCCCGACATTTTGTGTGATGCGCATTACAAATTAAAACTCTTTGCGTGCTTGTTCAGCTTTCTTTAATCTTTTGGCATCGTGTTTTTCTTTGGCAGTTTTCGCTGCCGGTTTTTTGGATTCCTTCTTACTATCTTGAGATTTGCTCATGATGCTGGCCTCAAAAAAAATGAATGAATTGGCGCATGGACTCGCCACTCTTAAGGCTAGACCAGATTTCTTTTATTTACCTCTCATCGCTAATAAAAAACGAAATTTCTGATCTGTGCGCTAGCGCACGGCGACCCTACTGAGGGCAGTAGTAGCCTGCCTCGCTCCCTCTAAAACCCCCGGGAAGGACCCCCAAGGGGGAGTTATTTTTCCTTCAAGATTGCTCACTTTTCGCAAGCGGCGAAAGTTGAATCGGCAACCCAATTCATTTTTTCAAGTGGACAATTCCATGACAAACTTCACAAGTTATACCCCGGCTGGTAAGAGCAGGGTTGTACAGGGAGTCGCTGATAATCACCTCCCTTATCAAGGTGATGTTCCTGCACAAATTGTTAATACGCGTGGCGTAGGTGCCTACGGACTCTTTCATGTATATGAACCCCAAAGCGAAATAACCAAAGCGGATTTCTTGCAAAATCCCGATGTGTTTACTTCTGTGTTTGTGCATTTCTCCAGTGTTGCCAATGCGCGCGGTGTAATCGACAGTGTGCGCGGATTTACTGTGCGTTTTTATACGCGCGACGGCAATTTCGATTTGGTCGGTAATAATACGCCTGTGTCTTTTATTCAAGGCAAGCGCCCGGTGCTTACCGAAGTATCGAGCCATGAAATTCCACAGGACTTGCCACAAACTGCATCGCCTCAGGATATTTTTTGGAACGGCATGGTGCGCGCACCGGAATCCATGCACGCACTTATGTGGGCTATGTCAGATCGTGCATTGCCACGCAGCGTGGCGATGATGGAAGGGTTCGGCAGCAATAGTTTTCGCTTTACTAATGAGCAAGGAAAAACATGCTTTGCTCGCTTCCATTGGAAACCGGTGCTGGGCGTGCATTCACTGGTGTGGGATGAAGCGGTAAAGCTGGCCGGTAAAGATGCCGATTTTTATCGCCATCATTTATGGAACCTGATTGATCAAGGTCAGTTCCCCGAATGGGAATTGGGTGTGCAGATTGTTGCAGAAGAAGATCAATATAAATTCCATTTCGATTTGCTCGATCCCACCAAATTAATTCCGGAATCATTGGTGCCGGTGCGCATCATTGGCAAGCTGGTATTGAATCGTAATCCGGAAAATTATTCGGCGGAGTCCGATCCAGTTGCATTCCATTCCGGTCATTTAGTGCCGGGCATTGAATTGGGAATTACCTGTGCAAATCGCGCTGCAAAAATATCGCCCTGCGGTGCATTGTTTAATGATCATTATTCACAGGCCGCGCTTTTTTGGCGTAGTCAATCGGCGTGGGAGCAAAACCATATAGTTGCGGCATTTTGTTTTGCCTTGGCAAAAGTCAGTATCCCGGCAATACGGGTGCGCATGCTGTCTAATTTAACCCAGGTAGATCCTTCGTTTGCGCAATGTGTTGCGCGCGGTTTGGGGATGGAATTACCTGCGCCGCCAGAAAATGCAGGAACTCTTCCGTTTACAACCATTCCGGTAATTGATCCTGCGCTGAGTATGATGAGTTCACGCAAAGATTCTATCCTTGGCCGTTATGTCGCCGTGCTGGTTGCCGATGGTTTTGAAAGCGATCGTTTTTTTGCATTGCGCCACAATCTTGCTGCTGGCGGCGCGACGGTAAAAATGATTTCAACTCGCCTCGGTGAAGTAACCTGTAAAAACGGCAATCGTTTTCATATCGATCACAGTTTGCTTACGGCGGGTTCAGTTATGTTTGATGCTGTTTATGTTCCCGGTGGGCAAGTCAGTGTGGAAGAGCTGTGCAAAAATGCCAATGCCGTTTTGTTTGTAAAAGAAGCTTACAAACATGGCAAGGCTGTAGGCGCGAGCGATGAAGGTGGCATGCTGATTACCCGTGCAGCACGTTCGTCGATTATGTCGGATAGCTTCAGGGGTGCAGGTGTAATCATTGCGCCACTCGGCTCCGAGTCTGCGACATTTGTGCAGCGTTTTGTGGATGCACTGGCTCAGCATCGTTTTATTGATCGACCGGATTTGGATGCAATTGTTGCTTAAAGACACCCGTTAGCTAATTGAAATCGTCAGCGCATGAATTTCATTTTTTCGTGCGCTGACGAACAGAGGCAGGGAGGGTAGGTGATTAGTATCAGTCGTGTGTTTTGAATAATCCTCACTCCGCCAACATTGCTGGAGTTTGGAAATCCTTTCGCAGCGTACGACATTTACTTTCAACTACTCGCAATAAGGAATTTAACTATGTCTATTTTATCAAGCACTCCAGTAGCTAACGCTAAAATCAAGCATGCCGAAGTCCAAGCGGAAACCGCTTTGTCTAACATCTCTCACGAGTTCCGCAACTTTGTGTCAGACGTTGAAAGCCTGTTGAAGGCAACCAATAGTTTGTCTGGCGAAGAGTTGGCAAAAGCGAAAGCGAAATTAGAGCAGCGCATCATAGCGGCTAAACATTCTGCTGAAGAAATTGGCGGCTCTCTTGCAAATCGCGCACGCAAAACTGCCGAGAGCGCAAACAATTATGTGCATGAGCAACCATGGCCTGCAATCGGCGCTAGCGCCG
>NZ_JBCECX010000051.1:0-25271 GCF_039207905.1 Cellvibrio sp.
ATAAAACCGGATCACGAACACCTCACTTGAGCATTACGTCTAGGTTAACTGTACTACCACCGCGTCTGATCTCCAGATTCGCCGATGTGGCACTACCCATACTTTTGTATATTTCCATAATCTTACCGGGGCTGCTGAGCGGCACACCGTTAACTGCCGTGACTATATCGTCAGTCTGTAAACCGAGCGAATTAAACATCTCTGCATTTCGCCCAGGACGAATTTTGTAACCCACTACCTGCCCGCCTTCGCGATAAATACTCATCGCGACTACATCAGCGAGGGTTTTGCTCGCAGCTGCCATAGCAGGGTCAGCAGCGGCACGCGGGGAATCAACCACCTGGCTTTTATCGACATAAAGCGGAGGTTGTTGCTGGAAAGGAGGCGCTTCATAACCACCGGGAGTAGCGAAATTGTTACCACCCTGAGGATTGGTAAATGAGGTAGTCAGTTTGGGGGCATTAGGATCTTCTTTAAATAGCCACAAGGACTCGAAGGAACCATTGTTATTAATGATGACGCGCCCTTCCAATACCTTGGCTAATTTCACATTGTTGCCAGCGGGTAGAATATCGCCAACCGCATACACATCGGCACGTTCACCCGAGGCGATAATGGCACGCCCCGCTTTTTCTTCATTACTACCCAAAATGCCACGTAATATAAGATTGAGCTGAGTATCCGTTGCATTCGACTCTATCCCATTCGTAGATGCCTGAGCCTCAACTACCGGCGCCGCAGCCTCGGGCGAAGCGTCGCCAAAAGGAGACAAGGTTTTGATCTGCTGGATATTGACCGCATCCGCCGCTGCGGTAGTGCCAGTCTCTGTACCGGTAGACACCAAAGTCACCGATGCCGGTGGAATGGTTGGATTAGGGATAATTAACCAGAATAACCGCGCCACGCTATGCGCCAGCCAAATCACTAACAGCAGCATAATCAGCCACTGCCAACGCTGTAGCGATACCCGATTTAAGAGCGTAACAAGACGACGCAGCTGTTGTTCCAGCTGGGCAGTGCGCTGCTCAACGGCAGCCCGATGGGATATTAATCTGTCATGCATGGGTTTGACTGCGTCCTTCACACTGGGATCTACGACGGGATGAGCTGGCAATTGTCAGTCGTATCAAAAGCTTAGTGCGTTATCATTATCAAAGCTACGGGATTCTACTCCATCCATATTACAAAAGCGAAATACTGGCGTGAGAGTGCGAACTTACCGGCGAAAGCGAGTTTCGGCGCATTTTGGATGGTAGAACAGGGAAGAAGTTGCAGATTTAACGAAATATGCGACAAGAACCACAAAACACAGGGATTTAAAGCGAAAAACCCCGGTTGCGGGAGGGGGCAACCGGGGTTTTTACAGGATGACTGGCCAGACCTTGGCGGTAAACGTGCCTGATTCCATTTTACTCCTTGCTAAAGTCGCTTCCTGCGACAATCTCCAATGGTTGCCATTATTGATGAATCAGACGTCAGGCAATAGTGGCGATTTTCTGTATGTTTTGTAGGAAATATCTCACACGCATGCCAGTCAAAACGCCTGCAGTTTTGATCCAGCAGGTTTATAATCCGCCGCCGCACACTCAATCAAGCCAGTAACCCAGCGAGAAAACACCATGCCGCCCAAGAAAAAAAGTGTCGACTTTGAACAGTCGCTCAGCACCCTCGAAAGCCTGGTAAATCGCATGGAACAGGGTGATATGACGCTTGAAGAATCGCTGCAGGCCTTCGAGGCGGGCATAGCGCTCACCCGCGAGTGCCAAACCCGACTGGCCGCTGCTGAACAGCAAGTCAGTAAATTGATCGAGCAGCAAGGCAATATGAGCCTCGAACCTTTTGACGCAGATGAAGGCGATGAGTAATGCCACAGGATTTTTCCCAATTTGCCAGTGAATGTCGCCTGCGTGTCGATAGCGCGCTCGATCAATACCTTCCCGTTGGAACCGACCCCACCCAGCTGCGCGCCGCCATGCGCTACAGCCTGTTTAATGGTGGCAAGCGCGTGCGCCCGATTCTCGCCTACGCCGCTGCACTCGCGGTAAAACCCGGAATCGACCTTGCGCTAGTCGACCCAATAGCTGCATCAGTTGAGTCGCTGCACTCTTACAGCCTCGTACACGATGACCTACCGGCGATGGACGATGATGACTTGCGCCGCGGCAAACCGACTTGCCACATCGCATTCAATGAAGCCACCGCCATCCTTGCTGGCGATGGATTACAAACTCTCGCGTTTGAATTACTGACCAGCACCAATCTGGACAGCCGTGTACAGATCGAGCTGGTGCGCGCCTTGGTGCAGGGCTCTGGTGTAGAGGGCATGGTGTTAGGGCAAGCGATAGATCTGGCCGCCGTCGACCATCGACTTGACCTCGCGCAACTGGAAACCATGCACCGGCACAAAACCGGCGCACTTATCCGCGCCAGTGTCGCCATGGGTGCAATCTGTGCGGGCGCAGACGGACAACAATTACAGGCATTGGATAATTACGCAGCGGCTATCGGCCTCGCCTTCCAAGTGCAGGACGATATTCTCGATGTGATCAGCGATACCAATACCCTTGGCAAGCAGCAAGGCGCCGATATCGCGCGCAACAAACCGACCTATGTGTCCTTGCTGGGATTGGACGCAGCCAAAGCCAAAGCCAGTGAGCTGCATCGTCAGGCACTTGGCGCTTTAGAAGCTTTTGACGACAGCGCCGTGCATTTACGCCAATTAGCCAGCTACATAGTCGAAAGGTCGAACTAGCCAAGACTCCGGCAAGCCGCCTACAATATGCCCCCGTGAGCGGCTAACCGCACAACTATAAATGATGATTCTGAATGTATAACGAGATCCCCACCAGTCGCCCATCTACGCCTTTGCTGGACAGCATCGATAATCCCGCTGACCTGCGCGAGCTGGGTGAGAAGCAATTGCCGCAGCTGGCTGAAGAACTGCGCGCATTCTTGCTGTACAGCGTGGGACAAACTGGTGGCCACTTTGGCGCCGGCTTGGGCGTGGTGGAATTGACTATCGCGCTGCATTACGTCTACCAAACCCCAGAAGACCGCTTGGTGTGGGATGTAGGCCATCAAACTTATCCGCACAAAATCTTGACCTCGCGCCGCGAGCGCATGAACTCGATTCGCCAGGGCAATGGCCTGTCAGGTTTCCCAAAACGCGATGAAAGTGATTACGACACTTTCGGCGTTGGTCACTCCAGCACTTCGATCAGCGCCGCCCAAGGCATGGCAATCGGCGCCAAAATGGCCGGCAATGACCGCAAAGTTGCAGCGATCATCGGCGATGGCGCCATGACTGCCGGTATGGCGTTTGAAGCGCTGAACCACGCGGCCCATACCGCTACCGACATGCTAGTTGTGCTCAATGACAACAATATGTCGATCTCGCCCAATGTCGGTGGCTTCTCGACTTATCTGTCCAAAATCTGGGCAAGCAAGTTTTATAACTCCCTGCGTGAAGGCAGCAAACAGGTGCTGGGCAAAATCCCACCAGCATGGGAATTTGCACGTCGTACCGAGGAGCATTTCAAAGGTTTTATGTCGCCTGGAACCCTGTTTGAAGAGATGGGGTTCAACTATGTAGGGCCGATCAACGGCCACGATCTGGGCGATTTAGTGCTCTGCTTGCGCAACCTGCGCGAGATCAAAGGCCCCAAGCTGCTGCATATCATCACCCAGAAAGGCAAAGGTTTTGAACCAGCAGAGCAAGACCCGGTGGGCTATCACGCACTCAACAAGATCGAGCCGAAAAAAGCGGCGATTGGCGTAGTCGATGCACCGAAGAAACCCAAATACCAAGACGTTTTCGGCCAATGGCTGTGCGATATGGCTGCCGCCGACGAAAAACTGGTCGGCATCACGCCAGCTATGTGCGAAGGCTCGGGTATGGTTGAGTTTGCGCAGAATTATCCCGAGCGCTTCTACGATGTTGCCATCGCCGAACAGCATGCGGTAACGCTGGCCGCCGGTATGGCCTGTGAAGGGCAAAAGCCGATAGTCGCTATTTACTCCACCTTTTTGCAGCGCGCCTACGACCAACTGGTGCATGACGTCGCCCTGCAAAATCTCGACGTGACTTTCGCCATCGACCGCGCTGGCCTTGTCGGCGAAGACGGCCCCACCCACGCGGGCAGTTTTGATATCAGCTATTTACGCTGTATTCCCAACATGGTTATTGCCGCACCGAGCGACGAAAACGAATGCCGCCAATTGCTCTATACCGCCTATCAGCATCAAGGCCCTGCGGCAGTCCGCTACCCGCGCGGCACAGGCACTGGGGTGACGATTGAAAAAGCCATGACTGCTTTACCAATCGGCAAAGGCCTGCTGAAGCGCGAGGGCAAACAAGTCGCCCTGTTATGTTTTGGTACTTTGCTGCCCGCCGCGCAACAAGTTGCCGAGCAATACGGCTATAGCCTGTGCGACATGCGTTTTGTGAAACCCTTGGATGCAGAACTGATTGAGCAGATGGCAGCTAGCCACGAATTGCTGGTCACCTTGGAAGAGAATGCCACCGCTGGTGGTGCCGGCAGCGGTGTGTGTGAATACCTCAATAGTCGCGCACTCCTTGTGCCGGTATTGCAGCTGGGCTTTAACGATGAATTTGTTGAACATGCCAGCCAGAAACAACAATTGGCGAGTCAGGGATTGGATGCAAAGTCCATCGCCGAGCGTATTAATGTGCGCCTAAATAGCGCGCTAGCCGATACCAAATTGGCAGCACGCTAAATCAATCCCGGCAGCGCCAGCCATCTGACGCTGCTGCTTTTCATCCGTTTTACCTGTGGGAGCGTTGTACCTTGCCATCCACCAAAGCAGATCATTCCCAGGGACTTCTCTTATTCCGCCTGCACAACCAGCAGGTGTTCGGCTTGGGTACGCTCAAAATCCAGGAGCTGGTTCCCTTTCAACCTGTGACCCCAATGGTCAACCAGCAACCGGGCATTTTGGGTGCGCTGAATGTGCGCGGGCAGACCATGCCCATCGTCGATCTGGCCGCCGCCATTGGCAAAGGCGCCACCCCCAAAGAGGCGCTGGCCAGCAGTTTTATTATCATCACCGATGTCCAGCGACAAAAAGTCGGGTTTTTGGTGCGCCAGATAGAGCGCATTGTCGATGCAAACTGGCGCGATATCAGCGCACCGGATAAGTTTCTGGGTAACAGCATTTACATCACCGGCGTTACCCGCGTGGACAACCAATTGGTGCAGCTGCTGGATGTGGAAGTGATCATGGCGCGCCTTTTCCCGCTCGACCCCTCCAAAGCCACGGCAACCATTACCGATGTGGAGCGCGAGCAACTGCGCCCGATGAATATCTTGCTGGTGGATGATTCGCGCACCGCCCGAAAACAATTAAGCGATTCCCTCGACGCCATCAACGTGCGCTATCAGGTGACAGACGACGGCCAGAAAGCACTGGATATCATGCGCGCCGCCGCTAAAAGCGGGCAGCCAATTGATTTATTAGTAAGCGATATCGAGATGCCCGGACTGGATGGTTATGAGTTGGCGTTTGCCGTGCGCGACGATAAAAGTCTGGTAGGTGCCTACATTATTCTGCACACATCCCTGTCCAGTAGTATCAGCGTCAGCCAGGCACGCCAAGTCGGCGCCGATGAAGCACTCACCAAGTTCGACGCGCGCGAATTGATCGACGGTATGCTGCGCGGCGCAGCAAAAAAAGCCCGCTGATACGATCATCCCAATCCCGCCATACCACCCGCAAATCGCTCGGCAAGAAAATCGATAAACAACCGCACCTTCGGCGCCAAGTGGCGCTGCTGCGGATAAACTACCCAGACTCCTGCATCAGTAAAGCGATATTCATCAAGCACTGCGACCAATCGGCCATTAGCCAAATATTCGTCCACGTAATAATCCGGCAACTGCGCCAAGCCCAAACCTTTGAGCGCAGCATCAACCAATGCGGGGCCGGAGTTAGCCTGCCAGTTACCATGTACGACCAAATCCTTGCGCTGCCCTTGTTCTTGCAGCAGCCAATAACCGCGCGTGCCTATCAGACAATTGTGCCGCTCCAGATCGGTGAGGGTTTGCGGGGCAGATACGCGCGATAAGTAGTCGGGCGATCCCACGATAAATTCTTTACGGTCGCACAAGCGCTTGGCGATCAGCGTCGATTCGCGCATCACCCCCATCCGGATTCCCAGATCAAACCCCTCTTCAATCAGCTCTACCTGCCGGTTGCTAAAATACATATTCACTTTGAGCTGGGGATAAAGCAGTTGGAAATCGTTTACCAAGGGGGCGATATAGCGGTCACCAAAGGTGGTTGCGGCGGTGATTTTGAGCAGGCCCGTCGGCTGGCCTTGATGATGTTGCAGCAGGGATTCCGCCTCACGCAGGCCATCAAACAAATGGCGGCAGCTGTCGTAGTAGAGCTGCCCGGCGTCGGTCAGACGGATCTGGCGCGTGGTGCGATACAACAATTGTGTACCCAGCTGCAGCTCCAGCTGACTCACTAATCGACTTACATGGGAATTGGATACTTTCAGCTCGCGCGCAGCGGCCGCAAAACTGCCAAAACGCACCACGGCGATGAACGCCTCTACCCGCTCCCAATGTTGCATTGTTGCTCCAGTGCAATAATTAAGTGATTTTTAGCCAGCTTATTGCCAGCCAAGCACTAGTCTACACTTTGCACCCAATAAAATCGCATCCGTTAGTAACTGACGCGACTGCCCCCATATCCTCATTACACTCAGGAGCCTTCATGAAATCACGCGCCGCTATCGCCCTCGCCGCCGGTAAACCGTTGGAATTAGTTGATATTGATGTACAGGGCCCAAAGGCCGGCGAAGTATTGGTGCGCATAGTCGCGACCAGCGTTTGCCATACCGATGCCTACACTTTGTCCGGCGCTGATCCGGAAGGCGTATTCCCGGCAGTACTCGGCCACGAAGGCGCGGGCATTGTGGAAGAAGTCGGCGAAGGCGTGACCAGCTTGAAAGTAGGCGACCACGTAATTCCGCTCTACACCGCCGAATGCGGCAAGTGTAAGTTCTGCTTATCTGGCAAAACCAACCTGTGCGGTGCCGTGCGCGCGACCCAAGGCAAAGGCTTGATGCCGGATGGCACTACCCGCTTCTCGTTCGAAGGCAAACAACTGTTCCACTATATGGGCACCTCGACTTTCTCTGAGTACACCGTCCTGCCGGAAGTATCACTGGCAAAAGTATCCAAAGAAGCACCGCTGGATAAAATCTGCCTGCTCGGCTGCGGCGTTACCACTGGTATAGGCGCCGTGATCAATACCGCCAAAGTGACTGCCGGATCGACCGTGGCAGTGTTTGGTTTGGGCGCCATCGGTCTTGCAGTAATTCAGGGCGCGCAGATGATGAACGCCAGCCGCATCATCGCCATCGATGTAAACCCGGATAAATTTGAACTTGCCCGCCAATTCGGCGCGACCGATTTTGTTAATCCGAAAGACCACGGCGCGCCTATCCAGCAAGTGATTGTGGATATGACCGATGGCGGCGTGGATTACTCATTTGAATGCATCGGTAACGTGAACGTGATGCGCTCGGCGCTGGAGTGCTGCCACAAAGGTTGGGGCGAATCGATCATCATCGGCGTCGCCGGCGCCGGCCAGGAAATCTCTACCCGCCCATTCCAGTTAGTGACCGGTCGCGTATGGAAAGGCTCGGCATTTGGCGGAGTAAAAGGCCGCAGCCAGCTGCCCAGCTATGTAGAGCGCTACATGAATGGTGAGATCAAAATCGACGAGTTTATTACCCACGATATGCCATTCAGCAAAATCAATGAAGCTTTTGATTTGCTGCATGAAGGCAAAAGTATCCGCACGGTTTTGCACTACTAATCAGTAAAACAATCGTCCGCATAACCACCAGCATCGAACGGAATAATCATGAGTATTGCATCGACAGAAACGCTGACAGAAATTAGTGCCAACAAAAGTTTTGGTGGCTGGCTGAAACGCTACAAGCATTCGTCCAGCAGCTTGAAGTGCGACATGATTTTTGCCGTTTATTTGCCGCCGCAAGCGGACACGCAAAAAGTGCCGGTGCTCTGGTGGTTATCGGGCCTGACCTGTACGGATGAAAACTTTATGCAGAAAGCAGGCGCCCACAGGGTCGCTGCTGAATTGGGGATCGCGATTATCTGCCCCGATACCAGTCCGCGCGGGCTGGATTTGCCGGGCGAACACGACAGCTACGATTTTGGCTCGGGCGCCGGCTTCTACGTTAATGCAACTCAGGAACCTTGGAAAACCAATTACCAGATGTACGACTACATCACCAACGAGTTACCTGAGCTGGTAATGGCAAACCTGCCGTTCAATGGCCGCGAAGCAATCAGTGGCCACTCCATGGGCGGACACGGCGCACTGGTATTAGCGCTGCGCCAACCGGATCGCTATGCCTCGGTATCGGCGTTTGCCCCGATCACCAATCCAAGCAATTGCCCTTGGGGTGAGAAAGCCTTGACGGGTTATCTGGGCACTCAACGCGGCACATGGGCGCAATACGATGCCTGCAAACTGGTTTCAACGCGCCAATCGCGGCAGGAATTATTTGTCGATCAAGGTGACGCAGATAATTTCAAAACCGAGCAACTCAAGCCCGAGCAACTGCAAGCTGTGTGCGCGGAGGTCGACCACCCACTGATTTATCGCAGCCATGCAGGTTATGACCACAGCTATTTTTTCATCGCGAGTTTTATCGAAGATCATTTGCGCTATCACGCCAAACATTTGTTTAACGATTAGAAAACGAATGCGGGAAAGTAAGAAAGTTCAAAACAGAAGGGTGGAGCGGCGTTGTTGCGGGGGCGGTGGAAACTCAAGTCCTTTTGAGCTCACTAAACCACTCACTCATATCATGGTCATGCGAGTTCTTTATACACCCGGATTTTGAAAAACCCCAATGCGTCCATTGGCAAATGTGACGCACTCCCTATATTTGTCACCGAATACATCAACTTATTACAAAGTATTACAGCAATTATGTGATTGGCATCAAATGCAACCCACAAAAAAGGCGCCCTTTGGCGCCTTTTTTGGAATAACGGAAATGCTCACTTATTTGTGGGCAAAACGCTTGCGCAGGACAAACAGCACACCGAACGCAACGATCAATACACCGGGGATCATCGCCAAGTTTTGCAAAGTCGCCTGACCTGCAACCAGCTCAATCGCATCGCCAGTTACGCCACTCTCGATTGCATCTTTCTTGGCTTGATCCAACCAGCCACCAATCACCGGGTTCCACATACTCACCGAGAACATGCCTGCACCGCCGATCAACGACATACCCAGCGCGCCGGTTTTAGGCATATATTCGCTGGTAAAGCCGATCATGGTTGGCCAGAAATAAGTAACGCCCAAAGCGAATACCGCTGCCGATACATAGATCATGTAGCCAGATGCCTGGCTCAACAACAGCAAACCAATAGTGGTTACCACTGCCGACATCACCAACACACCCGCCGGGTTGAATGCGTGTACCAATGGGCCAGCAAAGAAGCGCCCTAGAGCCATCAAACCTGCGGTCAATGCCAGAATCATCATCGGGTGAACATCAGAGGATTCGAAAATACGACCTACCCATTGCTGCGCACCAAACTCTGAAATCGAAGTCATGGTCATGCACACGAACATGAAGATAAACAAGGGCGTGAACAGCGCTTTAATATTGGTAGAGGTTGAGGTTTCCGAGTTGGCTGCTTCCGGGAATTTCTGGCCCAAAATCATCCAGCCGTAAATTGCCGTCGGGATAAGCATCACTGCGATCTGCAATTGCCAGCCGAGACCCAGCTTGGTCATCAATGCCGACACCAAAGAACCAATTACTATGCCTCCAGGGAACCACACGTGGAATTTATTCAGCATCGCCGTTTTGCGGGTGTGATAAATATCGGCGATCAATGGGTTACAGGCTGCTTCAACAGAACCATTTGCAAAACCGATGAAGAAACTGGAGAGCAACAGGGTCCAGAATCCGGTAGCGCTAATGGTTAAGAGCAAGCCCAGCACATGGCAGGCGAATGCCAGATATAACAGCGTGCGCGCACCAATGTAGTTATAAATAAAACCACCAAACAGCATTGCGATGGGGAAACCCAAAAACGCCATGCCGTTAATCCAGCCGAGTTCGGTGTTGTTGAAATTAAAACTAACGCTGAGCTCAGTCAAAATACCTGCGCGAATCGCGAAGGTCATTGAGGTCACAATCAGCGCGATACAACAAGCAACAAATAAGCGTTGCGGATTAATCGTGGATACCGTTGTAGTAGTCATTCTTGTTTGTACCTTTTGTTATTGTTAATCGCTTGTAATGAAAACGCGGCGAAGCCGAACGCCGCGTCGGTGAAAATACATTAAACCAGCGGTGTCCAAACACCATCTTGCTGGCTTGAGGTTAGCACGGCGTTGATAAAGCGCATACCTTCAACACCGGTATCAATATCCGGAACCCAGTGCTGCAGGAAGTGTGACTCGCCCGCTTGGCGCGCGACAAGAATATCAGCGATATCTTTATACACGTTGGCGAAAGCTTCGAGATAGCCTTCTGGATGTCCACCGGGTGTGCGCATGCCGCGCGCGGCAATATCGCTACCAATATCACCGCGACGGGTGACGCGTTGACGCGGTTTGTTCAACTCGCAGAACCACAATTCGTTTGGATTTTCTTGTGCCCACTCGATGCCGGCTTTCTCACCATAAATACGGATGCGCAAACCATTTTCACAACCCGGTGCAACCTGGCTGCTCCACAACATACCTTTAGCACCGCCATCAAAACGCAACAATGCGTGCACGTTGTCATCGACCGGGCGACCATCAACAAAGCTGGCAAGGTCTGCGCTCACCGCAGTCACTTTTTGTTGTGTAATAAAACGTGCGAGTTGGAACGCGTGAGTGCCGATATCACCCAAACAACCAGCCGCACCAGAGCGCGCTGGGTCAGTGCGCCATGAAGCTTGTTTGTTGTCATCGGCAGCAGCCTCGGTCAACCACTCTTGCGGATATTCCACTTGCACTACACGCAATTTACCGAGCTTGCCTTCAGAGACAATTTCACGCGCGTAACGCACCAGCGGATAAGCGCTGTAATTGTGGGTGAGCGCAAAAAAACAGCCGCTCTTTTTCACGATTTGTTCAAGCTCAAGCGCTTCTTCCAGCGTGCGTGTTACTGGCTTATCACAAATCACATCGATGCCCGCTTCCAAACAAGCTTTGGCAACCGGGAAGTGCATGTGGTTAGGCGTAACAATTACGACCGCTTGAATACCATCAGCACGAGCTTTTTCAGCGCGCAACATTTCTTCAAACGAGGTGTAAGCGCGATCGGCCGCGATATGCAAATCTGCAGCGGAGGCTTTGGCATTTTCCGGATTGGATGAAAGCGCACCGGCAACCAATTCAAAGCGGTCATCGAGACGCGCTGCAATACGATGAACCGCACCGATAAACGCACCGCGACCACCACCGACCATGGCATAACGAATTCTTGGAGTTGTCATTGTTGGAATCCTGAAGTTTTTATTTGATGGAATCCCCTCCCAGCCTCCCCTTTTTCAAAGGGGAGGAGTCTTACCCCTTACTTAATTGCAAGGTGCAATCTGCCCCCTCCCTTTGCAAAAGGGAGGGCTGGGGAGGGATTTTTATAAACCTAAAATCCGGCGATTTTTAGCATCATCAACGCCGCTTTTTGCGAAGTCATCAAACGCACGCTCAGTCACTTTAATAATATGTTGCTGGATAAACGGTGCACCTTCTGCTGCGCCCACTTCCGGATGCTTCAGGCAGCATTCCCATTCCAACACCGCCCAACCTTCATAATTGTAGGCGGCGAATTTGGAGAAGATTTGTTTGAAATCCACTTGGCCATCGCCGAGTGAACGGAAACGACCTGCGCGATCTACCCAACTTTCATAACCGCCGTACACACCTTGTTGTGCGCTCGGATTAAATTCCGCATCTTTCACATGGAACATTTTGATACGCGCGTGATAGCGGTCGATGAACGCGAGGTAATCGAGTTGTTGCAACACAAAGTGCGACGGATCGAACAAAATATTTGCGCGCGGATGATTATCTACCGCTTTCAAGAAGCGCTCGAACGTTGCGCCGTCATGCAGGTCTTCGCCCGGATGAATTTCGTAGCAGAGATCAACACCGGCTTTATCAAACGCATCCAAAATCGGCAACCAGCGGTTAGCCAATTCTTCAAAACCTTTTTCCACCAAACCGGCAGGACGCTGCGGCCATGGATACAAATACGGCCACAACAATGCGCCCGAGAAAGTCGCGTGCGCAGCCAGGCCAAGATTTTTACTCGCCTGTGCCGCCAACAACAATTGCTCAACCGCCCAAGCCTGACGCGCTTTAGGATTGCCGCGTACAGATTCCGGCGCAAAGCCGTCAAACATATCGTCGTAAGCCGGATGAACTGCAACCAACTGGCCTTGCAAATGGGTCGACAATTCAGTCACTACCAAACCGTGTTTGGCCAGTGTTGCCTGGAATTGCGCGCAATACTCGGTGCTTTTTGCGGCTTGCTCCAGATCGAATACACGCTTATCCCAAGTGGGGATTTGTACACCTTTAAAACCTAAACCTGCCACCCAACCGGCGATGGCATCAAGGCTGTTAAAGGGAGCGGTATCACCTAAAAATTGGGCCAAAAAGATGGCGGGACCTTTGAGGGTTTTCATCGTAGTTCTCCGGGCGTTGCGGGACGCTGTAGTCCGTGTCGTTGTAATTGTTAGGTCAGCCCCGTAAAACAAGGCCAAAACCTATAAATATAAGATTTATTATTTCAGGCGCAAGACTTTATGCCATGTCGCTTTAGGGCGCGATACTTCAAACAGTTATTTACACTTCAAATTACATTTTCACTTATGTTGACGAGGGCGCCGTAACGGCGGACAAAATTGTCGCAAACCAAGGCCATCCGCTGCCGTTTACACGGCGTAAAAGAACCTGCTTTTCCGTGGTAGAAATACGGCGAACCAATAAAGCAGACATATTGCAACGCTACCCTGCCACAAAGGTTAAGAATAGCCCGTCAAAAAAATATCATCGCTTTGGGGCAACTGTAAAATCCGCCGTTTTTTGGCGGTAAAATCGTCGAAAAGCCTTACAAAAGCACACCTTGCAAAACCTCAATATTGTTGATTATTGCGCCAAATCAAGGCCTTAAGAATTTGGCCTCATTATTGCTATTTGTCATGTGTAGACATTTGGATAGAAGCTCTGACTTCTAGACATCACCCTAAAAAAACATGCGGAATAAGTATTATGAAATTACTGGCTAAAATTGCCTCTGTTGTAGCAGCTTGTGTATTGAGCACCTCTGTTTTCGCCCATCCAATTGCAGTCAACGGCACTGAAGGTTTATCTGTTTTCGCCTCTGGCGGCAATGTTGTTGCCAAATACGAAGGTAACTCAGCTGGTTTCAGCAATGATTTGCTGCTGAACCTGTCGTTCATCTTCAACAATCACGCGACCGCCGTTGGTGATACTTTGGACTTGGGCAACTTCGCCGCAGGTACCGAGCTGATATTCCAACTGCATGTAAACGACAACGGCGACAACTGGTATACCGGTGCTGCTAGCCGTAATGCTGATGGCTTGTTCCACGCGCGCGTACAAGAGAACTGGAAACCAGGCGTTACCCTGGTGAGCTTTGAAGACCTGTGGGGTGTTCCGGAAGGCCAATACGGTTACAACGACCTGAGCTTCTCTTTCACCAACACCCAAACCACTCCGATATCTGTTCCGGAATCTTCTGGCCTGATCCTGATGTTGTTGGGCTTGGTTGGTCTGGTTGCTACTCGTCGCAAAAAAGCATAATTCGCTTTAGCGACATTAAAAAGGCTTTGCAGGTAACTGCAAAGCCTTTTTTGTTTATGCTGGTTTTGTCACGCCTATTGGCGATGCGATGCCGCCAATATCACCGCAAAAGCGACTTCCGCCAAGGCACCAAATGCCGGATTGGATTTCAGTGTCGAACGGCTGGTGGCCGGGCTGGGTAAGCCGCACAGGAACCGAGCTAACTGGCGCGGCTGCCGCAATACCGCATGCTCTTCACGCTGAACATTCGCAATAACATTTTGCTGCGCGGGTGTGAGCGACACAGCAGCAGGCAAGTTGATTGGTACGAATAAATTACTGCGGCAGTGATTACAAATCCCGCAGGCTTGCGCCTCTGTCTCACCAAAATATTGCATCAACTGTTGGCTCAAACAGGCGGGATTATTGGCAAAGCCCAACACGCTGTGAATACGTTTGATATCGCGCGCTTCGCGTTCGGCAAACAATTGATTTAAATGCGCGCAGAGTTGCGTTAACTGCTCAGCGGAATTGATCGTTTTATTATTCAGATAGCCCAAACGCAGATTAGCTACAGTTAATTCAATCCAGCCTTTTTCCGCCATGTAATCCAGCGCTTTGGTGATTCGTTCTTTGGGTTCGCCAAGCTGCATGGCGATGGTCAGCATATCCAGCGATAGCCACTTGCGCCCCATCCGCCCGGCGGAAAAAAGTCGCTGCAAAAATTCTGCGCGCGCCTCGTCAAATTGCGCGAGGATAAAATTTTTATCCTGCACAAACTGGATTTTATATTCGATATAAAACGGGCTTTGCGCACTGATGACGTTTTGTAATTCCAGATAGGTCAGCGCGGTATTTAATACCAGCGGGCGCAGATCAAACTGCTGGGATAATTCGTAGGTAGAAATATCAAACACATCATCAAACGCTAATAAATATTCTACCAATGCACGCAGACTTTCTGCGGTAGGTGTATCGCCGTAGGTAAAATTTTCCAGCACGCGAATATCATCGCCCACCGCTAACATTTCACACAGCGACGGATTACCATCGCGGCCGGCGCGGCCAATTTCCTGCACATAGTTTTCAATCGATTTCGGGAGATTGAAATGGTAAACCGCGCGGATATTACTTTTATCAATGCCCATCCCAAACGCGATAGTCGCGACTACCACTGGCACTTCACCATTCATAAATTGGTTTTGCACCTGCTCGCGCTCATCGTCTTTTAATCCCGCGTGATAATGCGCCGCGCGCAAACCTGCAGCGTTAATTGCGGCCGCGACATCTTCAGCGGTTTTTTGCAGGGTGACGTAGACAATAGTTGCAGCATCGCGCGGGTGTTTGTGCAAACGCGCCAGCAGCACATCCATACGCGTATCCGCAGTGCAGGGGGTGACGCGCAATTGCAAATTGGGGCGCGCAAAACTTGTTTGTATATGGTGCCGCAGCTGGATCGCAAATTGCCGGCAAATATCGGCAGCAACACCGGGTGTTGCAGTGGCAGTTAATGCGAGCACTCGTTCAACGCGCAATTTTTTTGCGAGATCGGCAAGCAGTAAATAATCCGGCCGGAAATTATGCCCCCACTCGGAAATACAGTGCGCCTCGTCAATCGCCAGCAAACTGATTTTTAATTGACCCAATCGCTGCACAAAGCGCTCATTCTTCAAGCGCTCGGGCGATACATACAATAATTTTAAACTGCGATTGTGCAGTGCATCGTAAATTGCCGCTGTCTCGTCTTTACCAAGCGACGAATCCAGCCTCGCAGCGGCAATACCCAAAGCTTGCAGCGCATCGACTTGATCTTTCATCAACGCAATCAATGGCGACACCACCAAAGTCAAGCCATCGAACATGAGTGCGGGCAATTGATAGCAGAGGCTTTTACCGCCGCCGGTAGGAAAAACCGCTAGTGCTGATTGGCCTTGCAGAAGCGCATTGATAACGGCTTCTTGCCCGGGGCGGAATGCAGGCAAGTTAAAACGGTGTTGCAATAGTGTTAACGCGGTATCCATAAATGTTTCCGTTGTGATTAATTAATCTTCCATGAAGTGAAAATAGTAGTGACGCAGCCAAGTATCATAAACGTTTAGGCTCGATTTAGGTTTTGTTCTTTGCGGGTTGCAGCACCTGAATGCTCTTTTCCTGCGCCAACACATTTCCCACTTTTTACTGCGCGCGTTTGTTTAGCGAAAACCAGATCCGGTTTATCTGGGTTTAGGGCGACAAAAAATCGTGTAGCTCTTTGCGTTCAATCGAGCGCGACACGCTTAATCACTTGATTGGCAATGATTTTTAACCCGTAGTCCTGTTGCGCATTAACCGAACATCGCAAATTGCGTTCGATGTAATTGGCCGGACGACATTTTCTGTTGCGACTCTAGAATTCCCCGACGTCATTGCCATGTGCGCCAGCACAGCAGTTAGTGGTGACCACACAATTTCCTTTACATAACAATAATGCCAGGAGTATTCACCATGTCAGAGCGACATATGTTGCGGCTGGGCGCGTGTGCGGCGCTAATAGCCATCATCTTGTTATCCCACCTTGCCCTTGCCCAACCGGTGCAGGCGCAAACCTTGTTATCGCAAGGCAAAACGGTTACTGCCTCCAGCCAGGAAGGCGGGCTTAGCCCTGCCATGGCGGTCGATGGCAACGTCGGCACCCGCTGGGGTAGCAGCTTTAGTGACCCACAATGGATTCTGGTCGATCTGGGCGCGGTAGCGACTATCAATCGCGTCCAGCTGAACTGGGAAGCGGCTTACGGCAAGGCTTACCAGATACAGGTCTCCAGCAACGGCACCAGCTGGACCACGCTTTACTCAACCGCCAATAGCGACGGCGGAGTCGATGACATCACCGTCAATGGTTCCGGCCGCTATGTGCGCATGTACGGCACTGCTCGCGCCAATGGCTACGGCTATTCGCTGTGGGAGTTCCAGGTATTTGGTTCGTTTGCGAGCCAGGCGACTTTGTTATCCCGAAATGCGCCAGTGGTAGCTTCCACTCAAGAAGGTGGATTTACCGCGGCAAGTGCGGTGGATGGCATCGCCAATACCCGCTGGGGCAGTTCGTTTACCGATGCGCAGTGGCTTTATGTCGACCTTGGCTCAAGTGCCAACATCAGCAGAGTCGTATTGAACTGGGAGGCTGCCTACGGCAAGTCTTATCAGATTCAGGTGTCCGATAACGCCACCAGCTGGACCACCATTTTCTCCACCACCACTGGTGACGGCGGAGTGGATGACATCACCGCCAACGGCAGCGGCCGCTATGTGCGCATGAACGGTGTCGCACGCGCTACCGGCTATGGTTATTCGCTGTGGGAGTTTGAAGTCTACGGCAGCCGCAGTGGCGGGACTGGTTCGTCATCAACACCATCCTCAATCGCGCCATCGAGTTCATTGGCACCATCAAGTTCAGTGGCGCCTTCGAGCAGATCATCATCGGTAGCGACGACCTCATCAACAGCACCTTCGAGTTCATCTACAGCGCCTGTGAGTTCTTCATCGCTGCCGTTAATTTCTTCCTCGTCGCTAGCACCTTCATCGCGTTCATCATCGTCAGCCTCTTCAACTGACCAATGCACGGGTGTGCTGAATGCGCCGACCGGCTTGGCGGCAACCGGTGTTACCACCACTGGCCTGACGCTTTCATGGACTGCGCCCTTCACTTCGGTTCCGCCCTGCAATGCGACCGGCTATCGCGTTTACCAAAACGGCACCCTTGTGGCTTCGCCCACAGCGACCAATGTGGTCATCACCGGCCTGACGCCCAACACGGCTTACTCGTTTACTGTAGTGGCGATTAACCGCGTCGGCGCTTCACCGGCGAGCGCCGCTTTCCCGGTATCGACCGAGAGTGACAGCGCGGCGATTAACTTCGGCGTTAACACAACGATTTTCGATCCAGCTATGCCGCAAGCGCAGATACAAGCGAAGATCAACGAGATCTATGAGCGCCAACGCGACAACCAATTCGGCACGCCGCGCGATGCGATTATGTTCAAACCCGGCACCTACAATGTGGAGATCCCGGTCGGCTTCTTTACCCATGTGATTGGCTTGGGTGCGCTTCCGGATGATGTACATATCGTCGGCCAAGTGGTGTCTTATCCGGTATTGCCCAACAACAATTCGACGCAAAACTTCTGGCGCGGCATAGAGAACTTCTCGGTCACCCCACCGGGCGGCGGTATGCTTTGGTCGGTATCCCAAGCGGCACCTATGCGTCGCATGCACGTACGCAACAACAACCTCACCCTGCATTACTACGGTGGCTGGGCGAGTGGCGGCTGGCTGGCGGATTCCAAAGTGGATTACGACATAGGCACTGGCTCGCAACAGCAGTGGATGTCGCGCAACAGCCAATGGGGCAGCTGGACCGGCAGCCTGTGGAATATGGTTTTCCTGGGGATCGCCAATAACCTGCCCGGCGGCACTTGGCCAGCCTCGGCCAACACCTTTATCGATACCACTCCAGTAGTGCGTGAAAAACCCTTCCTCTATTTGAATGGCAGCAACTACGAGGTATTCGTACCTTCGTTGCGCACCAACAGTAAAGGGCTTTCATGGGCCAATGGTCAGTCAGCCGGTAGTTCACTGCCGATCAGCCAGTTCTACGTCGCCCGCGCCGGTGTGGATACAGCCACCACCATCAATGCCGCACTCAACCAAGGTAAAAACTTGCTGCTGACACCCGGTATTTACCCGCTCGCAGAATCCATCAAAGTGAACCGCGCCAATACTGTCGTATTGGGCATGGGCTACGCCACGCTGACGCCAACCAACGGCAATAGCGTGCTGGAAGTGGCGGATGTTGATGGCGTGACCGTATCGCACTTGATGGTCGATGCCGGCGTTGCTAACTCGCCAGTGCTGATCCGCGTTGGCGAAAATGGCAGTACTGCCAGCCACGTATCTAACCCGACGGTATTGCACGATATTTTTGTGCGTGTCGGTGGCAATGGCGTGGGCCGGGCGGGCGTGAGCTTGCTGGTCAACAGCAATGATGTGGTGATCGACCACACCTGGCTATGGCGTGCGGATCACGGCGACGGCGTTGCCTGGGATCTGAATACTGCGGCCAATGGCTTGATCGTCAATGGTAATAACGTATCGGCCTACGGTTTGTTCGTTGAGCATTATCAGGAATACCAGGTGCTCTGGAACGGCAACAACGGCAAGACCTATTTCTACCAGTCCGAGATTCCTTACGATCCACCAACGCAAGACCAATGGCGCAGCGCAGCCGGGGTAAACGGTTGGGCATCCTATAAAGTTGCCGATACTGTCACTCAACACGATGCGCGCGGCATGGGAATTTATGCGGTGTTCTTGCGCCCCAACGTGTTTTTATCGCGCGCGATAGAAACACCCACCTCGGCCAATGTGAAGTTTGAACATATGGTGACGGTCAACCTGACCAATGATGGCGGCATTCAACGGGTGATCAACAACACCGGTGATCCAACGCCACCAGGCATTGCGGTGCAAACACCGCGAGTGACCAATTACCCGCAATAACAATTTCTCCCCGACGACTGACGCCCTGCGTCAACTTACACCCCCGCGAGTATTTCTCGCGGGGGCTTTTTTATGGGCGCAAGTTTTCAATTTCCAACACCTGATAGAAAAGTGCCAGCTTTGCATTCAAAAGTACATTTTCGCCTCGACCAACCTTGGCAGAATCCCTTCGGGGTGACGGATTCGCGCATTCTGCGCTCAACCAAACACGCAATTACAAAAAGTGCCGCATGCAATAAAGCACTGCTAAAAATTGAATCCGCCAAGAGATGACCAACTAACAGGGATGCCATTTCCTTTCAAAAATAAAATTATCGAGGTCAGTATGAAATATCCAATGAGCAACAAGCCGTTCGCGCTGCTAAAGCGTTTCGCTGTTTTTACTGTCGCCTTGTGCGGCAGTTTTATCTGTTTGAATGTGCACGCGGTTAGCTGCAGTGGCTTGGCCGAATGGAATAGCGCCACCGCTTACAACGGCGGCAGCCAGGTTAAACAAAGCAACAAAGCCTACAAAGCTAACTGGTGGTCACAAGGTCACAGCCCCGCAAGTTATTCTGGTCAGTGGCAAGAGTGGACATTGCTCGGCAGTTGCGATGGCGCTGCGTCATCAACACCAGCATCATCAAAAAGCTCAAGCAAGTCTTCAGTTTCATCAAGTAAGTCGAGCAGCAAATCTTCTGTAGCATCCAGCAGATCAAGTTCATCTGTTGCGGGCAATGATTGCGGTGCAGCTTGGTATCGCGCCAACCTGACTAACTACGAATCCTATCCTGCACCAGGCAGTGATGAATGCGTAATTTATAACGGCTGCCTGTGGAGCGGATATTTCTACGGCATCTCTGGCAAACAACCTGAATCATGGGTAATGGCGAACAATATCGCTGCCGTGCATTTGAAAGATTGGAGCTGGATGGGCCTTAAAACTATCAACCTGCGTCAAGGAACTAAACGCATTACTGCAAAAGTATATGACGCTTGTGCTGACTCAGATTGCAGCGGTTGCTGCACCAATAACCTCGCTGGCGATGGCTACCTGATCGATCTGGAAAAATATACCATGCAACGCTTCGGCTCAGGCTCGGGCATTGTTGAATTCCAGGTGTGTAACTAACACACAGGAAGAGAAAATTTAAATCCAATCACTCTCCCGTGAGACGATTTATTGGCCGCTTCTGCGGCCTTTTTTATTTTTAGTTTTGTTGATAGCTGCGTTTAAATTCGCGCGGTGTGCAATGTTTGAGTTGCAAAAAACGGCGATTGAAATTGGAGATATTATTAAACCCACAGCGATAACTAATTGCCGAAACCGGAAAGTCGGTAGTCAATAATAATGAGCAAGCTTTTCCAACACGCAATTGGTTTACAAATTCGGTAAAGGTTTGCTCGGTACGCTGTTTAAAAAAGCGATGAAAATGATTGGTACTCATGTGCGCTAAACCTGCCATCTGCTCCGCACATAAATCGCTGGTGTAATGCTGGTGAATATAAGCAATAACGCGATCAATTTTTTCGGTGGCCGAATCCGCAAAACTTACCGGTGCGTAACCATCACTGGAAATCATTCGCGCATTGGAGTCGTCCAACATCAATTGGAGAATTTCCAACAGCCATAACAAACGCTGCATAGGTGTTGCATCCGCCATGGCTTCAAAACGGCTCTTGCATTGCTGTGCTGTTGCATAACTAAATTCAACCCCGCGTTTGCTTTTCAGGAGCAAATCACCCAGCGGTTTTAATTCCGGCATTTGCACTACCGCATCAATCCATTGGGTGGGCAATTGCGCGACGTAGGTTAAGTGTTGCCCCGGTGCAAGCAATTCCTTGGAGTGCCAGGTGTGCGGTAATTTAGGACCGAGCAAAACCAAATCCAGATCGGTGTAATTGGCAATGTTATCGCCAATATAGCGCTGCCCGGAGCTATTGAGCGTCAGGCAAATTTCATATTCAGGATGGTAGTGCCAGTTAAAAGGAATTTCATCGAGCGCATATAACCAATATCGCCACGACGAATTTTCGGTCGGCAAGACTTTTTCATACATAGGTTTCATGGCTGACTCCACAGACAATACCAATGCATACCAGTGCAATAAGCAACAGACGCTGAATTGACCAATAAGAGTTAGCTAGAGCTGCCAGTATCTTTATTGTGTGATGCGAAATTATTGGCAGTGATTATCAGACCAGAAATCCGGCCACATGGCAAGGAATCGGCCTTACAGAAATAAAAATCCCCGCACAGCGGGGATTTGCACCATATCAACGCGCGACCTGAATCAAGCTTGTTTATTTCAAGCGCTTAACCAACTCCACGCGGCGATTTTTTTGTTTGCCGGCATCGCTGGTATTGTTGGATGCAGGCGCATAAGGCCCAACTCCCTGCGCTTGTAAACGGCTTGCGGCTATCTGGTAATCCTTGGTTAAGCCTGCGACTACAGCATCCGCACGCTGTTTGGATAAGCTGACATTAGCAGCGCCATCACCAGTGTCGTCGGTATGGCCAACTACATACAGCAGCAAATCCGGATTACGTTTTAGCAGCTCCGCAATTGCATCCAGTGTTGGTTTGGATTCTGCTTTCATCGTAGCCTTACCAGTATCAAAATAAATACCGTAAATAAGCGCTTTACCTTCCGCATCAATTTGCTGTTTCAACTGATCCGCATTGACGGTGACCAAGCCCGTTTGCACTGCTTTTTCTTGCAAGATAATTTGCTGCAAGCCCACTTCATCTTCGTAGCCACCAATAAATATGGCAGCATAGACATTACCGCTACGCAAAGATTTTTTTGCCAACAAGTAATAGGGTTTGCGATACCAGTTATAAACGCTCTTGTCCGACGAAATCATTCCACCTAGCGAGCTTGCCTGCTTCTCTGTTCCGCAGGCTTCCAGTTCACACTGGGAGACAAATGTAAACCCGGCATTAAGCAATGCAGCTTTATAATTTTCATACACTTTTAATGTAGAAACATTTTGTATTTCATAAGTATGCTTCGCTAAATCTCCAGTCAGTTGCAGCGGAGCTTTTTCAGTGGCATTAGGTGCAAATGGTATATTTACCGTTTCTGTATCGACCTTGCTGTGGGTACGCAGTTTTGCACCGGGATAACGAGGCAACATCGAATGGTCTTTCGCTTTATCTTCTGCAGATAAAGGAGCAGCTGCAGTTGGCACAGCCGCTTTGCTCGCATAGGCCACATCTACTTTTATCAAACCAGCTTCCAATGGCTCTGCTTCAACTATCACCTGTTGCACACTGACCAAATCTTCATGACTCCCAACAAACCAGGCAACGAGGATTTTTCCTTTAGCCCCAGCCTTTTCACCCAACCAGTAATAGGGTTTACGGTATTCGTTATAAACACTGCCGCGCTCTGCAATCAGAGTTCCTAATGCAGCAGATTGTTTTTCATCGCCACAGGCTTCCAATGCACAGGAAAACACTTCTTTAAAACCCAATTTTTTAGCAGCCGCCAAATAGTTTTCGTAAACCTTTAGTGAAGATACATTTTCAATTTCGTAGTTATTCCAATACACATCACCAATAACATCCAACTTGGTAAATGCAGCAGGCTTCTTCGTTGTATCAACGATCGATGTAGGTAACGAAAATTTTTCGTAGTCATACATTTGGGCGCCGCGAGGTGTTGCGTTTGGATATGAAGAGAACAGTGGTGGGTCTAATTTGTAATCTGCGTATGCAAATTGGCCGACCAGTGCGGAAAGAATTACCCAACAAGACAATGTGCGCTTAAACATAACAACTCCTTGATTGATTCAATATCTGGGCACGGGGAATACACAAGACTAGCGTTTATCAATGAACAAACCATGAACGAATGTCTCAAAATGAACCGCAATAAGCAGCATCCTTAAAAACAAAAAGGCGCATCTATAATAGACGCGCCCTTTGTTTTATAAAAAACATTGATCGCTAAAAAGTTGCCCGCGAATCAGCATTTCACCACTTTGGTTTTAGCAAGAATGTCGTGAACACAGCGCTTCTCTTTGCCAAAGATAAACAGGATATTCACAAGGCTGAATAATTGGCCGACAACCGGAATTTGCCCCGGCAACATGTAAACCGCATAGCGGATCAACAGCTGCGGCTGAAACACCGGGACATTGCCATTCAAATCAACGATTTTTATTTCCAATACTTTCTTGCCAACGGTTTGGCCAGTTGCGATCAAAAACCGATAATTAATCACAAAGAACACCACAAGACCGAGCACGCCCATCCCCAGGGTATAAACAAAACCTGGCTGGACACCCTCCATCACGCCGTCAAACCCGCCTGTGAGATACATTACCGGCAAAAGAATAACCATCATAATAATAGAGTCGATAATTGATGCCCCCAAGCGCGCCCAACGGGATGCGAGCGGTGCATCACCTACAGCAACTTGATCAACTAATTGGGACTGTGGGGTACTGTAAACATTGTTGTCGCTCATAAATGCTCCTGCGTGTTAATGAGTTGGAGAAAAACTATATACCGACTAATGCATGAGGACTACAGCGACAAAGCAAAATTTTGAGACGTGTTGCAAATTTAATCTGCCGCGCATTTTACTGAGCACATTTAATTGCAACTTAATGTAACAATTCTGCGGCGGGATCGAGATAAAACATTTTCTTCCAACCTTGCGTCGAACTATCTATACGCCAGAGGTACGGAACGAGAGTTACAATCGAGTAATGCAGATGTGCAGGCTTACCTTTAGCATTGCCGGTATCGCCCAAGGCGGCAATCGGTTTGCCACTCCATACTGGCTCACCGATAAAAACAGAATCTGAATTCAAATGGGCGTAATAATGGATTCGCCATTTTGGCCCCAACACCGCAACTACTTTTCCACCGCGCGGTAGCTCGCCTGCAAAAATGACCATGCCATAAGTCGTCGATATTATTGGCGCATCCATCTTGCCAAAGATATCAATGCCTTTATGCACACCGGATTTACCCCAAGGCTCAAACCAAAATGATTGTGCGCTCCAATCTTTGGCTGATGCACCTTTCACGGGAATGACTGGAAATTCAGGCAAAAATAAAACGACGGCAAAAATCAGAAGAAATACTTTCAAGCCTTTCCGTTTAATCGCCATAGTATTTATCTGCCACTCCGTATGTTGGCTGCACGCAAAGCTTAATGCGCAACCGATTTGGAAAATACATTCATAATCAAAACACCAGTCAGGATAAATCCCATTCCCAATAGCGCCGGAAAGTCCAGTTTTTGCTTGAACACCAGAAAACCAATAATACTAACCCCAACAATTCCCACGCCCGACCACAAAGCGTAGGCAACTCCGACCGGAATTGTTTTTAAGGTAAGCGACAAAAAGTAGAACGCCAATCCATAACCAACCAACACCACAATAGATGGTGTGGTTTTAGAAAAACCCTCGCTCGCTTTCAACGCCGAGGTTGCAATCACCTCAGAAAAAATTGCAATGCCTAAAAAAAACCAACTCTTCATCGCCAGCACCTCGCTCATTAGTCCTTAAAAGATTGTCGCACTTGAAACAGGGAAGAAACAGTCTTGTGATATTTATAAAAGTCTGCGCACGAATGAAAAAGACCGATCTTTTGATCGGCCTTTTAAGTGACTCGTTAAAGATTTTCTTCACTCCCGCGAACCAGTTTAATATGAAGTCTTTCCGTCCTTCATGATTGCCTGGAGCTCCTTCAGCAGCTTTTTATCATTACTTAATGGACGCGCTTTCCCAAGGCTTGTACTTTGGGATATTTAACGCCAAACGATCTGACCATTGCCCAGCGTGCTGACGCTCACAAGCTTGCTCACTATCAAAACGTACACATTGTTTAATATTTTTTACGACTATGCCTACCTTAAGTAGTTGTTTTTGTATGGTTGCACGCAAGATTTCATCTTGCTTAAGCG
>NZ_JBCECX010000052.1:0-25100 GCF_039207905.1 Cellvibrio sp.
TCGCCACCCACGATTTTGTTACCCGCCTGCACAACCGCAACGCCCTTGAAGCCCATGTCTCCGAATTGCTTGCCCACGTACAGGTGCAAGATATCAATGCGTCTTTTTTGTTGATTGATATTGATCGCTTTCGTTTGATTAATGAAAGTTGCGGCTGTATTGCGGGCGATGAATTGTTGCGTCAGTTTTCCGATAGCATCGCCGGCTTGTTAACCCGCGACGATTTTTTTGCGCGTCTCGGTGGCGACCGTTTTGCTGTAGTCACTTATTGCGATGAAAGCAATAAAGGTTTGGCGCTCGCACAAAATATTCTTAAGCATCTCGAACAATTTAATTTCCAATGGGAAGATCGCCAATTTAAATTGGCTGCGTCAATTGCCACTGTGCCACTCAATCGCACTATGGTGAGCTACGATCAGGTGATGCTGGCGGCAGATGAAGTTATTTTCGTCGCCAAGCGCGAGTCGCGCGGTGGGATTTTCAGTTACGATGATGCGGCAAAACGCAGCAATCTGCACAAAGACAATATCAACTGGGCGTCGCGCCTGGTGGATGCAGTACACAGCCAGTTGTTCCGTGCCTATTTTCAAATGATCGAATATTTACCTGCCGCTAATAGCAGTGAAGCGCCCAAATATCGCTTGGAAGTATTGCTGCGTTTGTGGGACCCGCAACATGAACGCATGATTTCACCGGGCGAGTTTATCGGCCCGGCCGAGCGTTTGCATTTGATCCCGGAGTTGGATAAATGGATCGTCGCCTACACACTGAATTTATTTGCCCAGCATCCACAGTTGTTGGATCAGTTGGATTTGGTGTCGATCAACCTTTCTGCTATTTCCATCCGCGAAGCGCAATTTGCGCAATTTATTATCAACAATTTTACCCATCTCAATTTACCTGCTAATAAGTTTTGTTTTGAAATCACTGAAACCCAAGCGATTGTGAACGTCGAGTCCGCCCGGCAATTTATGCAAACCCTGCGCGAGTTGGGCTGTCATTTTGCGTTGGACGATTTTGGTAGTGGTTTTGCCTCTTATGCTTACTTGCATCAACTGGCGTTCGACAAAATAAAAATCGACGGCATTTTTGTGCGCGATATGGATACTGATCCGGCGCATTATGCGATGGTGAAATCTATCGCTGAAATGGCAACTTCCCTGGATAAAGAAGTGATTGCCGAATTCGTCGAGACCGCCGAAGTTGCTAAACAGTTGCACGATCTGGGCGTAAGCTGGGGGCAAGGTTATTACCATCACCGGCCGGAAGAATTGAATTATCAGGCACTGGAAAAAAGGCTGTCCTGATAATCGCCTGACAATAATAAGGGGCGTTACCAGTGCTGCAACTCTCGCGTAAAGCTATTTACCGCTACGGCAAATTACCGCTACTGAATGTGTGTTTTGCGGTGATGTATTTCTTACTAGCTGAACTCGGCATGGCTTGGAGTTCGCTAACCTCGCTAGTTTCCCTTGTATGGCCAGCAGCAGGTCTCGCGCTATTTGGTTTGTTGCTGTTTGGCTTCCGCATAGTTCCCGGATTATTTTTAGGCGCATTATTCGCAACCCAATTTTTACATTTTGATACGGCGATAGGGCGCAGTTACGCAAGCTGGGGTGGTGCCGCCATGATCGCTGCTGGCGATATATTACAAGTGATGGTAATCGCACGGCTCAATCGTGGTTTGTTGACCAATAATTTGCTGGTTGATTTGCGACCCACACTGATTTTTATCGCAAGTGTGTTTGGCTGCTCACTTATTTCTTCCTGTATTGGAATTTATACGCTGACTCTGCTCAATATCTTGCCCGATGGTGAAGCTGGAAAAGCCTGGGCATTTTGGTGGATGGGCAATAGCGTAGGCATGCTGATATGCACCTCGCTGCTCGCATGGTTGGTGATTCCGCGTGTGCGTCAGAATGCGCATGCGCAGGCATTTTTATTATTATGCGCTGGTGTTGGGTTGGTATTTTTTCTGGTGTCTGCACTGGGCTATATCCAGCACAGCGAAGCGCAACGCGTTGCTGCTGCTGCGCGTGAAATGACACTGTCGGCAAAGCTTGATCCGCGTCCTTGGTATCAGCCCAGCTTTCTGCAGTGGGTGGTGCTCACCATTGGTCTTTCGGTAATTGGTTTATTGTCTGCCTATATTCGCACCCGCCAGCAGCATGTTGAGTTGCTGCGCGAAAACCAAACGCGTCTTGAAGCAGAGGTTCTATCGCACACCCAAGCACTGCGCAAAGCAAATGACTGGTTGCTCAATGAAGTGGTGCAGCGGCAGCAAACCCAGGAGCAGTTACAGGCATCGCAAAATGCGTTACGTGCACGCGAACAACATCTACGCAGTTTGCTTGATAATATTCCCGATCCTATTTGGTTTAAAAATTTGGAAGGTGTTTACATCAGCTGCAATAAAGCCTTTGCCAAAATGCTGAATCTGCCAGAAGAAAATATTATCGGCAAAACCGAGGAGCAACTGGTTACCCGCGAGCTTGCCGATTGTTTTCGTATCAATGACCAGCAGGCGCTCAAGAGCCGCGAAGTGCATCGCTACGAGCAGATGATCCATGTGAATGAAGATGAACATTATTTACTGGATACATTAAAAGTGGCTGTGTGTGATGATCAGGATAATGCCGTAGGTATTCTCGGTATTGGCCGCGATATATCGGCGCAAAAAGAAATTGAAAAACAATTGTCGCTGGCAAAAGAAGAAGCTGAAGAAGCAACCCATGCAAAGAGCCGCTTTCTCGCCAACATGAGCCATGAAATTCGCACACCGCTCAATGCGGTCTTGGGGTACACGCAGTTGTTAATGCGCGATGAGCATTTTGTTGGCGGCCAACGCGAGCGGTTGCAATTAATTTTAGTGTCGAGCCAGCGATTGTTAGGATTGATCAACGATATTTTGGATCTGTCAAAAATCGAAGCTGGTGTGCTTAGCTTGCGCAAAGAATATTTTGACTTGCATCAGGAAGTTGCAGACATCCAAACTATTATGGTTGGACGCGCGCAAAATAAAGGGCTGAATTTAATTACTCAAGTCGATTTACCTGATCCCTATATTGTGAAAGGGGATCGCCAGAAAATCGGCCAGATTTTATTAAACCTGTTGGGCAATGCGATTAAATTTACACCTGAAGGCAGTGTAAGTTTGTATGTGGCACATCTTGCCGGTGAAGTGGAGTTTGTCATCGGCGACACCGGCCCCGGTATTTCGGAGCAGGAATTGGCAGAATTATTTGCTGCCTTTAAGCAGGGGCAAGCCGGTGAAGACGCCGGTGGTACTGGCCTCGGCCTTACCCTATCGCGTCATCTTGCAGAAGGTATGGGCGGTAGCTTGAAACTCTCCAGTATTCTTGGGCAAGGCACACTCGCGCATTTGCGTTTGCCGCTGGTGAGCGAAAGCGTTGTGTTAGATCCGCGCGATAACCAGCAACAAATGCAGCGCTTGCAGTTGGGCACTGAATGCAAAGTGTTGGTAGTGGAAGATGATCAGGCGAGCTGTGAAATCCTGGTGGATTTGCTGCAAGAAATTGGCTGCGAAACTTACGCCGCACACGATGGCCGCGAAGGTCTTGCCATGTGCCAAGCGCAGCAATTCGATATTATTTTTACCGATATCCGTATGCCGCATTTGAATGGCCTGGAAATGTTTCGCCGCCTACGTTTGCTACCCAATTACAGCAATATTCCTATCGTTGCCGTGTCAGCTTCCAGTCTTGAACACGAGCGCACTTATTATCTTGGCCAAGGATTCCAGGAATTTATCGGCAAGCCCTATGCTTTCGACGATGTATTCAAAGCCCTTCAGCATCACGCGCGAGTGGATTTTGATAATCAAGCCGATGTAAAAAATGAAGCGCGCCCTGTTGACGATATTGAAATCGATCTGAGCCCAATCAAAACGCTATTGCGACAACTTGCCGATCTGGCTGAGAGCGGTGATATGAGTGCAAGTAAAAAGTTGATCGGCGAATTAACTATCGACCAACTGGGTGCGCAGCGGCACCAACAATTGTTGAATGCCCTGCGTCAGTATGATTTGGAAAAAGTAGAAGCGTTGAGTAAACGATGGTTAGAAACGATTTCTGATTAGTTTTAGTCGTTCAAGCGGCTATAGCATTATTGAAAAATACTTTGCCTCGAATGTCATGCCTTTATTTTGATAAAACCGGTGTGCATCTATCCGCTGCACACCGGAAACCAAACGCAACTGCACACACTGTTGTTCCCGCGCGTAATTAACCACCCAGTCAAATAGCTTGGCACCATAGCCTTTGGATCTTTCGCCGTCAGCGGTAATTAAATCGTCTATTTCCAGATATTTTCCAGAGTAAAGCCATTCCGCTATACGAATACCCGCCACCGATTTAACGCCATTATCATCTACATAAGCGAGTTGGTAACCGTGATTTTTTTGCATGCGCGCAACAAGGGCGATGTAACCATCAAACGAAAGCTGTGGGCGCAATTCTTCTATAACAGGAAAACAAGCCGCTATTTCTTCGGGCGTGGATGCAAGTTGGATCTTCATAAATCGACTCCGTGATTAATGTGTTGTTAACTAAATCTATTCCATCTCCAGCATAAACGTCACCGGCCCGTCGTTAATTAATGCTACTTGCATATCTGCAGCAAAAATCCCGGTGGCAACCTGTGGGTGTTTGCTGCGCATTTGCGCTACAAAATAATCGTAGAGAGCTTCGGCTTGTGCGGGTGGTGCAGCGGATGAAAAGCTGGGGCGGGTGCCTTTTTTGGTATCGGCGGCGAGAGTGAATTGCGATACGACCAAAATGCCGCCGTCGATTTGTTGGACGTTGCAATTCATCTTGTTATTTTCGTCAGAAAAAATGCGGTAAGTGAGAATTTTATCGATCAGCTTGACTGCTGTTTCTTCGGTGTCATTTTTTTGGATGCCGAGGAGCAACAAAATACCTTGTTGTATTTCGCCGGTAATCTCCCCGTTGACCGTGACCGATGCTTGTTTAACACGTTGAAGCAAACCTAACATAAAAAACCTGCTAAAGCGCCGCGTTAACTCAGCGGCTTGACTGATTTCCGGTATTCGCTGGGCGTCATGCCCGCTTTTTTCTTGAACAGCGTATTGAAGGTGGCTTTGCTGTTAAAGCCGACATCCAACATGATATCGAGCATATTTTTATCCGCGTGCTGGGAATCAACCAGCATGCGCTTGGCCTCTTCTACGCGATAGGAATTAATAAACTCGAAGAAGTTGCAATCAAAATGCCGGTTAATGATATTGGATAGCAGTCGCGGTTGCATGCGCAATTGTCCGGCGAGTTTTTCCAGTGTCAGAGCCGGTGTTAGATAGGGTTTCTCTGTTTCCATATGGCGCGCTAGCTGCTCGATCATTTCCGGTTTGATTTTTTCTTTTTGTCCTTCGGGTTCCTGTTCGTCTTTTGCGGCTTCAGGCTCTTGTGGTGGGCGCAATTCCAATCCTTCAAATACGCTCGAATGCCCCAAGCCGAAAAAGATCAGGATGCTTACCAGCAAGAAGGTGATGTAGTTGCCGGTCAAGCCCATGATTTCAAAGTTGGTGGTGATACCAAAGGTGATCGACAAAATAATCATCGCGGCCACCAGCACCGCCCAGAAGCGAATCGCGAGGAAGCCGATCACCAGAATTTTCAGCCAGGTTAAATCGATCTTGTCGATATCCGAAAAATTGGTGCGAATATGTTGGGTATAGCGTTTGATTTCAATCAGGCAGATAACACCCAGCGCGACGCGGAATAATTCGCGAAAAAGGGTAACGTAATTCATGATTTGTGGCGCTACGGCTAAATCGTATTGTTCCTGAATAGTTTTTTTATCGCTGACATCGAGGCTGTAATAAAAAATTAATTGATAGCCGGCGTAGGCGATAAACGGCAGTAAATAAATAATGTCTTTTAGGCGCAGGTGATAATCTTTGTAGATGAGCGAGCGCGTGTACCACAGCAGCAGTGGTCCCTCCAGCCAGTAGCCGAAGCCAAAGACATAAAATAAATCGGGTGACCATTCAATGGCGATATGGCGGAATTCGGCTCCGAAGCTAATCAGGATATCCAGCGGGATAGCGGCTTGCTGCAACAAAAACACAGCGAGGAATACATTGCGGATATATTTTTCGCGCTTGATGGTTAACAACAACAATGCAAAGAGAATGCATTGGTACGCAGTCATTAGCAGCACGACATCGTGGGTATTAAAAATTACATCATACATAGATCACTGCTCCGCTGCGGCTGTACGGCATGTTATTAATATTGTGCTCAGCCTGATCGTCAGTTTTATGGTTTATTCTCACGGCCAATAACGCTGGCGGTGGCAGGTCTTGAGCCTGCGGGTTTGATCATACCACCGAATTATGTAATACAAAAAGCGACAGCAAAAACCAAACTATTAAATGTGCTACAAAATAAAAACGGAGCCAGTTGGCTCCGTTTTTAGCTGCGAGTATTACAATCAGGCTTAGGCTAATTGATCGCCTGTTTTGAGCAGGGTCTTGGCCAGATCGTCGGTTGCGCGGATAAGTGCATCAACAATGCCCGGTTCGCGTGAAGCGTGACCAGCTTCGCGGATAATTTGCAATTCAGAACCCGGCCAGGCTTTGTGCAAGGCATAGGCGTTATCGAGCGGGCAAATAACATCGTAGCGGCCATGCACAATCACACCGGGAATGCCGGCGAGTTTATGGGCATCGCGCAAAATCTGGTTGTGCTCCAGAAATGCATCGTTCACGAAATAGTGAGCCTCGATACGTGCGAGTGATAGCGCGCGATGCGGTTCAGTGAATGAATCTACCACGTCCTGACAGGGCTTGAGGGTGGCGGTGCGCCCCTCCCAACCGGACCAGGTTTTTGCTGCTGACATTTGCTGGATCTGGTTTTCGCCGATCAATTGGCGATAGTAAGCGCCGATCATGTCGCTGCGGTCAGACTCGGGAATTTGCGCTACAAAGTCATCCCAGTAATCGGGGAATAAACGGCTCGCACCTTCCTGATAGAACCACAACAAATCTTCGCGGCGACAGAGGAATATGCCGCGCAAGATTAAGCCCAGTACACGCTCGGGATAAGTTTGTGCGTAGACCAGACTGAGGGTTGATCCCCATGAGCCGCCGAAAAGTACCCACTTGTCGATACCCAAAGCGTTGCGGATCACTTCTATATCTTCCACCAGCTTTTGCGTGGTGTTGCTCTCCAGTTCCGCATGTGGGCGCGAGCGGCCCGCGCCGCGTTGATCGAACAAAACAATGCGATAGACTTCCGGATCAAAAAAGCGGCGATCATATTTACCGCAGCCTGCTCCCGGCCCGCCGTGCACAAATAGCACTGGAATGCCGTTCGGATTGCCGGATTCATCGACATACAATTCGTGGGGAGGCTCTACGGCGATTTGGTGGCGCTGATAGGGTTTTATCTCGGGATAAAAAATCTGCATAAACTGGCCTTGTTCGGATCAACCACTATAGGGATACGCGGAGAATAGCGTCCAATAAAGGTAGCACAGCGGCTCTTGTAAGCGCTCACTTTTCGCAATGAAAACTGCATCTTTAACGTAAATCCGAGCACTGTAACTAGCTCTGAAGTGGCGGATTGCCTAACATTTAAACGCTTACTGACATAAACTGTCAGTAGCGCTGATTAGCATGGCGCATTGATCACCCCAGCCATAATACTTGTCGAGCCTCCTATGCATCGCGCCGAACGCCTTTTCCAGCTCACTACCCTGTTGCGCAACCGCCGCACCGTACTTACGGCCAAGCAGATGAGCGAGCATTTGCGCGTATCCGAGCGCACCATCTACCGCGATATCCAATCCCTCAGCCTCTCGGGTGTGCCGATTGAGGGTGAGGCGGGTGTGGGATATCGCCTTTCGCACCGCTATCAGCTGCCGCCCTTGATGTTTGATCGCGAAGAAGTAGAAGCGTTGCTGCTTGGCGCGCGTATGGTGAGCAGCTGGGGCGATACCGACATGGCGATCCATGCCAACCAGGCGATCCAGAAGATTCTCGCCGTGTTGCCCGACCATTTGCGTCACAGCGATGAAAGCCTGCCGCTGTTAGTCCCCAATATGGAAGAGGTGCAAAAATATTACACCGCGCATAGCCAACCGATGCGCGAGGCAATCCGCCTGCGCCAGCGTGTGGCAATTGATTATGTGCGCGCCGACGAACAGCAAAGCTCGCGCACCATTGAACCGCTCGGGTTGATCTTTTGGGGCAAGGTATGGACGTTGGTCGCCTGGTGTCATTTGCGTGTCGATTACCGCACCTTTCGCCTTGATCGCATTCAATCCGTGGTGGTAACCGACGAGACATTTGAAACCAGCGACAACAAAAGTCTCAAACACTTTTTAAATCTGATGAAAGAAAAATACGCAGAGCACGAAGCCACTGCAGCGCATCAGGCTTAACAAAGCTTGAATTGCTCTCCTGTCAGGCGCTTGTTAACCTGATGAAAATCTATCAGGAGATCCGCATGAAACTTCGTACTCTCAGTCTCGCCTTGTGTTTTGTTGCTGTTGCGCCATTCGCAGCGGCGCAAACCGCTGGCACCAAGGCTATCGCGATAAAAAGTGAAGCCGCTAATTTTCAAGTGAAAACGGTTGCACAAGGTTTGGAAAATGCGTGGGGTATGGCATTTTTACCCGATGGCAGCATGTTAGTAACCGAGCGTCCGGGTCGCATGCGGATTGTGACTGCTGACGGAAAATTAGGCGCACCCTTAAGTGGTTTGCCAAAAGTTGTTGCGCAGGGCCAAGGTGGATTGTTGGATGTAGTGCTCGCACCGGATTTTGCCACCAGCAAAAAAATCTACTTCAGTTATTCCGAGCCGGGCGAAGGCAGCTTGAATAGCACCGCGGTTAGTTTCGCTACGCTCAACGGCAATAAACTGGAAAATGTAACGCGCGTGTTCAGCCAAAAACCAAAAGTGAATAGCACTAATCACTTTGGTTCGCGTTTGGTGTGGGCACCGGATGGAACACTGTTTGTGACACTCGGTGATCGCTACAGTGAAAAAGACAAAGCACAAACGCTCGATAACCATCAAGGTAAAGTTGTGCGCATCAATGCGGATGGCTCAGCACCAAAAGATAATCCTTTCGTAAAAACACCGGGCGCATTGCCAGAGATTTGGTCATTCGGCCATCGCAATATGCAAGGCGCAGCGATTAATCCTGTCACCAAAGAATTGTGGACTGGCGAGCATGGCCCACAGGGTGGCGACGAATTAAATATTGATCGCGCTGCAAAAAATTATGGCTGGCCAGTGATCACCTACGGTGAAAATTACGGCGGCGGTAAAATTGGCGAAGGCACACAAAAGGCGGGCATGGAACAACCTAACTACAAATGGGTTCCCTCTATTGCCACTGCCGGTTTTATTTTTTACACCGGTGATAAATTTCCGCAGTGGAAAAATAATATTTTGCTTACCAGTCTGAGGGAAAAAACACTGGTACGTTTGGTTGTTGACGGTGAAAAAGTTACCAAAGAAGAGCGTATGCTCGCCAAAGAATTGGATCAACGTCTGCGCCATGTAGTGCAAGGGCCGGATGGTTTGGTATATCTGCTCACCGACGAAGTGAAAAGCAATATCTACCAATTATCCCCGCAATAACCTAGGGGTGCTGCTTGCTGCGCCCTATTGTTTTTTGTGCGCTTAAAAATTACACCACTAACTCCCGCAGCTGCGGGAGTTTTTCTTTATGAGCGATAAACGATGACCGATGAATTTATTTTTGTGTACGGCACTTTGCGCCGCGCTTGCCCAACCGGGGCACATGATAAATATCTTGCTGGTGCCCGTTTTGTTGCTCGCGCTAAAATCAAAGGTACTTTGTTCAAGGTCAGTTATTATCCAGCGTTGGTAATTGATGATACGGCGGCTTGGGTGATTGGCGAGGTCTATCAACTGGTCTCGAATGCGCAGCTCGCGGCGCTGGATGCTTACGAGGAGTGCTCTTACCCTGCACAGCCTGGGCAGGAATATCAGCGGCAAAAGGTCAGCGTGCTAACGGGTGCTGGCGAAGAATTATCTGTTTGGGTCTACGCTTACCAACATCCTATTGCACACCTGGAAGTTATCGCCAGCGGCGATTTTCTCAATACCTAACTGGATTTCCACGGCATCTGCAGGTATGTTGTGCCCACTTTGATGTCGAGGCAAAATCGCGGAACTCTTTAGCTATGGCCAAATCCAGCATAAACAAATACACCGCTCTTAATTACGATGTGGATCCCGTATTCCATGCTGCTGGAAAGCCTGACCCAAAAATTGGTGTGTTGCTTGCCAATCTTGGTACACCCGATGCACCAACGACTTCTGCATTGCGTCGCTATTTGCGCGAATTCCTTTCCGATCCCCGGGTAATTGAAATTCCACGGTTAGCCTGGATGTTTATTTTGCACGGCATTATTTTGCGCGTGCGCCCGAAAAAATCGGCAAAGTTATACCAATCAGTCTGGACCAGCGAAGGCTCGCCGCTGCTGGTGATAAGTAAACAGCAGCAACAGGCAATCCAGGAGCAGTTGGGCAGTGGCTATAGCGTGAAGCTCGGCATGCGTTACGGTAATCCCTCCATCGCCAGTGGCTTACGCGAATTGCAAAAAGAAGGCGTGCGCAAAATTATTGTACTGCCGCTCTACCCGCAATATGCCGCTCCGACGACTGGTTCCAGTTTTGATGCAGTGACAAAAGAATTAACCCGCTGGCGCTGGGTGCCAGAGATGCACTTTATTAATAATTATTGCGATGAGCCGTTATACGTAGAAGCACTGGCTAATTCGGTGCGTGAATACATTGAAAAAAATGGCAAACCGCAAAAAATTATTTTCTCCTATCACGGCACTCCCAAGCGCAATCTCGAATTGGGTGATCCCTATTATTGCCTCTGTATTAAAACCACGCGCCTGGCGGCAGAAAAATTAGGCCTTGATAAAAACGATTATATCGCCAGCTTCCAATCGCGCTTTGGTTACGCGGAATGGTTGAAGCCTTATACCGACGAAACCCTGAAAAATTTGCCCGCCGAGGGAATAAAAAATATCGCCATTTTATCACCTGCGTTCAGCGCTGATTGTTTGGAGACATTGGAAGAATTGGCAGTAGAAAATCGCCACACTTTTATGGAAGCGGGCGGTGAAAGTTATCACTATATCGCTGCCCTAAATGATCGCCCCGATCACATAATGGCATTGGCTGAATTGATCAAGGCCAAAAGCTAATTATCAATTTGCCGATCTTTGCCGTAACCCATTCCATCACTATTTTGTTGATAGAACTAAATGGTGAAAATTTCGCGTTAATCCCGCTCCTTATATTGTTTTAGTTGCGTAGCTGGCGCATAGATCCAGCTTTCCGTAACATAGGAACTTTCCATATTATTGCTGCCCAAACAATAATAATATTCCTTTTTAAGAGGCTCTATGACTCTTGCTCCCATAGCAGTACCAATAGTTCATGAATCATTGCGGCAACGTCTACGGCAGGAAACTGACGATATCCATCAGTTGCTGCACCGTGAAAGCAATATGAGCAAGTTGATGAGTGAAGATTGTACAAAAGAAGATTATCTCCACGTATTGCAGGTGTTTTTCCAATTTTATAATCGCACAGAACCTTTCTTTGATGGCATTCCCGCGCTGCAACGCTTTAATCATGAAGTTAAACCGCTGGAGTGGCTAAAAAAAGATTTTATTGCCTTGGCTAAGCCCTTACCTGAACCTGATTTTTTGTTCGAGGAGTTGTCGCATAAGTACGTCATCGCACAGACGGTAGAGAGCTATCTCGGGTATCTTTACGTAAAGCAGGGGTCTACCTTAGGTGGGCAGGTTATTAGTAAACAGCTAAGAAAATTGGGTTTAATGCCCGGTGAATCACAATTCTTTTTTAATGGGGCGGGCAGTAGCTCCGGTGACCACTGGAAAGAATTTCTCGCCTTCCTCGCACAATGCGAGCCCCATGTTAATGCAGATTCCGTAGTGTCCAGCGCGCGAACGCATTTTTTAATCCTCCATCATTTTTTTACGCAATCATTTGCCTCGGGAGGGGACAATGGACCAAGGTAATCTTCTTATTCCGCGTGAGCAGCTCACCGAAGAGCAGTTGGATGCCGCGCTGCAAGAGTGCGCCAATGAACCTATACATATTCCCAATTGCATTCAGCCGCATGGTTTGATGTTGGTCACTAATGACACTTCGGAAGAAATTCTCCAAGTAAGCGAGAATGTTATTCAACATCTGGGGATCAGTGCTCAGGACTGCATTGGAAAGCATTTGGCGGATGTTATCGGCGCTGAAAATCTGCAAACGATTAACGAAGCAATTCGCGAAGCGGATCTAGCTCCCTATAAATTTACATCGGTCGAACTTGCTGGCAAACCCTATGATGCGGTGGTGCATTTTTCGCGTCACCATAAAGTGTTTGAGTTTGAACCAAAAATCGATGGTGCGCGCAAAGATACGCTGCAAAAGGTGTATGAGGACTTGCGCAATTATTCAATTGAAGCGCAAAAAACTTATGATGTTGATTCGCTCTATCATCTGATTGTTGCTCACGTGCGCAACATCACCGGATTTGATCGGGTTAAATTGTATAAATTTGATGAGGCGTGGAATGGTGCAGTGGTTGCAGAAGATCGCGCTGATTACATGCCAAGTTATCTCGGTCTGAATTTTCCTGCCAGTGATATTCCCGAGCAGGCACGTCGGCTGTACAGCATTAATTATTTGCGCCTTATTCCCGATATTCGTTATCGCCCGTCGCCACTTTACCCACAAATGATTGAGGGCGCGCGCAAGCCACTCGATATGAGTTATGCAGTATTGCGGAGCGTTTCGCCTATCCATATCCAGTATTTGGAAAATATCAATGTGGAAGCCTCCATGTCGATTTCCATTATGCAGGATAATAAGTTATGGGGATTGATCGCCTGCCACCATAAAACCAGTTTACATATTCCCCATAGTATTCGTGTTTTATGTGAAATTATTGCGCATATTTTTTCTGCCAAGCTGACCACTATGCGCCGCTCAGTCGACAACCAACGCCATGATGTGCGTAAACTGTTGATTGAAAAATTGTCGCTGACCAGCAGCATGGATACTTTCGAGAACACGATTACTAAAAATAGCGAGATCGCGTTGCAAGCGCTTGATGCTGACGGAATAGCAATTTTTTCCGGCGGAAAATTTTGGTATTTCGGCGAAACCTTTGAACAGGAATATCTTGAACGGTTAGCAGCTTGGTATAGAGCTTATGGCAATAAGGCTGTGGTACATACGAGTTTTGTTGGTGATTATTTTCAGCACGATGAAGTGCTAAAAGATCTTACAGGCGGATTGCTGTTTGTTCCTATTGGTGTTTACAGCGAAGACATCGCTATTTGGTTTCGTAAGGCTAAAACAGAAAGTGTTAATTGGGCGGGCAACCCCGAAAAACCGGTTGAACAAACCAAGGCGGGTTATCGCTTAACGCCGCGTAGCTCATTTGAATTATGGCAAACGACAATCCAGGGACGCAGCAAAAACTGGTCACTATTGGATATTGAGACCGCTGAGTCTATCGCACAAATTTTGCTGGAAAATAGCAAAATTCAATCCGATATTGCCAACAAAGCCAAAACAGATTTTCTCTCCCATATGTCGCACGAATTGCGTACACCTTTAGGGGCTATTATTTCTATTATTCAAGTTCTCAATAGAGATAACACTTTGACGGTCGATCAACGCAAGCTGATTTACAATCTTGAGGTAAGTTCAGATTCATTATTCAGTTTAATTAATGATTTACTCGATATTAGTAAAATTGAAGCGAATGAATACTTATTGGAAGTTGCGCCTTTTAAAGTTGCCGAGCTGGTTGAAGATGTGCGCAGTATTATGTCGGTTAAGGCAACCGAAAAAAACCTGCAGTTAGGTATAAATTATCTGGAAACTAAAGATCTGGTATTTCAAGGTGATAAAACCAAGATTAAGCAGATTCTCTTTAATCTGGTTAACAATGCCATCAAATTTACCGAGCGTGGATTTGTTAATTTATTCGCCAGCGTTACAGATAGCGAACATCCGGAAATAAAGATTCTTACCGTCGAGGTGATCGATTCAGGAATAGGAATTGACGAAAGTAAGCTGGTTTCAATTTTCGAAAAATTTATTCAAGCTGATAGTAGTACTGCACGGATTTATGGTGGTACAGGTTTAGGACTGTCAATTTGTAAGAGTATTGTCTCTTTAATGGGCGGAGAAATAGATGTAACCAGCAAGCCGGGATTAGGCAGTAACTTCAAAGTATCATTACCATTGCCATGCAAACAAGCTCAATCCAATGAGGTCGAGTTGCTTGGTTCAGAGCACACACTCACCGATAAGATTGACAGCAAAGATCGCCTGAAAATTTTGGTCGCAGAAGATTACGAAGGCAACATTATTGCAGTGCTCGATTACCTGCAAAGCGAAGGCTGTGATGTAGTGATTGCGAAAAATGGTGAAATTGCAGTGAAGTATTATCAGTCCACCAATTTCGATATTATTTTAATGGATGTGCAGATGCCGCGCATGGATGGCCTGACGGCAACGCGCATCATTAAAGAAATGGAAACCAAAAGTAAAAAGCGCCCCACACCTATTCTAGGCATGACGGCGAATGCATTGAAAGAAGATCGCGACCGCTGTATGGCGGCGGGTATGGATGATTACATTAGCAAACCTATGCGGCTTGATGAGTTATCTACCAAAATTAAACGCTTGGTAGAAAACAATCGTAAAACTGAAGTTGAATCAACGGACTGATTTAATCTGGCAGAGAACAAATAAAAGCACGAAATAAAAAGGGCGAATGATAATTTTATTCGCCCTTTTTTGTTTTTCAATCGAGTTAATGACCAAATACAGTGATTAGCATTTGTATCGATAAACCAATTAGTAACAGCGCAAATAATTTTTTAAGTAAAGTAACCGGCAGCCGATGCGCGAGCATTGCACCTAGCGGCGCGGTGATAAAACTCATTGCTGCCATTAACAATACTGCCGGCCAAAAAACATAACCCAACGTGTAGGCCGGCAAGTCAGTAATGTTCCAACCGTTAACAACGTAACCTGTTGCGCCTGCAAGGGCGATGGGTAGTCCTACTGCGGCAGATGTTCCAATCGCGACTGGCAATGCGACATTGCACCAAACCAAAAACGGTACTGTTAATGTGCCGCCACCAATCGCCACCAGTGCCGAGATCGCACCTATACCCGAACCTGCTGCCGCCGTTGCCAAACTACCGGGTAATTGCTGCGTGGGTTTTGGTTTGCGGTTAATCACCATTTGCAGTGCGACCAATGCCATAAAGCACGAGAAAAAAATCGCCAAGGGTTTTGCAGATAAATAACTGGCTAAAAAAGTCCCCGCAAAAGTGCCAAGTAAAATTCCCGGTGTAATTTTTATTACGACAGGCCACAACACCGCTTTATGTTTGTGATGCGCGCGCAAGCTGGCAATAGCTGTCGGCACAATTGCGGCCATCGATGTTGCCAGCGCCATATGCAATATATGTTCGGCAGGAAATTGGTGCTGCACAAATAACAGCGTGAGGATCGGCACCATAATGCCGCCGCCGCCAATACCAAACAGGCCGGCGAATAGTCCGGTGCAAGCGCCGAGCGCGAGCAGGGAAATAATTAAATAAATATCCATTGCTGTAACCATTCTTGCGAAAATCTTCAGGGGGTTTGGGATTGTCGTCGCAGGACTGTCGGAGACAGGGGTGAGGCTCACGTTTTCAACGCATGCTTTGCGTGAAGCTGAACGCCAACAGATTTATTTGTTGGCAGGCCCGCTCTGCGGTCAACGTCAAGCCCCCATGGATGGGTTCACGGCGTGTCCTGCGATGACAATGCCAAATCCCTCGCCACCAACTGATGTAGCACCACCAGCACAAAATCATAGTTAAAAAAAATCCCCATCGTTTTCACTCTGGGGATTTTTATTATTTAACAATTATACAGAGTAGTAATTGTTAGGCTTTTTTGCCGCGCTTACGCTCGTTTTCAGTGAGCAGTTTTTTGCGCACGCGGATGCTTTGTGGCGTTACTTCTACCAACTCGTCATCTTCAATAAATTCCAGCGCTTGCTCCAGGGTGTGACGGATTGGCGGTGACAGGGTCAACGCATCGTCAGTACCGGAAGCACGAACGTTGGTTAATTGTTTTGCTTTGGTTGGGTTTACTACCAAGTCATTTGAACGCGAGTGAATACCCACGATTTGGCCTTCGTAAACTTCAATACCGGCGCCGAGGAACAAACGGCCACGCTCTTGCAGCGGGTGCAGACCGTAAGCGAGCGTTTTACCTTTCACCATCGATACCAATACACCGTTTTGACGGCTTGCTACTTCGCCATCTTTTACCGGGCCGTAGTGGTCAAAAATACTGGTCATGATTCCCGAGCCGGAAGTCATGGTCAGGAACTGGCCACGGAAACCGATCAAACCGCGTGATGGGCAGAGGAATTCCAATTTGATACGACCTTTGCCATCCGGCTCCATGTTGGTCAGCTCGCCTTTGCGCAGGCCAAGCTCTTCCATTACTTTACCTTGGTGCTCTTCTTCAACGTCGATCACCACTTGCTCGAACGGCTCGTGTACTTCGCCATCAACAATCTTCTTAACTACTTCTGGACGCGATACGCCCAACTCGTAGCCTTCGCGACGCATATTTTCGATCAATACCGACAGATGCAATTCACCGCGGCCAGAAACGATAAATTTATCTGGTGAATCACCTTGTTGTACGCGCAATGCTACGTTGGCAATCAATTCCTGATCCAGACGGTCTTTGATGTTACGGCTGGTCACGTACTTACCTTCTTTACCGGCGAACGGAGAATCGTTTACCTGGAAGGTCATGCTTACGGTTGGCTCGTCGATAGACAGGGCTGGCAATGCTTCGATTTGATCCGGGCTGCACAGGGTGTCGGAGATGCCGAGTTTATCTACACCGGTGATACACACGATGTCGCCCGCATAAGCCTTGTCAGTTTCGATGCGTTGCAAACCGTGGTAGCCCATCACTTGCAATACTTTAGCTTTACGTTGGTTGCCTTCATGGTCAACCACAACGATTTGCTGGTTGGGCGACAGGCTGCCGCGAGTTATACGGCCAATCCCGATAACACCTACGTAGCTGCTGTAGTCCAATGCAGAAATTTGCATTTGGAATGGACCGTCGAGGTCAACTTTTGGTGGTTGAACTTTATCGACGATCATTTGGAACAGCGGAGTCATATCTTCAGCGATATTCTCTGGATCAAGACCTGCAACACCATTCAATGCTGAAGCGTAAATGATCGGGAAATCGAGCTGCTCATCAGTTGCACCCAAACGGTCAAACAGGTCAAACACCTGGTCAACAACCCACTCAGGGCGCGCGCCCGGGCGGTCAATCTTGTTGATAACAACAATCGGGTTCAAACCTTGTTCAAACGCTTTTGAGGTTACAAAACGGGTTTGTGGCATTGGGCCGCCAACGGCGTCCACAATCAGCAATACCGAGTCAACCATCGACAGAACGCGCTCTACCTCACCGCCGAAGTCGGCGTGGCCGGGGGTATCCACGATGTTAATGCGGTAATCGTTCCACTTGATCGCAGTGTTTTTCGCCAGGATGGTAATGCCGCGTTCGCGTTCCTGATCGTTGCTGTCCATGATCAAATCGCCGCTGTCTTCGCGACGGTCGAGGGTGCCTGATTGACGCAATAACTGGTCAACCATAGAGGTTTTACCGTGGTCAACGTGGGCAATAATGGCGATATTGCGCAATTTTTCGATAGCTGATTGATCTGTCACTGTGGGATTTCTCTTGGGTATAAGCCTGTACAAGGCAAAGGGGGATGCGTAAAAAGGCGCGCATTATACCTATCTGACCATGACGGGGATATGTCTAACGTGCATCTATTGGTGAAAATTTAATCTAGCTAGTCAGATTAGGGGTGTATATACTTTGTGTAGATACTGCATATGGGGTATGCACATATGACATGGGAGGTAACCCAATGACCCTCGCCCGCGTTTTCCAGTCAGGAAATAGTCAAGCCGTACGGCTACCAAAAGAGTTCCGTTTTGAGGTTGACCAAGTGGAGATTTTTCGCCGCGGCGATGAAATCATCTTGCGCGCAGTTGCGCCCAATGGTGCCGCCATATTTGATGCGCTAAGCCAACTGCCGGTCGATTTTATGGAGCAAGGCCGCGATGATTCGCCGCCGCAGGAAAGAGATGGTTTCTAAAAGGATTTTTTATGGGCATCCGCTTTTTGCTTGATACCAACATCTGTATTTATATCGCCAAATATAATCCCGCCTCCGTCCGCGCACGTTTCGCGCAGCACGCTGCTAATGAACTGGCCATGTCTGTTATCACCTTGGGCGAGCTGCGCTTCGGTGCAGAAAAAAGCCACGCCCGCGAGCGAGCGATCATGGTTATTGATGAGCTTGCCAGCTTGATGAATATTGCTGAGCTATCTGAAGAGGTTGCGACTCATTACGGCGATATTCGCGCGAGCTTACAAAAAACCGGCCAAGTGATCGGCAACAACGATTTGTGGCTCGCCGCCCACGCACGCGCAAACAATTGGGTTTTGGTAACAAATAATGAAAAAGAGTTTTTGCGTGTAGATGGTTTGGCGGTGGAGAATTGGGTGTGATTAATTATCGTAGTACCCAAAACTCCCATTAATTAATTGTCAGGAAAAAATTCCTTGATCCATTGTTTTTTTCTCTCTTGCCGTAAAATTTCCATTTGGGTCCAGGAAAATAGCAGCGCTAAATATAATATGTACATGCCCAGCATATTTATTAGTAAAGGTAGCAGCATGGTGATATCAATAGCGCCTTTCATGATGGATGCGGGTTGATGCAGAGTGTTCCACCATTCAACTGACTTTTTAATAATGATAACGTTGATAACACCAACGAGTGATAGCACTGCTGCAGCTTTGTTGCCGAGGTCATTATTTTTGTATGCATCCTGCAATGCATAAACACCGAGAAAAAGAAAAAGCAATATCAGCATTGAGGTAATTCTTGCATCCCAAACCCACCAGGTTCCCCAGGTCGGCTTCCCCCAAATTGAGCCAGTGACCAAGGCTGCAAACGTAAATGCAACACCTAAAGGCGCCGATACTTTCATCATCATAAACGAAAGTTTTGTTTTCCAAATCAGACCGACTGCCCCCATTATTGCCATTAGTACATAAGCCACTTCAGCAATATGAGCGACTGGAGCATGGACATATAGAATCCGATAACTATTCCCTTGCTTTGAATCTACGGGCGCAAATCCCAATCCCCAAATAGTACCCACCAGCAATAAAACAAAAGAGATTAAATACATGTAAGGCAACCATGCCGCCGCCAGCCGGTAAAACCCTGCCGGAGCACCTATTTTGTATAGCCAAGTCCATTTCATAATTTGTTCTCTACTGAATGCTGCACCTTGTGTAGTGCGATTATTAATATGGGGATTTCAATAGGGCAATATTAGTATTTGTTGTTGATTAAAAGATAGACGTAGCGCATTAATTAAATGCGTTAGCCAATAAAGCGATGGCCAACAGAAGGGAAAAGTTGGCGAATACTCTGGGCGATTGCTGCTGACCCATATAATTGCACCAAAAACACCACCGCAAAAACCAGCAGGCTTTGGGGAATATTATCGACGGGAAAGAATGGTTTGATGTTATTGATAGTTGCAATATTTTCCAGTGCGATAGTCAGCAATGGGTGAATAAAAAATATCGGGAAGCTTAATTCTGCCAGCCAGCGTAGATGCTGTTGTAACCACGGCCAGTTTATATGGCGACAGAGCGCGAGCATGGCGATGCAACCGAACAGGTTTTGGATAAATTGCAGATCCCAGCCGTCGTAGTGGAATGCTTGTGCATGGTAGTTGCCGATATGTACCCACAAATAGGTCTGTGCGAGTGCAGTTGCAGCGACGACGAGTACGCCCAGAATTAGCAGCTGCCAATGCCAAATCCGCAAGGGTTGTTCGTACTGTGAAACCAGAATGCCCAGCAAATAATAAGGCGTGAAATAAATCAGCGATTGTAAAAAATTGGAATTGGATTCCGGGCGGTGCATGAATACAGCGATAAACGAAAAAATCACCAGCACTGCGAGTTTCATTGAAAGTGGTGCGCGGATGTAAGCGAGATGCAGCGGCGAACACAAAAAAGTGAGCAGGATAAACGGAATATACCAATGCGGATAAAGTACATAACCGTTGCGGATGGTGTACCAGCTGTTGAGTAAGTTTTGTTGCCAGTCCAATCCATCTTGCCACCAACCGAACATGCGGATGCTTAATGCAACAAGCGAAATGGTTAAAAATGGATAGAGTAAGGCGCTGGCTTTTTTGCTGATAAATTTTTTGTAATCAAAGCGCGCATAAAACACGCGATGAAAGAAAAAACCGGAGATAAAGACAAACAAGCCGGTGCCACCGCGCAATAAATTTTCCAATAGCAGTGGAAACACCGGCTGTGCGAGAAAAATGGAATGCCCGAGCACGATCATGACAATTGCCAGGCCGCGCAGGTAATCAAATTCGACCAGTCGTTCCTTCTGTCTGCCCGCTTCAGACAACCCCATTAGATAGCACAGGCACTCTTGGGTTCAGGGCGATACACACCCACATTCAAATGGCCTGCATCTTTTAAGTTGGCCGCGTGCAATTGACTCATCACCCCTTTTTGGCAATACAAATAATACTGTTTGCTCAGGTCAAGGTTATTGAATTGGTTGTTGAGAGAATAAAACGGGATTACCAGAATTTCAATTCCATCCAATTTTAATGGATTGTTTTCTTGTTCGTCAGGGTGACGAATATCAATCACTATCTGGTCGGGGTTGATATCACCCACTACTGGCACAGTTAAATCTGCATCCAGTTCGTCGACGATTTCATCGATATTTTGCGCGCGGCGTTCTTCGATGGCGCGCTCAAGTACCGCCATATCGAAGCGGCCCTCTTCAAATTCCACTTTGTGCAGTTTTGCGCGCGTGGTTGGATTCACCGAAATCACGCCGCAATATTCCGGCATGCTCGCCGCAAAACTTTCGGTGCCGATTTTGCGCGAAAGATTGATGATGTCGCCTTTGTCCATGGTTGCGAGCGGACGCAGTACTACCATATCAACAGCGCGATCAATTACATTCAGGTTTACCAGTGTTTGGCTGGAAACCTGCGCAACACTTTCGCCGGTAACCAGTGCTGGAATTTCAAGTGACTCGGCCACTTTTTCGGCAGCGCGCAACATCATGCGTTTCAGTGTTACACCCATGTAAGGGTTGTCGACTTTTTCGAGAATTTCGCGCACCACATCTTCAAAGGGCACTGTGACAAATTTAACGCGATGCGATGCGCCGTATTTATTCCACAAATAATAAGCCACTTCTTTTACGCCGATTTCGTGCGCGCGTCCGCCGAGATTAAAAAAGCAGTAGTGCGCACGCAGGCCGCGTTTGATACACAAATAGGTGGAGACGGTGGAATCGAAGCCGCCGGAGATTAACGAGAGCACTGGATCTTGTGCGCCAAGGGGGAATCCACCCAAGCCTTGAGTCTTGCTGGTCAGCACCCACACGCGCTCGCCTTTGATTTCGAGCGGCACAATGACATCCGGTTTATGCAGGCTAACACCTTTGGCTTCCGAGTGTTGCAGCAAACCACCGCCGACATATTGCTCCACTTCCACCGAAGTAAATGGATGTTTGCCAACGCGTTTGGCGCGTACGCAAAAAGTTTTACCGGCAATGCCATCGCGCCAGTGACGCAGGGTGTGCTGGAAAATTGAGTCCAGATCGCCGAGCGGGTAGTCGTTCAGCAGCGCAAAGTTGGCGATGCCGGGAGTGCGCGCCAGTACATCGGACACCTGTGCAATGACTTGTTCGCTGGCAGCGGGGCAGCGGATTTCAATCTTTTCCCAATCGCGCTGGACGTCAATATCGACCCCCAGGCTGCCCAGCAGAACGCGCAGGTTATCGCGCAGTTGCTTGATAAAGCGCTTACGCACCGGTGGGCTTTTAATAATGATTTCGGAAAAAACTTTAACGACAAAATGCATGGGAGTGGTGCCTGGTGATGTGCTGCGGACGTCGTCCGGATGAAAAGGCGGCGATTATAAAGCAAGCGGGCGCTAAAAGTGCGTTTGAGCTGTTTGATTGGCACCATCCCGGAGATTAGTCAGACAAAAGGCCTACCCTTTTCGGGGTTATGGTCAATACTAATTGTTGCCTTAATGGATTGTCTTCTGTGGCCGCCAATAGGCAGTTATTGACCCCGTTGTTTATGGAAAGGTGTAAATCGTATGTTTCTCAGGAACTTTAATATTGGCCCCCGCCTGACCGGCGCGTTTGGGCTTTTGGCTATTATCATCCTGTTCGTCGGCGTGTTTTCGCTCGGCAAGATGGTCACCATGCAGGCTGCCGAAAAAGAGATTACTGATGAGTGGATTCCATCGCTCGAAGCTATCGGCCAGCTTAATCTCTCGTTGATGCGCTATCGCATCTTTGCTTTGCGCATACTGGTTGATCCAACACCGGAAGGTCTTGCGGAAAACGACAAGCGACTGTCCAGCGTCAACGACGATATTGAGCGCGCCCAGCGCACTTATGAGGCGCTTATCACCGAAGAGTCGGAGCGTCGTATATATGCCGAACTGAAAGACGCGAAAGCCAAATACTTTGCCAGCGTGGCGCAAGTGCGCAGCATGGTTAGCAACGGCGATATTGAGGGCGCGCGCGAACATATCGATACTGAGCAAATTCTGCTTGCCGATGCGCTCACCAAGCAATTGCAGGAACTCGGCAAGATCAATACTCAAGGTGCTCATGCCGCCGCTGCGTTATCACATGCGACCTATACGAGCAGCCGCACTATGGTGATCGGCTGCATCGTTCTGGCGCTGGTGATTACCGGCATTTTGGCCTACGTCATCACCGGTACTATTACCTCGCCTATCCAACAGGCGGTGGGCGCAACCGAGTTGGTAGCGAGCGGCAATCTGAGCAAGCGCATCGAATCCCAAGGGCAAGATGAACCTGCTCGTCTGCTTGCCGGTTTGGCGGTGATGCAAGACAACCTGCGCAATACCATCAACCATATTGCCAACTCTTCGATCCAACTGGCCTCGGCGACAGAAGAGTTGCATTCGGTAGCGGAAGATTCCAGTCGCAACCTGCAGCGTCAGAACAGCGAGATTCAGCAAGCTGCTACGGCGGTGACCGAAATGAGCGCGGCAGTGGATGAAGTCGCGCGCAATGCGGTGGATACCTCTGAGGCATCCAACCAGTCCACACAATTGGCGGAAGATGGTCGTGCGCGTGTGCGTCAAACCGTGACTTCGATTGAAAACATGACCCGCGAAGTGAGCAAAACCTCCGAGTTGATGGAAGGTTTGGCGGCGCAATCGCAGGATATTGGCAAGGTGTTGGATGTGATCCGCGCGATTGCTGAGCAGACCAACCTGCTTGCACTGAACGCCGCGATTGAGGCGGCGCGCGCCGGTGAAGCCGGGCGCGGATTTGCGGTGGTGGCGGACGAAGTGCGTGCACTCGCGCATCGCACCCAAGTGTCTACCAAAGAGATCGAGCAGATGATTGCGGCGATTCAGGGCGGTACCCATTCTGCGGTGGAATCCATGCGTGAAAGTACCGAGCAGGCGCGCGGCACCCTTGGCATCGCCATGCAAGCGGGCGAGGCCTTGGAAGAAATTCATGCGCGTAGTGGAACCATCAGTGAGCGCAATTTATTGATCGCCAGCGCCTCGGAAGAGCAAGCGGCAGTCGCGCGCGAAGTGGATCGCAACATCATCAATATCAGCGACCTCTCCACCCAATCTGCTGCCGGTGCCAACCAGACCAGTGCTTCGGCGCAGGAGTTGGCGCGCCTCGCTACTGAGCTGAACACGCTGGTTGCGCGCTTTGTGCTTTAACAAATTACCGATGGTGAAATAAAAAATCCCCGGCATGCCGGGGATTTTTTTGTCCGCAAGAAGCGATTATTTCGAGCGGAAAATAATATCTTTAAAGCGCGCGAGCTTGGGGGATACCACTGGCACCGTGAGCATGGTACTGAGGACGGCCATGATCAACAGCGCAGTAAATGTCTCGCTGGTGATGATTTGTTTATCCAGCAACACGTTGGCGAAAATGATCATGATCAACGCTTTGGTTTGGAGCAGCCAACCAACAATTGATGCCTCGCCTTTTTCCCACTTCAGGATTTTCCCTGCGGCGTGAACACCCACCAGTTTTCCTGATACCGACGCAACCAGCAGGATTGCCGCCGCGATAAATACGGTTGAGCCGCCCACTTCCCAATTGGTGCGCAAACCGGTGCTGAGGAAGAACACTGGCATGATGATCATCAGGACAAAATGGCGCAGCTTGTCCATATCTTCCTGATTAAACCATTCGGCATCCATCACTGCGCCCGCGAGGAAGGCGCCGACCATAAAGTGCAGGCCTGCCCAATCTGCCGCCAAGCCGCAGAGTGCCAACCAGATAAAACCTGAGTACCAGCGGTCGCGCTCGGGAATGGCAACCATCAGTTTGCGGAAGGCGTAGCTGGCAATGGTGAAGGCGAGCAGGAACATCCCCTGACGGCCTACGCGCTCCCAATCCAACAGGATCAACGCCAATACACCCCAGATGGCGATGTCATCGAGGCTGGCGTAACGCAGGATGCGCTGGCCGATTGGTTGGCGCAGGATTTCCATCTTTTCCATCAGCAGGATCAAAATTGGCAATGCGGTTACCGCACAAGCCATGCCTACGCCGAGGATAAACTGCCAGGTCATGCCTTTGGGGCCCATCCATCCATCGCTGAATGACATCAATGCCACGGCGGCCGCGCAACCAAAGATCAATGGCGTCCCCAGCGCAAGACCAGCGGTGATACCGCTTTCGCGCTTGTATTCCCAGGCTTTCTTCAGATCGAGTTCGATACCGGCGATCCATACAAAAATCATTACCGCCCACCAGGCAATACCGTTGAGCGACTTGATGACATCGGGGTTAAACACAAAGGTGTAGTACTCGGG
>NZ_JBCECX010000053.1:0-21014 GCF_039207905.1 Cellvibrio sp.
TCATGGCTTTTGAATTACCTGCATTGCCTTACGCAAAAGATGCATTGGCTCCCCACATTTCTGCTGAGACCCTGGAATTTCACCACGGCAAGCATCACAAAACTTATGTAGATAAGTTGAACGGTTTGATCCCCGGCACCGAATTTGAAGGCAAAAGCCTGGAAGACATCATCAAGACTTCTTCTGGCGGTGTGTTCAATAACGCGGCTCAAATCTGGAACCACACCTTTTACTGGCACTGCCTGAGCCCGAACGGCGGCGGCGCAGCTACCGGTGCTGTAGCAGATGCAATCAACAAAGCATTTGGTTCATTCGACAAGTTCAAAGAAGACTTCACCAACTCTGCAATCAACAACTTTGGTTCAAGCTGGACCTGGTTGGTGAAAAAAGCCGATGGTTCAGTTGCTATCGTTAACACCAGCAATGCGGCTACTCCATTGACTGATGCGTCTGTTACTCCAATCCTGACTGTGGATTTGTGGGAGCACGCTTACTACATCGATTTCCGCAATGCGCGTCCAACTTACCTCAACGCTTTCTGGGCGTTGGTAAACTGGGAATTTGTAAACGCCAACTACGCCAAGTAATTGGTTGTTGGTGACAATAAAAAACGGGCCTCTGCGCCCGTTTTTTATTGTGCTAAATAAATTTCCTGGCCTATGTTTGTACTGGCGCCTACTATAAAATGCGTGTTAATTATCGTTTCTTGATCCAGTCTCACTGTTAAGGTATTTGTTGTTATGGAACGCAGAGAACCCACATTATCCCCTGGCGGTGCGTCTGAGCCAGCTGAACCAACGCGTCGACAGCCACAAGCGCATGATGATGATTATCCGCCCGCGCGTCCTGCCCGCAAGCCAACACCTGCATCTACCCCAGCCTACAGTCAGGCACAATCATCAAGCAGTTTGCCTGCGATAGCACTGGTAATTGCACTGGGCGCAGCAGCAGGTGCAGGCTTTTTGGGGTGGCAGCTGATTGAGGCCCAAGAGTTGTTAAAGCAAGCGGATACCCGCATCCAAGGGTTGGAGCAGCAATTAAACCTGAGTTCGGAAGAGTCGACCGCCTCGGTTGGAACCTTACAAGTTAATTTGAAAAAACTCGATGGCGAGACTCGTCGTATCGCCGGTTTGGTGGATGAAGCTCGTAAAGCCATCACCGCCAATACCGAAAAAACTGCGGCGGTAGGGCGCGATGCCGCCAACGCACAAAAATTGGGTAATGATGCCAAGACCGGTATCGCATCATTGAAGCAGGAAGTGTCTTCGAACAAAACTGAAGCTGATGCGGCCGCTGCAAAAATTGACGGCATGAGCACCAGCGTAAGCAAGCAGAGTCAAAGCGTACAAAACATGAAAGAGCAGCTGGACAAGATGAGCTTGGAGCTGACTGCATTGGACAGTTTGTCCACTCGTCTGCGTAACAACGAGGAAGCGATTTCTGCCATCGATGAATATCGTCGCAGCACCAATCGCGAGTTGTTGCAAATCAAACAACAGTTGGGCTTGGCTCCAAAATAAGCGCTTGTTGTAATTTGTGCGTGATAAAAAAACGGGATCGAAATCGATCCCGTTTTTTTATGCAGTTTTTTACGATTACAAATCTAACAGCGCAATTGGCTCAAGTGACTGTCAATGTCCTGGGTAATTTTATCGACGTTATTGCTCGCGTTAAAAATACTGTTGGATAGTCGCTCCAGCTCCTGGGTTGCATCACCAATCGCAGAAATATTGCGATTAATTTCTTCTGTTACCTGATTTTGCTCTTCCGCTGCCGCTGCCACTTGATAGGAGCTGTCAGTAATTGCATTCATCCCTTCAGTTGCCGTAGTTAAGCGCTCATAGGCGTGTTCTGCTTCAACTAGTGTGTCTCCCACACGCTGGGTATTTTGGTTGATCTGCACAACGGTCTGATCAACTTGTTGTTGCAGGGATTGAATCAGGTTTTTAATTTCTTCAGTGGATTGCTGGGTGCGTGCTGCAAGTGAACGCACCTCGTCTGCAACCACCGCAAAACCGCGCCCTTGTTCACCCGCGCGCGCTGCTTCGATGGCAGCATTCAAAGCCAACAAATTTGTTTGCGCGGCTATGCCCTGGATTACATCGGTAATACCGCTGATTTTATTGCTGCTTTCTGCCACCAACTGGATTTTTTGGCTGGAGTTTGAAAAATCTATCGCTACGCCTTTAAATTCTTCCACTGTGCGCTGGAATAAATCCCGTGCATTGGTTATTGCTTTTACGGATGCTTCAGAGTCGGTGGAAGTATTGCTCGCCAATTTTGCGACCTCATTGGCGGTGGCCGACATCTCATGAATCGCCGTCATGATGTTTTGAATTTGTGCAACCTGTACTTCTGTAGCAGAGCGCGTATTGCGTGATGTCCCCGTCAAACTATTACTCTGGTCTTTGAGTTTTTCCGAATCCTGTTTTAATGCAATAATCATACTGCGCAATTTTTCAGTGAAGCGATTGAAGCCATCGGCCATGTCAATTAATTCCGTATCTTTTGATGGAATCAATTTGCGGGTCAGGTCGCCATCGGAACTGGCGAGTTCGCGCATCATTTCGCTCATGCGCACAATCGGTTGGGTTGATTTTTTAATCCACAGCGAGACAACAATTACGAAAATAATTAGCAATATTATGGCGAGACCAATCATATTGGTCGCGGTAGTGACACTGCTGTCTTGCAGCGATTGGCTCAGCTCATCAACAACACCATAAGCAATAGCGGTAGGTGTGACTATTACCATCGACCAGGCATTTTGTGTTGCATCGACCTTTATTGGTTGCACCGTAATAATTTGGCCGTTGTGAATAAATTGGTCGCGCGTATTTTGTTTAAGCAGATCAAATAATTCTTTGTCGCTTGCGGCAAGTGGTTTGCCCAAATATTCTGGATGTTGGTTGCTGGCTAATACGAGATTGTTTGAACTGAGCAAAAACATATTGGTTTTGCCGTCGTAGAGTGTTTGCGCTTGCTCTAACAATCGTTTCTGTAAAACGGGAAGATTAATGTCAATTCCGGCCACGCCACGGAATTCGCCATCGACAACTACCGGAGTAACCAGCGATGTCATCAGCATCGAGTTTCCGGGAGTGATCTCATATAAATAAGGTTCCATCAAACAGGGTTTTACACTGTCTTTACTGCACAGGTACCACTCGGATTTGCGCTGGCCGTTTTCATCGCGTGTTGCGTCGGATTGCGAAGAAAATGCAACGTGATTAAAAATGGCTTTTCCTTTATCTGCAACCCAATAGATTCCAATGCTGCCGACTTCTGAGCTGTATAACCTATCGCCGACAAATTCTGCATCGCGGCCATCGTAACCATTGGGATCAAATTGCGCGTAGATTGCCGACGCGGAGGGCGATGCCAATAAAATGTCGTACGTCATTTGTTTGATCTGTGCACGCGAATAATTGGGCGCAGCTGCGCCTTTCGCTGTGCTGCTGAGAACGGCAGCTAAATGCACTGTAATATCAAAATTGCGATTGAGTAATGCGCTCGTTTCCAACGCTGTGGCTTGAGCGATATCGTGGAGCCGGCCATTGATGGTTTCCTGCATTGAGCTGGCGCTGTGCTCAATAGACTCGCTCGCGTTGGATGACATTGAGCGCCAGGCTACAAAACTCAGGCTGCCCATACTGAATGCGAGTATGAGTGCAACGCTGAGGCTTAGCTTAAAACGGAGGGAAAAAGAATTCATAGCCAATTGATCCTGAAACGTTCCGCATCTGTGAGAGGTTTTGCTCGTTGGAGGAATACCGCTTAATTAAGCCTAGCTGTTTGGCGCTTGATTGCACGTGATATGCGGGGATTAGGTGACTATTTCTTATACCTTTTTAGGAATGGCGATTGAGTGCTTTTTGTTGGTGCGAAAAATTATAGTTGTTGAGAAATATGATCAATTGGGCGGCGATTACATAGCAATAAAAAACTAAAAAGCCGTGAGTGGTAGCATTTTTTTGGTGCAGGTTTAACGGGATTGTCGCTGTTTGGCTTCTGCAGGGGGGAGCTTCATGGTGTAGAATTGTCGCCACTTTTTACCCGTTCCGCTTTACGACCTAACAATCGAGAAGTCCATTATGCCAACCGTGATTCGCCAACAAGATCTTATCGACAGCGTCGCAGATGCGCTGCAATTTATCTCTTACTACCATCCCGTTGATTTCATTCAGGCCGTCCATAAAGCTTACGAACGCGAGCAGAGCAAAGCCGCTAAAGATGCGATGGCGCAGATCCTGATCAACTCGCGCATGTGTGCCATGGGGCACCGCCCGATTTGTCAGGACACCGGTATCGTCACCGTGTTTGTTACTGTAGGTATGGATGTGCAGTGGGACGCGCAAATGAGCCTGACCGATATGGTCAACGAAGGTGTGCGCCGCGCCTATATGAATCCCGATAACGTCCTGCGTGCTTCTATCCTGTCTGACCCGGACGGTGCGCGCAAAAATACCGGCGACAATACTCCGGCAGTCATTCACTACAACATAGTTCCGGGCAATACCGTTGATGTCCACGTGGCAGCGAAAGGTGGTGGTTCTGAAGCAAAAACCAAATTCGCGATGCTGAACCCGTCTGATTCAGTGGTGGATTGGGTATTAAAAGTGGTGCCTGAAATGGGCGCTGGCTGGTGTCCACCGGGCATGCTCGGGATTGGTATCGGTGGCACGGCTGAAAAAGCCATGTTGCTGGCGAAAGAAGCGCTGCTCGATCCGGTGGATATCCAGGAACTGCAAGCGCGCGGTGCAAAAGATCGCTACGAAGAATTGCGTATCGAGCTGTACGACAAAGTAAATCGCCTCGGAATCGGTGCGCAAGGTCTGGGTGGTTTGACCACTGTGTTGGATATCAAAATCAAAGATTACCCAACCCACGCTGCCAACAAAGCTATCGCCATTATTCCTAACTGCGCGGCGACCCGCCATGCGCATTTTGTATTGGATGGTTCTGGTCCGGCGCTGCAAACTCCTCCATCGTTGGAAGATTATCCGGAAATCAGTTGGGATGTGGGCGACAGCGTGCGTCGCGTTAATCTCGATACCGTAAAACCGGAAGACGTGTTGGACTGGAAAACCGGCGAAACTATTTTGCTGTCCGGCAAAATGCTTACCGGTCGCGATGCGGCGCATAAAAAGATGACTGACCTGTTAGCGAAAGGCGAACAATTGCCAGTGAGCATGAAAGGTCGCTTCATTTATTACGTAGGGCCGGTTGATCCAGTGCGCGATGAAGTGGTTGGCCCTGCTGGCCCAACTACCGCAACCCGCATGGATAAGTTCACTCGCACAATGCTGGAGCAAACCGGATTGTTGGGCATGATCGGAAAATCCGAGCGCGGCCCAGCGGCGATTGATGCAATTCGCGATAACAAATCTGTTTACCTGATGGCGGTGGGCGGCTCAGCCTATCTTGTAGCGCAAGCGATTAAATCGGCCAAAGTGCTTGGCTTCCCTGAATTGGGGATGGAAGCGATTTACGAATTTGATGTGAAAGATATGCCGGTGACCGTAGCGGTAGATTCGCGCGGTGAATCAGTACACACCACTGGCCCACAAGTCTGGAAAGCCAAGATTGAAGAAGGTGTTGTTCAGGTTCAATAAGCGGATGTCGTGTAATTCCGTGTAATATTTTTCCAGAGTACTTAGAAAGCCGGCAATGAATAACTGCCGGTTTTTTTATTTCTAAAAATAAAAAGTTATAAATAATTGCAATTAAAAATATCCATTTAGTATTTTTATCTACCAATTAATCCCGCGCCATTTCCGCTTTGGTTTTTAAAACGATAAAAAAAATCATAAACGTTTTGTAAACAGCGCAAGCTGAAATAAACCTGCTACTTTTAAATAATCGTGTTTGGCCTCCCTCTACTAAATCAAAAGGGCTGCTTGCGTTAATCACCATGGAATAAATGGAGTTGGATGCGCTTATGCAGGTGAAACCATTAGGGTTAATTGCTGCCGCATTGGTTGGCGGTTGTCTATTAGGGGTTTACCTCCATGCCCTCGCGGGTCCGCTATTTGCGGCTGGATTGTTGGGATATTTTCTTATAGCTGCGAGCAGCGAAAAATCAGCAAGCCATAATTCCACATCAATCGACACCTCTAACTCGAATTCACCAGCACTTGCTGAAACCAGCTCCGTCATTGATGAAGTGGTGCGTGAAAGTACGGGCAATCTTCATGCGCAAATTGGTATTCAAACTGACGCAATAAACATCCTCACTGCTGCATTTAACGACATAAAAATGCTACTGGAAGAACAGCAGCAGGGGGTGCAGCGACTTTTGTACGAAGTAGGTGATGAAAATAGCCAGCAGACTATTTCGGTGCGCATGCGTTTTTTTGCAGAAAATACTTACAAGCTACTTAACCAGTTTGTAGAAACGGCTGTTGGTATGAGTACTTCATCGATGGAGTTGGTAGAGAAAGTAGGTGCCATCGCCGACCAAATGCCTTCTGTACTTAAAGCACTTAAAGATATCGACCAGATCGCAGCACAAACCAATTTGCTGGCTCTTAATGCCGCCATTGAAGCCGCTCGTGCTGGCGATAGCGGGCGTGGCTTTGCGGTAGTTGCCGACGAGGTGCGCGCGCTTTCCAATCGCTCTGCCGGATTTAGTCTCGATATCCAAAAACAATTACGTGGTATAGCCGATGCGATTGAAGATCTGACGCGCACCGTGGGTGAGGTTGCATCACAGGATATGAGTTATGTGTTGCAAGCCAAGGCGGATATGCAGGATGTCAGCGAAGAGCTAATTAAATCAGTAGAAAAAAACCAGGGCGTAACCAAGGAGATGCAACAGTTAGTTGCGCAGTTGGTGGTTGCATTGCACAACGCTATGCGTGCGCTGCAATTTGAAGATATGTCTACCCAAAATATTCGCCACACCATCGACCGGTTAGATGAGTTGGTTCCTCTTGCAGCTTCATTATCTATTTCAGATAACAGTTTTTCGCAGTTAAACGCTGCGCTGGAAAAATATAAAAATGCTGGCCTGCGCCAGAAACATAATCCTGTATCCGCCTCATCAGTTGAGAGCGGATCAGTTGACCTTTTTTAGAAAATCGCGGAGATATTGTATGGCACATGTAGCAGTAATCAGGATGCCACGGCGGTTCGATTATTCAGGTGGTGCTGAATTTAATAGAAAGGTATCGGCCGCACTGGATACTCCCGGCGTTATCAATCTTGATTGTGTGGATCTGGAATACATCGACAGTGCTGGTATCGGCTTGTTGGTTATGTCGCAAAAAAAAGCCCAGTCATGCGACTCGAAAATCGTTATGACTAACCTCAAGGTTTCGCCGAAAGAAATTTTACACTTGGCAAATTTACAGAAAGTTATCGAGCTTGCCTGAAGATGAATACATCCCGGAAAGGATCACTTATGAACGATAGAGCACAGGTGTCACTGCCGAATCGTTTCGATTACGGCTACCACAAAGAATTTCAGCGTCAATGTAGCGAATATGTCGAAAGCCCGACGGTAACTGCAATCGTATTCGATTTTAGTCGGGTGGAATATCTGGATAGCGCCGCATTAGGAATGATGATGATGTGGCAGCGCCGCGCGGCGGCGGCCCATAAAAAAATGTTGATCAAGGGTGCCAAGGGAGCGACAGCGCAAATATTGGCAATGGCAAATATGCAAAGGTTATTTGAGTACATCTGACCATTATGGACGAATCACTCGAAAACTCGGCTCATTACATTCTGGTAGTCGATGACGACGAGTTGCTCAATGGACTTTTTTGTCACTTTCTACAAGAGAAGGGCTTTTTAACCCGCACGGCTTACAGCTTGGCTGAGGCAATGCAATTGTTGAAAGCAGATGCTGCGGTCGATTTGGTGTTATTGGATTACCAACTCGGCGATGGTAACGGGCTTGAATTTCTGGAAGAAATTAACAGCCATGCACAATTGAAAAAGCCGCCCGTCATTATGGTGAGTGGCAATGAAGATCCGGAATTTTTAGAAAGCTGCTTCGCGAGCGGAATAGACGATTACATCATCAAGCCAGTGAACTTGTCGCTGCTCGCACTCAAAGTCAGTGCCTTGATTAAATCAGTTGCGATGCAGCGGGTAATCACTTTACAAAACGCTGAATTGGAACGGTTTAAAAGTGAAGCGGAGCGCGAAGAAAATATCGCGAAATTCACCTACGAATATTTATTGAGCCAGAACAGTCAGGCTATCGATGGGGTGTCACTCTGGTTGAAATCCTCTTCATCTTTTTGTGGCGATATAGCGCTCGCGCGTATTTCACCCAGTGGTGATTTGTACTTTTTGCTCGCGGATGCAACAGGGCATGGGTTGGCTGCAGCTATTACCGTGATGCCAGTAGTCTCCATTTTTAACAGTATGGTAGCCAAAGGATTTCATATCCAAACCATAGTGGCGGAGATGAATAAAAAATTAATGCGCGACACACCGGAAGATCGGTTTGTGGCAGCGATTCTGATCCAGATGCATCAAGAGCGGCAAGAAATCGATGTGTGGAACGGTGGCATGCCAACGGCCTATTGGTTGCATCAGGGAAAAATTTTGCAGTCCTTCAAATCCCAGCATATGGCGCTGGGGATTTTGGATGAGGAAATGTTTGATGCAAGCGTGGTGACCTGCGATTTTTCCGGCATAGGAACCATCATCGCTTACAGCGACGGTTTGATTGAAGAGGTGAATGCCGAGGGAGAGTCGTTCTCATCCGCCCGTGTAACGGAAATGGCGAAATCGAATTGCGAGAATTTGCAGGCGGCATTAATAGAGGCTTTGCACAATCACGCCGCAAGCGACCAATACAAGGATGATGTTTCTATTTGCATGCTGGAACCACAGTTGATATTTGCCAGTTGTGAGCGGCAGCTCAATGAAAGTATTAGCCGTGGGTATGTGCAGGAAGATATAGGTGATTTTTCCTGGGGAGTAAAAATTTCCGGGCGCAAAATCGCCAGCTGCGAAATTCCACCGCTGTGTAATAAATTTTTGCAGCACTTTGATGTTAACCAAAGCTTTTGCCAGATTATTTTTTTAGTGGTGAGCGAGATGGTCAGCAATGCAATTGACCATGGCATTTTAAAGCTGGAATCCTCCATGAAAGATGAACCCGACGGTTTTAATTATTACTTTAAGGAGCGAGACAAGCGTTTAGCCAGATTAACCGCCGCTGATTTTATCGAGCTGGAATTGACTTGGGTTGCAAATGCCTCACCACCTCATCTTGAGGTGAGTGTGCGTGACAGCGGAAATGGATATGACAGTGTGGCGATTGATTCCAATGTAGAAACTATTTTATCAGGGCGTGGTTTGCAGTTAATTCGCAACCTCGCGCAGCGTGTAGATGTTTATCCACCAGGTAATTTTATAAAGGCGACTATTAGTCCCGCTTGATAGAGACAATTTTAATTATCACACAGGGTAATTGTTATGAGTAAGCATGTGTTAATTGTGGATGACTCAGTGTCCGTTCGGCAAATGGTGGAGGCAACACTCAAGTCTGCTGGTTATACAGTGACTGCCGCAAAGGATGGGCTGGAAGCATTTAATTTATGCAAGACCAAAACCTATGACTTTGTACTTACCGACCAGAATATGCCCAATATGGATGGACTCACCCTGATCAAATCGTTGCGTGGCTTGCCTGCACATGCGCGCACACCAATTGTGGTGCTCACTACGGAAGCGAGCGACACCATGAAAGCGCAAGGGCGTGCTGCTGGCGCAACAGGTTGGATGGTAAAACCGTTTGATCCGAGCAAGTTGTTGGAGATTGCAAAAAAAGTAATGGGATAGGCGCAGCTTTTTGTTGCGCTCAATATCTTACGAGGAAATCCCAAAGGGCGTAGCAAGCGTCGTCCCTACGAAAATGTTGAATGTATAGCGAAGGATATGAGCAATGTCGATCGACATGAAACAATTCCATGCCGTTTTTTTCGAGGAGAGTCAGGAGCACCTCGACGAAATGGAGCAGCTATTACTCGATCTGGATCTGGCCGATCCAGATATAGAAATGTTGAACAGTATTTTTCGTGCAGCGCATTCCATTAAAGGCGGCAGCGGAATTTTTGGTTTTGATGCGCTGGCCGGCGTTACCCACATTATGGAAAGCTTGTTGGACAAAATTCGCCAGGGAACCATGGCAATTACATCTGAAATGGTGGATTTATTTTTAGGTTCAGTGGATCAGTTGAAGGAGATACTGCGCTGCTATCGCACCAATGACCAATTAGACTGGAATCAAGTACAGGCACTTACCCGCAAATTGGAATTGGTCACCTCTGGAAAAACGCCTGCTGCACAAGATGCTGCTGAGGTAAAAAAAGGTTACGGGTTTTTCATCGACGTTGAAGAAAAGAAAAAACAACCTTACGGCTTTTTTGAAAAGCCAGCGGTCGATGATGGTTTTGGCTTTTTTGAAGATGTACCCGAACCGTCTGTATCCCAATCCTCTTCTGACGACGACGGCTTTGGTTTTTTCGATGAGCTTCCTGATCCTGCCACAGCGATTGAAGAAACCTTTGGTCTATTTGAGGAATCTCCTCCCGTCGCTGCTAAAGCAGACGATAGCTTTGGATTTTTTGATGAGCCTTCACCTGCCGAACCTGTTTCACCTGAGCCAATTTCTGCGCAGCCAGTCAAGCAGCAATCAGAATCTGAAGCTATTCAAACACCAGTTACTTCACCCGCTACTGCTGCAGAAAAAGTTTCAGCAACGCCGATCAAGGCAAAAAGCGCAGACAACGTAAGTGTGGAAAGCACATCGATTCGCGTTGATGTAGCCAAGGTCGATCAGTTGATAAATCTGGTTGGTGAAATTGTTATCACCCAATCCATGATGAGTTTGCTGGGGCAAAGTTTGGAGGGCGCGCTAGCGGAAAAATTCCAGACCGTAGCCAATGAGCTTGAACGCAACACGCGTGAAATCCAGGAAGCGGTGATGTCAATTCGCATGTTGCCGGTTTCATTTGTGTTTAACCGTTTCCCTCGTGTAGTGCGTGATCTATCCAGCAAGCTGGGTAAAAAAATTGATTTGATTATTGAGGGTGGCGAAACCGAATTGGATAAAGGCTTGACTGAGAAACTGGTCGATCCATTAACCCATTTGGTGCGCAACAGTATTGATCACGGCATTGAATCGGAAGTGGTGCGTATTGAACGCGGCAAGAATCCAACCGGCACAGTAGTGCTACGCGCTGCACAGCAGGGCGGCAATATTGTGATCAGCATCAGTGATGACGGTGGTGGTTTAAATCGCGAGCGTATTTTGGAAAAGGCGCGCGAAAATAATATTCCGATCAGCGACAACCCTAAAGACGAAGAAGTCTGGCAATTAATTTTTGCCCCCGGATTTTCTACCGCCGCTGCAGTGACTGATGTATCCGGTCGCGGTGTGGGTATGGATGTTGTGAAGCGCAATGTGCAAAGTTTGGGCGGGCGAATCAATATCGAATCGCGCTCGGGGCAGGGCGCTATCTTCACTATTCATCTACCACTGACGTTAGCGATTGTTGATGGCATGTGTGTCTCGGTGGGTGAGCAAACATTTATTGTGCCGCTGGTGCATATCGTGGAATCCATGCAACCCGCAGCCAAAGATATAAAAACCCTCGCTGCCGACGATCAACTATTGCATGTACGCAATGAATATTGGCCGATATTACCGTTATACAAAGTGATGCAGTTGGAACCGCAATTTACCGACGTTAGCAAAGGCATAGCTGTTCTTATCGAAACCAATAAATACCGGTTTGCATTATTTGTTGATGGTTTGGTCGGCCAGCAACAAGTGGTCATTAAAAGTCTTGAGCAGCACTACAAACGGGTGCAGGGCATTGCTGGTGCAACGATTATGGGTGATGGCAGTGTGGCGCTGATTCTGGATGTGGAGTCATTGGCGCTGGCAATTAATAGCACTACTCCACTGGCAACAGCAGTTTGATTTCAGCAGTTTTATTTCAGTGGTTTTACTTCAGCAGCTTGGTAGTGAAGGCTTGATCTAAACGCGTTATGGAATGAGCGGATTAAAAATGGGCGGATCAAAAAAATGATGACAGTAGATGAACAGGAATTTTTAACGTTTACCTTGGGTGATGAGCACTACGCGCTCGATATCCTCACGGTAAAAGAAATTCGCGGTTATGAATCAGTCACCAAAATTGCCAATGCGCCGCCGTTTATTAAAGGTGTGATTAATCTGCGTGGCGATATAGTTCCCATCGTTGATTTGCGCATCAAGTTTAGTGTTGGAGAGGCTGTTTATGATGAATTTACTATCGTCATTGTGTTGCACATCCACAGCCGGATTGTGGGCATAGTGGTTGATGGTGTTTCAGATGTTGTCAGTTTGACGAAAGAGCAAGTGCGTCCACCGCCGGATTTTGGTGTCGCGTTCGATAGCCGTTATTTATTGGGGTTAGCAACCGTAAGTGAGCAGATGGTTATTTTGGTTGATATCAATGAATTGATATCAAGCCAGGAACTCGGGTTATTTGATTCCAACCACGCCGATATGGAATAGAAGGAATAATATTATGAAATTCTCTGTTAAAACTCAGGTCGCAGTAGCGGGTTCACTTGCAGTCGCTGGTGCAGTTTTTTTATCTATTGTTGCGTACTTTGCCGCGGTACCCGAAAACCATTTAATGATTTCTATAATATCGATATTGGTAATCGTGGTAGTGGCTTCATCTTGCGTCTACTGTTATCGCAGCATAGATACCAAAAAAGAAGTGCTCAACGAACAAATTCGCCAGGCACTTCACGCCACTTCATCGAATATCATGCTGGCCGATTCGTCCCGCGTCATCGTTTATATGAACAAAGCGGTGGAGGCGATGCTGCGCGAAGCGGAATCGGATTTGCGCAAAGCGCTGCCGCATTTTTCGGTGGACCGAATTATCGGCAGCAATATGGATATTTTCCATAAAAACCCTGCGCACCAGAGCCAGTTGTTGGCAAATTTACGCGAGACTTATATCGGTAATATTGTGGTGGCTGGGCGCAGCTTCCGCTTAATTGCCAACCCTATTTTTGGCGAATCCGGTGAACGTATCGGTTCGGTGGTGGAGTGGGTTGATCGCACCAAAGAAGTGGCTGCAGAAAAAGAAATGGGTAGAACTCTGGGCGCCTTGGGGGCGACATCGTCGAATGTGATGGTGGCTGATCAGGATCGCAATATCATTTACATGAACGCCGCGGTAGAAAAAATGTTGCGCGGTGTTGAGGCTGATTTACGCAAAGCTTTACCGCACTTCGCGGTAGATCGGATCATCGGCAGTAATATGGATATCTTCCATAAAAATCCATCGCATCAAAGTAATCTGCTCGCCAATTTGCGCGATACCTATATCGGCAATATTGTGGTTGCTGGCTACAGTTTCCGCCTGATTGCCAATCCGATTTTCTCTGCGTCAGGCGAGCGCCTGGGTTCAGTAGTTGAATGGGTTGATCGCACCAAAGAAGTTGCTGCTGAGCATGAGATGAGCCGCATTTTAGGTGCGCTCGAAACGACTACCACAAATGTGATGATCGCAGATCCGGATCGCAACATTATCTACATGAACAAGTCGGTCGAAAAAATGTTGCGGCTGGCGGAGTCGGATATCAAATCTGTATTACCTCACTTTGCAGTGGATAAAATCGTCGGTAGTAATATGGATATCTTCCATAAAAATCCGGCGCACCAAATGAAGTTGCTGGAAAACCTGACGACGACTTATACCTCCAACATTGTGGTCGGCAAACGCCATTTCCGCTTGGTAGCCAATCCTATTTTCTCAAAAGAAGGTGTGCGCCTCGGTTCAGTAGTGGAATGGCAAGATAGAACGATTGAAGTGGGTGTAGAAGTTGAAGTGAATACGCTGGTTGAAGCAGCGGCACTCGGTAATTTCAGCGAGCGAATCAAGATAGCCGATAAAGATGGATTCTTCCTGAAACTGGCCGAGGGTTTAAATACTTTGGTCACCACTGCTGAAAAAGGTTTAAACGATGTGGCGCGAGTATTGGGTGCAATTGCCAAAGGTGATCTCACTGAAAAAATTACCGATGACTACTCCGGCACCTTCGGCGAATTAAAAAATTACTGTAACGAAACTACGAGCAGCCTCACTAGCATGCTGGGTGATATCCGCAGCGCAGCCGATACTATTTTTACAGCATCGAGCGAAATTGCACAGGGCAATGCCGATCTTTCCAGCCGCACTGAACAGCAAGCAGCAAATCTGGAGGAAACTGCGTCGTCAATGGAGGAATTAACCTCCACGGTGAAATTGAATGCGGATAATGCAAAACAAGCTAATGTGTTGGCGGAGCAAGCATCAACCGTGGCAACGGATGGTGGTACTCTGATCCAGCAAGTTGTTACTACCATGAATGCGATTAACGATTCGGCGCGGAAAATTTCCGACATCATTGGTGTTATTGATGGCATCGCATTCCAAACCAATATCCTCGCGCTTAATGCGGCAGTGGAAGCTGCACGTGCGGGTGATCAGGGTCGTGGTTTCGCGGTTGTGGCCTCGGAAGTGCGCACGCTTGCGCAGCGTTCGGCAAATGCAGCGAAGGATATTAAAGCCTTGATTTCCGACTCGGTGCAAAAAATCGATAACGGCAACCAATTGGTTGGCAAGTCTGGCGATACCATGAAAGAAATTGTCAGCGCGATTAAACGCGTGAATGACATCATGGCTGAAATTGCTGCTGCCTCTGCTGAACAATCTACAGGTATTGAAGAAGTGTCAACGGCCGTATCGCAAATGGATGAGATGACGCAGCAAAATGCCGCCTTAGTTGAAGAGGCTGCGGCTGCTGCAGAAAGTATGCAATCACAAGCAGATCAATTGACCCGCAGCGTGGCGCAATTCCGGTTGTCGGATGATCAGGCCCGCAACCCGGGTGCTTCACATCGGATCTCGGCACCCTCCAAAGCTGTCCCCAAAAAACCAGTGGCCAATAAAAAATTAACACCACCTGCGTCATCGGCGGAGGACGAATGGGAGCAATTCTAGTCCTAACGAAATAGTGCAGATGGAAACAGCGCGCTGCTGTTTCCATTTTTATATTGGCTGGTTCGTTGAAATAACCGATATGGATGACAGCTGTGGACGAAAATCTGGGCCGCGAATTTATTTACTCGGATGCCGATTTTGCGCAGATTAAAAAGATTATCTATCGCATGGCCGGTATTAGTCTGGGGGACGGAAAAAAGCAGCTGGTTTATAGCCGGTTGGCGCGACGGCTGCGTGTTTTGCAATTATCGGATTTTGAAGAGTATCTGCAGTACCTTGAACACAATAAAGAAGAACAGCAGGAATTCATTAACGCACTGACTACCAACCTCACCGCATTTTTTCGTGAGGCCCACCATTTCGATTCGCTTGCCCAATTTGCACGTAAACGAAAAAATGCCTCTGGAAAGTTCCGTGTTTGGTGTGCTGCATCCAGTACCGGGGAGGAACCCTATTCAATTGCGATGACTCTGGTAGAAGCTTTTGGGACTTTTACTCCACCGGTAGAAATTATTGCCTCTGATATAGATAGCAATGTGTTGGAGTTTGCGGGGCAGGGGGTTTATACCATTGAACGATTGGATGCACTCAGTACCGAACAAAAACGACAATTTTTTTTACGCGGCAAAGGCAGTAACAGTGGCAAAGCGCGGGTGATTGACAAGCTGCAGCAATTAATTGAGTTCCGCAAAATTAATTTGCTTGACCGGGAGTGGGGATTGAGTTCCGGGTTTGATGTTATTTTTTGTCGCAATGTGATGATTTATTTTGATAAACCTACCCAGCTGCGCCTGTTGGAGCGAATGCTGCGGCTACTAAAACCTGATGGAATTTATATCGCAGGCCATTCAGAAAGTTTTTCCCATGCTACGACTCTGGTTAAGTTAGTTGGCAAGACGATATACCAGTTAGACGACAGTTCCGCGCGGGCAGGCCACAATGAATTACGATAATAATGCCCATCTTGCTCCTACAACCTATTACGACCGTCACTTTGATCGGCAGGCGGTAAAAATTTTACCGGGCGAATATTTTGTTACCAATGGCGACAAGATGATCGTAACTGTATTGGGTTCTTGCATCGCAGTGTGTTTGCGCGATAAAGCCATAGGTATCGGCGGTATGAACCACTTTTTGTTGCCGAACGACGGAAATAATGAAACGGGTTTATTAACCGAGTCGGCTCGCTATGGTGTTTATGCCATGGAGCTGCTGATTAACCACTTATTAAAAATGGGTGCCAGCCGTACACGCTTGGAAGCAAAGGTCTTCGGTGGTGGCAATGTATTGCGTGGGCTTAAATTGAATAATGTCGGGCAGCGCAATGCGGCTTTTGTACTGGAATATTTACACAACGAAAATATTCCAGTGATCGCCAAAGATTTACTCGATGAATTTCCGCGCAAGGTATATTTTTTTCCTGATACCGGAAATGTGTTAGTGAAAAAAATTAAGACTTTGCATAACACCACGATTATGGATCGCGAAAGCGAATACCGCATGCGCGTTAAATTTACACCCAAAAGCGGTGACGTCGAATTGTTCGATTAATTTTTGCCAGTTGTTATTAGCGGGGTAATTCATGGCAATTAAAGTGTTGGTGGTAGATGACTCAGCCTTGGTACGCAGCCTGCTTGCGGAGATTATTCGTGCAACACCGGATATGACGTTGGTGGGCGCTGCACCTGATGCTTACGTTGCACGGGATATGGTTAACGAGTTCACACCCGATGTGATCACTCTGGATATTGAAATGCCGCGCATGGATGGCTTGGCATTTCTGGAAAAATTAATGCGCGCACGACCAACCCCCGTCATTATGATTTCCACGCTTACTGAAGCAGGAGCGGATGCAACCTTGCGCGCGCTGGAATTAGGTGCAGTAGATTTTGTACCTAAACCAAAATTAGGTATTAGCAGTGGTATTCGTGAATATGCAGAATTAATTGTAGAGAAAATTCGTGCCGCCGCCGGTGTGCGTGTAAGGGCAATCGCCAAGCGGGACAAACCCGATGTGGCGCCGGGGCAAAAAATAGCCACGAGCGGACGGCTGCAAAGTACAGAAAAAATTATCGCTATAGGTGCCTCAACGGGCGGCACAGAAGCGATCAAAGAATTATTGATGCAATTGCCCGCTGCAGTTCCCGGCATTGTGATGACCCAGCATATGCCGCCGGGATTCACCCGCACTTTTGCAGAACGGTTAAATAAAACGACGCGCTTGCATGTAGTGGAAGCAAAAGGCGGCGAGCGTATTTTACCGGGACATGCGTTTCTCGCCCCCGGCGGTCACCACATGATAGTGGTGCGCTCGGGCGCCGATTATGTTGTTAAACTTTCTGATGCGGAGCCTGTGCACCGTCATCGCCCTGCGGTGGATGTGATGATGGAGTCGGTTGCACTCGCAGGCGGAAAAAATGTGTTAGGGGTTTTATTAACCGGTATGGGTAAAGACGGCGCCAAAGGGATGTTGGATATTCGCAATCAGGGTGGTTATACCTTTGCGCAGGATGAGGCGAGTTGTGTAGTCTATGGAATGCCAAAAGAGGCGGTTGCCGTGGGTGGCGTTGACCAAACGGTAACGCTGGATACTATGGGCGCCGCTTTACTGGAAAAAATTAAAGCCATGGGCAGTGGCAACCGCTTGTGATTAGAACTCTTTAATCGTTTGCTGAAATTCCACAACGATAAAATCATCATCGCCACGATTTTCAAAGGTGATTTTTCCATGCATCTTTTCGATAATTTCCTTTGCAATAGCTAATCCGAGATCACCCTCGGAGAATTGGCTGTGATCAATTTTTTCATCGGACTTACCAAAATAAAACCGCAGGTTTTTATAAATGCTGTCGGTAATATTTTTCCCCGCAACTTGAATTGCGACTTTTACCCGGCTGCGTTCTTCGCTAATGCGAATCTGGATATCGCTGCGGGCATCGCATAATTTCAATGAATATTGAATGAGTTGGGTGATTGCTTGAACAAAGCGCGCACCATCCACATGGATGGCAAGGTCCTTCTGGGTGGTCTTTACCGATAGGCTGCATTGGTAGATATCACTAAAGGCTTTGTTTCTGCGAATGATATCTTCAACAAGGTGGAGCACCACTTGTGTTTGCATCACCAGTTGGGTGTCACCCTTGGAGAAATTTTGCACTTCAATCAAATCATCCATCAATTTTTGTAGTTTGATGCTGTTGTGCTGGGCAATTTCCACAATGTGAATAACGGACTCGGGCAGCTCTCCTTGCTCTCCGGTGCGCAGCAAACTTACTGCTTCAGTAATCACATTGAGCGGCGCTAGAATTTCTTTACTTGCAGCGCTGATAAACTGGTTGCGTAAATCATCTGCCCGCTTTTTATCGGTGATGTCGCGCACTATACCGATGAAAATGGGTTCACCGTTTTGAAATACGCGCGACACCATTAAGTCCATCGGAAACTCACTGCCGTTACGGCGCAAGCCCAATACCTCGCGGCCAATACCGAGGATATTTTTTTTGCCGGTTTTTAGGTGCGTTTTTATATAGCCATCATGCTGGGTTTTGTAGGGCTCTGGCATTAACTCGCTGACATTCTTGCCGATAATTTGTTTGGCACGATAACCAAAAATAGTTTCAGCGGCGTGGTTAAAACTCTGGATGATGCCATCTTTGCCGATAGTAATAATGCCGTCGGCAATATCGTTGAGAATGGTCTGGGTGTGAAGAGTGCTGGCTTCAAGCGCGGCTTTATCTTGCGCGTGTTGCTGCTCGTGATTCATCGTCTGCACAAATTGCGCGATGCTTTTGATGATCGGCTCCAACACATCGGCAGTTTGATTACTATAACCTTCCGGTGAATTTGCCAAGCCGAGAATCGCAATCTGTTCCTTGCCACTAAAGATAGGGATGCCAATAAAGCTGCTGATAGGTGGATGGCCGGGCGGCAAAGTGGCCGCGCGCATATCGCGTGCAATATGAGAGCTGATGACCGGTTTGTCGGAGCGCATGATCATGCCGAAAAGACTGTCTTGATTCCGGTACTCACCATTAGGCGGGAGATGGGTAGCGCGAAAATTTTCCAGTGCGCGATCATCTTTTTTCAAACTGCCAAACACCAGCGCGCGCATAAAAGGTTTTTGGTCTTTTGCGTTGACGACCTGACCGATAAAACCGAACTCACTTTGGCAGAGCGGTAATGTCTCATTCAACAAGGTGCCCAGTGCTGATTTAATATCGCCTTCGCCGATAAAAATGGATTGTGCATTGTTGATAATTTTTTCCAGCTGTTGTTTATGGTTGAGTTCGTCGGTGAGTGTGAGCAACTGGAAGTTTTTATTTAACTGATCTTCCATATTGTGCCGTGCGCGGGTTGCACTGGCGATAACAAAAAAGATAAACAACAAGGTCATGCTGGTCATGGCGATGGCTGTTGGGCCATCTTCCAGATAGATGATGACACTCAGTGGTGTAATCGCAAGCACTGCAAAACCGATGGATGAATATTTATCGACGGTCAATGCGGTCATTGAGCCGCTGGCAACGCCGGCGAGAGAAAACGCGAGTAGCGCTTGGTAGATAGTATCTTCATGGGCAAATAATAAAATCGCAGCCGCGCCCCATGCTGCGCCGGTAAACCAGGTGCCAATACGAAATGCCCACAGCCAGAACTGGGTTGAGTAGAGTTGGTAAGCGTTGTGCCAGAAAATCCATAAGATTAGCCGCGCAAGCAATGTGCCGCCGAGCAACAGATTCCACAGGATAATCTCGGCTTGCCCGATGACTTTCCAATGCGAAACACTGAGTATGAATGCAATCACAATCGATGACAGCATGGACACCGGCAGGCTGTGGTAAAGCGAGCGCATTTGTTCGTCGGCCAGATTGAAATGGCTGAGGGATTCGTTGTCTACCATGTTGTGCGAGAACGGATTCTCTTGCATTGGATTTCCATTCATAAGGATGTTGGGTAGTGAACAGTCGAGCGGTGCGAGGTTTATTAAAATGACGTCTCGCTATAGCACCAGATGACATAAAAGTTCTGTTGAGTATAGAACAAAATTTACTGCGAATATGAGGTGATTTATGGAGCGTTTGAGTGAAAAAACCTGCAGTGCCTGCCGGGCGGACTCACCGTTAATGAGTGCGGAAGCATTGCATGATGCATTGACCGAGTTGCCGGAATGGGCGGTGGAATCGGTGGACGGTGTAAACCAACTCAATCGGGTTTACAGGTTTAACAATTTTGTAAATGCCATGACGTTTACCCAAGCGGTGGGTGCATTGGCAGAGGAGTACGGACATCACCCGGCGCTGTTAACGGAGTGGGGTAAAGTGAAGGTGAGTTGGTGGACGCACAAAATTAATGGCTTGCACGAAAACGATGTGATTATGGCTGCTAAAACGGAAGCACTATTTCTTGCGCGGTTTGAGCGCCAGCCTTAACGGCAGCGCTCAAATCACAGTATTTTTTAATAGAGACGGTATTGCTCAGGGATTTGTTCGATGGAATCAATCGGCGGTGTCAGTTTGTGCAAGATGCCGTCGTGAATGTCATAAATCCAACCGTGAATGGTTAATTCCTGTCCGCGCTCCCATGCATTTTGCACGATGTTACTGCGGGAAATATTGTCTACCTGTTGGATAACATTCAGTTCGCATAAACGGTTTACGCGTTGTTCCTGATCATCCAGGCGATCAATAATATTTTTGTTGTTGTAATACACATCGCGAATATTGCGCAGCCAGTAATCAATCAAACCCAGTTTGTTATTTTCCAGCGCGGCTCTTACACCACCACAACCATAGTGGCCGGTGACCATCACGTGTTTCACTTTCAAAAATTCTACCGCGTAATTCAATACCGTCATGCAATTCAAATCGGTATGGATAACCACGTTTGCCACATTGCGGTGCACAAAAATCTCACCGGGTGCGAGGTTGAGAATTTGGTTGGCGGGTACACGGCTATCGGAACAGCCGATCCATAAATATTCCGGTGCTTGTTGTTTGG
>NZ_JBCECX010000054.1:0-20891 GCF_039207905.1 Cellvibrio sp.
ATTTGACCACACCGGAAAATACACCTGTCAGTGGACGGGTAAGTGCATCGGATAGAGATGGCGACACCTTGTCATTCTCTGTAGGTGGCAATCCGGCGCATGGCACAGTTACCTTAAATCCAGCCACCGGCTCTTTTGTTTATACCCCAGGGGCTGGTTACAACGGTAGCGACAGCTTTACCGTGACTGTTAGTGACGGCAACGGTGGGACTACCACCAGCGTTGTGTCTATCGGCGTGACGCCAGTGAATGATGCTCCCGTCGCAAGCAATCTAAATCTCACCACTAATGAAAACACGCCAGTTCCTGGCTCCATTAGCGCTAGTGACCCGGATGGCGATACCTTATCTTTCAGTGTTACCGGTGCTCCAACCAATGGTACCGTGGTGCTCAACGCCGCCACAGGAACCTTCACCTATACGCCAACAACTGGTTACAGCGGCAGCGATAGTTTTGTAGTAACAATCAGTGATGGTAATGGCGGCACAACTACCAGCACAGTAACTATCGGCGTGAATGCAGTTAACAACGCGCCGACTGCTGCAGATGACACTGCAACCACCGACGAAAGTCTCGCGGTGACCATTGCGGTACGCGCGAATGATGTTGATCCTGATGGCGATACTCTGACAGTGACAGGCGTTACTCAAGGGGCTAATGGTTCAGTCGTTATCGATGCGGTTACTGGCAACCCGATTTATACCCCTAATGCCGGTTTCACCGGTACTGATACCTTCACCTACACAATTGAAGATGGTAGAGGCGGAATCGATACCGCCACTGTGACTGTAACTGTTAATGCAGTAGGTCCAGTTAATAACGCTCCGGTTGCAGTGGCAGATGCCATTACTGTTGCAGAAGGCGGTGTTGCTACTACCTTGGTTGGTGGTGCGACCAGTCTCCTTACTAATGATACCGATGCTGATGGTGATCCTCTGACTGCTGTGCTGGTTACAGGTCCGTCGAACGGCACCCTGACGCTCAATCCAAACGGCACCTTCAGTTATATCCACAATGGCAGTGAAACCACCACCGATAGCTTTACCTACAAGGTTAATGACGGCACTGTCGATGGCAACACTGTAACCGTCACTATCAATGTGACACCGGTGAATGATGCTCCGATTTCTGTCGCTGATAGCATTCAGGTTGCAGAAGGTGGGACTGCTACTGTTTTGGTTGGCGGTGCAACCAGTGTATTGGCAAATGATAGTGATGCAGAAGGTGATTTGCTGACTGCTGTTTTGGTAACGGGACCAACCAACGGCACGCTGACCTTGAACGCCAATGGTACTTTCAGCTATGTCCACAATGGCAGTGAAACGACTACTGATAGCTTCACCTACCGTGCTCACGATGGCACTGCAAATGGCAATATTGTCACTGTAACGATTAATGTCACTCCAGTGAATGATGCCCCGGTTGCCAACAACGATACTGCCAGTGTGAATGAAGACGGCTCAGTTGTTGTTGCAGTTCGTGCTAACGATACCGATGCAGAAGGTGATGCACTGACTGTAAACTCGGTAACCCAAGGATCAAACGGTTCAGTCGTCATAGATGCGGTTACCGGTAATCCTATCTACACACCCAATGCCGGTTTCTCCGGTACTGACAGCTTCACCTACACCGTTCGTGATCCTTCCGGCGCTATATCAAATACCGCGACTGTGACGGTCACCGTCAATCCTGTTAACCATGCACCAGTTGCAGCGGCAGAAACAATTACTCTTCTTGAAGGTGGTGTTGCAACTAGCTTGGATGGTGGTGCTACAAGCGTATTAGCAAATGACACAGATGCAGATGGCGATCCATTAACGGCTATTTTGGTTTCCGGCCCAGCTCATGGAACTCTCACCCTTAACGCAAACGGCACCTTCAGTTATACCCATGATGGTAGCGAGACGACTGTTGATAGTTTCACTTATAAAGTGAATGACGGTACGGTGGATGGTAATACCGTGACTGTGAATATCAACATCACGCCAGTGAATGAAAAACCTGTTGCAGTTGATGACTACTACACCACAGATGAAGATACCCCAATCGTCTTCAATCTCTCTGATTGGTTGGTTAATGACTCTGACCCGGATGGCGATACTATTGCGGTATTTAGTGCCGGCTCCGTAGTAAACGGTAGCTTATCTTATGTTGGTGGGCAGCTGACCTTTACACCTGATGCCGAGTTCAGTGGTCAAGCATCGTTCAAGTACAGTATTCATGATGGCCATGGCAATACTGCGACTGCAACTGTTTATATCACCGTCAATCCAGTTAATGACCCTAGTGTATTGGTAGCGGATGTTATCCATGCCAATGAAGACACAGTGGCAAGCGGAAATGTGCTGTCAAATGACTCCGATGTAGATGATGTACTGCAAGTGGTCAGTTTCGTTATCGATGGAAACTCATACAGTGCAGGTGATAGCGTTAATGTGCCGGGAATTGGTGACTTGACCTTACAGGCAAGCGGTTCATTTACCTTTACTCCGGATGCGAACTATAACGGCCCAGTACCACAAATTACCTATACCACTAACACAGGTTATAGCAGTACGCTCGATATCACGTTTGATCCAGTGAATGATGCTCCAGTGGCGAATGATGATTTCATGACGACCACTCAAAATGTCGCTTTGGAAATCAAACTTAGTGATTTAACAGCAAATGATACCGATGTCGATGGGGATACTTTAACCGTATTTGCTGCAGGTGCAGTAAGCAATGGATCGCTAGCCTACATCGGTGGAAAGCTTCATTTTATTCCTGCGGCTAATTACACCGGTCCGGCGTCGTTTAGTTATTCGATTAGCGATGGTCATGGCGGAACGGCGACAGCAACTGTCCACGTCACTGTTACTGCAGCACCGAATGCTGCACCTGAGACAAACGCAGTAACTGCTACTGGCGATGAAGATACTTTGATTACTATTACCCTGTCGGGTAGTGACAGCGACGGCACCGTTGCCGGTTACGTCATCAAATCTCTACCTGCCGATGGTGTGCTTTACAGTGATTCACTGATGACCACTCAAGTGAGTGCAGGCGATTTGGTTGCAGGTCCGGTTTACTTTATGCCGAACGCCAACTGGAGCGGCAACACCAGCTTTAACTACGCGGCACGCGACAATCTTGGATTGGAAGATTCAACCCCGGCAACTGCCAGCATCACAGTTACCCCGGTTAATGATCCTGCACAGATTGGCGGCACTCTATCTGGTGATGTGAAAGAAGATACTCCAGCTCAAACCACGGCGAGCGGTACCTTAACCATTGTTGATCCTGATGCGGGTGAGCAAGCCTTCGTGGTGCAAACCAATGCTCCAGGTACTTACGGCTCTTTCTCTATTACTGCTGCTGGTGCCTGGACTTATAACATCGACAACAGCAAATCTGCAGTGCAGGCCCTGAAAGAGGGCGAGACCAAAACTGAATCATTTACTGTCGCCAGTATCGATGGCACCACTAAAAATGTTGTGATCACAGTTACTGGAACCAACGACGGTCCGGTTGCGGTCGCAGATACGGCAATTGTTAATCAGGATGCTGTGCTGACGCTGACTCCTGCCCAGTTATTGGGTAATGACACAGACATCGATGGCGATACATTAAGTATTGCATCGGTACAGGGCGCAGCAAATGGTTCGGTCAGTATCGTGGGGGGTAATGTTGTATTCACACCCACAGCGGGATATCACGGCCCTGCATCATTTACTTATACAGTCAGTGATGGCCATGGAGGAAGCTCTACGGCAACAGTGAATGTGGATGTACAGAAGGCGAACACTCCTCCTGTTGCAGTTAATGATTCCGCTGCATCGGGTGGTGTGGGAAATCTTGGTTTGGTGTCGGAATATTTTGGTTACAAAGAAAATATTGATGGCCCTAATCTTTCAAGCGTTGAACAAATCTACACATTCATTAATGGACGCGCAGCAGACGCGACTTTTACAGCCAAAACATTCGATTACGGCGCAGCATCTAATTTTGGTAACAATTTAGGTTATGGTACTAATTTCCAATCATGGCTTGGTAGCGATGTTTCTTCGCTAAGTGCAGATCCAGATACAACGTCAGATGCGATTGTGCGTATGCGCGGCTATGTAGATTTGAGCGCGGGAAACTATAACTTCAAAGTAACGGCTGATGATGGATATCAGATTCGTATTGACGGTGTAGTGGTTGCTGAAGTAAACGCCAACCAGACGTTAAATACTAAAACTCATAATCCGTTTACGCTTGCGACCGGTGGCTTGCATTATGTTGAAATTCTTTACTGGGATCAGGGTTCTAACGCGCGCTTAAAAATAGATTTAAGTAATGATGCTGGCGTTACTTATAAATCACTGTCTGATTACGCCACTTATAAGCACACTACGTTTGCTTTGGCTGAGGATACTTCGTTATCAATCCCGGTTTCATCTTTGCTTGCAAATGATACTGATGCTGACGGCGATACGCTGACTGTTACCAGTGTTCAAGGTGCGGTTAATGGCAGCGTTAGCTTGGTAGGTGGCAATGTAATCTTTACCCCGGCGGCGAACTATGCCGGTCCAGCTAGCTTTACCTACACCATTGGTGATGGTAAAGGCGGTACTGCTACTGCAACAGTTAATCTTTCTGTTGCACCAGTCAATGATGCGCCTGTTGCTGTGGCAGACACTGCTCTTGGCAAGGTAAATACTGCGTTATCAATTCCGATTAGCACATTGCTGGCAAATGATACTGACATTGAGGGCGATAAATTATCGTTAGTAAGTGTGCAGGGCGCAGTCAATGGAACTGCAACCATTTCTGGCAACAATATTATATTTACACCAGCGAATAACTTTGAAGGTATTGCAACGTTTACGTACACGATTCGCGATTCGTTTGGTGCGACCAGTACAGCGACTGTTAATGCTACATTTGGTTCTGCAACTGCTCCCTCTGTTGTTGTGGCCAAATCCTTGGTGGCAATTGCTCATGGTACTGGTGGGACGAGTGTTAAATTCCCGATTATTACCAAGTTGGTCGATACCGATGGATCTGAATCACTATCCATTAAAGTTAGCAACGTACCGACGGGATTGAGCTTTAACGCTGGTGTTAACTTGGGGGGTGGTGTATGGCAATTTACCGAGGCTGATTTACCCAATCTCATGTTAAATTTGCCGGGTTCCTACAGCACCAGTGCAACCAACATGACAGTGCAAGTTACTTCGACAGAAATATATGGTGGGTACACGGCGACAACTTCAATAGGGTTAACCTTAAAGGCAGGTTATACCACAGTGGATATCACCACGACTGAATCTGGAAGTTATACGGGAAGTTCTGCTAGCGAATTCATTCAGGGTGGAAATGGTAACAACACAATTAATGCTGCTAATGGTAATAACATTGTTTATGGCGGCGGTGGTGATGACAACATAAGTGCTGGTTCAGGCTCCGATGTCCTCTATGGTGGCGCTGGCAATGATATTATTAATGCCGGTAGCGGTACTGATCGTATTATCGGTGGTTCTGGAAATGACACCATGAGTGGTGGTGACGCTGGTGAAACTTTTGTCGATGTTTTCGTATGGTCTTTAGGTGATCAAGGTGCAATGGGCACTCCGGCTGTCGATACTATTAATAACTTCTCTACAGCAGCTGCGAGTGGTAGCGGTAGTGGTGGAGATGTACTCGACTTACGCGATTTATTGCAGGGCGAATCTACAGGTCCATTGAATGGTGCAGGAAATCTAGCAGATTATTTACATTTTGAAGTTTCCGGCGGTAACACGATTATCCACATTAGCCATACTGGCGGATTTGCGGGTGATGCGCATACTGTTGGCGCTGGCTACACTAGCGGTGCTGAGACACAGCAAATCGTTTTGAGTGGTGTGAATTTGCAAAGCTTGTACAGTGGCGCAACTACTGATCAACAAATTATTACCCAACTATTGAACAACAATAAGTTAATTACAGACTAATATTGTTGTTTAACGAAAAATCCCGCACTTGCTGCGGGATTTTTTCTAGTGTTTTAGTGATCTGTGGAGACAGCATGTATATCAAACGCAATGCCGCTGGGGAATTGATCGCGATAAGTAAGGAGGATAGTGCAGATTTTACGGAAACTCTGGGTGAGGAGGCGCCGGAATTATTAGCATTTTTACAACAGGCGAAGACCGCGCAACAGTTGGCGCTTGAGCAAACTGACCAAACCATGGCGCGGGTGTTGGAAGATGTGGTGAATTTGTTGGTGGAGCAGGGCGTAATTCGCTTCACTGATTTGCCTGACGCGGCACAGCATAAATTGCTAAATCGTCGTGAATTGCGTGGTAAACGTCAGGGGATTGAATTACTTGATGATGGCGATAATTTGCATCTGTAATCAGCACAACTGATCAATAAATTAAACTATGAAAAAACCGGCACTAAGGCCGTTTTTTTCATAACTGCGCTTAGGTAATTTGTGGGCCAGTGAGTCCATCTACACCAATTTTGATAAGTGCTTGCTGCTCTGCTTCACTTATTACGCCCTCTGCAATCATTTCAATACCCAGTGAATGTCCAAGCGTGCACAAGCTTTGTACGAAGGTTTGGCTGCTGGTATTGGAATGAATATCGCGAATAATGGCGCTGTCAATTTTTAAATATCCCAAGCCCATATCTTGTAAGTGACTGAATTGAGTGAATTCCAGTCCCACATGTTCAATGCCAATTTTACATCCGAGCGCACGCAAGCGAATTGCAAATGCGCGCAATTCTTCCAGATGGCGCAATACACAAATCTCCGGAAATTCCAGCCATAAATATTTTGCACTTTGTGGGTTTTCTAACAAAAGGGCTATGACTTGTTCACGGAAATGTGCACTGCACAGCGATGCTGCAGAGAGATTAATAGCAAGTGACCCGGGAGAGCGGCTTAACTGGGTCAAGGCTAATTTGAGTACAGCGATATCAACGTCGGGCATCAAGCCCAAGCGCACCGCCCAGGGCATAAAATATCCGGCAGGTTTTAATTCATCATCCAAATGCAAGCGCACAGCGGTTTCTTCGTGGAGCAAATCGCCGGTCGCGTTGCGCACAGGAAATTTTGCTAAGGTAATCCCTTGTGTTAACAGGCTGGATGTAATTGCGTTACGCCATTCAGTCAAATTATGTTGTACGTAATCCAACTGGTTATCTTCAATAGCAATTACTGCACGGTTACCTTTTAATTCAGCTTGAGCCACACCACCGTCCAGTTTGTGCAATATTTCATTACGCTTGTCATCGCTGTTAAAACTACAGAGTGCGAGTGGCAGTGCAATTTTATCGAAGCTTCCGGCAATAAGCTGGAAGTTGAGTTTCTGCGAAATATCAGCGCTCAAAATATCGATGGGGGTGTCGGTCGGGATAAGCAACGTGAAGTCGCTGCCGTTAAGTCGCCCAGCATAACTGTCGGGATATTTATCTTGTATATCGCTAAATACACCTGCAATTGCTCGCAGTAATTGGTCAACTTGTTGATGTCCCAACTGGCTATTTAACTCATTCAAATTCATAACGCGCGCAAGTACAATTACGCCGCGTTCCTGCGAATCTTCACGAGTGAGGTAAGTGTCGAGTAAATTCAAAAAGTGAGTGCGATTGGCAAGTCCAGTCAGCGTGTCCGTCTGTGATTCGCGTCTAAGTGATTCCAGCTGGCGCGCCTCTTTATCCAGCATTTGTTTAACACCTTGCGAGAGTGTATTCATCGCGCGAACAAGGCGTTGGAACTCTTTGGTTTTGGGCTCTTCGGAAACAATGAAGCGGCGCTGACCAATAGCTTCGGCTTGATCTACCACCAAGTCGAGCGGGCGCGAAATATATTTAAGGATGAAACTACCAATCAAACCGCTGAGCAAGGTTGCTACTATAAACCAATCAAGCAGATCGCGCGTATTTTTCCACAGTGCTTCAACTGCAAAACGCGAGTGACTTTTAACGATCAGTGTTCCCGCCTGTTGCCAGCCATCTTGAATTTGGGCAACCCCTGGTGCTGCATCAATATTCATGTATCGGGTAAACCATTGCGGCACTTGGTTGGACTCGGCTTTAGCATCTTCAAAATTGCGTGCAACTATTGGTTGCTTATTGGCATCCTGAAAAATAATGTATTCGTAATGGCCTGCATCAAATTGCGCCGTAATTAAAAGCTCCAGAGTGACAGGATCTTTATCGGGCATTTGTGAAATAGACAGCGCGAGAGAATTTGCATTATCAATATTTTTAAGGCTCAGCTGTTCCTGCAGATAATTTTTAGCGGTAATCGTGCTGATCACCACATTGCCAGCAAGTACCAGCAGTAGCAGTAGGATTATGCCAATCCACAATTGTTTGATTAATGACATGGTTGTTGCCTTTTAGCTTTTGTTTCTTTTAGTGTTGGATGCGAGCAGAAAGAAAAAGTTTTCATGATCAGAACCCTTCCTCCTTTGCACGAGCGAGCAGATCACGCCAGCGCGATAGCCGTGCGGTTGGATCAGCAGGCGTAGCTTGATTGCCAACCCATAATCCCTCGCTGTTAAAACTGAATATCGGACGCAGATCGGTGCGCATAGTGGCTGGCACAATGGTGTCAACCAAGCTATCCAAAATTAGCGGTATCGCATTGGGTTCGGAGTAGTAGCCCAACACCATGTGTGCCTGAAATATTTTGCTTTGTGAACCACCGATTTGGGCTTTAACGTAAATCAACCGCAACTGTTCATTGGAGAAGCCAAGTTGCAGTAAGCTCAAATATTTTGCGATGGTGTAGTCTTCGCAATCACCTGCACGCACACCCATAGTCTCCAGCGGAGTGGCCCAATAATCGCTCTTTTTCCACACGAGCATATCAGTGGTGTAATGAATATTTTGATTAAAGAATCGATTGACCTGACGTAGTTTTTCATCGTTATTTTCGGTATTGGCTGTATCGAGCATTCGATTCCAGGCTGCCAGCAATGCCACACCATCACTTCCATAACGAGACTGCATGACCTGTTGCATCTTATGGGAATCCACATTGGCACAGGCAATTAATGAGAGTGCGAGCCCCAACCCAAAGCCAACACCGGCGCGGCTGTAACCATGACCGAATGTCAGGCCATACCTGCTTTTTATCCCGATATATAAACGCTTAAGCCATACCATAAAGGTGGCTTTGCGAAGGGATGGTTGCTGGGGTGAGTTGGGCATGGATACCAAAAGCAGACTGGTTAATGGGAATATCTATATTCCTTCTGAGTATAGTCAGGGTTTTGAAAAATGCGCCCCTAAATTTATAAGAAGACTGTTTAAATTCAATCAGTTAGACACTTTTCGATCAATAAAAACACCATCCGGTAGTTCATCGCTCATTATCCCTATGATGAATAAGCCGTTTGGCTTCGTTGGTAGTAACGCAATATGGCTTCTGATCATGTAATCGTTTGCGCAAAACCTAAGCAAAAATAATTCGGCACTTAAACGTCTATTTACGATTTTGTAGTCATTGCTGCATACGTATTCAGATACTGTTGCGAATCTGAATACGTATGCAGCACTTTGCTTGTTCACGTTTTATCTCATCAAATATCCTTTCCAATAAAATAAATAAAGGAAAGACCGCTATGAAACACAAACTCATCCTCCTCTCATTTTTGCTGATCAGTTCAGCAAGCGCACAAGCAGATTGGTTTCTGCGTGGCACGCACAACAGTTGGGCGGCAACCCAAATGAATGCGGCAGGAACCAACACGATGGAATTAACCAACGTTGTTTTTTCATCAGCAGGAAGCATCAAGTTTGATCGATATGGAAATTGGGCAGAAAGTTACGGCGTTGGTGGACTTAAAGGCAGTAATATTCCCGTCGCAGCAGGAACCTGGAATATTAAATTTTATACTGATACCAAAAATTGGAATATTTCTTCGGTGAGCGCTGCAGCAAATTATCATTTGCGCGGTACTTTTAACGCGTGGGCGGAAGGAACATTATTGACTCGTGTTGGCACCACAGATGTGTATGAAAGTTGTCAGCAATTTGTTGGTGGTGATGCAACAGGCGGTCCGCGTTTTAAAATTGATCCTAACGGCGGTTGGGGCAGTGATGCAGTTCCGGCCGCGGATTACACAGTGACAGCTGGCTGGGTTAAAATTTCTTTTAATGGCACCAGTAAAGCGATTAGCACACAGCAGAATCTTTCTGCTAATTGCGGTGTGAGCACATCAAGTGCTGCTGCTTCCAGTACAGCTCCTTCAAGTTCAAATCCATCAAGTGTCCCGGCATCTTCGTCATCAGTGGCGATCAGTTCATCAAGTGTTGCGTCAACTCTTTTTCATTTGCGTGGGACGCACAATGGTTGGGCTGAGGGTGATTTATTTACTACAGCTGCTGGTACTAACCAACTAGAAATTTGCCGCAATTTTAGTGCTGGCGATGCCAATGGTGGACCACGTTTTAAAGTGGATCCTAATGGAGCTTGGGGTAGTGATGCATTTCCGGCTGCTGACCAAGCGGCCAATGGTTGGACCAAGATTATCATTAATACCAATACTCGTGCATTAGTGAGTGTAACCACTAATTTAAGTGCAAATTGTGGCTTGGCAACCTCAAGTTCGGTAGGTTCATCATCAAGTGGTTCAAGCAGCAGTGTACCTGTAGCTGACGACTTCCGTGCCCGCACGATGTATTTCCTATTCGTTGATCGTTTTGCCAATGGCAGCACTGCTAATGACAATGGCTTAAACGCAGCGGCAACTTCAACAACGAAATCTGCTGGTGCGCAAAGTGAGTGGAAGAAATATTGGGGTGGTGATATCGCCGGTTTGATTTCAAAACTTGATTACTTGCAATCTCTTGGCGTAACGGCAATTTGGGTTACTCCATTAGTTGATAATATTAATACTGGCAACGAAGGCGGTTATCACGGTTATTGGGCGCGCGATTTCTATTCGGTAGATGAGCATCTGGGCGATTGGGCTTTGGTTGATGAACTCGATGCGCAAATGGAAGCTCGCGGTATGAAGTTGGTGTTGGATATTGCACTTAATCATTCCAATCAAGATGACCAATATGAATTTGGTGCTCTTTACAAAGAGGGTGCTTTCATTACCGATTTCGCCGGTGGTAAAGGAACCTGGTATCACGCCAATGGTGCCATCTCTGATTGTAATGATACCAATCCGGCTACTACCTGTAATGGCGAGTGGGATGATCCATGGTCATTCCGTAACAAGAGTTTATTTAATCTGACGGATTTTAATCACGGCACTAATAGTAATTCGCTTGCAGATCAATATTTAATTGATGCAGCGCTTAAGTGGATGGATCACGGTGTAGATGCTTTCCGTATTGATGCGATCAAACATATTGAGCCTTCATTCATTAATCGTTTCAGCGCAGCAGTGCGTGCGAAAAAAGCGGACACTTATATTTTTGGTGAGTGGTACAACGCAGGTGCGGGTGATTCTGTTTCGATGACATTCCTTAATGAGCGTCGTGGATCTGAGTTGCTGGATTTTAAATTGCGCGATGCAATCGAAAATGCAATCGCCGGTAATATCACTATGACTAGTCTCAGTAGTCATATCGGCGCGCGCGCGGGTGCTATGAATGGCTTTGAAGATTTACAAGCAATCTTTCTCGACAATCACGATGCAACGCGTACCAGTGTCTATCTGCAAACCACAGGAACAACTAATCGTGGCGCAGGTAAAGGTATGACGAAAAGTTTTGCGGATGCTCGCCAAAATCTCGGCATGGCGTTGGTGATGACTCTCCCGGGTGTACCTACGATTTATTATGGCACTGAGCAAAACTCTACCTGGTTCACTGCGAATGGTGATGGTCAGGTTGGGCATGATCCATACAATCGTGAACAAATGCCGGCGTTTAGCCAAAATACGGCTGCCTTCACTTTAATTAGTTCCTTGGCAAATCTGCGCAAGAGTAGTGCGGCAATACAGCGTGGTAGCTACGCAGAACGTTGGAGCACTCCAGACGTTTTAGTATTCCAGCGTCAAGAAGGGAGTGATTGCGCGGTTGTAGCAGTGAACCGTGGTTCGGCAACAAGTATCACGGTTCCCAATTTGTGTCTCGTAAATGGAGCCTACAGCAGTCTCGTTGGAACTGACGTAGTCAATATTACTAGTGGCAGCGGTGTATTTAATTTGTCGCAGAATGAGGTGGTTGTACTGCATTGAGTGAATTCGCCCGGTTTCCAAGACTGGTAGGTAAATTAAAGGGATATCCATCGGATATCCCTTTTTCATGTAGGGCATTCATCATTTTATAGATCATTTAGGTAAAAATGATTTCGTGGTAAAAGTGATACTACCAAAGTATTTTTTACATTTGTTTTGGTCAATTTAACAAAAGGATGTCGCCTAAACTATTCCAACAATTATCTGTCGTTTAAATTATCATTCTTTGAAAAAATAAAAATCCTAAAAAAACATACAAAAAATAATATAAAACTGAATTTCATTCAAAGAACGTGATTCATTAGGCAATGTTCTAGCGTGTAAATTGTCCATGGTTTTTGATGACAATTTCGGCCTTATTATTGCACTAGAGATAAATGTCGTTATTTCTTTGCTGATGTGGGCAGCTTATTAGTCAGGGGATCAATAGGGAATTCTGTTGCTACTCGACGATGGTTTGTCTGCAAGAGGAGTAAGTAATAAGGTTTTCGTCATTTGTTGGGATACTCATCTCACATGCATTTAATTCATGTTAATAAGTGTATACAGACTGCGTCAAAATGATTATGTTATGATCGCATAAAGAGCAGTGCGTACGGCCTGAAATGATTTTAGTGCACACTGCAAGGATTTCTATCAATTTCAACATGTGCCTAATGGCGTAAGGAGCGGCTTAAATGATTCAGCTACAACGCAACTACAATGCTGGTAATAACCTGAATGATGGTGAGCCAGGTCAGCCCTATGTTCGCTCTTATGAAGAGTATCTTTCTTTGGCTAGTATCCCTCATTGTGATGGGGTTTCTGCCCGTGTCGTTAATGCATTGCATCTACGTGTAGGTCACACCGATCTATCAATTGAGCAAATTGCATCTGATTTAAATTTAACAAAACGCACGCTGCAACGCCGTTTGCAAAGCCAAAACACAAACTTTGCTCAGTTACGCGATGACCTGCGTTTTCATTATGCAATCAAATATTTGATTAATGAAAATATGAGTGTAGATCTTGTGTCTCGCGCATTGGATTTCTCTGATAGAACCAGTTTTACCAACGCATTTAAACGTTGGACTGGCCTTTCACCAAGCACATTCCGCAAATTGTTTAGAGACTACGTTTAATCTCCAATAGTAGGCACAAGAGGGAGAGGGAGTTCTGCTCAGTGCAAGATGCCTATAGGGATTTTGATAGAGGTATCTGTTGTTTCGGCGATTTCAGGCACAATCGCACAATAATAATTTACAACGCCCTGAATATGCGTTGCCGGATGAATATAGGATATTGCATCCGAAACTCCTGGCTCGTAAAAACCATCTGCAGTTTGAAATAAAGGTACAAACTTGCGCGACTCCAAGGCTGAGCAAAGCTCCGGTGGTGCGCCTTCTTCCGATAAAATTTGCAAATGTTCTCCAATATCCTCTTCTGTGTATATGACACAGGAGAAGTTATTTTTATTGCGAGTGCGCAATGCAAAGCGAGATGGGTTGCTTAAATAATAGTATTCGACCACATCTAAAGATTCGCAGGTTTCTTGAAAGTAACGTGCGAGCTGTGGGTCGGCGAAAAACGGAGTCCCGCTATCTATAGCCTCTGTTTTGAGGCTGCTTGATTGCTCATTAAAATATGCGTGTTGCAGTTGGTGAATTGCTACCTCTAAATCCTGAAGCATATTTTCATCATTTTTCTTGAGATAATAATGAATAGTATTGCTATTGAATGCGCGCACTGCGTCCGCTGGAGTCGCATGGCCGGTGAGTAAAATTTTCTTCATTGATGAGTTTTTAATTTTTTCACAAAACTCAATGCCATTCATGCTGGGCATAGAGTAATCAACTACAAGCACGGATATCTCTTTTATTCTCATTTCATCAAACCGCTTTACATTTTGATGTGTGAGAACTCTCTTAACCCATGCATCTGAATCACCTTGAGGTTTTGGCTTTTCATCGTTTGCTACGAGGCTTGTCTCGCGCTGGGACTCATTTATATATTGTAATGCAAGTTCGGTATTATCGAATGACTTTACATTGAATTGGTTGGTGAACGCCATGGATAGCGCTTCCAGAAACTCATGGTTGTCATCGACAAACACAATTTGCGTCGGATAAAAATAAAGAGGAATTTTAGATTTCACGCCCTGAATCCTGAAAATATGTAAACCTATAATAGCCCATATTAATGAATACGGGGTATTGAAAGTCAATTAGCAGGGATAGACTCGTTAAAATATGGTTCGTGAGCGCTTAGTACTGACGCGTCAGTTTTCTTTGTCAAGTACAATATTTCTCTTATTTATTGAGTTGGCGCACGCAGAAGGGCGCATAAAGCTACAGAGAGCTTCTCTTTTCCGCGGTATAGGCAGCACGTCTTTCTGCGAGCTCGTCCTTCGTTGCGTCTGTGTTTTCATCTTCCTGGATAATTTGAGTTGCGAAGAAACAAAGAGTAAAATTTGACCCTTTATATGGTTCGCTTCGAACATCAATTCGTGCATTATGTTCATCGACAATACGTTTGATTGCTTGCATTCCAATTCCATTACCAAAATTTTTTACGCTAAAGCCTGGTTCCCATAAATTGGTTAATTGCTTTTCTGTCATGCCCACACCGTTATCGGCAATGGAAAAGTAGACATTACCATCTTCAAGCCAGGATCTTACTTTAACGGTGAGGTCTTCGCCCTGCTGGCGTGCCTCAGCAGCGTTTTTAATTAGGTTAATTAGCAGGATTTTTAAATCCTCTGCGTCCCCTTTAATCTTAGGAATTCCACCTAGCTCGTACTCAATCTTGTCAAACGACGCTTCAAATAAGTAGAGGCAATCCTGAACCAAGGTTTCCAGTGCGCAAGACTGAATGCGGCGCTTGTGATTTCCTCCTAATATGCCGGCCATTGTTGCGATCAGCTTGGAGCCACGTTCTACTTGTGACAAAACTATGTCTCTCTGCTTTTCGCGGTCATAAATGTCATTGGATAGAACTCCATCGATGATAGCGAAAGGAGCTTTAATATCGTGATGGTAATGGCTCATCAAGCTAAGCATTGAGAGTGTCTTTTTTGCCTCTCCCAGCTGGTCATGCATATTGTTAAGGCGGATCAAACGATTTAATACTTGTCCCAGCTCGGATTTTAACCATTCAAATATTTTTAGGTCGTCATAACGATAGTAAGAAACATTGGTAGGGCTTCCTACTAACACTATTCCCAACACTTTATTTTCGTAAAAGACAGGAAAGCATAAAATAGCGTTACATTTTTCCATCTCATGCTGCAGTTCGCTTGGCATTTCATCTGCCATGATCAATTGTGTCTGTTGGGCACAGTATTCTACGAGCTGATTTTTTTCAGCAATCCGCTTCAATGTTAAACCGTTTTGATCGTAATTATTCTCTTCACTTGAATGGTCGTTTTCATGCTGTACCATTAATACTTTGTAGTTATTCAATTTAAGTGTTTTTAATAGAAGGTGATCTAATACCTCTATCATCGTCGAAAAATTAATCGAGTTTCTCAGTTCGTTTTCCGTTTCTATTTTTACTTGATCGAAATCGTATCCATTTTTGACGAGTATTTTCTTTGCATTGGGTAGAATCCATTTTAGTAGTCTTGGATAGCTTTCCAAAATGATTGCAACAAAAAGTAATAATACAAAGATACTACCATTTGAGTCTGTGTGCTCACCCACGACTGACGTCACCACAAAATATAGCCAGACAAAAAATCCTAATAGGATGGCTTTCGATAGGCCGACGCTTAGTGCAAACCTAAAGTCCATCAAGTTGTGTTGGATGGTTGAGTAAAATAGTAAAGCTACAAATACGATATTGGTGATGGAACCAACAAAACGCGATAAGTAGAATTCACTGGGCATCGAATAAAGGCCCAAACCTCCACCAATAAAACTTGCACAGAGCGTTATAAATAACCACTTTAATCTCTGCTTTTCACGATATGGTGATGTTTTATAGGATGTTAGGACAAGGCCTATGGCACCGCCAAAAGACCATACAAAGTTAACCAAGAAAACATAATAAAAAGAGTCAATTGCAGGAAGGTATCCTCCATCAACCTCTTTCAAGGTTGATGGGAAGATAAATGCATTGGCGATGGATAGGCCGACGCTCACGAAAAGGCTAGGAATAACTACAAATTTTTTGAATCGCTGTGAGCGGCTACCTACAAGGCGCCAGGTTAAAAATGCAAAGGTCGCAGGAATAAAAAACATACCCCAGCGTGTTATATGAAACCAAATATTTAGGGCATCTATGTTTTTAACAACAGTGAGTAAATATAGTTCTAAAGACCAGATGCCTAAACTGAAAACTGTAAATGCAAGCGCTTTAGCAGCGGGATTCTCCTTCTTGGAGAAGGCGAGAATCCCGACAGCTATATCAATAATTGCCGTAATTAGGTACTGGATCATCGTGTGTCTCTACCACATTAACTTTGCTTCTAATGAAGTTTCTCGACCACTCGACGTCAGTACAGGCCATAAGTACTGTTTTAAACGACAGGTGTGGATAAGACTTCGATTCAGAAATTTGCTTGCAGCCTAACATTTTATAAAATCGAACATGAGCCGGTCGAACTGCCAGAAGAATACTTGAGGCGCCTCTATTTATTGCTTCCTCTACCATTGTTCCTATCAGTAACATGCGCGCCTCAACTCCACCCTTACGTTGAAAAAATGGCGCGATTACAAATTTGTTCACTTCAATAAAAGTATTTTCATAGCCGATATGAGTTCTAATTTCTTCATCAAAAATTTCCATAACGGGCACTGCATGGCCTTCGCTTGGATTGAATTCACAAATCCGCATTGACCCTATAGCATTATTCCGATGATACGCAAGAAAACAGGTGCTGTTAGGTTTGTCATCGTATTCGTCAATGAATTGTAATGATGAATTTTCTTCAATGTATTGTTCCGCACTATAGCTTTTGTAACGCATAGAATACACCCTGTCTAGCATAGGACCTTTAGCTACGGCAGTGAAATATTCGCTTTGACGGTTTTCTTGGGTTTTAAGGGCGGTGGTGAACATATGAAACCTCAGTAGTTAAGTTTTTTAATGGTGTTTGCGGAGTTAAAGATGAAAAAAATGCGCCAAGATGCTTTAGGCGCCAATTAATTCCATGGCACCTGAGTAGACTTTGGAAATGGCGCCAAAGTCCATTATGCTCAAAAAATATGCGATCTAAAACAACACTTTAAAAGTTCATTCGTAAGTGGTTGAATGATGCGACTAGCTCGGCTATCTATGATTTACTTATTGAGCTTGAAGTGGATGCGCGCCTTAATTACAAAAACGATTGCAAGATTCACATTATTAACAACCTTCTTCTCTAAAGAAGTGGGTTGAGTAAGCGGAGTTGATAGGTAATGACAGATAGGCCAAATGAGCAAAATGATGTAGATAGCACGGCAACGCTTTTTCATGACATAGCAACGCCATTAGTGATTGCCAAAATGAAGGCCGAACTTTTGGCTAAATATTTACCTGATCTAATTAAGGCAATGGTGGATTCCCCAGAGTTACGTCACTTGCTACCGGAAGGCGAGAAGTTCATCGATGCATTGATACACTCGCCTGAAATAATGGTTTCAAATCTGGCGATTGTGCAAAAGAAAATTAATTTATTGTCGACCTCTATGCGGCACCAAACCAATAGTTTCATCAGCACTTCGGTAGATGATCTGGCGGCGCCTGATGCTCGCTCTGGCGTTCAGATAAATGCATCAACCAGAGTATCGGTGATCAAAACTATTCTGTTGGTCGATGATGAGGTGATTCATCGCGATATAGGAGAAAGTCTGTTAGCTCCGCATTACTCCGTAGACTTTGCGAAGAATGGGTTGGAAGCGCTCAGTATGTGCGAACAAAAGCACTATGATTTAATCCTGATGGATTTGCATATGCCGAAAATGAACGGAGAGCAAGCGACGGTAGAGTTGCGAACTCGAGTTAGTAGTGAAACGATTATTTTTGGCCTGACAAGTTTGCCGATAGGTGCAAATCGATCCGGTTTGCTTGCACGCGGGTTTACAGATTTTTTGGAGAAACCGCTAAGCTTGCAGAGTTTGCAAAATTTATTGAGGTCTCACGAGCGGCATGTGTAACCGTAGTCTGTTTAACCTTAATCTAATAATAATCATTTTAAGTAGAGTCGATTGTTCATGGGAATAATAATTAAAAGAAACTTTCCTCCCGGGATTTTTTGTTTTGCTGGTCTCTTGTTGGGCTCATTCCATAGCGCATCACTATGGGCGCAAAACACTAAAGCCCTCGTGATTGAAGAGGTTGTCGTCACTGCGCAAATGCGTGAAGAAAGTATCCAATCAATTCCAATTGCCATTGGCGCTTACGATAAAAAGTTTATCGACCAAGTCGGCGCAAGCTCATTGACTGAAATGGAAACGGCTATTCCCAATATCAATTTTGGTGCGGGTGACAGAAGTTCCCGCGGTGAAATTGCCATCAGGGGGGTGGGGGACTACTCGCGTAATATTGGAACAAACGCGCGCGTAGCTGTGTATATGGATGGGGTATTGACTGGGCGCTCTTCCAGCTTTGATCAAAGTTTGTTGGATGTTGCCCATGTCGAGGTGTTGCGTGGGCCACAGGGTACGCTTTCTGGTACTAATGCGATTGCGGGTGCGATCAATATTATTACCCAAAAACCTGATGATACGCTCAGCGCAGAGTTGCGTTCCAATGTCGGTAATTACGAGTTGAATTCACTCTCCGGCAAAATCAATGTGCCGATCACTCCTGATTTATTTGCCAGTTTATTGGTGGGGTCTACTCGCCAGGATGGCTACATCGATAACGTTACGCTTAATCGCGATTTAAAAGGTGCTGACAGGGATGTAGCCAAGCTGAAATTCCGTTATGTCGGTATTGAAAATCTAGTGTTGGATATCGGGTTTGATTATCTAAAGGATGATGCCAAAGCTACCAATGCGGAAGCTCTTTCTAATGGAGTGCCTTATGAGGTTGCCCACAATGCTGATGAATACGAGCGGCGCGAACTCAAAGGCACAACGATCGAGGCAACCTATGAAACCGCAGATGGTTTTCAATGGACATCTATTACCGGTATTCGTGCAAGTGAGCATGATGAACTGAGTGAAGAGGATTATTCTCCGCTGGATGTGGCAATCAGTTTGTTTGATGAAAAAAATGATCAGTTGAGTCAGGAGTTCAGGCTGGCATCACCTAAAGGTGAGAATAGCGATTATGTTATTGGCCTTTATTTGTTGGATCAGGATATTTCTACCCAAAGAAGTGCTGTAACTGGTTCTATGTTTCGTCCCGCGCCTAACTCGTCTGTGCAAACACCCGCATCAGCAGAAGCGCAATCGGCTTCATTGTACTTACATGGAAATTATTATTTTGCTTCCCAATGGAGCCTGACTGGTGGGATTCGTTTTGTGCATGAGGTGAGGAATATTGATTATTCCAGCGTCGACACCACTGGTTCGTTTATTGATGTCGATCACCTGCGCGATAAAAAAAGCTACAACGAACCGCTACCTAAAGTTGGTATTAATTTTCAACTCGCGCCGGATGTTTTGCTCTACACCAGTGTTGCGCGCGGATACAAAAGCGGCGGTTGGAATGCAGACTTTATTACCACGTTGGAGCATTTTCAGTTTGATCCCGAATATGCGATGAATTATGAGTTGGGCGCAAAGTCGTCATTTTTTGATAAGCGACTTACATTCAATCTCGCGGGTTTCGTAACCAAATATGATGACTTTCAGGTATTTCAATTCGTACCCACTCAAGAATCAGGCACAGTCTTATCGCTTACTAATGCCGGTAAGGTAACTAGTCAGGGGATTGAAGTAGACACTAAGGCGTTGCTGACCGAAAACCTGAGCATGACTTTTAATGCTGCTTACACCCAGGCTCGCTTTGATGATTTCAAAGATGGCGGTGGGTTGGGGGTCGATTATGACGATAATTATTTACCCTACGCACCGAAAAAAGCCTACTTCATCGCGCTGGATTACAGCAGGCCGATATTTAGTCAGTGGGAGTTTTACGGTCACATCGACTATGGCTACACCGGCGACTACTTTTCCAATCCGAATAATTTGCCGCGCAACGCCATTTCATCTCACTACGTTGCCAATGCACGTTTTGGTGTAAATCTGGATGCCCAGTGGGATATTTCACTGTGGGTTAAAAATCTTACTGATGAAACTAATTTGCGGCAGAGTTCGGTTTCGTTCTTGGGGGTAGCACGCGGTTTGTATAATCCACCGCGTACTTACGGTCTGGAAGTGAAGTACCGTTTCGAGTGATCCTGGATTATCGTTTTTAAAATACTGCCAATTCCCTTCATCTTTAAAGCCCGGATTAGCTTGCTAATCCGGGCTTTTCTCTATCTGCCTCATGGCGGTAATTCGTCTGCCTAAAAAATATCCAAAGAAATGCTTGCAATCACTTACTGTGCGGCGCATAGTATATACTGTGTATTGCATAGTATGTGGAGCACAGTATGGCAGAAGAACAGTTAGAGAAGCTCAAGCAGGAGTTGCGGCGGGGGATTTTGGTGTTGGCGGTGTTGGGATCACTGCGGACACCGCATTACGGGTATTCCCTGCGCAAGCAACTGCAGGACGCAGGTTTGGATATAGACGAAGGGACACTTTATCCCTTGGTGCGCCGCTTGGCCGACCAAGGGTTGTTAACCAGTGAATGGCAGCAAGGGGAAGGGCG
>NZ_JBCECX010000055.1:0-19455 GCF_039207905.1 Cellvibrio sp.
CTACGGGCTTTATGCCCTGCAGAATTTTTTGGCAGTGCTGATCCTGAGTTTTGGTTGGGAACTGGCAATGCTTTTGCGCGCCAGTATCGCCATGACCCTCGGCCCGGCCATTTATTTTTACTACGCCAGTTTGGTGGGGAATGCGTATCCGGCAAAAATCCGCGCGCTGCATTTGTTACCCGCGCTGTTCATACCGACAATCTGGCTCCTGAAAATTCCGTTGCTCTGGACCATCGACTACCTGATCATCGGCAGTTTCGCGCTCTACCTTGCGATAGTGATCCGCTTACTAATGGGAGCAAAAACGCGGCTTGAATCCTTGGGACAATATGCAAGTTCTGCCTACCGCTGGTTGTTTATCCTTACGGTGCTGATTGCGATTAACCTGCTGGTGGAAGTCTGCGCCTACATTGAAATAAGTAATGGCGTAAAACCGAGCGAATCAGTATCGGCGTTAATCGGCTCAGGCGCTTTCTTGATATTGCATGCATTCACTTTATTGCTGGTGATCATCCGCGCACCGGTAATTGAATGTATGCATGCCCTGCAAGACCTTCGCGCAAGCAAAGCCAAAACCCTGGGCGATGATGAAGCCAAAGCTATTTTTGAACGCTGGGAACAGGTAGTGGCAGAACGCCAACTTTATAAACAGGAAGGAGGTATCACACTGGAGCACGCCGGCCGGATTCTGGTTATTCCAGCACGACAAATTTCCCAAGCCATCAACCGCATTTACGGCGGCAGTTTTTCACAATACCTGAACGATTGTCGCGTGAAAGCCGCGCAGATTTTATTAACAGAACAAGAAGATATGCCCATCACCACACTAATGCTTGAAGCGGGTTTCAGCACCAAATCCAATTTCAACAAAGAGTTTCAACGGGTGACGGGAATTTCGCCGAGTGAGTATCGCAAACGGATAAAAGAGCAATAACTTGCTACTGACATTTATTGCTTAAATCCTTTGCCAACAACATACACCTCACGCGAGCGCGGGCGTGAAGCATCGGGTTTGCGTATAACTACTTTTTCAAACGAGGTGCGCACATCTTTCACGTAATCATCGTAGCCTTCGCCGTGAAAAACTTTTGCCACAAAATCGCCTTTGGGTTTTAACACGCTGCGCGCCATATCCAATGCGAGTTCAACCAGATACATAGACGAGGCTTGATCCACTGCGTCAACACCACTGATGTTGGGCGCCATATCGGAGATAACTACGTCCGCACGCGCGCCACCGAGTTTATCCATAATTTGGTTGAATACTGATTCTTCGGTGAAATCGCCTTGGATAAAATCCACGTGCTCCAGCGAATCCATCGGCAAAATATCAGACGCAATTACCCTGCCCTTCACACCGACCAAACGCCCGGCGATTTGCGACCAACTGCCCGGTGCCGAACCCAAATCCACAACCATCATGCCCGGGCGGATCAATTTGTCTTTTTCGTTCAGCTCAATCAGCTTATAAGCCGCGCGCGCGCGATAGCCATCAACCTGTGCTTTTTTGACATAAGGATCGTTGACGTGCTCTTCCAACCAACGGTTGCTACTTTTGGATCTGGCCATGGATAACTCGAATTAACTACGGAAACCTCGCCATTGTAAGGGGTTGGGCTGGATAAGACAAAACGGGCAAACAAACCACATAGCAATAAAAAAGGGAGCCGAAGCTCCCTCAAACCACACAACTAAAGAGTCATTCTTAAAACAACTTGCCCAAATTGATCAGCTGGGTCTCGCCGCTGTGATCATTCACACCATCGTTATCGGTCACAATGTATACATCGCCATTGGCCATCAACGCGGTGCCTTCTACCTTCTCCAACAGTGGACCGGTAGTGCCGCCCAAAATAGGTTTGATATCTTTGATCAAGGTTTTGGTAATGGTTTCGCCTTCGGTAAAGGTTTGCAGATTGATTTTGTACAAACGCTTGATCGATGCATCCGGACCGCCACGGTTATCGCGCTCCAGCACCATAAATTCGCCATTGCCGATTGAAGTAATTTCCGACAGACCTACCCAACCACCCGCGTATTGCGAGCTGTAAGCATCCAGCGGATAAAACACAAACTTCCAGGTTTTGCTGGCAAGGTCGTAAATACCAATACGCGGATTAGCCTCAGTGCCCCACGCGCGTTGGAATGCGAGATACAAACTGTTGTTGTATTCCGCGATACCTTCAAAACCGTTATTGGTTTGCAATGCATTTACTTCTGCAGGCAAGCTGATAACCGATTCAATTACACCTTGGCTATCGGTTTTGAAAATCAAGTTCATTGACGCGGCGCTAGCTGCTGCACCAGAACCTTCAGATGCAATCCAGAAACCGCCATCGCTCGCTTTCGCCAAACCTTCCGGATCAATATTTACTGATTTATCCGCGTTAATCATCGCCGCCAATTCGGCATTGGTAAACGCGGGCAAACCTGCATTCACACCCGAGGTTGCAAATACATTTTTGCTATCCATGATTTTGATTTCGCCCACAATCAACGCTGGCTTGCTGCTGACATCCAAGGTGAAAATACGGTTTTGACCAAAGAAGCTGTCTTCAATTGAATAGAGGATGTTTGGATTGTTTGCATCTGCCGACAATGCAGAGAGCGCACTCCATGGAATCGGATTACCGTCAGCACGATTCACCGATTGTACAGTTGGATATTTTTGCGCTTGGGTGTTGTAAGAATAAATATTAATGCCCGCACGAATCGCTACGTTACGCAAATCGCTTTCAGAAGCAACAACCAACAAGTTGCGTGATGGAATTGCCAAGCCACCTTCAGGTGCAGCAGTTGCTGGTAACACTTGTTTAAATACCGGTTTTTTCGGATCAGCCAGATCGTAAACAAACACCAGGCTAGAACGCTCGGAGTTTACAAACAGGAAGCGTTCATCGCCAAATACGCCCAGCTCAATATTTTCTGGTTCATTGCCTTTTGCATCGGAACGACGATCTTGATAGTGGCCAAAACGAATTGCCATATCATCCAGATCACTGCCGGAATCCCACACCACCTCACCCATGCTATTAAAAATACTGAAGCCGCGGGTGCCGCCGTTTAAATCGCCTTCGTTAGCGGTGGCAAAATATTCATTGTTAATCCAGCTAACACCATCAGGCTCACGCAAACGCGCACTTTGTACCTCAACGGGTTTAATAACTGCAGGGCGATCATCCGTTAAATCAACATTAACCAAATCCACACTGCCCGCAGTAAAGTGACGAACGATTGTGCCAGTTACCAAATTCACTAATGCAATGTGATTATTTTCTTGCAGAGTGACTACCGCAATATTGTCGGAGTTGATATCAACATATTCCGGCTCTGGATCAGATGGATAAAGCATTGCGATACCAGTTAAATCTACATCGCGTGTAGTCCACGCAGTAGGTGCAGCAGCCGTTAAATCAACAATCACCAATTTACCGGCTGGTAATTGCGGTGGTACGCCACCGTTCAAACTTTCATCACGCTCGTTTTCGATAACAACCAGCGCATATTTTCCGTCAGGACTGATCGCAATAGAATCTGGTTGGCCGCCGAGATTAATTGAGTGAACCAGCGTTTTAGTAGCGATATCTACAACCGCTAATTTGCCTGAAACATTGACGTAATCAGCAGATGTATTTACCGCAACCAACGCATTGCTACCTTTCACAGCAATCGATGTTGGCTCACCACCCATCGCGAGAACGCCAATGGCTTTTGGTGAATTTGGGTTAGTAATATTCACAAAACCAATTTGGTTTTTCGGACTGTCGGTGTACACCAGTGTCATACCATCAGTGCTTGCCGCCACAATTTCTGCTGCGGTTACATCATTAGTATTACAGGTGGCATTGATCTGCATACAACTCTGAATGGTTGCAATGCGATTAAAATTCATTTGCGGGTTGATTGCTGATTTATCGCACTGATAAGTCGTTTGGCTAATTTCAGTAGCCTGCAACACTTTATCGTTATTGGCATCGACACCAGAATCGATTTTTACTCCACCTTTAAAGCACTGGGCATTACCAGCGGCCAATACAGTTTGAGTGATCAGGCTTTGGGCACCGTTGCTGCCGTTAGTTCCATTACTACCATTGCTGCCATTTGTACCATTGGAGCCGTTGGTACCATTTTTACCATCGTCACCACCGCAGCCAACCATCAGGGCGGGCAAACTGGCAATCACGGCCAGAGAGAGTATTCTTTTTGCAAATTGCATGGCTGATCCTTTAGAGGTTGAATAGGAAGACAATCAGCCCGCAAGGATGGTGAGGGTTTATGACTAAACCATGTCAAAAACATGAAGCTTTGATGACAAATTCTATCGGGATTTATTGAGTCGTAAATGCGTAACAATTATTCTGGTGAGCAATTAATAAAATGCGTTTGAATTTTGAGGTCTCAATATGAAAGCGGTAGTTATCAACGAATACGGCAATAACGATGTCATCAATCTGATTGAACGGGACATTCCGCAACCCGCTGCTGGCGAAATTTTAGTAAAGGTATACACCGCCGGTGTAAATCCGGTGGACTGGAGAATTCGCAGCGGCGCGGGCGCGCGTTTTGGATTAACACTGCCAATACCACTCGGCAGTGAAATCGCAGGCGTTGTTGAAAAATTGGGCGATAGTGTCAGCGGATTCAAACCGGGCGATGCAGTCTACGGAAAAATCCGCACCGGAGGATTTGCTGAATACGCTATCGCACAAGTGGAAGATGTAGCGCTTAAACCGCAGCAACTCGATTATATTCAGGCAGCAGCAATTCCGCTCGCCGCGCTAACCGCGTGGCAAGGTATGTTTGATTCAGGCAAATTGACCAGCGGACAGCGCATTTTAATTACCGGTGCATCCGGCGGTGTAGGTTCATTAGCCGTGCAACTCGCCAAAGCCAAAGGCGCTTATGTAATAGGCACAGCCTCGGGTCGTAATAAAAGTTTCGTCGAACAACTGGGAGTGGATGAATTTGTAGATTACACCGGCGAAAAGCTCGCCGATAAGGTGAGTGATGTAGACCTGGTATTTGATACGGTGGGCGGCGAAACCTATCTACAAGCATTTAGCGTGTTAAAAGCCGGTGGTTATTTTGTCACAGCCGTAGAATTTCCCACCGAAGAACAACGCAATACTTATGGCGATCACCTCGCACGGGTATTCTGCAAATCTGATCCGGATGATCTCGCAGCCATAAGCGCGCTGGTAGACAGCCAGCAATTAGTGCCTCATATCGCAACAGTGCTGCCCTTATCCGAAGTGAAACAAGCGCTTGAACTATCGGAAACAAGGCGCACCCGCGGCAAGATCGTCCTGCAGATAGCGGCTGACCAGAACTAGCCTTAACTGGCGAGTTTTTAATCCCCCAACTAGATGTTTTTAATCTTGGCTAGATTGAGTTAACCCGCGTAAAATGTGCGGGTTTTCTTCTTCCCCCCTTTGCCGGAAAGTCACCGGCCAGGAGCCATAATGATTCGCATTACCGAACTCCAACTGCCGTTGGATCACCCCGCTGACGCTTTGCGTACCGCCATCGTCAAACGCCTGAAAATCAAAGACACTGATCTTATCGATTTCACTGTATTTAAACGCAGCTACGACGCGCGCAAAAAGAACAGCGAAATCACCTTTGTCTACATCATCGATTTGCAGGCAAACAACGAAGAAAAAATTCTCGGCCGTTTTGCCGATGATAAAAATATTCGCCCTGCCCCCGATACTAATTATTATCCCGTCGCTGAAGCACCTGCCGATTTAACCGAGCGCCCGCTGGTAATTGGTTTCGGCCCCTGCGGTTTATTCGCGGCACTCACGCTCGCGCAAATGGGTTTTAAACCAATTGTGCTGGAGCGCGGTAAAGATGTACGCAAAAGAACGAAAGACACCTGGGCACTCTGGCGAAATAAAGTATTAACACCTGAATCCAACGTGCAATTTGGTGAAGGTGGTGCCGGTTTATTTTCCGATGGCAAACTCTACAGCCAGATTAAAGATCCAAAATTTTACGGCCGCAAAGTGATGCACGAGTTTGTGCGCGCCGGTGCGCCGGAAGAAATTATGTATGTGAGCAAACCTCACATAGGCACCTTCCGTTTAACCGGTGTGGTGGCGGCAATGCGCGAAGAAATTAAAACGCTCGGCGGTGAAGTGCGCTTTGAAAGTAAAGTCAGCGATTTTATTATCGAGAATGGCCGAATTCAGGGTGTAACCCTGAGTGATGGGCAAGAGCTGCTCAGCCGTTATGTAGTGCTCGCGCTGGGTCATAGCTCGCGCGATACTTTTCGTAAATTGCACGAACGCGGTGTTTATATCGAAGCAAAACCGTTTGCCGTGGGTTTCCGTATCGAACACCCACAATCGATTATCGATCATGCACGCTTGGGTAAATATGCAGGTCATCCTGAACTCGGCGCGGCGGATTACAAAGTTGTTTATCACGCAAAAAATGGCCGTGCGGTTTACAGCTTTTGTATGTGCCCGGGCGGAACGGTTGTTGCGGCAACATCAGAACCCAATCGCGTTGTTACCAACGGCATGAGCCAATACTCGCGTAACGAACGCAATGCCAATGCGGGGATTGTAGTGGGAATTACACCAGAAGAAGATTTTCCCGGCGGCCCACTCGCCGGAGTTGAACTGCAAGAAAAACTGGAGTCACGCGCATTTGAATTGGGCGGTAATGATTATTGCGCGCCAGGGCAATTGGTGGGCGATTTTATTCGCGGCAAAGCATCGCGCGAATTCGGCGAAGTTGAACCCTCGTATAAACCCGGCGTATTGCTGGGCGATTTAGCGCCGTCACTTCCCGATTATGTGATCGAAGCGATCCGCGAAGCCCTGCCGGAATTTGGCAAACAAATTCGCGGCTTTGATCGCGCCGATGCCATCCTCACCGGAATTGAAACCCGCACCTCATCGCCTGTGCGTATCACACGAGAGCATGAATCACTGCAGAGCTTGAACACGCGCGGTTTATTTCCCGCTGGTGAAGGCGCTGGTTATGCGGGAGGGATTTTGTCTGCAGGTGTCGATGGAATTAAAGTCGCTGAAGCGGTCGCCAAAGCTATGTTGGCCGACCTGAATATTCATCAGTAAAAACGTTCCGCTTTCAGTTTCTATTACTCATCGTTTTAATCGCAAAAGCGCTATTGATTCCAATAGCGCTTGTCTACTAGTATGAATGACCATAAGGTTATTCACGCTGTCTTTACGTTTACGGGATATGCATCCGGGCGCTAAAAGGAAATAACCCTGGCTCCAACGCAATAATTAATAACAACGGAGAACATCATGTCCCTCAAGCTACTACCGCTCGCCTGCGCAGCGGGCACACTCATTTTTGCCTCGCATTTACACGCACAAACGCTCAACACAGGTGACTGTGGTTACAGTGTTAATTCCGGGCTTTATGCAACCTGGCCTAACCCGACGTCGTATCAGGGTTGGTCGGCGGTCACAAATAAAACCGGCGAAGTCGCCACCAGTTTTAAAATTTTATTGGATGTCGGCAACACCAGTATTCGCGATGGCTATCAGGCGGATTACAGCCCTGTCGAAAATGGTTATTTTGTAAATTCCCCCAGCTGGTTGCAGTATCAAAAAATTCCTAAAGGCAGCAACTATCAGTTTGGTTACATCGGCACTGGAGTTTACTCTGGTGCGACGGGTTATATAATTTCAATCAACGGCAAAAACTGCGATACCCAAGCACCTACTATTAGCCTGAGTGTAAATAAAAAGCTATTTACTAGCAGCGCCAATATTACTCTCAGCGCGCAAACAACGGATAACGTTGCAGTACGCAAAGTAGTATTCGAATTAGATGGAGTTGTAATCGGCCAAATTAACAAAGCACCGTTTACGCTCACTCTTCCGATCACAAATAATAACAATGGTCGCCAGACTTACACTGCAACGGCTTATGACCCAAGCGGAAATAAAACCATCTCAAAAGAAGTTCGCGTCTTTACTAGCATCGGTAATCGCTTCCTCGGTTCCGCAGTGGATAGCACAGCGGAATTTGCAGACTTACCAACCTACTTCAATCAACTAACTCCCGGTAACGCCGGCAAATGGGGCAGCGTTGAAGCAACTCGCAATGTGATGAACTGGACGGGGCTGGATTACGCCTACAATTTCGCCAAAACCAATGGCATGCCCTTCAAAATGCATACGCTTATTTGGGGACAGCAAGCGCCAAACTGGATGAACAATCTCACCGCTGAAGAACAACTTATCGAGATTGATGAATGGATGGCAGCTGTTGCGCAACGCTATCCCGATCTGGAAATGATTGATGTTGTTAACGAACCACTGCATGCACCGCCAAGTTTTAGAAATGCATTAGGTGGTGCAGGTGTAACCGGTTGGGATTGGATGATTAAATCGTTTGAGATGGCACGGGTGCACTTCCCCAACTCACAATTGATTTTGAATGATTACCAAATCCTGATCATGGAATCTTTCACGCAGGAATATCTGACGCTGATTCAATTGCTGCAAGAGCGCGATTTAATTGACGGTATAGGTTTGCAATCACACTTTTTAGAACGCGCCGAAAACGATGTGGTGAAGAAAAATCTGGAAACTCTCGCCGCAACCGGTTTGCCGATCTACATTTCGGAATTTGATTTGAATTTCAAAAACGATGCACAGCACGCAAACCGCATGCGCGATCTATTCACCATTTTCTGGGATAACCCATCGGTGGTTGGTGTCACTCACTGGGGGCATTTGCAAGGTCATATGTGGCGAGAACATGCTTATCTTATTCGCAGCAATAAAACTTTGCGCCCTGGTTTTGAATGGATGCTGTGCTACGCAGCAGGAAGCACCAATTGCACTGTACCCGATTATATTCCCACCGGTTGGAGCGGCGACGCAACTGGCCTGACGTTGCAAGCGGAAGAATACGATGAGGGCAGCGGTATTATCGCTTCTGGTGATGTAGTTTCTTATACCGACAATGGCGACTGGATCGCATTCAAAAAAGTGAACTTCCAAACGGCATGGGATCAACTCAGCTTCACCTATTTCAAAGGTAACGCTGATGTAGGTTCAATTTCCATCCACCTTGATAGTTTGGATACACCACCACTGGCAGAAAAAAATCTTGAGTCCAGCGGTGGCTGGAGCACGGCAAAATCCATCACTATTCCATGGCCTGCGGTTAGTGGTGAGCACGATGTTTACATTAAATTTAATAATGTCTATGGTGTTGCGAATATCGATTTCATTAAATTCCACGCACCAGATGCAGGCACCGGTTACGGCCCCAACCTCATCAACAATGGTAATTTTGAAAGCGGCAATACTGCTGGCTGGTTTAGTTGGAACGGAACCATCACGGCCGACACATTGAATCCACACAATGGCAATTACGCATTGAAACTGGGTAATCGCAATGGCAACGGTCCTGCAGCCTACAGCTTGAAATCGCTGGTAAAACCCGGTGGAAAATATGCCGTAAAACTCTGGGCAAGTATTGCGGGTGCTGCATCGGCAAATGTGAATATCACCAGCAAAATTGGCTGCGCTGGTAGCGATACTTACGGTTGGCTAGTGAGCCCTGTCACTATCAATAATTTGCAATGGGTAGAATTATCCGGCCAGTTAAATGTGCCGCAATGCGAATTAACTGATTTGCTGATTTACGCTGAAGGCCCTGCTGGCGGTATTGATATTTATTTGGATGATGTAGAGGTGCGCGAGCTGGTCACCGCTAATTTAGTGAGCAATGGTGATTTTGAATTGGGCAACGTAAATGGCTGGTCGTCATGGAATGGAACGGTTGCGGCATCAACTGAAATTGCCAAATCCGGCAACTACAGTTTGAAGTTGAGTAATCGCAGCGGCAACGGCCCGGCGGTTTACAGCAACTTGCGCCCGCTGCTTACTGCAGGAAAAACCTACTCCGTCAGTATGGCTGTTACCATTCAAGGTGCCGCTACGGCACCGGTGAATATCACTCGCAAACTCACCTGCGGGGCAGACACAACTTATAGCTGGGTTGCTAATACTTCAGCAGTGACTGAAGGCTCCTGGTCGACACTCACAGGCGATTTGGTAATACCCGCCGACTGTGTCATTAACGACTTCCTGATTTATGCCGAAGGCCCGGCAGGCGGGATTAATCTGTTTGTTGATGATGTAATCATTACGGCCAAGTAAGCTGATGCACCGGTGGATGTAATGCATCCACCGGTGCATTGTATTGACGAATTTCTATAACAATTCCCAAGTAATCCCTCGCCTACCCATAATTCCTGTGTGCGTGCACGCACATACATTCCATCTAATCTACGCCCTACTGTCTTCTTTTGTTTGCTCTCACCTTCAGATGATACAATGACTACACACCCAGTTATGCTGAATGCAGCAAACACTGGCCAACGATTTGTGAAACCTGACCTTAGCTTATGAAACTCGACGATATTAAAAAACTTCACCAAAAAAAATACCGCACGGAGCTTGGCCACTTTTTAGTGGAAGGTGAGCATTTGGTATTGGAATTGGAAAAAGCAGCAGCCATTAACCCGGCGCTAAAAAACAGCGAGCTTTATGTCACCGAATCGTTTAAGGATTTCCCCAGCCGCTTTAATAAACATCTGGTCAGTGAAAAACACATGGCCCAAATGTCTGATACAAAAACACCACAAGGCATTGTGGCAGTTGCACCCCTGCTCACGGCAAGCGCGCAGGCCTCTGTAGAAAAGGTTGTCTATCTTTATGAAGTACAAGATCCAGGCAATCTCGGAACTATTTTAAGAACCCTTGCATGGTTCGGAAATTTTCGCTGTTTACTCAGCCCCGGCTCAGTTGATCCTTACAATCCCAAAGTAGTTCGTTCCAGCATGGGCGCAATCTTTCATGTGTCGATGGAACTGGATGTACCACTTGAATCCATTAATAATCGATTCAAGTCCATCGCCACACTCGATATGGATGGAAAAGCATTAAGCGATACCAGCTTTAAGAATTTTGATTGTTATGTATTTGGCAATGAAGCACGCGGAGTACCACGTGAAGCATTGCAGCAAATGAATGCCCAACCTTTTACCATTTCCGGTTGTGGCGCAATAGAATCGCTGAACCTTGCATCAGCGGTGAACATGTGTGTTTACGAGCTGATGCGTTAAATGATTCGCCAAATAATTACATTTTCATTTTTACTGTCATTATCGATATCAACCTCTGCAGATTGGTTGGACACAGTTGCCAACACTGTCGATGCTGCCTTGGGGCGCACGACAACCAACAATAATTCCGCATTAATACCGGTCACCGCCGCACAGTTTAAGTTACCGCCCCACTGGAAAAGCTACTGGCTGGAGAATCCAAACCTGGGTACACGCATTTTTCTGGCAGAGACGGGAAAAGCAAACGCTCCCACAATAATATTGGTTCATGGCTTAGGCCAAAATGGCCTGCGCGATTGGTTGTCACTTACACCAGCACTGGAACAACATTATCGTGTAGTAATGATTGACTTACCCGGCTTTGCAAATTCACCCAGCCCGCAAACCAAATTATCACCAACGACTTATGCCGATGTTTTACATTTTATAAAACCTTATTTTAGTAAAACGCCTGTCACTGTTGTCGGCCATTCAATGGGGGGTGCAGTAACATTGCGCTATGCAGAGAGATACCCTGATGACATAGCAAAAATCATGTTGATTGATGCAGCAGGCATTTTGCAGCGCACTGCTTTTGTAAAACACAGCGCGACAGATCGCATACCTACAGGCTCTGAACAATCCATAAACCCATTACTAACTTATGCAATAGGTTTACAGGATATCGGCAATACAATTATTGAAAAATTACTGAGTTTACCCGACCCAACCAGTCTTTTAGGTAAAAGCAATGTTGTGTGGGGAAAGACGTTACAGAACTATCCGAATATCAACGCAGCACTTAGTTTGATAGAAGAAGACTTTTCAGCGGCTATTTTTACAACACAAAAAAACGTTTCAATTTTGTGGGGCAGCAATGACCAGATAGCTCCCCTGCGGACAGCACAAACTCTCTCTGCCACTCTCGCCAACAGCAATTTAAAGATAATTGACGGCGCTGGACATGTTCCTATGGCGACGCATGCAAAAGATGTATCGCAGTGGATAATTGAACAATTCAACAAACCGATAACCCAAGCAAAAGCAGACAAAATAACTAACACCCCACAAGCTTATGAATGCCTGCAACGCTCAGGTGATAGATTGACGGGAAATTACACCCGCATCACATTAAATGGCTGCACAGAAGTAACACTTGATGGCGTTACCGCCAACGAAATAATAATTACCGACTCAGCAGCCGCAATCCAAAACTCACACTTTACCAATCCACAGACTTCATTAACTATTACCAACTCTTCCGTACTAGCTACCGGCGGTTCAATTTCCGGCTTGGTTACTGTAGATAACTCCCGTATCGATTTCGCAGGAATTCAATTCACCCAAAACATATCGTTCAACGCCACCAAAAAATCCCGTCTAATCCTTTCTGTTAGCAAAACAAGCAACGGCCGCTACCTGCACAAAGACATCGAATTGGAAAATGCACGCTGGTAAAAAACTGTTCCTTAGGTTACTTCATTCAGTTCATGGCGCTATCGAAACACTAGATTTACTTCTTAAGTGGAATAGCTGCCATGAGTCCGCGCGATAGCAGCCCCGGAAATACGCTATGGTGATTCTCACCTTTAATAATCTCGACCTTTAAATTTAATCCTGAATAATTGCGTGACCGTAAAACCTTTTCAAAGGCCAATACATCTTCAGCCATTTTTTGGTTGTTGGGATTACCATTGTCGTCATCGGCATAAATCATTACATGCGCGTTTAATGATTTACTATTTTTTGCATAGGCGGCCTCCATTTTGAATATCACTTTATCGTCATACCAAAGCGATGGACTGCCAATAATGTAGTGATCAAACAGCTCAGGTCTGTTTACCAGAATGTAACTTCCCAGTAATCCACCAAACGAATGGCCGACAAAAACTTTATTATTGGCATCTATACGGTAATTTTTTTGCAGCAAGGGAATTACTTGATCCGCTAAAAAAGTCACATACTCTTTTGCATGGCCAGACGCTTTTCGAGCAGCAGCAGAATGCCCGTTGGGCTCACCTGGCGAATAAGTAGGTGTGTAGTCGCGTGTGCGGCTAATAGTACGATCTTCGCCTCGAGCATAGGAGACACCGACTACAATTGCCTCTTTAACCACATTATTGCCCATCAATGCCATAGCACCATTGGTAACCGGAAAGGCAAAACGTGAATCATTGACAATGATTAATGGGTAGGTGGCTTTTGTATCAGAATAGGACGGAGGAAGCTGTATATATAGCTCATAATCTTTATTGTTACTATTAGCGTGAATACTGAGCGTACTAAATGGCGGATATCCAAAAGGCGGTATTTCTTCCGCATGAACGGACACAATAAAATTAGCAATCGCTGATATAACGCCCAACAGAAAAATTTTCTTACCAGACATTGGCAATTCCTTTTGGTTTATTGATTTTTAATAATGCCGGCAGCAACAAAAGCTTGTTTGAGATAGGTTTCATTCTCTGATGGATGACGCAATTCAGATTCAGGCACCCCTTTGCTATTGGCAATAGCCGCGACTCGCCCTTGTTTATGAAATGCCACATTGGGAAAATTTCGTGCAATCGGATCTTGATAGGCTTGTTGCGGACTAACAATTTTCCAGCCCTTAGCGCGCAAGTGAGCAATTAAATCGCCAACAAATAATGCAGCCGCATCGTTTTCATGCAACAGCATCACATGTTGTGGCGAACGACCAAGTGACTTTTGAGCGATAGCGTCATAAAACTCAATCGACTCGTAAAGTGTTTCTACATAAAATTTTCGCGCTTTCTCATAATCAATCGTTTTCTTTTCTTCCGCCGCATTGGTTAGCAATGAACTGATATACCAATCAAAATTATCGACGGTGGCATAACCATCTTTATAACCGAGATCAGTGAGTGATTGTTGCAATGACGTAATCATTGCCAGATCCTTACCATAATGCAGGAAGGGAAAACGATGATAGGGCAATACATTTGCAAAGGGCTTTAGTAGCAACTGAGCTTTATAAACATCAACAGGATAATCCACTGCACCAAGTTCACTCGCCGATTTATGGCTGTAACTATGATTGGCCAAATGAAAACCGGCAGCAGTATATTTTTTCAAACGAGTACGCGTGTCATCGTTAATGTAATCCGCTTTCACAAAGAAAAGCGCATCAGGTATTTTGGCTGCAGTTAAGGTAGCAATGAGTTTTTCTGTGCGCTCTTGCCCTGTCATCAATGCAGAATCAGGCGTGGGTGCATCATCAAATGTAAGCGCTATTTCGCGTGCATTAACCACCGAGGTAACTAGCAAAGACAAAGCGAACATGAAATAGAGGGAGATAGCGTTCATAAATATCCTATTGTTATAGATTTTATTCCAAATTTGGATAGGCTATTTTTCACACAAACGAAAAAGCCTCCATTGGTTCATGGATTTTACTGACCATGCCAAAATAGTAAAGTTCACAAATGAAGGGAATCAGGGATAACAGAGTGAGTTGATATGACTACCTCATGGCAATCATATCAATAAATAGGATTTTTATTATCGAAACAACAACACTGGAGGCACACCAAATTAGCTCACTTTATCTTGCGTGCAATGGTAACTGGCTTTAATTTCACTACCATCTACTGAGTGCAGGTGCACATCGAACCCCCAGAGCCGACGTAAATGCTTTAACACTTCGTGCGTTGAATCGCCCAACGGACGGCGATTATGCATGTAATGGTGAAGCGTTAGCGATCTATCACCACGCACATCCACATTGTAAACCTGGATATTGGGTTCACGATTTCCCAGATTATATTGCCCCGCCAGAGTTTCGCGTAAGCGCTTGAATCCTGTTTCATTGTGGATTGCATTCACATTGATTTTATCTTGCTGATCATCATCAACAATACTGAACAGTTTTAAATCACGCATTACTTTTGGCGATAGAAATTGCAGGATAAAGCTTTCATCTTTAAAGTTTTTCATCGCAAACTGCAAGGTTTCTTTCCAATTTGAACCAGCAATTTCCGGAAACCAAACACGATCTTCATCGGTAGGATTTTCGCAAATACGACGAATATCGCTCATCATTGAAAAGCCTAAGGTATAGGGATTAATACCACTAAAATACGGGCTATCGTATGCCGGCTGGGCGACCACACTGGTGTGTGACTGCAAAAACTCCAGCATAAAACCGTCACCCACGTAACCGCGGGCATGCAATTCATTTAACAAGGTGTAATGCCAGAAGGTCGCCCAACCTTCATTCATCACTTGTGTTTGACGCTGCGGGTAAAAATACTGGGCAATTTTGCGCACGATACGTATTACTTCGCGCTGCCATGGTTCAAGCAGAGGTGAATTCTTTTCCAGAAAATACAAAATATTTTCTTGCGGTTCGGGAGGGAAACGGGGAGCATTTTTATGTGAGTCATCCACATTGGATTTTGGAATAGTTCGCCATAAATCGTTAACATGTTTGCGCAAATACTCTTCACGCTCGCTTTGGCGCCGCTCCTCTTCTTCCGCAGAAATAGGATATGGGCGTTTATAGCGATCCACTCCATAATTCATTAACGCGTGGCATGAATCCAGAACATCTTCCACCGCCGCTATGCCGTAACGCTCTTCGCATTTACTGATGTAGTTTTTGGCAAATACCAAATAGTCAATAATGGAACTGGCATCCGTCCAAGTGCGGAACAAATAATTGCCTTTAAAAAAAGAATTGTGTCCATAACACGCATGCGCAATTACTAGCGCCTGCATTGTCATGGTATTTTCTTCCATCAAATACGCGATACAAGGATTGGAATTAATCACTATCTCGTAGGCAAGCCCCATCTGCCCGCGCTTGTAGGAGTTCTCCGTACTCAGCAACTGTTTTCCATAAGACCAGTGACTATAGCCGATAGGCATACCTACTGAAGAGTAGGCATCCATCATTTGCTCCGAGCTAATCACTTCGATCTGATTGGGGTAAATATCCAAACCAAACTCTTGGGCAATCTCGGCAAGAATTTGGTCGCACTCGCGAATCAAATCAAAATTCCATTCAGATGTCACAAACAGTGGTTTCTTCATGCAACCTTCTTATGAAAAAGTTCACGAAATACGGGATAGATATCACTCACGTCGCGAATATGCTGCAACGCAAAATGATCAGGATAATCATCGCGAATGGTTTCGTAAGTTGTCCACAATGCCTGATGCTCATTGTTAGTGATTTCGATGTAGGAAAAATACTGGCAATCCGGCAACAGGTCATCGACTAGAATATCGCGACATACATCCGAATCCTCCCCCCAATTATCCCCATCAGATGCTTGCGCGCCGTAGATGTTCCACTGTTCTGGTGAATATCTAGCCTGGATAATTTCATCCATCAATCGCAATGCGCTGGAAACAACCGTCCCACCAGTTTCACGGGAGTGAAAAAATTCATCCTCGTCTACTTCTTTAGCACTGGTGTGGTGACGAATAAAAACGATTTCCGTTTTTTCATAGCTGCGCTGCAGAAATAAGTAGAGCAAAATAAAAAATCGCTTGGCGATATCTTTGGTTGCCTGATCCATTGAACCAGACACATCCATGATACAAAACATGACCGCTTTGGAACGAGGGATAGGATGCTTGATATGGAGATTGTATTTCAGATCGAAAGTATCCAACCAAGGGATACGTGAAATCGCTTTCTCTAATTTGGCAATAGATTCGCGCAGCTGCACGATCTTTTCTGTTTCGCGCAACGCATCGGGGAGTAATTCCAAACGCAGTAATTCATCCTGCAGCTCTGCCAGCTGACGGCGCTTACCCGATGACAATGCAATGCGACGCATATTCGCGGAGCGCAAGGAGCGCACTATATTAATTCGACCAGGCTGCCCTTCGTTGGCAATACCAGCCCGTACAGTTTTAAATTCCTCCAATCCAGATAATTGCCGCTTGACCAGATTGGGCAATTCCAAACCATCGAACATAAAATCTAGAAACTCCTCCTGCGAAAGGGTGAAGGAGAAATCATCCATACCTTCGCCGGAATTACTGGCATTTCCGCCACTACCCTGCCCGCTGCCACCATCAGGGCGCGCAATTTTATCGCCCTCTGAAAATTGTTTATTGCCGGGCAACACGCGAGTGTTATAGCCACCTTGCCCGTGATAAATACTGGGCTCACTAATATCACGCGCCGGAATACTAATTTTTCCACCCTTGTCGATATCAGTAATTGAACGCTCATTTACCGCATCGGCAACAGCTTTTTGAATTTGGTTGCGATAGCGCCGTAAAAAGCGTTGGCGATTTACGGCACTTTTATTTTTAGCATTAAGACGTCGATCAATGATGTAACTCATACTTCAACCTTAATGTTTAACAACGCACGAAAGCGAATAAAACCGCTTTACCTAAAACACGCTACTGCGATTTTCTGACTCTCAAATACCATTCAGACAATAGCCGCACTTGTTTTTCGGTATAGCCGCGCTCCACCATACGCTGGACAAAATCGTGATGTTTCTTTTTGTCCTGCACTGATGCTTTGGCATTGAAGGAAATAACCGGCAACAAATCTTCGGTATTGGAGAACATTTTCTTCTCAATCACAATGCGTAATTTTTCGTAGCTACGCCAATCCGGATTTTTACCGGCATTGTTTGCTTTAGCGCGCAACACAAAGTTCACTATCTCGTTGCGGAAATCTTTTGGATTGCTGATACCTGCTGGCTTCTCAATTTTTTCAAGCTCATCATTGAGCGAAGATCGATTAAGAATTTCACCCGTTTCAGGATCGCGGTACTCCTGGTCCTGAATCCAGAAATCAGCGTAAGTGACATAGCGATCAAAAATATTTTGCCCATATTCAGCGTATGACTCCAGATAGGCGGTCTGGATTTCCTTGCCGATAAAGTCGACATATTTTGGAGAAATGAATTCTTTTAAGGCATTGAGGTATTTATCTTGCACCTCTTTGGGGAATTGCTCCTGCTCAATTTGTTGCTCAAGCACATACATCAAGTGCACGGGGTTAGCCGCTATCTCGGTCGGATCGAAGTTAAATACTTTCGATAGAATTTTGAACGAAAAGCGAGTAGACAATCCATTCATACCTTCATCAACACCGGCGGCATCGCGATACTCTTGCAATGATTTTGCGCGCGGATCAGTATCTTTTAAGTTTTCGCCATCGTAGACACGCATCTTGGAAAAGATATTAGAGTTTTCGGGCTCTTTGATACGCGATAACACCGAAAACTGCGCGAGCATACGCAAGGTATCAGGAGCACAAGGTGCTTTGGACAATGAAGAGTTTTGCAGCAGCTTTTCATAAATCTTCATTTCTTCCGTTACGCGCAGGCAATAAGGCACTTTTACGATATAAACGCGATCGATAAATGCCTCATTGTTTTTGTTGTTGCGGAAATTTTGCCATTCAGATTCGTTAGAGTGCGCGAGAATAATGCCATCAAACGGAATTGCACCGAGGCCTTCAGTGCTGTTGAAATTACCTTCTTGCGTTGCCGTCAATAGTGGATGAAGCACTTTAATCGGTGCTTTGAACATTTCCACAAATTCCATCAAGCCCTGATTCGCGCGGCACAGCCCACCGCTAAAACTGTAGGCATCCGGGTCATTTTGTGGAAACTCTTCCAATTGACGGATATCAACCTTACCGACTAGCGACGAAATATCCTGATTATTTTCATCACCCGGTTCAGTTTTAGTGATCGCAATCTGATTCAGGATCGACGGGTACATCTTTACAACTTTGAATTGCGTGATATCACCATGAAATTCATGTAAGCGTTTTGCTGCCCAAGGTGACATGATAGTTTTGATGTAACGGCGCGGGATGCCGTAATCTTCTTCAAGAATTTTTCCGTCTTCGTCAGGATTGAAAAGTCCCAACGGCGATTCGAAAACGGGGGAACCCTTAATGCAATAAATAGGTGTCTTTTCCATTAAGGTTTTCAGCATTTCAGCCAGCGAAGATTTACCGCCGCCTACCGGGCCGAGCAAATAGAGAATCTGTTTCTTTTCCTCCAGCCCTTGTGCTGCGTGCTTGAAAAACGACACTATCTGTTGAATACATTCTTCCATGCCATAAAATTCATTAAACACTTTATAGCGTTTAATAATTTTATTGGAGAAGATTCTACTCAGGCGGGCATCTTGTGAGGTGTCAATCATTTCTGGCTCGCCAATCGCCATCAGCATGCGCTCGGCGGCGGAAGCGTAAACGCTGGGATCTTTCTTGCAGAGTTCGAGATACTCCTTGATCGATAATTCTTCCTGCTGGGTAGTTTCAAAACGCTCGCGGTAATGACTGAAAATACTCATAATCTACCTCGGGTTAGCGACTAAAGCGGCAAAAG
>NZ_JBCECX010000056.1:0-18877 GCF_039207905.1 Cellvibrio sp.
GAATATTGCCAAGCGGCAGAAGCAGCAGGTGCCGATGGTATTTTATTGTTGCCACCTTATTTAACCGAAGCAGCAAAAGATGGCGTTGCCGCACATGTGGAAGCGATTTGTAAATCCACCAAGTTGGGCGTAATTGTTTACAATCGCGCAAACCAACGCCTCGATGAAGTTGAGTTGGAAAAACTCGCTGAGCGCTGCCCGAATCTTGTTGGTTACAAAGACGGTCTGGGTGATATTGAATTAATGACGCGTATTTATTCGCGCCTTGGTGATCGCTTTACTTATATTGGCGGTTTGCCAACGGCAGAAACGTTTGCGCTGCCCTATTTGGAAATGGGTGTTACCACTTACTCATCCGCCATCTTTAATTTCGTGCCGGAATTTGCGCTGGAGTTTTACCACGCGGTTCGTGCGCGCGATCATGCAAAAGTTTATGATAGTTTAAACAAATTTGTGCTGCCCTATATTGCGATCCGCAATCGCAAGCAAGGTTATGCGGTTTCTATCGTTAAAGCGGGTATGAAATTGGTTGGCCGTGATGCAGGCCCGGTGCGCACACCATTGACTGATCTTACCGAAGCAGAGATGGCTGATCTGGCTAAATTGATTGCGCGCATTAAGTAATTACATTGTGTTGTTTCAGACACAGTTTCATAAAAGGTATACCAAATGAAATTAACCGGAAATTTATTGATAGGTTCCCGACAGGTCGCTGGTACTAGCGGTACTTTGTACGCAATTAACCCGGCAACCGGCGAACAACTCGAACCGGCTTATCATTTGGGAAGCGCAGCAGATGTCGAGCAAGCTTGCCATCTCGCTGAGCAGGCGTTCGATATTTATCGCGCAACATCACCGGCTGTACGCGCCAATTTTCTTGAAACGATTGCGCGCAATATCGAAGCCATTGGCGATCAACTTATTGAGCGCGCAATGGCCGAAACCGGTTTACCGCGCGCGCGGCTAGAAGGTGAGCGCGCACGCACCTGCGGACAATTGCGTTTGTTTGCGGCGACCATTCAAGCGGGCGAGCAAAATATGCCGCGCATTGATTTGCGTATGCCAGAGCGCAAGCCTTTACCGCGCGCTGATTTGCGCCAGCGTCGAATCCCGCTCGGTCCCGTTGCGGTATTTGGTGCGAGTAATTTCCCGCTCGCTTTTTCCGTTGCCGGTGGTGATACCGCATCGGCATTGGCAGCAGGTTGTCCTGTAGTCGTGAAAGGTCATTCTGCGCATCCCGGCACATCTGAATTGGTTGGGCAGGTTATCCAGCTCGCTGTAGGGCAATGCGGATTACCTGAAGGTGTTTTCTCATTGGTATTTGGTGCGGGCAGTGATGTGGGTGCAGCATTGGTTGCGCATCCGTTTATTCAAGCAGTTGGTTTTACTGGCTCGCGCAATGGCGGTGTTGCATTGATGCGTATTGCGCAACAGCGCCCGCAGCCGATTCCATTTTACGGTGAGTTAAGTGCGCTCAATCCCGTCGTACTTTTGCCAGGTGCGTTAATCGAAAAAGCTGCAGAACTTGGTCGCCAGTTTGTTGGATCACTGACGATGGGTGCCGGACAATTTTGTACCAACCCCGGTTTGTTAGTGGCGATAGATTCACCCTCGCTCGATCTGTTTGTTGCATCTGCCAAAAATGCTTTGCAAGAATCGGCAGCACAAACCATGTTGACGCCCGGAATTCATTCCGCCTATGCAAAAAGCACCGCACAGGTTGCAAGCAACAACAATGTAGAAGTATTGGGAATTGGTTTGGATTCAACGGCACCCAATAGTTGCCGCGCTGCATTCTTCTCGACCAACGCGCAGGCGTTTCTTAGTGATTCCAATTTGCACGAAGAAATGTTTGGTTCAGCATCTTTATTGATTCGCTGCCGCGATGAAAATGAAATCCTGCAAGTGTTACAAAAGATGGAAGGCCAACTCACTGCGACACTCCATTTCGTAAATTCTGATCTGGATTTTGCGCGCACATTACTGCCAATACTGGAACGTAAAGCCGGCCGCATTTTAGCTAATGGTTGGCCGACCGGTGTGGAAGTTTGCCATGCAATGGTTCACGGCGGCCCTTGGCCAGCGACAACCGATTCGCGCAGCACATCCGTTGGCACTGCGGCACTTGAACGTTTCTTGCGTCCGGTTTGCTATCAGGATATTCCCGATGAATTATTGCCACCGGAATTGCAGGCGGAAAATCCGCTGGCAATAAAACGTTTGGTGGATGGTCGCGGAATTTAAATGTAACCATCGATATTAAAAAAGGCGCTCCACTTGGAGCGCTTTTTTTATTGGAGTGGAATGTAATCCACTGCAGATTGTAATGTGAATAATCGAAAAAGTTGATTCAATTGGTTAAGTATTCGCGCTTGTACTTATTTGCCTGTGTGTTTAGATTGCTCGCTTTTTAAAATCGTGAGGATGATTTAATGATGCAATGGAAAAATACTGCAACGCGCTTCGGTGCTATCGCCAAATTTTTTCACTGGACGAGTGCAGCGGCTTTTATCGGTGCTTACATTGTTGTTTATTATCTTATCTGGTTTGTTGACGAGGATTCGTCACAGTTCTTGCCAATACTTAACATTCATTGGGTGTTAGGTGTGCTGGTTGGTCTGCTGGTACTGCCACGTTTAGTGTGGCGATTTATGAGCGTCCAGCCCGATGATGTTCCCGGTTCAAACGCTGAACATCTGCTTGCGCATTTCGCGCATTGGGGGCTCTATGCATTGCTTATTATTTTGCCACTCACCGGATATTTGGGTACCAGCCTGGGAACTGATTTTGGAATTTTCACTATCCCAACATTTAAAGACACCGCACTCTTTGCGTGGATGATGGACAATTACAGTATTACCTGGAAAGAATTTGAGGAGCCGATGGATATAGTCCATCACTTCCTTGGAAAGTGGGTTGCGTGGGGTGTTGTGCTATTGCACGTGGTTGCGGCTTTTTATCACCACTGGGTGCGTCGCGATGATGTGCTTACGCGGATGTTGCCGGAAAAATAATAATGGCCTGCAAGTCGAAGAGCATTCGCTCGCGGAAGTGAATGCTCTTTAACTATCCGCTCGATATTCTGCTTTGCATTTACTTGCGATCCAATTCCTGCTTTTGCATCACATCCTCCGGTCAATGCTTACCGATGCGCTATTTCTGTTCAAGGCAAATAATATTGCACATTCGCGCAGCATGTTCAGGTGCTATATCCCTGTGAAATGATTTTTAATGTGACGATTGCTCGCCCAATTCTCATTGAGTTTCATTTTCTATCGTATTGATTTTACTAGTTAAGTCGATTTACCTAACGCATGGTGATGCCGTTGGTGGCACATGGTTTGCTATGTCCAGGTGACAGATTTACTTTTTGTAATCTGATTTTGCAATTCAACCGGGACGACCCGGGGCGGTGCCGAACCGCTAGCATCACTGGACGGCCAGATAACATTTTGAATTTATTCAGGAGGTTTTCATGGTGTCCGAATCCGCTATACCAAACCCCGATATACCTAAACCTCATAGGGCCTTTCGCCAGCTGCCGCTGGTTGATGTCAGCTTGCTCTCGTCGAGTGTCTTACAGGATCGTCAGTCAGTGGCCGATGAACTCGGCAAAGCCGCGCGCGAGGTTGGTTTTTTGTACGTGACCGGCCACGGGGTTGCGCCCGAATTGATCCAGCGTTTAAAGGATCGCGTCCGGGAATATTTTGCCCAGCCGATCGAGCGCAAAATGCGCCACTATATCGGTCAGTCGACCAACCATAGCGGCTATGTTCCCGAGGGCGAAGAGCAGTTTGCGAGCGGGGTGGTGGATAACAAAGAAGCCTATGACATCAGCTTTGATTACCTGCCAGATGAAGGCCGTAAGCCCATGTTGGGCGCTAACCAATGGCCCGATTTACCCGGGTTTAAAGAGGATGTAAAAGCTTATTACGAAGCGGTGTTTGCGCTCAGCAACCGGTTGTTCCGCGGTTTTGCGCTGGCTTTGAATCTGCCCGAGGATGCCTTTACCCGGCAGATCACCACGCCGCCCAGCCAGCTGCGTTTGATCCACTATCCCTATAACGCCAATGCGCCGCAGGATCGACCCGGCATTGGTGCCCATACCGACTACGAGTGTTTTACGATTTTGCTACCCACAGCTCCCGGTCTTGAGGTGATGAACGGTGCCGGTGACTGGATTGATGTGCCGCTGGTGGAGGGCGCATTTGTGATCAATATCGGCGACATGCTGGAGGTGCTGAGCAATGGCAATTTTGTCGCCACTGCCCACCGTGTACGCAAAGTGGGCGAGGAGCGCTATTCCTTTCCGCTGTTTTGCGCCTGCGATTACGACACGGTAATCGCGCCGATTCCCGCGCTGCTCGACCCCGAAACTCCCAGCCGCTATGCGCCTTTGAGCTGCGGTGAACATCTGTATGCGCAAACCATGCAAACCTTTGCCTATCTGAAAAAGCAGCTGGCGGAGGGCACTATCCAACTGCCCGAGGGCGCTAAAAATCTCTCCTCGTTTGGATATCAAACCCCCACGCGCACGCCAGCAAGCGGAGGTGCGCCAGTATGAATCTCCATGAGCTAATTGATCGCTATGGCCAGCGTCCCGCGCGCGGGGTGCCGGACTGGATGCTGGGTTATTTCAAACGTTACTCCATCAGCTTTGCCAATGGCGAAACCGATTTGCACACCCATGTGTGCTGGCTGCAAAGCCGCAATTTCACCCTTGACTTGCGCCTGCCCATCAAGGGCGAGCAATTACCGGCGCGCGCCTGGGCAGAATACTCCGCCGACGAGCTGCGGCAGCTGGGCAATTACGAGGGTTGGGAAGCCCTGTGCGATTGGGAGGGCGATGTCCTCAGTTGGCGCGATACGGACTGCTCGCTGCAATTTCATAACCGCTGGGTTGAGCCCGGCATCCTCAAACGCTTTGGCAATTGCATGATTGAGCTGGCACCCAGCGGTGCTTACGTCGAAGACTGGCGCCTGCAACCCTCTGCACTTGGTGTATTGGCGGGGCTGCGCTTGGTGGAGGAGCGCAATCTTGCCACCGGAGCCGTGCGCCATCGCGGCGGTGGTTTGATCGTCTGCGGCGACTACGCCGGTTTGGTATTGGGGCGCAACCAAAGCTTCGCGCCCGAGCAATCCCACAACGCCTTGCGCAGCATGGCTGTTGCCGCCCAGGGACAGGACGCGCAGCTCGCGGCACTGTTTAATTTTGAAACCTCGGTGGCGCAGGGCTCTATCGAAAAGGGCTACAACATTATGTTGTCCACCCAGCCTGGTCGTGTCGGCCAACTGCTGTGTCCGCTCGATGGTTTTGAAGTAATTGATCAGGAAGGTGATCAGCCGTTGGTGCGGCAGACCTTGTATTGCGCCGGAGAGCCCTGCGAACGCATTTTCACTATAGATACCCTTGAACCCGATATTGCCTTCAGTGCATCCACCGGTTTTACGCCGGAGGCAGAAGCCTGGTTTGCACGCGAAGCACAAACCCTGACCCGCTACACCAAACCTGTTTTTTAATCAGCCGAGGTAATTATGACTGTGAACAACGCTGTAAAAATCTATCAAAAATTACTGCTGAGCCTGATGTTGCTGGTGTTCAGTGTGTTATCGATCAACCCTGCGTCAGCTGCGGAGAAAAAAACCTCCTTCAAAGTAGCCTGGACTATTTATGCCGGCTGGATGCCCTGGGCCTACGCCACCGAAAAAGGCATCATCGATAAGTGGGCGAAAAAATACGGCATTGGAATCGAAGTGGTGCAGCTCAACGACTACATCGAATCCATCAACCAATACACCGCCGGCGACTTTGATGCTTGCGGTATGACCAATATGGATGCGCTCACCATCCCCGCTGCCAGCGGTGTGGATACCACTGGTTTGATTCTGGGCGATTACTCCAACGGCAACGACGCGATTATTTTGAAAGATGCGAAAAGTTTTGCTGATCTCAAGGGCCGCAAAGTAAATCTGGTGGAGCTGTCAGTTTCTCACTATTTACTCGCGCGCGCGCTCGATAAACACAAGATGAGCGAGCGCGATGTCACATTGGTAAACACTTCCGACGCTGATGCAGTCGCCTCCTTTGCCACCAAAGAAGTCACTGCGGCGGCGGTGTGGAATCCGCAACTGAGCATTATCGAGGAGCAGTACCCTCAAGCGCTGAGTGTGTTTACCTCTAAAGAAATTCCGGGCGAAATTATCGACATGATGGTGGTGAAAACCGATGTGCTCAAAGCCAATCCAGAATTGGGTAAGGCGCTGGTCGGCGCATGGTTTGAAACCTTGTATTTAATGTCACAAAATAATGAACAAGCCAAAGCCGCGCGCACTTTTATGGCGACCAAATCCGGCACCGACCTCGCCGGTTACGACGCGCAATTGAAGGACACCGAACTTTTCTACACCCCCGCCACCGCCTACACTTTTGCCAGCAGTGCGCAGCTGTTAACGACCATGGACAAGGTGCGCCAATTTTCATTTGAAAAAGGTTTGCTCGGTGAAGGCAGCACCAGCCCCGATGCAGTCGGTATGCAATTTAGCGACGGCACTATTTTGGGTGATAAGAAAAATATCAAACTGCGTTTTGATACTGAGTTCGTGAAGATGGCGCTGGATGGAAAGCTTTAATACGCACCAAGCTGTTAACCCGCCTTAGAAACTGAAAGGGGATATCTGTTGCCAGATATCCCCTTTCAGTTTCTCATTTAGGTTGTTGCCACTGCCGCGGATCTAACCGATAAAGCTCGGTCAACAAATGATAAACCTCGTGATAACGCTCTGCTAAAAAATGCGGCAGGGTAAAAAAATATTCGCAAGTTACTGCAAAAAATTCTGCCGGATTCGTCGTTGCATAAGGCTCATAAGATTCATCACCTGCATTAACCCGGCGACATACATCGTCATAAGCTGCTTGCATTACATTTGGCCAGGACGTAAACGCACTGCGGCCTGCTAACGGCGGCGAACCATTCATGGTGCCGTCGTAGCCGTCTACCTGGTGCGCATACTCGTGAATCACCAGATTGTGGCCATCCAGCTGCTGCAAATTTTTTTCGATATCGGCCCAGGCTAAAATCACTTTGCCCTGCTCCCATGACTCACCCAGTAACACATAGCGATCATTGCTCACCACGCCAAACTCATTGGCTCTGGGAGTATCGTTGATAAACGCACCCGGGTAGAGCAGTACGTGCGGGAAGTCAGACAAGGGATCTTGCACCACATTGCCATACAGCAAACTCGCTTGCGCCAGCAAGCGCATCTCCTCGGTCACTTCCAGCCCGTTGCAGCCGTAAAACTCCGTGTCGGCCATCATTATCTGAATCTGCTGCTGCAACTGCAGTTTTAACTCTGCAGGCAACAACGAATACATTTTCCACCGCTGCTCCAATAGCGTGCGCCAATGTTCAGGGAAAGCGCTGGTCGCCAACTCTTTGCGCTGGCGCGAGCGCCAGACAGGAGTAAAGATCAGCGATGCAATAATCAAAAAGGCAACTGCAAATACCAGATAAGTAAGCAAGCGATCGTCCTTTTATTGGCGATTGGCGTAAATACCTTGTGCGTAAAAACTTATTCGATGTTCTGCACCTGCTCCCGCATCTGCTCGATCAACACTTTCAGCTCTACCGCCGCTTGCGTAGTATCGCTCACCACTGATTTTGAGGAAAGGGTGTTGGCTTCGCGGTTCAATTCCTGCATCAAAAAGTCTAACCGGCGACCAAGGGAGTCGGTTTGCTTGAGGCTGCGTTTGACTTCGATCACGTGAGTGTCGAGGCGATCCAGTTCTTCATCTACGTCGGCTTTTTGTGCGAGCAGCACAATTTCTTGTTCAAGACGTTCAGGGTCTAATTCGATTTGCAATGCCGCGAGTTTGGTTTGCAGTTTTTCGCGTTGCGCGGCGAGAATTTCCGGCATGCGCGCACGCACGTTGGCTACTTGTGTAGAGACGCTGGTGAGTCGGTTGATAATTAATTGCTCAAGTTCCGCGCCTTCGCGTGAGCGATGTTCAATCAGGCCTTCCAGCGCTGATTCAAATAAATCCAACGCCGCTTTGTGCATTTGCTCGCGATCCAATTCCTGTTTTTGGATCACGCCGGGCCAGCGCAAAATATCCAGGGCATTAACCGGCGCAGCAACCGATCCAAGCAGGCCATTGATCTGCTGCGCCGCTTTGGTCAGCTGTGCGATTTTGTGTAAGTTGATTCCCAATTCAGATTCAGCTTCCTGTTCCCATTGCACACTCAGGCTGGCTTCGACTTTGCCGCGCTGCAGGGCTTTGCGCATGGCATCGCGCAGATGGGGTTCAATTTCACGGAAGTCTTCAGGGAGGCGGAAGCTGGGTTCGAGGTAGCGGTGATTCACACTGCGGATTTCCCACACCAGCGTACCCCAGGGGAGCTTGGCTTCACGACGGGCAAATCCAGTCATACTACGTGGCATAGTCATTCCTCAAAGATGGCGGTACGTCTAAGCATCATCAACGCTGGTCTTGGCGGCGTAAGAGCTGGTAGAGTTCCCTTGCAAATTACATTCATTAACAGATGGGGGATGGTAACACACCTTCCCGGCTATTCATTTCCAGTAGTAAGGATTCCTTTTTATGCAACGTCCAAGTGGCCGCAATTCCGACCAATTACGCCCTATTCGCATCACCCGCCGCTACACCAAGCACGCCGAAGGCTCGGTTCTGGTCGAATTTGGTGATACCAAAGTTATCTGTACCGCGAGTGTGGTGAATTCCGTCCCGCCCTTTTTGCGCGGTCAGGGACAGGGTTGGCTCACCGCCGAATATGGCATGTTGCCACGCTCAACCGGCACCCGTATGGATCGCGAAGCAGCGCGCGGCAAGCAGCAAGGGCGCACCGTCGAAATCCAACGTTTGATCGGTCGCTCATTGCGCGCGGCGGTAGATTTAACTGCGCTGGGCGAAAATACCATACATATCGATTGTGACGTTATTCAGGCTGACGGCGGCACTCGCACCGCGTCCATCACCGGTGCCTGGGTTGCGCTGGCTGATGCAATTAACTTCCTCAAAGCGCAAGGCAAAGTAACTGGCGAACCACTCAAGCGCGCGATTGCGTCTATCTCCGTGGGGATTTATCAAGGCGTGCCGGTGCTCGATCTGGATTATCCCGAAGACTCATCCGCTGATACTGATATGAACGTGGTAATGGGTGATGACGGCGGCATTATTGAAATCCAGGGCACTGCTGAAGCCGAGCCATTTACCGAGGCGGAATTCGCTGCGATGTTGGGGCTGGCTAAAAAAGGAATCGCGCAATTGAATGCGTTGCAGAAGCAGGCGTTGAGCGAAGGTTGATAATAGAATGCTCAGCCAATTATGTTGGCTGAGCAGTGGGTATTTTCAGGTTTATATAAATGAATAAAAATTGGATTACTTTTGGTGCTTTAGTTTTTAGCCTTACTGCACAGGGTAACGACTCTACTGCACGTATTGGCACAACCGGAATTGAGTTGGTTAAAACTGACGACATCGAAATGCAAAAGGAAACGCTAACGATATCGCAAAAGGAGATTCGTGTTGAGTATGACTTTTACAATAAAAACTCAAGTGATATTGATTCTTTGATCGCATTTCCTATGCCTGTTTACGGCTTTGATTTGGGCGTAAGCGCAGGAACAATCAATGTTGGTCCTGTAAAAAACTTCAAGGTGTCGAGTAACGGAGTTGGAGTTGTCACTAAATCAACCTACAAAGCATTGTTAAATGGAAAGGACATTTCCCATCCATTACGTACTGCAGGGCTGAATGAGGAACAGATTTTTCAGACTTTTGGCGGCTGCAAACTGAATGATGATTTTTCATGTGAAATCTCTGATACAACCATCAGTAAACTTAAGGAGGTTGGCGCTTACACTACAGAAGGGGTCGAATCTGACAACAAATATCCATTAGGCGCCGCTTGGTCATCGTACAAATATGGCCCAACATGGGACGTGGAACAAACTTTGGTGTGGCAGCAGATTTTCCCAGCCAAAAAAATCACTAACATTGTCCATACCTACTCACCGATGGTGGGTTCAATTTACAATTATCCTGTTTATGACTCCGTTGTTGAGAGTGATTATAAGATCCAAGCTGCGGCTATATCTGAAAATAATCAGGAGGCCTGCATTGATGACAGCTTTAAACGTGCTTACCATAAAAAGTTACTGACTTTAAGAGCCGCGGGCGCTAAAAACATAATGGTCATGCTTAAAGATGTTGAGTACGTTTTGGGTACTGGTAGAAACTGGGCTGGCCCGATACAGGATTTTACCTTGCGTATTAAAAAGGAAAATAAAGATCAGCTGGTGTCGCTGTGCTTTCCAGGGAAGCCAGTGCGTATTGATCCGTTAACGCTCGAATTCAAACATAAAAATTTTGTTCCGCAAGATAAGCTGGTTGTGTATTTTTATTCATTCCACGCGGATTAAAAACGTCTCCTTATCAGCGAGACGTTTTTAATCTCTCGTTGTTATCTTTCAATCTTCCAAACTAAATTGGTTTGGTGCCAACAAGCGATGGCTACGCCATCTTCCGTGCAGGGGCTAAATTTCCAATTACTTTTTGCGTGTTTAATGGCGGCTTGATCGAGTCGCAATGAGCCGCTGCTTGATGCCAACTCGACATCGGCGACGCGACCGTCTTTGGTGATGTACAAACGCAAGCCTGTCGCCCCCTCTTCTCCCAAACGAATTGATGCGGCTGGATAATCCGGTTTGCTTGCGCGCAGGATTTTGGGTTTGGTGATTGCCGACACAGGTTCGGTGATAACGGGGCTAGTGTTAGCCCTGATGGCATTGTTTGGTTCGCTGGATGTGACAGTGAAAATATCCGGTTGTATCACCGTTACTTGCGACTGTTGGATGATGGGTTCAATTGGTGCAGGTGGCGTCACCGCTACTGGTGCTGGCTCAAGTATTTTAATTTGAACCGGTTCAGGTAAGAGTTTAATAATATTGTTTCCCACACCACTGAGAAGACACCAGATAAGCAGGGCGTGAAATCCAATAACAAACAAAATGCCTGCGGATTTTTGTTGGGTATTATTCTGCGCGTAATAAGACATAACGTGTTTACCACCTTCGTTTATTTACCTTTATTAAAGGTTCATGAAGATACAAACAGTCATCACCTCGGCTTTTGTATTCCTCACTCACCGGGTTAACACCGCCGCAAAAAATTGCTTTGGTATTTTGAGTCTAGGTGGGTAATAGCTGGGAGGATGTGGAGCAGAGGAGAGTTTATGGATAAGTTACGCGAAACAGGCTAAGTGCGTAAAATTCGCGGAAAAATCGATGTTATTTTTATGTGGAATTTACGATGGAAATATAAAGATCGCTCAGGTGATACGATCTTTATATTTCCTCCGTAAGGGGGCGGAAAAAATTATTCGTTAGGGATTAATCCCAGGTTTTTCACAATCTGTGCCGTCGGTTCGCTTTGATTCATGGTGTAGAAGTGCAAGCCGGGAGCTTCGTTTTCCAGCATGACTTCGCACAGCTCGGTCACCAAATCTACGCCGAATGCTTTCAGGCTGGCGTCATCATCGGCGTAATTTTCCAATGCTTTGCGCAGCCAGCGTGGAATCTCTGCGCCGCAGGCATCAGAAAAGCGGGTCAGGTTTTTGTAATTGATGATCGGCATAATGCCGGGATAAATCGGCTGGGTAATGCCCGCTTTTCTGCATTGATCAACAAAATAAAAATAGGCGTCCGGATTGAAAAAGTATTGGGTGATGGCACTGTTGGCGCCAGCATCAAATTTACCTTTCAAATAATTAATATCCGTGTCGTAGCTTTTTGCTTGCGGATGAATTTCCGGATAGGCCGCTACTTCCAAATGAAAGTGCTCACCAAAATGTTTTCGGATAAACGCAACTAATTCGTTGGCATACACTAACTGATAGGCGCCACCCACACCCGAGGGCATATCGCCGCGCAGCGCTACTATGCGATCCACGCCTGCATCTTTATATTCTTGAAGCAGGCTCTTGATGGTTGCTTCATCATCACCACCAAAAGACAAATGCGGTGCGATGCTAATACCATCGGCTTTGAATTGTTTTACTATGTCTTTAGTGTTGTCACGGGTTGATCCGCCCGCACCGTAAGTCACCGAGAAAAAGTCAGGCGCAAATGCATTTAATTGGTTGCGCACATTGATGAGCTTTTCTTTTCCCTCTGCCGTTTTGGGCGGGAAAAATTCAAAACTTAAGCGCGGTTGTGAGTCGTTCATTTTTTTATCCTGATCTTTTAACCCCCTCCCTGCCTCCCCCTTAAAAATGGGGAGGAGCTTTACTCCCTATTAAATTCAGAGCTGCATCTGTTCCCTTCCTTTTAAGCGGGGCGCTTAGCTGGGAGGTTTAGGGGGGGGTTACATTAATTAATATTTGTAAGATTCCGGCTTGAATGGACCTTCAGCATCTACGCCGATGTATTCGGCTTGGTGTTGGGTCAGTTTGGTGATCACGCCACCAAAGCCTTCCACCATATCGCGCGCAACTTCTTCGTCGAGTTTCTTCGGCAGTACACGTACGTACAAATGTTCTGCTTTTTGCTCCGCTGGCAAGTCGGCAAATTTGCGCTCGTACAAATAAATTTGTGCGAGAACCTGGTTGGCGAAAGAGCCATCCATAATGCGTGATGGGTGGCCAGTTGCGTTGCCTAGGTTAACCAAGCGGCCTTCCGATAGCAAAATCAAATGGTTGTTGGTTGCGCGGTCGCGGTAAATTTTATGCACTTGTGGTTTAACTTCTTCCCACTCCCAATTTTTGCGCATAAAGGCGGTATCAATTTCACTGTCGAAGTGGCCGATGTTACATACCACGGCGCTATTTTTTAATGCGCGCAACATGGCTGAATCACATACGTTCACGTTACCGGTGGTGGTCACTACCAAGTCAGTGGTGCCGAGCACAATGTGGTTGATGTCTTCGTATTTGCCGGTGTTGATACCGTCGTTGTAGGGCGATACCACTTCAAAACCGTCCATGCAGGCTTGCATCGCACAGATAGGATCGATTTCAGTAACTTTAACAATCATACCTTCCTGACGCAGTGATGCAGCTGAACCTTTACCCACATCGCCGTAACCAATTACCAAGGCTTTTTTACCCGCGAGCAAATGGTCGGTGCCGCGTTTGATGGCATCGTTCAAGCTGTGACGACAACCGTATTTGTTGTCGTTTTTACTTTTGGTCACTGCATCGTTTACGTTGATCGCAGGCACTTTTAATTGGCCTTTTTTCAACATATCGAGCAAGCGATGCACACCGGTGGTGGTCTCTTCAGAAATACCATGAATCGCATCGAGCATGTGCGGATATTTTTCGTGCACGATTTGCGTTACATCGCCGCCATCGTCGAGGATCATGTTGGCTGCCCAAGGCTTGCCATCTTTATTGATGGTTTGCTCGATACACCACCAGAATTCTTCTTCAGTCTCACCTTTCCACGCAAATACCGGAATGCCTGCAGCAGCAATTGCAGCGGCGGCGTGATCTTGTGTCGAGAAAATATTGCACGATGACCAGCGCACTTCTGCACCGAGATCCACCAGGGTTTCAATCAACACGGCAGTCTGGATGGTCATGTGGATACAGCCGATAATTTTTGCATCGGCCAGTGGCTTGCTACTTTTGTATTTGCGACGCAGCGCCATCAATGCCGGCATTTCGCCTTCAGCGATTTCAATTTCTTTGCGGCCCCAGTGGGCATCTTTTGCAAATTCTTCCGGGGTTCTGGCGGCAACTTTATAGTCGGTGAAGCTCATAAGTAATTCCTGTGTGGTTTTCCACTGATGTGAATTTAAAAATAATTTCTTACAGGTATTTTTTCAGCGTCTCGACTTTATCGGTACGCTCCCAAGTAAAGGCAGTGAAGGTTTTTGATTTCTTCTCGCCATTTTCGGTGTATTGGTAAGTGTGTTCAAACGGTTCGCGACCAAAGTGGCCGTAAGAGGCCGTTAATTGATACATCGGGTGCAGCAAGTCGAGTTGTTTTTGAATCGCGTAAGGGCGCAAATCAAATTCTTTGCGCACAACGTTCGCCAACTCTTTATCGTTTAATTTTCCGGTACCAAAACTATTCACAGAAATAGAGGTGGGTTCTGCTACACCAATAGCGTAACTCACTTGAATTTCACAGCGATCAGCGAGACCTGCCGCCACAATGTTTTTCGCTACATAACGGCCCATGTAAGCCGCAGAGCGGTCAACTTTTGATGGGTCTTTACCCGAGAAAGCACCGCCGCCGTGACGTGCCATACCGCCGTAGGTATCTACAATAATTTTGCGGCCGGTTAAGCCACAGTCACCTACTGGGCCACCAATCACAAAGTTGCCGGTTGGGTTAATGTGATACAAGGTACCTTCATGCAACCACTCTTTTGGTAATACTGGCTTAATGATGTTTTCCAGTACCGCTTCACGCAGATCTTCCAGGCTGATGCTGGGGCTATGTTGAGTTGATAAAACCACCGCATCAATTTTTGGTGTTGCACCTTCCCAGTTGATGGTCACTTGTGATTTTGCATCGGGGCGCAACCAGGGCAAGGTACCGTTGCGGCGCAATTCCGATTGGCGCTTACACAACAAGTGTGCGTAGTACACCGGTGCTGGCATCAAGTTGGGGGTTTCATTGGTGGCATAGCCAAACATTAAACCTTGGTCGCCTGCGCCTTGGTCTTCAGGTTTTGCGCGATCAACACCTTGGTTAATATCCACCGATTGTTTACCAATCGCGTTTAATACTGCACAGGTGGCACCATCAAAACCTACATCAGAACTGTTGTAACCAATACCGGTAATTACATCGCGTACTATGTCTTCAAGGTCAACGTAACAGGAGGTGGTCAGTTCGCCGGCGATGACTGCCATACCGGTTTTCACCAAGGTTTCTACCGCAACGCGGGCGTGTGGATCGCGCGCTAAAATCGCATCGAGCACGGCATCAGAAATCTGATCGGCCATTTTGTCGGGGTGACCTTCAGATACTGACTCAGATGTAAAGACGGAATATTCGGACATGGTTTTTTCCTTCACATAATTTCGAAAATAAAAAATCTGGTAGCCCGTATGGAGTGAAACGCAATACGGGGTTGTTATTCACGGTCATCATAGTTCCCGTATTTCGTTACACTCCATACGGGCTACGTAATGTAATTTTAAAAATTCGTCGGTTTAAAAAATTGGCGCAATTGGATCTGGAATCCGTTACGCAATGCGAAATACACGCTCTGGCCTTCATCCAACTTTGCGGCTTGTGCCCAACGCGAAAAATCCTGTGGTTCAAAGCCTTGCCATAAATCGCCGCAGGCGTCGCGCGCCCATGCTTGTTCGTGGCGACAGAGATCGCAGATCAGCAGCGCACCGCCGGGTGCGAGTGCTTTACTTAAATCCTGAAAAATATCCGCTGGCGATGGTGTGTGATGCAAAACCATGTTCACCAGAATGCAATCGGCCAATACTTTATGGCTGGGCAAACTTTGGGTATCGCCGTGGATAAATTCGATATTGCGCAATTCTTTTTCGCTCGCAAACGCACGCGCTTTGTCGAGCATATTGGCGGCGATGTCGAGTGCAATCACTTGATTAAATTGCTGCGCGAGTACTGCTAAAAATTCACCTTCGCCGGGGCCGATTTCGAGCGCGAGTTTTTTATCGCGCAACGCAGTGTTGTTAAGCAATTGCGTCATCTGTTCGGCGTAGACCGGATAGCTGGCAATCAAATCTTGTTGCGCGCGGAATTTGTCGGCGTTCTCGCTAAAAAAAGCCTGCGCTGCCTGGCTGCGCTCTTGCTGCAATTCGCGAATGGGTTCGCGCAAGTGATCGGCAATCGGCAATGTATCTACAGTCGCAAATAATTGTTGCTGTAATGCGGCGAGCGCATGATCGGGCGCTAAATAGGCACGGCGATAAAAAATTGAATTGGCTTCGCGGCGCGAACTTAATAGCCCAGCATTGTTAAGCACTTTGAGGTGATGGCTCATGCCCGATTGTTTGATCGAAAAAATCCGGCACAGCTCCAGCACGCCAAATGAGTCCTGACTGAGCACGCGCAATATCTCCAGCCGCAGTGGATCACCAGCTGCTTTAAGCAGGTTGGCAAGCGGGCTGAGCGGCGTTTCCAGTTCGACTATATCGGTAAGAACCGGGAGTGCGCTGGTGTCAGTGTGCAAAGGTTGATTCATGGTTGGGTCATTGGGCGACAAGTGCTGTGCAGTCTAGCAGCCCAAAAAACCTATATCAAAATATTTTGATATAGGTTTTAGGCTTTTTTGTGACGAATTGGTCTGAAGATGGTCAATTTGGTTTGATACGAGCCGTTTTCACGATTAATTGTGGCTATCAAGTCTGTTATTCCTTTACGGGCGGCGCTCACTGGGAGAAAATGCCAGCCCATTTTGTCAGTGGACGCTTGTTTCATCTTGAGCGACCACTCCCAGCGACGGCGGCTGGAACCCAACGACACAAAAGCCCATCAGAGGCCTGTAAATAAGTGGCAATTGCCCATTAGTGCTTTGCAACCCCAGGGTGCCCCTGACTCGCTACGGCTCAGGCTCGAGCGCGCCCACCTACAACAGCAATCAACTTATACGTAAGGAGCCTTGAGTTTCATGCCAACTCGCCAACATCTTGCCAATGCAATCCGTGTCCTCTCTATGGACGCCGTTCAAAAAGCGAACTCGGGCCACCCGGGCGCACCTATGGGTATGGCGGATATCGCCGAAGTTCTGTGGAATGACTTTTTAAAACACAACCCGCAAAACCCTGAATGGGCAGATCGCGACCGTTTTGTGCTGTCCAACGGCCACGGCTCCATGCTGATTTACTCCTTGCTGCACTTGAGCGGCTACGCGGTTTCGCTCGACGATTTACAACAGTTCCGTCAATTGCATTCCAATACTCCGGGCCATCCTGAGCGTGGTTACACCCCGGGTGTTGAAACCACCACTGGTCCATTGGGTCAAGGTATTGCTAACGCCGTTGGTTTTGCGCTGGCCGAAAAAGTACTCGCGGCACAATTCAACCGCGACGGCCACGAAGTCGTTAATCACTTCACCTACTGCTTCCTCGGCGATGGCTGCATGATGGAAGGTGTTTCCCATGAAGCTTGTTCGCTGGCTGGCACTTTGGGCTTGGGCAAACTCATTGCGTTCTACGATGACAACGGTATTTCTATCGATGGCCACGTTGAAGGCTGGTTCACTGACGATACTCCAAAGCGTTTCGAATCTTACGGCTGGCATGTAATCCCGGCAGTTGATGGTCATAATCCCGATGCAATCAAAGCAGCAATCGAAGCGGCGCGCGCTGAAACCAGCAAGCCAACCTTGATCGTTACCAAAACCGTTATCGGTTTCGGTTCACCGAACAAACAAGGTTCACACGATTGCCACGGCTCACCACTCGGTTTGGAAGAAGTGGCATTGGTGCGTAAGACCCTGAACTGGGAATACGAGCCGTTTGTAGTTCCAACTGACGTATACGAAGGTTGGGATGCAAAAGCCAAAGGCGCTGCGGCAGAAAAATCCTGGGGCGAAAAATTCGCTGCTTATAAAGCGGCTCACCCGGAATTGGCCGCTGAATTTGATCGCCGCGTAATTAAAGGCGAATTGCCAGCGGACTTCGCTGCAAAAGCCGAAGCGCTTATCGCTGAGACTCAAGCTAAGGGCGAAAAAATTGCGAGCCGTAAAGCATCGCAAAATACCATCGCAGCATTTGTTGAGTGGTTGCCAGAAATCCTCGGCGGTTCTGCTGACCTCGCGGGTTCCAACCTGACGTTGGTTAAAAAATCCAAAGGCGTAGAAGCTGGTGATGCCAGCGGTAACTACGTGTATTACGGCGTGCGCGAATTTGGTATGAGCGCGATCATGAACGGCGTGTCTGCCCACGGTGGTTTCATTCCTTACGGTGCAACCTTCTTGATGTTCCAACAATACGCGGCTAACGCAGTGCGTATGTCCGCGCTGATGAAATTGCGTAACGTGTTCGTTTATACCCATGACTCAATCGGTCAAGGCGAAGACGGCCCGACCCACCAGCCAATCGAAGTGCTTGGCACTTTGCGTTTGACTCCAAACCTGGAAACCTGGCGCCCGGCAGACAGCACTGAATCTGTTGTCGCCTGGAAAGCAGCGGTTGAACGTAAAGACGGTCCGGCGGCGTTGGTATTCAGCCGTCAAAACCTGGATTTCTTTGCGCGTACTGAAGCGCAAGTTGCCAACATCGCCAAAGGCGGTTATGTGCTGATTGATTCTGTAGGCGAACCAGAAGCAATCCTGATCGCCACCGGTTCAGAAGTTGGCGTGACTGTGAAAGCAGCAGAAGCGTTGAAAGCAAAAGGCAAAAACATCCGTGTTGTGTCTATGCCTTCAACTTCTGTGTTTGATCAACAAGACGTTGCCTATAAAGAATCTGTATTGCCAATCAGCGTAGGCGCACGCGTTGCCGTTGAAACTGCACACGCCGATTTCTGGTACAAATACGTTGGCTTCGATGGCCGCATCGTAGGCATGACCACCTTCGGTGAATCTGCACCGGGCAACAAACTGCTTGAACACTTCGGCTTCACTGTTGATAACATCGTCAGCACTGTTGAAGAATTGTTGGAAGACTAAGTAAGTGAAAAAACACCCGGCGCGAGTCGGGTGTTTTGTTTTGCCGCAATACAATTTTGTGTGTTGCACTCAGGCGTTAAGTTAAGAAATTCAGATTGAGTTTTAAAAAGGCATTTGGTTTTATTCGGAGCTTCTTCGTAAAGGTGAAAAACATGACCGTAAAATTAATGAAAGACCAGGATCTCGCCGGCAAGCGTGTATTGATTCGTCAGGATCTGAACGTGCCATTGGAAGATGGGCGCATCA
>NZ_JBCECX010000057.1:0-9706 GCF_039207905.1 Cellvibrio sp.
CGGTTTTCGCTGATCCGATCCTGACCTTGCCGGGTTTTGATCGTGGATCATTCACGGTGTTGGCCTGCCCTAAGTGCCAATACTTTCCAGTGTGACTCTTTCTTTCGCCCTCAGTGGTACAAAAGACACACGCGCATAATGCGATTCATATCCTAAAAGGGGAATCATTGTGGAAATGCTTTCAGGCGGAGATATGCTCATCCGCGCCCTGAAAGACGAAGGCGTTGAATACGTTTTCGGCTATCCGGGCGGCGCTGCGCTGCATATTTATGACGCTATATTTCGTCAAAAAGACGTTAAACATATTCTTGTTCGCCACGAACAAGCTGCAACCCATGCTGCCGATGGTTACGCGCGCGCGACCGGCAAAGTGGGCACTGTGCTGGTAACTTCCGGCCCGGGTGCGACCAATGCCATTACCGGTATTGCGACGGCCTATATGGATTCTATTCCGATGGTAGTGATTTCCGGTCAGGTGATGAGTCATCTGATTGGTGAAGATGCTTTCCAGGAAACCGACATGGTGGGTATCTCCCGCCCGATCGTAAAGCACAGCTTTATGATCAAACACGCCAGCGAAATCCCCGAGATCGTAAAAAAGGCCTATTACATTGCGGCGACCGGCCGTCCTGGTCCGGTAGTTATCGATGTGCCTAAAGACCTGACTCACCCTGCGCATACCTTTGCTTACGAATATCCAGAGAAGGTGAAGCTGCGTTCTTACACCCCAGCGACTCGCGGTCACTCCGGCCAGATCAAAAAAGCAGTACAACTGCTGCTCGGCGCCAAGCGCCCGATGATTTATACCGGTGGCGGCGTAGTGCAAGGCAATGCATCGCACTTGTTAAAAGAGCTGGTTGATCTGCTGAATTACCCCGTAACCAATACCCTGATGGGATTGGGCGCTTATCCTGGCACCGGTAAAAATTTCCTCGGCATGCTCGGTATGCACGGCACTTACGAAGCGAATACTGCGATGCATCACAGCGATGTGATTCTGGCTGTAGGTGCACGTTTTGATGACCGCGTAACCAATGCCATCAGCAAGTTTTGCCCGACGGCAAAAATTATCCATGTGGATATTGATCCTGCATCGATTTCCAAAACCGTCGTTGCCGATGTACCTATCGTAGGTGCAGTTGATAGCGTGCTGAGCGAAATGCTGGCGTTGATTAAAGAGTCGGACGAAAAGCCTGATGCAGAAGCGCTCGCCTCTTGGTGGGAGCAAATCAACGAATGGCGTGAGCGTCACGGTATTTACACCAAGAATCGTTTTGATACTACCAGCGATAAAATCAAACCGCAGGAAGTTATCCAGGCGATTTGGGAAGTTACCAAGGGCGATGCTTACGTTACCTCTGACGTGGGCCAGCACCAAATGTTTGCCGCGCAATATTATTTGTTCGACAAACCGCGTCGCTGGATCAACTCTGGTGGCCTCGGCACTATGGGCTTTGGTTTGCCAGCAGCTATGGGCGTGCAAATGGCGGATCGCGATGCGACCGTTGTGTGCGTAACCGGTGAAGGTTCAATCCAGATGTGTATTCAGGAATTGTCTACCTGCACCCAATACCATCTGCCGGTAAAAGTCATTTGCTTGAACAATCAGGCGCTCGGCATGGTTCGCCAATGGCAAGACATGCAGTACTCCAGCCGCTACGCGGAAAGTCTGTATGAAGATTCGCTGCCGGATTTCATCAAGCTTGCAGAAGCCTATGGTCACGTGGGAATCCGCGTTACCAAAAAAGAAGATCTCAAAGCGAAATTGGCCGAATGTTTTGCAATGAAAGACCGCGTGGTATTTATGGATATCATGGTTGATCAAAGCGAGCACGTTTATCCGATGCAGGTTGCGCAGCAATCCATGCGCGATATGATCCTGAGCAAAACGGAGCGCACCTGATATGAGACGCATTATTTCTGTATTAGTTGAAAACGCTCCCGGTGCTTTGTCGCGCGTAGTGGGTTTGTTTTCCCAGCGCGGTTACAACATTGAAAGCCTGACTGTTGCCCCGACTGAAGATGAAACCCTGTCGCGCTTGACGCTGACTACCTTGGGTGATGATCACAAAATCGAGCAAATCACCAAGCACCTCAATAAATTAATTGATGTTGTTAAATTGGTAGACTTGACCGAAGGTTCGCATATTGAGCGCGAACTTATGCTGATCAAAGTCAAAGCATCCGGTGCGCAGCGCGCGGAAGTTAAACGTTGTGTGGATATTTTTCGCGGCCAGATCGTGGATGTAACCAGCACGCTCTACACCATCCAAATCACCGGCGCGAGCGACAAGCTCGACGCGTTTTTACAAGCCGTCGGCGATGCCTCAATCATCGAAGTTGTTCGTACCGGTGTGTGCGGAATTTCACGCGGTGAGAAGGTGTTGAGTTTGTAAGTTGTTAGCGCCAGTGTGATTGGCGTGTTATGAAAAAGGCCGATGCTTGTGCGAGCATCGGCCTTTTTTATTCGCTACGCAGAAGTGGTTGTAGCAATCCGTATTTCCAATTTCGTGCGGCTAACACCAGCGTAATGCCGTGGCGTTCATTTAACGGCAGATGAGTGTCTTGAGTTGTGAGTTCATTAAACTCGCGCGCTAACCGTTTCAGCTTGCGCTGAAATTCTTTGTGCCCTTCTTTTGAAAGCATGCCATTGAGCACGGCCAGGCTTTCATTCTCGTTGTCGAATTTGTGCCTGAAAAATTCTTCTGCGATTTTTTCCTGAAAAAATTGTTGGATTGGCCCTCCTTCTCGCCAACCAAAATTGCTTGCCACGCGCAATTTGATTTTGTTGTGCGGTAACAATTCGATGACTTTCAAACGGTCGAGTTTGGCGAGTTGCTGTAGGCATTCATGGGGCGTGATGGTGTAGTAGTCCAATATGTCCGCCATAGTCCAGCGGTTGAGCACACACACCGTAATCAGCAATAGCATCAGATCGCTGGTGATCTCTTCTTCCTGCTCATGGGTTAATTGCTGTAGGCGCGTTTGCTGCTCCTGCATTAGCTGCACAAGGTCAGAAATCTCCAGCTCCATCAATTGGCAAATTTGCTCCAACCGTTGCAGCGATAAATGCTGGTCGGCAAACAAGCGTTTGACGCTGGCCTCGGTAAGTTCGAGATGCTTTGCCACCATCGCATAGGTCAGCCCATGGCTTTTGAGTGCCTTTTTCAGGGTCAGGATAAGGGTATTTAGTTGTGCCATAGATGACGATCCAGCAATAATCTTATTGAAAGTATCAATATACGCAACTTTTGGCGCATCTTGTAGCTACTTTGCATTGTTTGGTGGAAGTGTTTGAAACAGATAGGCATGCTGGGCGGGCTTTGAGGTTGGAGGGATCTTTACGCCAGCCGGTTCAATTCCCATTTTCACATTCAGGAGATACCACCCGTGCAGTCTTTGCTCCGCATTAAAGGATTCAGTGCTTACCTAATCGTGTTGTTTATCAACGCCTTCGTCGACCTGGGGCACAAGATTATTATTCAAAACACGGTATTTAAAATTTATGACGGTGATAAGCAGGTCATGCTGACTGCATTGGTCAATGCACTTATTTTAATTCCATTTGTCCTGTTGTTTTCTCCTGCCGGTTTTATCTCCGATAAATATCCAAAACATAAAGTGATGCGCTACAGCGCCTGGTTCGCATTGGTTGCGGTATTGGTAATTGTGGCGGCCTATTATCTGGGCTTCTTTTGGTTGGCCTTTGCGATGACCCTGGTGCTCGGTATACAGGCCGCAATTTATTCTCCGGCAAAATACGGATACATCCGTGAATTAGTAGGTAATGCGCAATTGGCTGCAGCAAACGGGATGGTGCAGGCGATTACGATTGTCTCCATGCTCGGTGCGACCTTTGTATTCTCTGCCTTATTTGAATACCTGTTGGCTGATCTTTTCTTCAGCGATGCGAATAACATTATCGCGCACATAGCTCCATTGGGATGGTTGTTAGTTGCGTTAACGGTGTTTGAATTATGGAAGGTTTACCAATTGCCGGATTGCAGTAACAACACCGATGCTGAACATGCTGATGCGCCTGCGAAACATTTTGTTGTCGGTAATTATTTGCGCGGTTCCTATCTTCTGCACAATTTAAAAACCATCTTCAATAAGCGTCCTATTTGGTTGTCGATTATCGGTCTGACAGTTTTCTGGGCTATTTCCCAAGCAGTGCTCGCTTCATTCCCGGCTTACGCAAAAGAAGTGCTGAATGAAAATAACACGCTGGTCATTCAAGGAATTCTTGCTTGTACGGGAATCGGTATTGTGTTGGGTTCACTTATCGCGGGTCGCTTATCCAAAAATTATATTGAGCTGGGTTTGATTCCTGTAGGGGCAACCGGTTTTGCACTATTGCTGGGTTTGTTGCCCACTCTGGATTCGCTGTTACTAATGGCGCTGACATTTGGCGCACTGGGGGTGCTGGGTGGATTATTTATTATTCCGCTAAATGCACTGATTCAGTATCACGCCAAAGCAGAGGATATGGGCACCATTCTTGCCGGTAACAACTGGGTACAAACTATCGGCATGATTTCGTTCCTCGGTCTTACCATGTTGCTAGCGCACATCGGTTTTGGCAGCGTGCAATTATTTATGTTGTTAATGGTGGTGGCGTTGATCGGTGCGATTTATACCGTGTATGAATTGCCACACTCGTTAACGCGCATCATCGCTGCATTTTTGATGCAGGGTAAATATAAAGTGACCGTGGCAGGGTTTGACAATTTACCCAAAACCGGTGGTGTATTGTTGTTGGGGAATCACATCAGCTGGATTGACTGGGCGATGGTGCAGATTGCCTGTCCGCGCCCTGTGCGTTTTGTCATGCTGCGCAGTATTTACGAACAATGGTATCTGAAACCCTTTTTTAAATTTTTTGGTGTAATTCCTATCAGCAGCGGGCAAAGCAAAGAGTCGCTGATCAAAATTAATGAATTACTAAAAGCGGGTGAAGTAGTTTGTTTATTTCCTGAGGGCGCAATTAGTCGCACGGGTTCGCTGGGTGTGTTTCACAGTGGCTTTGAGCGAGTGGTTGATGAAGTTGAGGGCGCAATTGTTCCTTTTTATTTGCATGGTTTGTGGGGTAGCCGCTTATCGCGTGCACGCAGTGAGAAGCTGCGTAAAAATACTTCGCCCGGTTTACGCCGTGAAGTTGTAGTGACTTTTGGTCCGGTATTGCCGATGAGTACCACCACCAGCCAGTTGAAACAAAAAGTATTTGAGTTGTCGTTTGAAGCCTGGGAGCAGCAGAGTAAAGAGTTTGATCCTATACCTCTGGCATGGATTCGCGCAGCCAAGGCAAATTTAACCGCCGACAGCGTGATTGATTCTAATGGCTTAACACTCAGTAATGCCAAAATGCTGGCAGTGGTAAGTGCATTTTCCAAACAAATGCGCAATCTGGATGTCGAGAAAAACGTTGCCATTTTATTGCCTGCGAGCAGCGCCGCTGTTATCGCCAATATGGCGGTAATGTTGAACGGGCAGGCGGCAGTTAACCTCAACTTCACCACCAGTGTTGCCGCAGTGCAATCAGGTGTAAAAAATGCTGAGATAAAAACGGTTTACACCTCGGAAAAATTTATCCAGAAATTAGCGGATCGAGGTTTGGATACTGAAGGCTTACTGCAGGGCATGCGTGTGGTTTACATGGAATCCCTTAAAGAGGAATTGTCGAAAAAAGATCTGGCGCTTGCATTTTTTGCAGGCCATATATTGCCGGCCGAATGGTTTTATAAACTGTTTGGTAAATGCGTAAGGGTAAATGATCCGGCGGCAATTCTTTTTTCAAGTGGTAGTGAAGGCACACCTAAAGGGATTGTGCTTAGTCATCGCAACTTTATGGCGAATATCAAACAAATTAGCGATGTGCTCAAAACGCGTGAAGATGATTTGGTCATGGGTTGCTTGCCACCATTTCATTCATTTGGTTTAACCGTTACTACCTTCTTGCCGTTGGTGGAAGGTATTCCTGTTGTATGCCATCCGGACCCTACTGACGTACTTAATATTGCCAAAGCCATTGCGCGTTACAAGGTTACTGTTATGTGTGCAACGGCTACTTTCTTGCGCCTCTATAACCGCAATAAAAAAGTGCAGTCGTTGATGCTGGAATCATTGCGCGTGGTAGTTGCTGGTGCTGAAAAATTATCGGTAGATATTCGCGAAGAGTTCCAGCAACGTTTTAATAAAGTGATTTACGAAGGTTATGGTGCAACCGAAACGACACCGGTTGCCAGTGTTAATATTCCTGATCAATTGGATCTGAACGATTGGCACGTGCAAACCGGTAATAAAATCGGTACGGTTGGTCTGCCTCTGCCGGGTTGTTCGTTCCGGGTTGTAGATCCCGTATCTCTGGCAACTTTGCCCGCAGGAGAGGATGGCTTAATCCTGATTTCGGGAACGCAGGTTATGCTGGGTTATTTGAATGACGACGAAAAAACACGTTCAGTGATAGTAGAGTTAGACGGTCGCCGTTGGTATAAAACCGGTGACAAGGGGCATCTTGATACTGATGGCTTCCTGACAATCGTTGACCGATATTCACGCTTTGCCAAATTGGGTGGCGAGATGGTTAGCTTGGGTGCGGTTGAACAAGAAATCAAAAAGACATTGGGCGATATCGATGTTGAAATGGTGGCGGTTAATCTTCCCGATGAAAAGAAAGGTGAACAAATCGTATTGCTAATCACGATTGAATTAGCAGAAGCTGAGTTGCGCCAGAAATTGTTGGCCAATAATTGCAATCCGCTGATGATTCCAGCAATAGTAAAAGCTGTTGCGGCTATTCCAAAGTTGGGCAGCGGAAAGACTGATTTTGCTGCATCCAAAACCTTGGCATTAAACCTGGTAAATGCAACTGCACTTGCTTAATACAGCAAGGTTGGTCAAGTAGAAGAGTGATAGGAAAAACGAATGCGCGAATTTATTTTACAGTGTTCTGCTCTTGAAATTGCCGGCGTTGGGCTGGCATTTTTTGGCGGCATCTATTTATTATTTGGCGCATTCAATTTAATCCTCACCCAGCAATTGCTGCCGCGTTTGCATATTGGCATTAAGCTTGATCCGCGTCCGTTGGGTAATGGCCAGCTGCAACGGGAGTTATTATTGTCAGCCAGCTCCATCGCTATTTTTGGGGTAGGTATGATTTTCCCTTGGGGCTTGTTGCAGCTTGGTTGGGCTCAACTAGCGGTTAACCCTTCCGGGTTACAAATTGCGGGCGAAATTTTTGTATTGATTATCTGGAATGAAATCCATTTTTACATCAACCATTGGTTATTGCATACGCGCTGGCTACGGCAGTTCCATTTACCGCACCATCGCTCGGTAGTAACCACGCCTTGGTCTACTTATGCGTTTCATCCGGTAGAAGCGATGATGTTAGGCAATGTGATTTTATTGCCAATGATGGCGCACGATTTTAGTGTCTATGCACTTTTCTCCGTGCCCTTGTTCAGTTTGCTGTTCAATAGTATCGGTCATTCCAATTTTGATTTTAATCCTCGTTCGCCGCGCGTTATTTTTAACGGTGCGCGCCGCCATCATTTGCACCACGCCTGCTTTAATGGCAACTACGGTTTTATGTTTCCGTTTATGGACTGGATTTTTAAAACGGCTTTGCCTGCAGACGCTGCCGACAAACAAATCAATCGCTGGCGAGTGCGTTAATGATTATGCGGTATTGGCGCGATTGGCAGAGCGTGGTGTATCTATTGCTGTTGCCTTCATTGGTGGTGTGGCAATGGCACAATGGATTTAGCTGGCCGTTATATCTGCTGGAATTATTTCTGACCTTAGGAGTGGGAGTAATTCATCACAATCACACTCATCTGCGTGTGTGGCGTTCACGCCGATTAAACCGCTTAACGGATTTATGGATTACGCTGCTGCAAGGTCATCCGACATTTGTGTTCTATCCTGCCCATATTGGTAATCACCATCGTCATCAGCATGGCGAGCAGGATGTTGCGCGTACCTATCGCTTTACCCAGCCACCCGGTGCTCGCGGCGATACTAATAATTTGCTCGGTTATCTATTGCATCCGCTGCAAGCCATTTGGGTTTTGTACCCGCGTTTTTTCTCATACTTAAAGCGTCGCTATCAATTCCGGCGTACGTATTTTTATTACTGTGTATTGCAGTACCTGTTAGTGATTAGTTTGTGGTTATGTTTGGCCGCAATCGATTGGGAAAAGTGGCTGATATTGGTACTGATTCCCCAATTGCATGGTTTGCATTGGTTGTTGGCGACTAATTATTTGCAGCACGCTCACGCCGATGGCAGAGGCAATAATTTACAGTTTGCGCGCAATTTTTATGGCTGGGTAAATCCGCTGCTGTTCAATATTGGTCTGCACACGGCGCATCACCGGCATCCACGTGCGCATTGGTCTTTATTGCCGCAACTTGCGGAACAATATACGGCGCAGGTAAATCCTGCATTAAATGAAAAAGGTTTGCTGCGCTATATGGGGCGCACCTATTTGTTAGGATCTTTACACTCTCGCTGGCGCAGTCGCTCGCTACATAACAAGGATTAATTTATGCCTACTCGTTTTAATCGTGTCTATATCCAGTCTGCTGGTTACCACTTGCCGGGTGAGCCGGTAGACAATGAGGCGATGGATGATTTTATTGCGCCCCTAAATCGCATCTCGCTGCGCATTAAAAATAAAATCCTGGCGGAAAATGGAATCCAAACCCGTCATTACGCGATCGATAAAAATGGTGAGACAAAAACCTCCCACACCAGATTGGCTGCTAACGCAATTCACGATTGCCTCAATCGCGCAAATGCAACGCTGAATGATGTCAGCCTACTTGCAGTAGGCTCTTCAGGTAGCGATGCATTAATTCCCGGTTTTGCCGCCATGGTACAGGGCGAGTTGGGCGCGCCGCCGATGGAAACCTTATCGAGCCTTGGTGTTTGCGCCGCCGGAATTTCTGCCATTGAATTTGCGGCGCAGTCGATTGAACTGGGTGCACATCAGCAAGCATTGGTAGCGGCTGCTGAAATGCCGTCGCGTATTTTCAAAAAGAGCCGCTTTGCGCCGCGCGGTTATAGCAGTGATTTTGATGCGCATTTTTTGCGTTGGATGTTATCTGATGGTGCAGGCGCTTTGTTACTTACGAACAAACCTGCTACGAAAAAAAATGTACGTATAAAAATAAACTGGGTTCACCAAAAAAGTTTTGCCGGTGATTATCCGGTCTGTATGCAATTGGGTTTGACTGAAGATCGCAGCAAGTCATTTCTCGATTTTCCGTCTTCTAGTGAAGCAGAAGCAGCGGGTGCCTTGTCCTTGCGACAGGATATCCGCCTGTTGCCGCATCTGTTTGATGTGAGTATCCATGAATATGTGAAGTTGGTGCATGATGGTTGGATAACCTCAAATGAGATCGATCATTTCCTTTGCCACTATTCATCCGCGCGTTTTATTCCGGTAGTAGAAGAGTTATTGGATAAAGCTGGGCTGACTATTCCGCGTGAACGCTGGTATAGCAATTTAGCAACCCGTGGCAATACCGGTTCTGCGTCCATTTTTATTATGTTGGCAGAATTTTTGGATACCCATGAGGTAAAACCCGGCGAAAAAATATTTTGCTTTATCCCCGAATCCGGCCGTATGACGGCTGCTTATATGTTATTGGAAGTGGAAGATGCTAGCGCGCCGCTAAATAATGTTGTGCCTGTGCC
>NZ_JBCECX010000057.1:9806-18712 GCF_039207905.1 Cellvibrio sp.
TCTGCACCTGTGCATCTGCAGGATTTATTAACGACATTAGCGGGCATCTGGCACGACTATCGCTCGCAAGTGTGGCGCAGTCCTGTTATCCATAAATTGGTCAGCCAACAATTTACGCTGGGCGATTATCGCAATTGGACATCCCAGTGGGTGCCGCAAGTGCGCGAAGGCAGTAAGTGGATGCGTGAAGCCGTGGCATCGCTAACTGGTACTTATGCTGATCTTGCCAGTTTGATTGAAACCCACGCGGGCGAGGAGCAAAACGATTTTAAAATTTTGTATGAAGATTATTGTGCGGCGGGCGGAACCGAGCCGTTGGATAGTTTACGGCGTAACCCCGGTGGTGAAGCACTAAATAGTTATCTGCATTCACTTGCGGCAACCACTAACCCGATTGGTTTGTTGGGGGCAATTTATATTATTGAGGGCACTGGCCAGCGTATTGTTCCTGCGCTTTTGCCATTACTGCGCAAGCAGGTTGATTTACCTGCGAGTGCATTTCGCTTTTTGGAATATCACGGCGCGAATGACGAGCATCACCTTGCGCGCTGGTTGTCTGCTGTTGAATTGGTATTGGCACTTGAGCCGCAAGCGGCAAAAAGTATCATCGCTACTGCAAAGCGTACCGCGCAATTATATTTAATGCAGTTTGAACATATTCTGGAGGACTAGGGGATGGATAAGTTGGAAGCAGAACCAAAGTTTTTACAAGCTGAATTTGATCCGCGCGACCCGAATCCCTGGCTTGCACTTTATTTGGATCAAAGTACGCCGCTGCCCGATCATGTAAAAAAAGCCTGGCTAGCAGATTCGGAAACGCCATCGCGCCAATTTCTGTTGCCGTTTGTGCGGCCAGTGGCGCGCACCTTAATTGTATTAATCCAGATTGTGAAAGTGGCCGTGCCGCGCAATTGGGCTGCATCAAAACTGTTGCACTGGATTCTCGCTACCGGTTTGAAATACTGCGTACGACCAGAGGCGAATTGGTTGGTGCTGCGCCATTTCCATATGGGTGCACAGATTCTGGAATTTATCGCTGCTAACTCTCCGATCAAAGTGGAAACCTCTCCGCTGAAACCGATAACTCTCGATGAGTTAAAAGATGAGTTATTTTTAAAACACGATTTAAATCTATTTAACTTCGTTATCCGCTTGGGTAAAGCGCTGCGTGATGCTAATCAAAAACTGATGCCGGTTGAGAAGCCGGATTTCAGTATGATCCACGAGCCGGAAGTGACCTTGCAATCAATGCCGCGCGGAATGCTGAACGGTATTGATCTGCAAACTGCGATTGAAATGTTTACTCCAACCTATCAATTATTCCTTACCGACAATGATTTCTGGCGCGCATCCAACTCCTTGCAGTTGGATGAAACCATTGGTCTTTATGTGGCAACGATTTTAAATTCACCGCAACATTTGGTATTGCTTAACAACAAGCATCCACTCGTGCCTATGAGTACATTGCGCGCGGGGTATCGATTGGTGTTACACGGTTTATCCACTGAAATGCTGCACGCATTATTGATGGATTTGAAAAAGGCCCAAGCTGAGCATCATGCGCCGGATTATGCGGTCAACCAATCAACATCAATAGCAGACTAAAGTAGGTCTGTCGTTTTGCTCCCCTATGCCACAGCGCGTGTGTGGCATAGGACGCCCCTCCTTGAAGCCCTGAAATTCAATGGTTAAATTATTTTCAATAAAGCACTTTATTTTATAAAGCCTGTGTTGTACATTATTTCTACTGCCACTTTTGGGGTATTCAATTGGGTGTTGAATTGAATGCGGGCTGGCAAGGAATTGTTATGGAGGCATGTATGTCGGAATTATCTCGGTTAAGAGCAGATATTGATTTTATGAAAGCGCTGGCAGTGGAGGGCGGGCAGACACCATTGAACGGCGGTTTGCCTTTGTTTATGGCGGGCCTGATTTTTGGGATTGCTGCGCTACTGCATTATGCGAGCGTTTCATTCACCGCATTTAATGGGCTGACCACGCTCTCTATATGGGGGAGTGCAATGTTGGCTTATGCCTTATGGGGTGTATGGTGGGGAGTAAAAAATCGTGCGGTTTTCAAAGTTCAAGGAAATAAAAATCGGGTCGTAGGAGCTGTGTGGAGTGGAGTTGGTTTTTCAATTTTTCTATTCAGTGTGACCTTGGCGATCCTTGCATATCGTCTGCAAAATCCGCAGCTGGGCGTGTTTATGATGCCGGTAGTTTTGGTGTTGTATGGGCTTGGTTGGATTATTACGGCGGAGGTCGCCGCACAGCGCTGGATGACCCTGGTCGGCATCGGATGTTTTATTGTTGTACCGCTGATTGCCTGGTTGTCATTGCGCCCTGAACAACTGCTTGTGTATGCCGTGGCGTTGATTTGCTCTGCCCTGATACCAGGGTGGTTATTGATGACTAAAGAGAACGCAGTGAAATGAGCGATCTCTTCTCACTTGATTCGGTTGATGATGTGATCCATGGCCGCTTGCGGCTCGGTGTTATGGCCTATCTGATTAATTTGGGTGATACCGACTTTATCCAATTGAAAGCTAAAACCGGTGCGACTGACGGCAATTTGTCCGTCCAGTTGCGCAAATTGGAGGAGGCTGGATATATCGAAATTAGTAAAAGTTTTGCCGGAAAAAAAACAGTTACCGGCGTGACTTTGACCGAGTCTGGCAGACAGGCATTTATCCGCTATTTAGAAAATATGCAGCGCCTGATTAATGAGGCATCTGCTATCCGTGTTGAGGCTTAAGCGGTTTGCAAATGAAAGACATTTTTTCGGTCATCGATTTTTCTGCTCCTTCACATGAAGTTGCGCCCCAATTAATCGGTGCGCAATTTTTTGTGAATGGCGTGGGCGGAATTATTGTTGAGGTGGAAGCTTACGATCAATCCGAGCCGGCATCGCACACTTTTTCTGGTCCAAGTGTGCGCAATGCTTCTATGTTTGGTCCACCCGGTTGCGCTTATGTTTATCGCTCATACGGCATTCACTGGTGTTTGAATTTTGTATGTTCACCGGAGGGGCATGGAGCGGGAGTTTTAATTCGCGCAATCCAGCCAACTCATGGTTTGGATGTTATGCGTGAGCGTCGCGCGGTTGAGTCGGAAAAATTACTTTGCTCAGGGCCGGGGCGCGTAGGTCAAGCATTGGAAATCGTCCACGCATTTAACGGGCACTCCCTCACGCAAAAACCATTTCAATTATTGCCTGCAATTGCGCCGGTAAATGTGGTGAGTGGCCCACGCATTGGCATATCCAAAGCCATGGATTTACCTTGGCGTTTTGGCTTGGCTGGCTCGCCGTTTCTGAGTAAGCCGTTTCGTTAATCCAACAATTCGATTTGCGTTCAGGTAAATCGATGTGTTTGATTAAATTCCCTTTTATTGCATTTCCTTCGATTAAAGTCCTATAGCCGAATCTTGCAAGTATCTTTCACATCAAAACATCTGAAGCTCAGTGTGTTGGTTTTAGCATCATAATCAAATGATTTTTCGCTGTAGGGATTTTTGTAAGAGGATGATGCGATTCGCTCGCTAATATCCTGTTGCGCTGCTGCGGTTAATTCCAATTGCAGTGATACCAGTGAATAGATACCTGCAAGGTCATGGGCCCGGCCTATGTAATCGGCAATTTGCCATGGCTGTGATAATTTTATTTTCCCGCCCAGGTTGTAGGGATTAAAGCGAGAAAACTCAACGGGTCTGATGGGGGCTTGGGCGCGCATGTAAAATTCCGGCGCGGTCAATTTGCTGAAGTTATAGCTTGGCTGGTAGGCATATTTAAAATACCGGTTTACGCTCGCGGTTGGTTGTACCAGCAGGTTCAAGAACCATGACTCGTTTCCTGGTGTTGCAGAGAAAAATAGAAAGAACGTCTGTCTGTTTTCGACCATCATACGAAACTCTGTTAGTAGCGCCTCGTCGATTGCAATTTCCTCCCTACCCAATGGCAGGAGCAAATTTTGTAGTTCTTGTCTTTGTTTGTCGCTCAGTGCTGGTTGTTGGCTTATTGCATAGGAGAGCGCCTGTAGATCTCCACGCAACGCATTCAGTGCAATCATTTTTCCCAGTATTGTTTGGCTTTCACCCAGCACGATTCGCCAGAATTTCAGATCCGCGCGTGCTGTTTCTATCAGGCCATCAATTCCCTTTGTTAGATAAGCATCCGCGTTGATGATTTTCCCGAGTTGCAACATTGGCCCGTAGCTGGGTAGAGGTGAGGCGGAATCCATGCTGCGAATATCTTCGATGTAATGTGATTGTTGGATAATTAAGCGGTAGCGTTCAATTTGGCTATGTAAACGTTCGTTGGTGATCGGCGTTACGTTAATGTCGGCGAGTAAGTTTTCAAAACAGTTATCGTACTCGCGCGGAACACACTTGGCGGCAGGATAAAGCGCTTGCCAGGTTTTATCGAAATCACTGCCACCTAAAAAGTCTTTAATTTCTTGTTCGCTAAGGCTGGCGGATTTGCCTTGAGCGCGCTTATCGCGCAGGGCAGCGATAAATTTTTCGCCAACTTGTTTTATATCCCGGCTAGATTCTGCGGCTAATCCATAGGCGTCAGGGGCGGCGTTGCCGGGAATATCCGGATTGGCAGGGTTGCTCAACAGTTGGCTAATCTCTGGTGCCAAGGCTTCATCAAAAATAGCGAGGTTGGGAATCAACACGATGCCCAGTGCTAATCCAGTAACGAATGTGCTGCGGGTTAGAATTTTAATAAGTAAGGCTTTTGCATGACTCATGGTGTGCTCCTTGGTAAGTGACACTTTAACTCTCGCATAAGCCTCATGAAAGCAGCTGAGGAAAACCTACGCAAAAGCTCGCCGGGGTCAAACCTCATGTTGTGCGGATCTTTAAGTTGCTAAACTGCTGCCATGAACAACAATAATTTTCTTAATCACACATATCTGCGCTGCGCTGACTTGCAATTCGATCTCGACTTGGGTGCAGTGAATAATGCGCAGGGCGAGACGCAACGCTTAAGTCCTATTAACTTAAAAGTGTTGGCCTATTTGCTGAGTCGCCCCAATGAGGTTATTAGTCGCACGGAATTGTTCGACACTGTGTGGCCCAACCAGATTGTGAGCGATGATGTATTGACGCGCGCGATATCGGACATTCGCACTCAACTTGCCAAGCTGGATGATTCGACCAAATTCATTGAAACATTGCCCAAGCGCGGTTATCGCTGGGCAATCGAGGTTGTCCCGATTAGTGGGAGGGCGGAGGCGGCTTTATCTAGCCCGAACGTATCTCAATCGCTTTCTGTAACGGCTCAGCCTGCTCGGTTAGTCGTGCGCAGATTCACTAACGCAATGTTATATGGCGGCGCAGCACTGCTGTTGGCGGTTGCGATTATGTGGCTGGCTGGTCAATCGATGGAGACTCAAATCAATCTTGCGGTATTGCCCGCTGTTTATGAGCGCCCACAAACGGAAGCGGCGGCCAAAATGTTGGATGAGGCTCTTCTGGTTGTATTGCGCAAAAAATCCCACATAAAACTGTTATCGCAATCCGCCATCATTTCTCGACCGCAAAATCCCTTTCCTTATTTCTTTAACCAGTTTGATGCTAGGTGGGTACTTGAAAGTCGGGTGAGTGATTTTGATGGGTTTAATAATGTAGAGCTAAGTTTGGTGGATGCGCGCACAGGGTTGGAGTTGCACAACATCAATTTTACGGCCGCCAATAACACCGAGTTAATGGCCAAACTTGCCCGGCAGCTGGAAACTGATTTGCTAGTCGATACGGTTAGTTATTGAATATTCCTTTACTAAAGTTCAGCACTACTTGTCATTCGCCAGCTGCAGCCAAAACGCATTCACAATCGGGCTTTTCAATCGTTTTTCCATCACGCAAATGCCGGTGTCGTAGGGGCCTAAATCCGGTTGTGGATTAAAACGTTTTACTTTGTCGGCGAGTGGGCTGTTATCGACTACGATTTGCGGCGCAACACCGACACCAAATCCCAAACTCACCATACTGACAATCGCCTCGTTACCTTTTACTTCTGCATAAATATTTGGCTTGATGCCAAGCGAAGTAAACCAGTTATCCAGCCGCTCGCGCGCCAATCCTTCTTCGGGAATGATCACCGGGATTTCTTCCCAATTTTTCCCCTGCCAGTCTTCATGATTGGCGGTGATGAAAATCAGCGGCGAGCTATTAATAGGTTTGAAGCTGATGCCTGCAGGAAGTTTTTCCGGTTTGGCGGCGATGGCGATATCTTCTTCGCCGGCGAGGATGCGTTCGATCGATTGCGCCGGGTCGCCGGTGTGCAGTTTGATTGCAATGCCGGGATGCTTAACGCGGAATTCGGTGAGGATCTCATATAAGAAGCTGTAGCTGGCGGTGACTGAGCAGTAGATGCTGAGTTGTCCTCGCAGTTGGTCGGCTTGTGCGAGCAGGGATTCCTGATAAGTCTCCCACTGCTGTATCACTTCTTTGGCAAAGGTTTGGAATTGTTCGCCCTCGTGCGTGAGCACTACCGAGCGGTTATCGCGCATAAATAGATGCACGCCGAGATCATCTTCGAGCTGTTTGATATTGCGGCTCAATGTCGATGGACTGACATGGCAGCTGGCCGCTGCTCGCCCAAAGTGGAGGCTGTTGGCAAGGCTACAAAACAGGCGAAGTTTAGCTATATCCATAACTGTGTTGCATAAAATGAAATATTGAATTGCGAATATATCATTTTACGCGATGCAAGTGTTTCCCTACACTGTCGACCTTTTCTTATCCCGGCCGGACTTAGGTGTCACTGTGTTCCGGCAATCATCATCCTCTGAGGAGTCTGTTATGCACGTTTATTACGATAAAGATGCTGATCTTTCTATCATCCAAGGTAAAAAAGTAGCCATCATTGGTTACGGTTCACAAGGTCACGCTCACGCGTGCAACCTGAAAGATTCAGGTGTTGATGTTGTTGTTGGTCTGCGTACTGGCTCTGCAACTGTTAAGAAAGCAGAAGCTCACGGCCTGAAAGTGACTGATGTTGCTACCGCTGTTAAATCAGCTGACGTAGTAATGATCCTGACTCCGGACGAGTTCCAATCAAAACTCTACAAAGAAGAGATCGAGCCAAACATCAAGCAAGGCGCTACTTTGGCGTTCGCTCACGGTTTTGCGATTCACTACAACCAAGTAGTTCCACGCAAAGATTTGGACGTGATCATGATCGCTCCAAAAGCACCAGGTCACACGGTGCGTTCTGAATTCGTACGTGGCGGCGGTGTTCCTGACCTGATTGCGGTATTCCAAAACGCTTCTGGTAAGGCGAAAGAAACTGCTCTGTCATACGCATCAGGCGTAGGCGGCGGCCGTACTGGTATCATCGAAACCACTTTCAAAGACGAAACTGAAACTGACCTGTTCGGCGAGCAAGCTGTTCTGTGCGGCGGCGCGGTTGAGTTGGTAAAAATGGGTTACGAAACTCTGGTTGAAGCAGGTTACGAGCCAGAAATGGCTTACTTCGAGTGTCTGCATGAGCTGAAGTTGATTGTTGACCTGATGTTCGAAGGCGGTATCGCCAACATGAACTACTCAATCTCCAACAACGCTGAATACGGCGAGTACGTGACTGGTCCTAAAGTGATCAACGAAGAGTCACGCAAAGCTATGCGTCAAGCGTTGAAAGACATCCAAACTGGCGAATACGCCAAGAAGTTCATCCTGGAAGGTCAAACCAACTATTCATCAATGACTGCTGCTCGTCGTAACAACGCGGCGCACGGTATCGAAGTTGTTGGTAACAAGCTGCGTGCAATGATGCCTTGGATTCAGGCGAACAAAATCGTTGATCAAACCAAAAACTAAGTTGGTTGGATTTTCGATCTAAAAACCTCGCCCTGTGCGAGGTTTTTTTTGCCTGGGATTTCCTTGCTGTTCACGCTGATTGTGTGTGGCTCCGGACATGTCTTTTGCGCATGAATGTGTACAATAGCCCTCCCGCAACAGAGAGACAGGATCATGAGTCAGGCTGATAACGAACAATCAAAACAAGATACCGGCGACCATGAGGGTCCGCTTCCATTTGGTGATTTGGTGGAAGAGGTGTCGGAGAATGGCAAAAAGGTTCGCCATCGCGGCGTATATCTGCTCCCAAACCTGTTTACGACTGGTGCGCTGTTCTGTGGTTTTTATGCCATCGTTTCTGCCATGCATGGCAATTTCACCCAGGCCGCTATCGCCATTTTTGGTTCCATGTTGCTCGACGGTATGGATGGCCGTGTGGCGCGCATGACTAATACCCAGAGTGCATTTGGTGAACAATATGACAGTCTCGCCGATATGGTTTCGTTTGGTGTTGCGCCAGCACTGGTGGTATTTAGCTGGGTTCTGCACGATTTAGGGCGCTGGGGTTGGGCGGCAGCATTTATCTACACTGCATGCGCTGCATTGCGTCTTGCCAGATTTAATACGCAAATCGGTGTGGTCGACAAAAAATACTTTATGGGTTTGGCGAGTCCGGCAGCAGCTTCAATTGTTGCCGCTACGGTTTGGGTTTGGTCTGATTCCCGGCCTGAGGGTGTTTGGGCAGCTGGTGTTGCGTTGTTGACTGCATTTACCGGTTTGTTGATGGTGTCTAATTTTCGCTATACCAGCTTCAAGGGAATCAATTTCCGTGGGCGCGTTCCTTTTGCTTTTATGTTGCTGGTGGTGCTGGTGTTTGCATCGCTCATTATTTATCAGCAGCAAGGTGTTTTGGCGATTGCGATAATTTATGGTCTGTCTGCTCCGGTCATTTGGTTGTTTCGCCTGGTTGTTGGTGGGCCAAAATCACCGAAAGTGCCTGAATAAAAGTCAGTAAGTTTGTTAATTAATCGTCTTTAAAATTAAAACGAAATAATCCCAAAAAGAGCTTGCATGGGCGAGGGTGGATTCGTATAGTGCGCGCC
>NZ_JBCECX010000058.1:0-18317 GCF_039207905.1 Cellvibrio sp.
ATTGATGACGACCAGATCCGGCGTCCATTGTTTAAAATTCCACTTCGACTCGTTATCACCCACTGCACTTAACTGATCGTAAAACTGCGGCATGATAAAAGGGAACCAACTGATCATAATCCCGATACCGCTTTGTGAAATGGTATGCAGCTCGGCATTAAGATTGCGCGCAGTAATTGCACCGTAAGCCCAGTAATTATTTTTTTCACTAAGCAAATGATCCGCACCGTTATCCGCCCCCTCATTACCCATGCCGGTACTGATGGAATCGCCGTAGATTTCTATCCGCCGTGCTGATCGCGCCGGTGGCGGTAATAGTTTGGCATCGGCATCCAACACTAAACCTTTGAACGTCGTAGCGCCTTCTTCACCTTCAGTGCGCTTATAAATTTCCAGAGTGTGATTACCCGGTTTTAATGCGGTGGAAATAACGTAGGTCTGCTCACCTTGTTTGGCTTCCAGCACGTAGGGATGCTGGGTTTCGCCATCCACAATAATATTGAAATAGTTTTTACCCAGCTGATCATTCAGGGTTAACGCCAAGGAGGTGCCAGTAAAATTGGCTTTGATACTTGAGCCAGTCCAACTGAGGGAAGGTGCCTTTTTATCCGCAAAATCGATTCGGCCAGTGTAGAGATAGTTGGGATTATCAGCGCTGATTTTCTGTACTGGTTCCGCCATTGCAAGGCCGGAAAAGCACAGTGCACCAATTAAAAAACTGTGAATTGCTTTCATATAGGGGTCTCGTGTCAGGAATTATTTGATCAATATACTCTTGTTATAGTGGGCCATATTAATCAGCTACCGTCACAAATACCATCCAAATGCCAGCCCAATAATTAAAAGAAGCGTAAACCTTATGACCAGACGCCGAGAATAAATTGGTCACAGATCAGGTAATTGCTCACAGATAATTGAATAATACAAGACTGTTTTTACGCGGGCTTAGCTGTCAGTATTTCCCGTCAATCACATTATGAAACCAATCCAGTGAGGGCTTCTATTTTGGGCGCGAACGACATGACCATTGAAAACCACAACGAATATTTTTCACAGACCTTTAGCGGTATGGATGTCGCGGGGGAATCTTTTACTGAGATTGTGTTTGAAAACTGCACCTTCCAGCAATGCAATTTTTCGGGTGTGCGTTTTTATAAGTGCAAGTTTGTAGACTGTGTATTTACTGCATCTAACCTGAGTAATATCAGGGTTGATTACAGCAAGTTTTTTGATACCAGTTTTAACGAGAGCAAACTGGTGGGAGTCGATTGGACTAAAGCGGATTGGCCGCGCTTTAACTTTACGGCGCCGATCAGCTTTAGCGAATGCATTATTAACGACTCATCATTTTTTAATCTTAACTTGAGCGAGCTTGCGCTAGAACATTGCAAAGCACATGACGTGGATTTTAGAAATGGGAACTTCACCAAAGCGAAATTTATCTTTACCGATTTCAGCAACAGCTTGTTTATGAAAACCAATCTGCAAGAAGCCGATTTCAGCGAAGCTGAAAATTACGATATTGATATCTTCAATAACCAGATCAAAGCGGCCAGGTTCAGCCGCTTGGAAGCAGTAAGATTATTAAACTGTTTGGATATAGATTTGGTGGATTAGCAACGCAGGGAAATTAATGTTTCACTGCGCTAACATCCACACCCAATAATCCAATCACTTTTTTACTGGGAAAACCATCGGCAATCATGCCTTGTTGATGCTGGAATTCACTGATACCGCGACGAGTTCCTGGCCCAAGAATCCCGTCAGGTGTGCCCACATCGAAACCGCGTTTATTTAGCTGCTCTTGCAGGGCAACTACCTGATCACGATGCAAACGTGGTGCATCTTCTGGCGGTGGCTGCACCAGTTTTTCTTTACCAGCAATGCGGTCAGCAAGATGACCTACTGCAAGTGCATAAAATTCTGAGCGGTTCCAACGCATGATGACATTAAAGTTGTCATACACCAAAAATGCAGGTCCTTGGTAACCAGAAGGCACGAGTAACGAAGCCTTTATATCGGCAACAGGAAGCGGTGTCTTATCCGCTTGGGTTATACCCAATTTGCTCCACTCGGAAATGGTTTTGCTATTTTTTAAACCTGCTTCAAGGAATGGAAAATTAGCAGGCAGTTTCACTTCACGCCCCCAGCGCTCACTTGGATTCCAACCAAGGCTTTGTAAAAAATGTGCCGCCGATGCCATAGCGTCTGCTGTACTATTCCACAGATCGCGTTTTCCATCGCCATCATAATCGACTGCGTTCTTTAAAAATGCAGTCGGCATAAATTGCACATGCCCCATAGCACCAGCCCATGAACCAATCATTTTATTGGGTTCAATTGCACCTTCATCGAGAATGCGCAACGCTGAAATTAATTCGCCGGTGAAATAGGTACTGCGGCGCGGATCACAGGCCAAAGTTGAAAGCGAATCGACTACCGGGATATTGCCAAAGTAACTTCCGAAATTGGTTTCCAGCCCCCAGAATGCGAGCAAATAAGGTACCGGCACACCGTACTGCGCTGAAACGCGATCGAGCAACGCTTGATGTTTCACCAACAATGCTTGGCCTTGCTCAATACGTTTATCCGTCACACGGCGATTAAAATAATCGGCAAAAGTAGTAGTAAATTCTGGTTGCTGGCGATCCAATTCCAGCACGCGCGAATTCAGTTTTGCTTTAGCAAGACTGTTGCTAATGGTTTTTTTTGATATTCCAGCTTGCTGTGCTTTTTCTTCAAATGTAACAAGACAGGTTGCGAAATCCGCAGCGGTAATCATGGGTGGTGGTTTCAGCGGTTGCGCGCTACTTGCAACTGAAGTTTGTGTTGTTGGTGCTTTTGTTTGAGTGACAGTGGCTTGCGAACTGGCTTCAAGGTTTGAAGACTCGGGCGCTTGTGCGCAGGACATCAAACTCAAACAACACACAAATGGAAATATATTCTTGATAGTTTTCATAACAACTCCGAAATACAACGACCGGATTTTACGCTTTAACGATAATCACGGTATATCTTTAATAGCAACACACTAGCGAACATAAAACGGAATATTTGCTACCGCTGCGCGGTTAAAATCATTGGTGACATAACCAAATAAACGGTAAGGGCCTTTTGCAGCAGGAGCAGTAAATTCCAATGCACCTTTGCCGTTATCTTTTACAAATAAACCTTCAACAGGATGCGGACGCGATTCGCGATCGCCTCCCGCTTTAATATCAGTGCTCTCGGGTAATACTTCCCAGCGGATATGAAACTCTTCTTGTGTAGGATGAAATGCATCCAAATGTGCGCTGTAGGTTTTTCCCGCTTGTAAATAAATATTGTCCGTCGCTTTTTTTCCGTCGATCAAAAAGCTGCGAATTGACGGCGCGCGATGTTCAGGCCATTTTCCCGTCCACAAATATTGCATGCTATCGATCACTTCCGTTGCATCGCCTGATTCCAGAAACAAGCCATACCAGGTTGGTGTAGTTTCCTGTTTTTGTCCCCAGAAGAATGCATAGGAGCCTAAGGCTTTATCGGGCGCGCCTAGCACACCGGCCTCATAACGCTCGCGATAGGATTTGGCCTTTTCTGTGCTGGTTTGTTCAATAGGTACATCCCAAGCTGTTTTGGCAATTTGCCAATGTCCAGTCGGGCCCCATTCAGTTACTGCGTAAGCGCCTTTCCAGCCGATGCTATTTAATGTGTGCGGCAGGGTTTCAAGCCCTCCATAAATATTCACGCTCAGGTAATCAATACTCGGCACACGCTGCATAATCAGGCGCGCTTTTTCTGCATCAATTCCTGCGGTAACTGTAGTAACTAAATGATTGGGATCTAACTTCTGGATTGTGCTGGCGATATCTTCAATCGCATACCAGACATTGGTATTGGTATAAAACAAATCCACTTCATTGCCGATGCCCCATGCTAGAAGCGCAGGATGATCTTTGTATTTTTTAACTTCATTGATCACAAATTCTTTTTGCGCAGCAACTGCCGCTTTATCGTTGTAATCAAATCCGTGACGCTCATGGCCGATACTCAAACCAAGCATAACGGTTAAGCCTAATTCATGGGCGCGATCCAAAATTCTTTGCGCATCGTCTGTGCTCCAGGTACGAATAGAATTTCCGCCACTGGCGGCAAGCAATTCCGGATTAGTAGAGCCACCCGCACCGCGAATAAAATAAGGTTTTCCTTCGCGATAGATTTGGAATTTCCCGTCTTTATGTTCAAGCGTAACGCTGATTGCACTTGATTTAGCAGCGGAAGAAGGTGGGGGAGTTGAATTCGGGTTATTACAAGCCGCAAGCAAGAGCGAAAGCCACAGAGCGGAAATTATTTTTATCGTCATTATTGTGCACTCTTTAATAGGTAAAGATCACATCTTTACCGGAGTTTATTGTTGGCGCGAGGCGAAGTCGCGATTAAATGCGAGCAGTTTATCAGGCTTATCGGTGAATACTGCATCCACCCCCAGCGACTCTACGTAAGCCCAATCATCTTCGTGATTAAGGGTATAGACCCAATTTTTCAGCCCGCGTTCTTTTGCATCCTGAATTAATTCTGGTGTAAGGAAACTTAAATGGGTATTAAACGAATAAGCAGCGAGTGGCTCACAGCACTTGGCGTAATCAAGCGGGATACCTTCAATCAACACGCCGCGCTTGATCTGTGGCAATTGCTGCATACATTGGAATAATTGCTGGTGATCAAAACTGGAAATAGTGTACTGCTCATAATTGCCGCTATGACTGCCCACATAATCTTGCAGTACGCGCACAAGTGTCGGCACGGAATTAGCGCCTTTGATTTCGATATTGAGAACCGCTTTATCACCCACCAATTCAAGAATTTGTTGCAGGGTTGGAATTGATTCACCATTTTCCAGGCGCTGCTCGCGCAAATAGCTTAATGGTTGTTCAGTGATAATCCCCTGCCCGGAAACAACGCGCCCCAAGCGGCGATCATGGGTGACCAGCAATTCGCCTTCGATTTGAAATACATCGATTTCGACCGCATATACACCCAACGCAAGTGCGCGCTCGATTGCAGCCAAACTATTTTCCGGCAGTGGTGCGTTAGCTATTTGGGGCCCGCCGCGATGGGCAATACATAACAAAGGTGTCATAAAGCGCTCGTTCAGGAATTCAGTCGGTATAATGCCGCCCTTGAGCGGTTGTCGGAGTATGGCAGCCGTGTTTTGAATCAGCAATGCAGGTGTCAGCGTGGATATACCCAGTATCGAACAAATTGTTAATCACAGTATATTTTCAAAATTTTTGATTGTATTTGGCTGTATTGTGACCTTTTATCTCGCCGCCAAGCTGTTGGACAAGATTATTCACGACATTAGTTTGAACCGCGCACTGGGCGATTTGCGTGTGCTCTACATGACCCGCCTGATGAATATCGGGATGGTGTTTTGCTGCATCGTGGTCATGTGTTTATTTTTGGGCTTGGGCTACAGCGAGATTTCTGTATTCCTGTCGTCTATTTTTGCGGTTGTCGGCATCGCCTTGTTTGCCCAATGGTCGATCTTGAGCAACGTGACCGCCAGCATGATTATCTTTTTCGGCTTTCCTTACAAAGTGAATGACCGCATCAAAATCCTCGACAAAGACGACGATATGAGCGGCATCATCGTCGAAATCACTATGTTCCATGTGATTCTGAAACGCCCTGACGGCAACCTGATTACCTATCCCAATACCTTAATCCTGCAAAAAGCCGTGCTCAAGCTGGATCATGTACCTGAGGCCATCGCCGAAAATGCGGACGAAACCGGTACCTTACCGCTTGAACAAATGCGCATGCAGGACAAACCCAAGGTCGAGCAACAGCGTTAACCCCCCCCTTCCACCCCTTGTTATACCAACAGCCTGATGGTTAAACATGCATCAGGCTGTTATCAATCATGCCACTCAGGATACCCATCCTACGCAACATAAATTGTCGTCATTTTGTGTGCTATCTGTGTTAGCGCAATCACAAGTCATTTACCAAGCTAAATCCCGCCTATATATTCGCCAGCGCTGCTTTGTAGTCGATACAAAACACACTAGAAAATATCGAAAAGATAGCGCTTTCACATCATCAATTAGAAAGGACTAACTCGGCGATAAATTCCCTGGCAACAAACAATAATAGTTAACACTACCCATGGAGAATTCACCCCATCATGCAATCCCTGATTAAAAGCTGTGCCCTGCCCTTGGCAATCCTGAGTTTGACCGCGTGCGGCGGTGGAGGTGGCGGTAGCAAACCTGCGCCATCGCCAACCCCCAGTTCGATGGCTGCAAGTTCGGTAGCTGCGAGCTCAGTCGCCCCAAGCTCTACCCCTGCCAGTTCAGCGGCGCAATCGAGTAGTGCGGCATCTGCTGGCGCGATTGAAAGCACTCAAGCGGCCGCAAGTTACACCGGATTTACGGTTGCTAAAATCGACAACTGCGGCGCTGGTATCACCCCTGCGGCCAACACATTTAAATTGTTTGCCGATTACGACGGCGGAGTGCAAAACCAAAGCCTCTCCAGCTTGAAATTCAGCGGCTGGAACCATTCAAATAATGAGAACAAAGGCCGCGCTGAATGGGCAAAACTCAACGTCAGCAATCACGCGACTTACGACTTTGCCACTAGCGCAAAAGTGAACGATAGCTGTAACGGGGTTGATACCATCAATATGGTATTGGTGAAAAAAATCGCCGATTGGGATTTCCAACACTCCAATGGCTTTGAGAAAAACATTACCGCCGATGGGATCGAATTCGGCGATATTGAAAACGTCATTATCGATTTAAAAATTAACAGCGCCAAAACCTTCCTGCCCAGCATCGATTCACTCAAGTCAACTTACGCAAGCCATGTGAGCGGCGACGCTATCGACGAGATTGAATCAGGCAAAGTGAATATCGGCATGGTGATTTACGATGGCAAAACCGAACCAGTGCTGGATGCAAAACGCATCATCCAATTGGATCAATCTGTATTAGCAGATCAATGGATTCGTCTGACTATCCCGATGAAAGACCTGCAGTTTTGCTCAAACACCAGCTACCATTGCACCCCCAAAACACTCGCAGACCTGAGCAACAAAGTGATTGCGGGAATTCAGTTTGTCGGCGAAACAAAAACCGGCGCCGTCTTGCGCAGCAAAATTACTGACGCTAACTGGAAAAGTGCAACGCCACCTGAAGCCTTTAAAGAAATGGATATAAGTATTAAGAAAATCGAATTCCAACTTAAGTAAGCTACAGCTGCAAAAAAATGGCGGACTACTGAATGCAGTCCGCCATTTTTTTCGCTTTATTTAGGCAACATAAATCCAAATTAGATTTGAATCCTTGTACCTAATTCAATTACTGCGTTATCGGGTAAGCGGAAAAATTCAACTACACCACCGGCATTGCGCGTCATCGCGGAAAATAAACGCTCACGCCAATGTGCCATACCGCCACCGGTAGTAGACACAATCGATTCGCGGCTTAAAAAATAACTGGTTTGGAAATGCGGAATCGACAAGCCGTATTGCTCGCAAAGTTTTAATGCACGCGGTACATCGGGTACATCCATAAAACCAAAAGCAACTGTCACGCGCCAGAAACTATTGCCTAATTCTTCAACCTGCACGCGTTCCGCTTCACTTACCCAAGGCACATCTTTAAATTGCACAGTCAGGATTATATTGCGCTCATGCAGTACCTGATTGTGTTTCAGGTTATGCAGCAGCGCTTGAGGCACGGTAGATGCATCAGCGACCATATACACGGCAACACGTGCTGCGCGGGGAATTTCATTCGGGCGCAAGGTCGGCAGGAAAGTTTCTACTTCCAAACCATCGCGATGAATTGTTTGCATCACGATGGTACGGCCGCGTTGCCAAGTGCTCATGATTAAAAATAACAGCGCAGCAACCAAGAGCGAGAACCAACCGCCATCCAAAAATTTAAGCGCGCAGCCGGCGACCAGAAAAATATCCACCGCCAAAAAGAATAGCGTTGCACCGATTGCAATCGGCAGCGGTAATTTCCAGCGGCCGCGCACCACAAAAAAAGTCAGCAAGGTTGTGGTCGCCATGGTTACAGTCACCGCGATACCGTAAGCGCCCGCCAAACCGGATGAACTACCGAAGAACAACACCACCGCAATCACCCCGGCCAATAACATCCAATTCACTGCTGGCATATAGATTTGTCCGGCTTCACGCGCCGAAGTGTGCAATACCGTCATGCGCGGCAAAAATCCTAATTGGATCGCTTGGCGAGTCATCGAATATGCGCCGGAAATAACTGCTTGCGACGCAATAATCGCGGCCATAGTGGCGAGAATCAGCGCGGGCCAAATTAATGTTTGCGGAAAAAGTTTGTAAAACGGATTGGCGATAGCAGTTGGATCGGCCAATAACAGCGCGCCCTGCCCCATGTAATTGAGCGCGAGCGATGGCAAGACCAGATAGGTCCAGGCGATCTGGATCGGCTTGCGGCCAAAATGGCCCATGTCGGCATAAAGTGCTTCTGCACCGGTGAGCGCCAACACAATCGCACCTATGGCCGCGAACACATACCAACTGCGCCCCGCTAAAAATTGCCAGGCCTCAAGCGGATTCAACGCCGCGAGAATTGCCGGTTGGGCGATCACATGGGCAATGCCCGATATCGCCAACATCAAAAACCACAGGGTCACTATGGGGCCAAAGACTTTGCCCATCACCCCTGTACCGAAGCGCTGCACGAGGAACAAACTGATCAGGATGGCGAGGGTTATAGGCACTACTAATGGCTTCAATGTCGGCGTTGCTATCTCCAAACCTTCCATCGCGCCCAACACGGAAATCGCGGGAGTGATAATGCTGTCGCCATAAAATAGGGTCGCACCAAACAGGCCGATCATCAAAATAATGCGACGCAATTGCTGGTTGGAACCGGCGGTTTTGGCAGCGAGCGCGGTGAGCGCCAGTGAGCCGCCCTCGCCGCGGTTATCGGCGCGCAAAATCAGGATGACGTACTTGAGGGTGACCACCAGCATCAACGCCCAGAAGATGGTCGAAACAGCGCCGATGATATGGGCCGAATCCAGCGGCACGCCGGTCGCGGGCGCAAAAATTTCTTTTACGGTGTAGAGCGGGCTGGTGCCGATATCGCCGTAGACCACGCCGATGGCGGCCAGCGTCATAGCAGCCATACCCTGGCGCGCAGGCGTTGAAGGTGAAGCGGATGGATCGGCGGGTAAGGAGGAAACAGTCATGGAAACTACCTATGCAATGAAGACATCGCCAGTGTTCCCAATCACGCATCAGGAACGCATAAGTATTTTCGTAAGGATAGTAGAAGAAAAATTAATCGCGCGTATCCAGCAGGCGATAACCAACACCCGGCTCGGTCAATAACAGTTGCGGCTCGGCCGGATTGTCCTCCAGCTTGGCGCGCAATTGCCCCATATAAAGCCGCAGGTAATGAGTGTGCTCCAGATATTCCTGCCCCCACACATCCACCAGCAATTGGCGATGGGTGACAACCTGTCCGGCGCTGCGCACCAGCCGCGCGAGCAGATTGAATTCCGTCGGCGTTAGATGAATAAGTTCATCATTGCGACTGACCCGATGATTAGCCAGATCAATAACCAGATCGCCCTGCTCATAACGAGTAACTGCCGCTCGTATCTGATTGCCGCGATGGCGCAGCGCCACGCGCATACGCGCGAGCAGCTCGCCGATGCTAAATGGCTTCACCAGATAATCATCGGCGCCCTCGTCCAGCAACTGGATTTTTTGCCCCTCGGCCTCACGCGCAGAGATGATAATTACCGGCGTGGATTGCTTGCGCCTGAGCTTGACCAGTAACTCGCTGCCGTCACCATCGGGCAAGCCTAAATCCAACAAGATCAAATCAAATGCTGGCGCTGCCGACTCGCCCAATTGAGTTTGCCCGTACATCGCATGCGCTTCGGCGAGGCTCGCCGCAGTGAGCACTTGATAGCCCTCGACCAACAATGCCTCGCGCAAAGTCGCGCGCAACTCGCGGTCATCTTCCACCAACAACAAGCGCAAACTCATAAATTAGCTTCCGGATTTTGAGGTTGGGCGCGTAGCGGCAAACGGCACTCGAAGCTGGTGCCCTCTGCACTCACATGAAACTCCAATTCACCGCCGTGAGCGCGGGCAATGGCGCGGCACAGCGCCAACCCGACGCCAGCGCCACCGGTTTTGCGATGATCACCGCGTTGGAAGACTTCAAATAATTGTCCGCCTTCCTCAGCCATTCCGGTTCCTTGATCACGTACTGCAAGAACAAGCTGGCCTTTATCCAAATATGCCAACACCTGCACTGGCGATTCTGGCGGGCTGTACTTGAGCGCGTTGTCGATCAGGTTTTCCAACAGTTGCGACAACAATAAAGAATCGCCCCACAACAGCGGAAGGTCAGGCTCCAACTTTGCCGACAAGCGCTGCTGCGGATCATGGCTGCGCATACGGCGGATCACGCTTCCCACAATTTCCTCTGCCGATTCCCAATCGCCGCTGATGTTGTTGCCAATCGCATCCAGCCGCGCCAGCTGCAACACATTACTGGTCAGGCGACGCAGGCGATCTGCTTCATCCACAATGCTGCGCGCCAGTTGCTGGCGCTGGCTGTCGGATAAACGCTCGCTTTGCTGATCGAGTGATGATGCGGCGCCCATGATAGTCGCGAGCGGTGTGCGGTAATCGTGGGAAATAGCGGCAAGTAAGGTATTGCGCACCTTTTGCGCCTGCGCCTGATCATTCGCCTGTCGCTCTTGTTGCTGGATGTGATGACGCTCCAGTGCCGCGCCCATTTGGTCGCACAATGCCTGCGCCTGGGTCAGCGACGGAAACTCATCGGCGTTGGCGACACCGGAAATCATCGCCGCGCCCGAGGTCATACTGCGCCCACGCAGCGGTAAATAGAGCGCATCCAATTCCTGATAATGACCGGTGCCCGGCCCCAGCGCCTGACCGCCACGCAGGCAATGCCAGAGCGCATCGTCTTGCTCAGCTGAAGTCGCGCCGATTTTATTTAAGAAGGAGGTGAGGTTTTCGGCGGGAAGCGGCCCGGTCAAAGTCACCAGTGCCACCCCATGTGCACCCGATGCCGATAACTGCTGCAGCGCCAGATATAAATCCTGATTTAACTGATGCGGATCATCAGCATCGCGCAGCTTATCACCCCAGGTGCGCAACTCTTCCGCGGCTTGCGCATAGGCTTGGGCCTTGCGCGTTTGCGCGCGCAAAAACACCATCAAGCCCGCAATCATCACATTCACCACCAACATCGCAAGCAGCAATACCGTGTGCTGGTGTAGATCAATCGCAAAAGTGCCACGCGGCGGGACAAACGCCCAATTGAACGCGATCAACGCCACCACACTAGCAAGCAAGGTTAACCGCAGCGGCAACCAAAGCGCCGAAATCGCCGAGGTAAGTACCAGCAACAAACTGAGGTTAAGCGGATCAAAATGACTATCGAGGAAGAGCAACAAGCACCAGCCCAGCAACCAAACCGCCAGACCGATGCCCAATCGCAACAACTGTTGAGGAGACGTAAATGCATTCATAAGCGAGAGCTTAGCAGCAACGCTGTTAGGAACGTATAAGGATTGGCGGAGATTGGAAAACTATATCACTGGATGATATAGTTAATACAAGGACGATAGGAGTGACATCATGGACAGACTCTTCAAGACCAGGACTTTTAACCGCTGGAGCGGCGCAGAAGTAACCGACCGAGCACTGTGCAATGCAGTTGCCGAGATGAAACAGGGCTTGGTAGATGCCAACCTCGGCGGCAATGTTTTCAAAAAGCGCGTTGCTATTGCAGGGCGAGGTAAACGTGGCGGAGCCAGAACACTCATCGCTACCCGAATGCAGGATCGCTGGTTTTTTGTGTTTGGTTTTAACAAAAACGAGCAAGACAATATCAGCAACAATGAACTGAAATTTTTACAACAACTTGCCAGCGACCTCCTATCGCTGACCGATCAACAGTTGGAGATCGCCGTGAATGCCGGCGAATTGCGGGAGATATATTGTGAAAACACAAACTAGTCGCTTGTTAGATGAGGTACAGGAAACAGTTAGCGGATTGCATCAGGCTGGCGTCATTAGCGCGCGCCGCATGAGCGAATACGAGCAATTACGTAATCTGGAAGTGCAAGAAATTTCCCCGCAACAAATCAAAGCCTTGCGTTTGCGCGAACACCTTAGCCAAGCCGTGATGGCCGCCGTACTCAATGTCAGTACGTCTGCATTACAAAAGTGGGAATCGGGCGATAACAAACCTAATGGCTCGTCGCTGCGATTGCTAAATATCATTGAAAAAAAAGGCCTGGAGGCGATCCTCTAGGCCTTTTGATTTACAGATTTTTTATCGGGCTTTTTACAACACCGACACTATCGCCTTGGCGACGTAATCCATTTTTTCTTTAGTCAAACCGGCTACGCTGATGCGGCTGGTGTCGGTCATGTAGATGCTGTAGTCGCTTTTCAGTTTGCGCACTTGCTCTACGCTCAGACCCAAAAATGAAAACATGCCGCGTTCTTGGGCGATAAAACCAAAATCGCGCTGTTGTTGTAACTGGTTGAGCGATTGCACCAGCTGCACTCGCAGACCGGCGATGCGTTCGCGCATAGAGGTCAGTTCGTCGCTCCAGACTTTGGTCAGTTCGTCGCTGTGCAAAATAATATCGATCAACGCAGAGCCGTGTGCAGGCGGCATTGAGTAAAGCGCGCGGGTCACGCTCAGCAACTGGCTGTTGCCCGCATCGGCTTGGGTTTGGTCAGCAAACACCAGGCTCAAACTACCTGCACGCTCGCGGTACAAGCCGAAGTTTTTGGAGAAGGAAGTCGCGATCACCACTTCCGGCAAACGCGCAGCCATCAAACGCAGGCCGTAGGTATCTTCTTCCAAACCTTCGCCAAAACCCTGATAGGCCATGTCGATAAACGGAATCACACCGCGCGCTTCCAATACATCGGCAACTTGATCCCATTGCGCGCGCGACAAATCAGCACCGCTCGGGTTGTGGCAGCAGGCGTGCAGCAAAATCAAATCGCCGCGCGGGATTTCATTGATAGTCGCAAGCATGGCTGCAAAATCAATGCTGTGGGTTTTGTAATCGTAGTAAGGATATTCACGCAGGCTCAAACCGGCGCTGCCAAGTAATGGGACATGGTTTGCCCAAGTCGGGATACTCACCCACAGGCTCGCACCGGGTTTTGCGCGCTGGATTAACTCAGCCGCAACACGCAGGGCGCCGCAACCGCCGGGGGTCTGGATAGTGCGCACGCGCTTGGCGGCAACTGCCGGATGATCGGCGCCGTACACCAGTTTCGTAACTGCTTCATTCGCGCCGGGATAACCCGCTGGCGGGGTATAAGCTTTGCTGGTTTCGCGGGCAATACGCAGTTTTTCCGCCTCAGCCACCGCCTTCATAATCGGCGTTACACCTGCATCATTCTTGTAAACACCCACGCCCAGATCCACTTTATTTGGGTTGGTGTCATTGGCATAGGCGATACTCAGCCCCAGAATAGGATCGGCAGGCAACAGAGAGAGGGATTCAAACATGGCAAACTCCAGACGCAATCAACAAGCATTAATGGACAGATAGCTAGATAAAACCGGGCGCGATTATACGCCGGGTTTTGGCGCCAGCGTAGCACCGTCAGGTAAAGATCATGGCACCCTTAGGTAAAGAGCTGAACGCCGCTAAATAAACCGCGAAATGCAGCAGGATATGTTAATTTGCGCGACCTTCAACAAGGAAAAGACTTATGACATTCGATTGGCAAATAGCGCCTCTCAACCGCGAGCTGGTTCCGGAGATCCAACAGCGGATTGACCAAAAAACCAAACCCTTGGGCGCACTCGGTCAGCTTGAACAAATCGCACTGCAAATTGCGCTGGTGCAACAACGCAAACGCCTGAGCATTGAACGCCCGCTGATGTTGGTGTTTGTTGCCGATCACGGCATCGCTGAAGAAGGCGTGAGCATCGCGCCCAGCAGCGTCACCCAACAAATGGTATTCAACTTTTTAGCGGGCGGTGCGGCAATCAATTGTTTTTGCCGCGCGAACCATATTCCGCTCAAAGTAATTGATGCCGGAATCAAACACGAAATAAAACCTGCGCCGTCAGCCTTGATATTGCATCGCATTGCCGCTGGTACGCGCAATTTCGCGCATGAACCAGCGATGACGCTCGCACAAGCGGAACAAGCGTTAACATTCGGAAAAGAATTTGCCGAAGCTGAACTCGCCGCCGGTTCCAATTTATTAGCCTTTGGTGAAATGGGGATCGGCAACAGCAGTTCCGCTGCCGCCATTCTCGCTGCGATTAGCGGTGCACCAATGGAAACCTGTGTAGGTTTAGGTACGGGCATTAACAGCGAACAACTCGCTAAAAAAATCGCGTTAGTGAAACAAGGTGTAGAACGCATTCAAGATACATCGCCACTCAATATTTTGTGTGAAGTCGGCGGTTTTGAAATCGCACAAATTTGTGGTGCTATGCTCGCCACCGCGCAAGCGGGCCGTTTGATTTTGGTGGATGGGTTTATTGTCGGCGCCGCTGCGCTACTCGCAGTCAGCATCAATCCGAATGCGCGCGACTATATGATTTTTGCACATCGCTCGGAAGAAGCCGGTCACCAATTAATGCTGCAATTGCTTGATGCAAAACCCTTACTGGATTTGGGGTTACGTTTGGGCGAAGGCACAGGTGCAGCACTTGCGTTGCCACTCATCCACGCGGCAGTGAGTTTTTACAATCAAATGGCCACGTTTGACAGCGCTGGAATTAATGCCGATATCACCTCAGGAAATCCATCGGCTACAACATCTGGAACGCTTGCGTGAAGCAACAGCTGAATTTATTTTTTCTCGCGCTGGGATTTTTTAGCCGCATTCCCATGCCCGCATGGGTTTTGTATTCGCCGGAAAACCTCAATCGCGCGAGCCGCTATTTCACGTTGGTCGGTTGGTTATTGGGTGGATTGGTTGCGCTGGTTTTTATCGCTGCCAACAGTATTTTTTCCAACTCTGTTAGCTTATGGCTGGCGATGGGATTCAGCTTGCTACTCACTGGCGCCTTCCATGAAGACGGCCTTGCTGATACCGCAGATGGATTTGGCGGTGCGTTTGCGCGCGAGAAAAAACTCAGCATTATGAAAGACAGCCGCATCGGCACTTACGGTGCAACTGCATTGGTGATGGCGCTGTTGGGAAAATATGTGCTGCTGATCGAGAACACCCACATTGCGTTGAGCTTGATCATCGCCTACACATTATCGCGCACTGTCGCAGCCAGTTTGGTTTTTGATATGCGCTACGTTGCCGATGAAGACGGCAGTAAAAGTAAACCACTCGCCGATAACCAATCCAAAACTGACTTGATTATTTTATTGGCCAGCGCACTACCCGCACTTTTCTTTTTGAACTGGCCCAATGCACTGCTAATCATTGCAGCGCTGATATTTATTCGCTACGCCGCCAAATGGTATTTCAACAAACAAGTCGGCGGCTACACCGGCGACTGTTTGGGTGCAGCACAACAGATAAGTGAATTGGCAATTTATCTGCTACTACTCATCAATATCAGCCTGATACCCATCACTTGGTAATGTGATAGGTTTTCTCGTCAGATTCTTCGTCATAATTCTGGCCATCCCGTTTTGCTTTCTTCTCAATGTATACTTCCGGCTGTTTAAGCGGCTCCAAGTCCATTGTTTTATGTGTAACACCTTCAAATATTGTGGCCCAAAGTTCTTTATTGGGTCGCTTTCTTTTCAAATGCGCAATAAACTTTACCGCAAGGTACATCACCAGAAAAAATCCGATCACCAAACCACACTGAATATAAATAGCGTTCATAGCCACCCCGCTCCATTGGTTCATGGGTTATGGGTTATGGGTTATGGGTTATGGGTTATGGGTTATGGTGATGATTATTTAATATTCAAGTTTCAGGATTAAAAACTGACATCATTATGATTAGCTTAATGCTCGGCGGCGCCCGCTCGGGCAAATCCCGTTTCGCCCAACAGCTCGCTATTGATAGCAAATTGCCCGTGGTGTATCTCGCCACAGCAACCGCATCAGATACAGAGATGGCTGAGCGTATCGCACACCACCAACAAAATCGCCCTGCTGAATGGCGGTTGCGCGAATGTCCGCTTGAGCTTGTGCAAACCATTTATGAAGAAGGCCAGCAATCACAAACTATTTTGGTGGATTGTTTGACACTCTGGCTAAACAACCAATTATTTAACAATCCGCAACAGGACTTCCCTGCGCTTTTTCAGCAATTACTCGATGCAGTTAGCGCGAGCAAAGCTCAAATTATTTTTGTCGCCAACGAAGTTGGCCTCGGCATTATTCCGCTTGGTGAAATCACCCGACAATTTGTCGATGAAGCAGGCCGTTTGAATCAGATGCTCGCGCAGCAAGCGGACAAAGTATTTTTTATCGCCGCCGGTTTACCTCTCACTTTAAAAGACACTACAAAATGAGCGATAGAAAAATAACCCTGGTTCGCCACGGTAAGGTCAATGGCAAAGCTGCACTTTATGGTCACACCGACATTGAATTAAGTGAACAAGGCAAATTGGATTTGCGCAACACCATGGAACATGTGCATCAGGATTCTGCAATTGATCGTATCCTTAGCTCACCGTTAACTCGCTGCGCTGCACTCGCAACCGAATTTTCATTACAACACCAGATTCCGTTACACATTGAACCGGAATTGATGGAAATGCATTTTGGTAAGTGGGATGGAATCGCGTTCGATGAGCTGGGTGATGAATGGGTAAACCTGGAAAATTTCTGGCAAACACCCCACTCCGCCCAGCCACCGGGCGGTGAATCGCTGAATGATTTCGCGCAGCGCGTTATCACCGCGTGGGAATTACTGCTCAGCAATGATGGCTATCAGCACCAACTAGTGCTCTGCCACGGCGGCGTTATCCGGATCATTATCGCGCACATATTGCAGCTGGATTGGCGCAACCCTGCGCTGTTCAGGCAATTGCAAATCGACTACGCGAGCCACACCCGCATCGACATAAGCAGCTTTCCAAACGCCCTGCCGCTAGTCAGATGGATCGGGGCTCGCTAAACCCGCTGTAACACGCAGGTAAAATTCTTGATAAAGAATAACTATCTGTTGGAACTAAACCATCCCGAACGGCTGTGATAACTTGAACACCTTGGAAAGTCCGAACCTATTATCGGCATCATATTGGCAATAAAAGAGATGTAACCATGACAAAAATAAAACAGAGCTTTTCCTACCTCACGATTACCGGCGGCCTGATTGCGCTGATGTATTGGATCATCGTGTTGGGTACGAAGGTAAATCAAAAAACGGATGCAACCGGAGCGGCAGTCGCAGCTGATGGTAGTCAATGGGATAATTTTATCACCGGTATTGTGCACAACCTGAATCATCCACTCGCTGTTCTGCTCGCACAAATTGCAACCATTATTTTTGTAGCACGGGTGTTCGGTTGGATCTGTACCAAAATCGGCCAGCCAGTGGTGATTGGTGAGATGATCGCAGGCATTATGCTTGGCCCATCTTTTGTAGGTATGCACTTCCCTGAATTTTCTGCTGCATTATTTCCCAAAGCATCATTAGGCAATTTGCAGTTCGTTAGCCAAATTGGTTTGATTTTATTTATGTATATCGTGGGAATGGAAATCAGTTTAAAAACACTGAAAGACAAAGCCTATGATGCAGTAATTATCAGCCACGCCAGTATTTTTATTCCATTCACATTAGGCGTTGGTCTGTCGTATTTTCTCTACGCCGAATTCGCACCAGCAAATGTGCCCTTCTCAGTCTTTGCGTTATTCAGCGGCGTTGCCATGAGTATCACCGCATTTCCGGTACTCGCACGCATTGTGCAGGAACGCGGCCTTAACAAAACCAAACTCGGCACCATTTCACTGACCTGTGCCGCAGCAGATGATGTGAGCGCCTGGTGTATCCTCGCTGCACTCATCGCGTTTGTAAAAGCGGGTACCTTTATCAATGGTTTGTTTACCATCGTAATGGCAATTGCTTATGTGTTCTTTATGATCCGTGTGGTGCGTCCGTTTTTGCAGCGCATCAGCGAAAAACACAATACCGTCGAAACCGTAACACGTCCGGTAATTGCGATTTTCTTCCTCACCTTGATTTTGTCGGCCTACGTTGCAGAAATCATTGGTATCCATGCGTTGTTCGGTGCGTTTATGGCCGGTGCGATCATGCCTGACAATGAGAACTTCAGAAAAATCTTTATCGATAAAGTACAGGACGTTGCACTGG
>NZ_JBCECX010000059.1:0-15561 GCF_039207905.1 Cellvibrio sp.
AAGCGTGTATTGATTCGTCAGGATCTGAACGTGCCATTGGAAGATGGGCGCATCACCAGTGCGGTGCGTATTGATGCTTCTATCCCAACCATCAAAGCGGCTTTGGCTGCTGGTGCAAAAGTAATGGTGATGTCGCATCTCGGTCGTCCGGATGAAGGCGTTTACGACGAAGCTGCTTCGCTTGCTCCTGTTGCAAAATATTTGAGCGAAAAATTAGGTCGTCCGGTTCCACTCGTTAAAGATTGGGTTGATGGTTTTGCTGACCAAGGCGATTTGGTGTTGTTGGAAAACGTGCGCTTCAATGTAGGCGAAGGCAAAAACGCTGACGACCTGTCCAAAAAAATGGCAGCACTGTGCGATGTGTTTGTAATGGACGCATTCGGCACCGCGCACCGCGCGCAAGCATCAACTCACGGTGTGGCGAAATTTGCTCCTGTTGCCGTTGCGGGTCCATTGCTTTCTGCGGAGTTGGAAGCGCTGGCTAAAGTGCTCGACAATCCTGCTCGTCCGCTTGTTGCAATTGTTGGCGGTTCAAAAGTATCGACCAAGTTGAGCGTGTTGGATGCATTGTCGAAAATCGCTGACATTCTGGTTGTTGGCGGTGGTATCTCCAATACTTTCGTTGCTGCTGCAGGCAATGAAGTTGGCAACTCACTGTACGAAAAAGATTTGATTCCGGAGGCACAGCGTTTGTGCAAAACCACAGAAGTGGTTTTCGCAACGGATGTGCGCGTAACTAAAGAAGGTTTCAAATCCTGGAATCACAACTCAGTGGCAACCGTTAAAAAGCCAAGCGAAATTGCAGCTGACGAAGAAATTATTGACTACGGTCCTGAGACTGCAGCGCGCGTTGCCGAGATCATCAAGAACGCTAAAACTGTGCTGTGGAATGGTCCGTGCGGCGTATTTGAGTTTGATGCGTTTGCACAAGGTACTGAAACTATTTCGCGCGCGATTGCTGATAGTGAAGCTTTCTCGGTTGCGGGCGGTGGTGATACTTTGGCGGCAATCGACAAGTGGAACCTTGCCGACAAAATCTCCTACGTTTCTACCGGTGGTGGTGCATTCCTCGAATTCGTGGAAGGTAAAGTATTGCCTGCAGTCGCGATTCTGGAAGAGCGCGCCAAGGGTTAATTATCCCGCCGCTCGTAGCGCAAATAAAAATGCCGGTATTGAAAAATACCGGCATTTTTTTATCACAGAAAATATTGATCCATTAATCGCGTTTGCTGGCGGTTTGGAATAAACGTTGTTTATCGCGTGCCCAGTCGCGTTCTTTTTCAGTTTCGCGTTTGTCGTGCAGTTGTTTACCTTTGGCGATGGCGATTTCCAGTTTGATTAAATGGTCTTTCCAGTAGAGCGCCGTCGGTACAACGGTGTAGCCTTTTTGATTTACCGCTTCCTGCAAACGATTAATTTCGCGGCGATTAAGCAGCAATTTGCGGTTGCGGAACGGGTCGGTAACAAAGTGCGTCGACGCGCTGATCAAGGGTTGGATCTGCGCAGCTTGTAGCCAGGCTTCGTTATTTTTAAAGATCACATAGCAATCGGTGATATTGGCTTTGCCCGCACGCATGCTCTTAATTTCCCAGCCGAGGAAGGCAACGCCGGCTTCGAAGCGATCGTGCAATTCATAATCGAATTTGGCTTTCTTATTAAGGGCGATGGTGTTGCCCTGATTTTTTTGCGCTTTTTTGGCCATGAACTGGATGCTACTCAAGGTAAAGTCGAAAACGGGCGGGCATTATATCGACAAACTCGGCGCTATGTCTTGGTATAGGGCGACAGCGCGGGCTTATACCGGCGGGGCAATCTGGGTACAATTCGCATTTTGGTGCTGGTTTAATCGGCAAAACGTATTGTGTGGGGTGATGGCTGTGACACACCGGGTGGAACGATCGGCGCTGGTTAATTATTCGCAGCAGCAGATGTTTGAGTTGGTCAACGATATCGAGGCTTATCCCCAATTTATGGATGGCTGCGTTGGAGCAAAAATTTTAGCCCGTGGCGATAATTGGCTGGAGGCGCGGCTGGAATTGAGCAAGGCCGGTGTAAGCCAGAGCTTTGTCACCCGCAACCAGTTGCAGGCACCACACAGCATGATTATGAGTCTGGTCGACGGTCCGTTTAAATTCCTGCGCGGTGCCTGGCGTTTTACTGCGCTGGGTGAACATGCGTGCAAAGTGACCTTCGAGCTGGAGTTTGAATTGCAAAACCGTCTGCTGGGAATGGCGGTGGGCAAGTTGTTCGAAAGCGTCAGCAATAAACAAGTCGATGCACTTTGTGCGCGCGCCAAACAAGTCTACAAGTGATGGAGCGCCCCCATGGCCGATTTTGATCTCATCCCGGTAGAAGTGGCTTACGCACTGCCGCACAAACAAAAAATCATCGCACTGCTGGTCGAGCCGGGCACTACGGCGCTTGCAGCGGTCAAGCGTTCGAAAATCAATGAGCACTTTCCCGGGTTGGATATCAGCGCCGCCAAGATGGGCATTTTCGGCCAATCGCTGGGAGCCAAAGGTCTGGATGCGGCGGAAAAATATGTTCTGCATGCGGGTGACCGCGTGGAAATTTATCGCCCGCTGGCGTCTGATCCAAAAGAGGCGCGCCGCAAGCGTGCGGAAAAAGCAGATAGTAATAAACCGCTTAACGACTAATCTCCCCTCCCTATTCTTCTCTCTTGTTGCCGCACTCGTGTGTGCTGCGCGGCTTTGGCCTGCTCGCCTAAAAATTTGCACTACACTGGGGTAATACTCCGTCATTTAATTCTGGCTGGCGGGAGCGATAACAACAGCCCGAGACACTTCATGTCGCTGAATTACAAACGTCTGTACCGCTGGTTGCCCTGGGTTTCTGCCTTGGGTCTGGCCGTGGTATTTCTTCTTTTTATGTATGCCGACTTGCAGGTGCACCAACAGGTGTGGAAGGAGCGGCTGGCGTGGAATAGCCAAACCCAGGAGGAATATCTTGAGGCAACCGGGCGCGATCTGACCCAGCAGGCGATGCTGCTCGCGCAATTGGTGGCGCGCGACCGTGCAGTCACTGATAGTTTGCGCGCCGCGCACAAAGTGTACGTGGCAGAGAACAACGCGAATAGTGTCGAAGAGTTGCGTGCGGCGCGCCAAACTGTACAGCGCCAATTGCAGGATTATTGGAGCAGCATGTCCGAGTTGGGGGTGCATCAACTGAGCGTGTATTTCTCGCCCGGTGCGGTAAATTTCCTGCGCATGCATCGCCCGGATCGCTATGGCGATAGCTTGAGTGGCATACGTCCCCTGATCACCAATGCTTTCACCTCCGGGGTTCCGACTTGGGGGGTGGATGTCGCCCGCCAAGGCACCGGCTACCGTGCCGTACTGCCAGTGACGGCAAATGAAGACCAGACCGGCGGGGTGATCGCGGTGTTGGAAGTCGGCATGTCATCGCTACCGCAAAAAAGCTCCGCCAATCCAATCCAGATGGCAGTGTTTATGCGCAAGAGCGCCGTTGAGCAAGTGCTCTGGGAGCAGACGCGTCAGGAGCTGAATCACCGCAATCCCACCACTGTTGATGATTGGCGGTTGGAGGAAACTACGGACCCGCAATTAAATGGTTGGTGGAGCCGTGGAATAGTCCCGATCAACCAGCAGGGGCAGTTGCTGCAAAGTAATGATAAAACCTACGTTGTTTCCTGGTTACCGCTGCCACAAATTGGTACAGCGCCGGAGCAAGGTGGGCTTGCCGCATTGGTCTGGAGCGATATCACCCCCGCCTACGACACCTACGTCTCCATCTGCCGTAAAGTTATTGCTAAATGGGTGACTGCCCTGATTTGCGCGCAGTTGCTGTTGATTTTATTTATCCGCCTGAATCGCCAATATTTGCAAGCGCTGGTCATGCAGCACGGCGAGCAGCTGCGCGAAGAGCATGCGGTCAGTGAGCAAGCGCGCCAGCGTCTGGCCTTGGCGCTGCGCTCAAGTGACTCGGGTTTTTGGGAGTGGGACATCGCCAATGATAAAGCGGCATTCTCACCCGAGTGGCGCCAGCTGGTTGGTATTGGCCCTGAGTCCACCAGCTCTCTCGATCTGGATGAGTGGATGAGCCGTGTTCATCCCGCTGATAAACGCATGAGCTACAGCGACATTATTCGCCATATCAAAGGCGAGACGGTGATGTATGAAAATGAGTATCGGCTCAAGGTGCACGACGGTAGTTATAAATGGATTCTCACGCGCGGCAAAGTGGTCGAGTGGAGCGCGAATGGCAAAGCGGCGTTAATGGTGGGTGTTTACACCGATATTACCGAGCGCAAAAATACCGAGCTGATTAGTATTCGCCAGCAAGCGGCGCTGCACTCACTCAATGAAATTGCATCGCTCTCTTCGGTTGATCCCGATGAGCAATTGCGCCGCGCATTAAATTTGGGCGCGCGTTATCTCGGATTAAGCAATGGGATCATCAGCCAGATCAATGGCGATGAATATCGGGTTAACGCGCAATTCTCCGCCCAAGGCGAGCGCAGCGCGCCTGCGCAGACATCGCTTGCCAAAACCTATTGCAGCCTGACGTTGGCGCAGCAAGAAGTGGTGGCAGAAGACGATATTCCGGCGAGTGGATATCGCCAGCACCCAGCCTATTTGCTGACACAAGTTGAATCATATATCGGTGTACCTTTGTGGATCGATGGAAAAATTTACGGCACCTTGTGTTTCGCTTCGCGTAAAACCCGCCATCACCAATACGATTCACTTGATAAAGATTTTGTGCGTTTGCTTGCACGCTGGATCAGCTCGGTCGTTGAGCGTTTGCAGCAAGATGCCGAGAAAAAAGTGATCCTGCAGCGCTTCCAAAAATTGAGCGAACGTTTGCCCGGATTTTTATATCAATTCCAATTGCGCCCCGACGGCAGTTCGTTTTTCCCCTACGCCAGCACCGGCATCAAAAATATTTACGATGTTAACCCGGAAGATGTCGCCACCTCCGCAAACGATGTGTTCAGTGTTCTTCATCCGGATGATGCGGGCTGGGTAGGCGAAACGGTTTCTTATTCTGCTGCGCATCTTACGCCTTGGGTAGCGACAGTGCGGGTGAATCATCCGCACCGTGGATTGATCTGGACGCATGTTCAATCCGTTCCCGAAAAACTCGAAGACGGCAGTGTGCTGTGGAACGGTTATGTTTCAGATATCACGCCCCTCAAACAAGCCGAACTGCAATTGATGGAAACCAACTCGCTGCGCGAAGCAATTCTTGATGCGGCCAGTGTGGCGATTATTTCTACCGATGAGCATGGAACGATCAAAACCTTTAATCACGGTGCGGAATTAATGTTGGGTTATTCCGCCAGCGAAGTGATTGATAACGACCAGATAAATCCCGGTCATTTTCACGTGCATCACGAAGTTGAAGAGCGTGCGCGTAAACTCACACGCGAATTCGGTTATGAAATCAAACCCGGGTTTGAAACTTTTATTTCCAAGGCGCGCGAGGGTGTTGATGATGAACAAGAGTGGACATTTATTCGCAAAGACGGACGAGAATTTCCCGTATTGCTCACCATCTCCCCTTTGCGCGATCACGAAGGCGCAGTGACTGGTTATTTGGGTATCGCACGTGATATCAGTGAAATAAAACGCATTGATAAAATGAAAACCGAATTTATTTCTACCGTCAGTCACGAATTAAGAACACCTTTAACCGCAATCAGCGGAGCGCTCGGTATTCTGGCCAATGGCCTCGCCGGTAATTTGCCGGATCAGGCGACACGCATGATTCAAATCGCGCATAACAATTCCCAGCGTTTAATCCATTTGGTCAATGATTTGCTTGATATGGAAAAGCTGGTGGCCGGAAAAATGCATTTCGATTTCCAGTGGCATATGTTGTTGCCGTTACTCCAGCAGAGCATTGAATCCAACGCTGCGTTCGCGCAACAGTATGGCGTCACCTATGTATTGAAATCAGATGCCTATGAATCAGGATTGGAAAATTACGATGTAAAAGTATCGGTAGATCATCAGCGTCTGTTACAGGTTATGGCGAATTACTTATCCAATGCCGCGAAATTTTCGCCGCTGAATGATGTCGTTACTATTAGTGTGGAGCAGCATTTCGGGATTGTGCGTGTCGCGGTAAAAGACAATGGTCCGGGTATTCCTGATAATTTCCGTGCGCGCTTATTCCAGAAATTCTGTCAGGCTGATTCATCGGATACACGGCAAAAAGGCGGAACTGGTCTGGGCTTGGCTATCTGCAAAGAAATTATTGAGCGCATGGGCGGAAAAGTGGGTGTGGATTCCGTTGTCGGGCAAGGCGCCAGTTTTTATTTTGATTTGCCCTGCGAAGACAATACCCAGAGAAGTCCATCCACTCGTCTTGAACCAACCAAATCAAAACCACATCTTTTGATTGTGGAGGATGATGCCGATGTGGCCGCCGTATTGACGGAGGCATTGGTAGCGCAAAATTATGACGTGGATTGCGCTACTACCGGCCAGTCCGCACTCGAACATTTGCAGTTGCGTGATTACGATCTTATTACGCTGGATTTGAATCTGCCGGACATGAATGGCATGGCGATACTGGAGCAAATTCGCGAGCAGGAATCCTACGTTGCGACGGGCGAAAAAATATTGCCGATTATTATTATCACCGGCACGGTAGATGAAGGCAGAAAAAGTTTGCCATCCATGGTGTCGCGCGAGGGCGTTTACTGGCTGCAAAAACCATTAGTGAACGGTCAACTTGAAAACACTATCACACAAGCATTGGCGAATCTGAAGAAGGATGCAAGAGGAGATGCATAATGAAAGCGGCATTGCCGGTCAATGAAAGCGAACGTTTAGCCTATCTGCATCGGCTGGATATCCTCGATACCCGGCGCGAACAAAGTTTTGATGATATTGCACAACTGGCGATGACCTTGTGTGGTGTTCCTATCGCCGTTGTTTCACTGGTAGATCGCGAGCGCCAATGGTTTAAAAGTTGTTTGGGATTGGATGCGGAGGAAACGCCGCGCGATGTTGCTTTTTGTGCGCACGCGATACTTACCCCCGATGATTTATTAATTGTTGAAGATGCGCAGCTCGATCACCGCTTTGCTGATAATGCGCTGGTTGTGGGTGAACCACATATACGCTTCTACGCTGGCGCACCGCTAGTGACTAAAAACGGTTTGCCATTGGGTACACTCTGCGTTATTGATTATGTGCCACGGCAGTTGTCAGAAAAACAGCGCGCAATGTTGAAGCTGCTTGCTGGACAAGTGATGCAATTGTTGCAACTGCGCGAAACCAATCTCGCGTTAGCGCAAGAACGTGAAAGTCTGGACGATGTTTTAAAAGGCGCAAATCTTGGTACTTGGCGTTGGAACGTGCAAACCGGTGAAACTGTGTTTAACGAGCGTTGGGCCGAAATAGTGGGTTATACCTTGGCGGAGCTTGCACCTGTATCAGTAAAAACCTGGCTCACCTTAACGCATCCGGATGATTTGACTTTATCAAGTCAATTGCTTGAACAACATTTTCGCGGCGAATTGGAATTTTACGAACTTCAGTGCCGGATGAAACATAAAGCTGGTCACTGGGTGAATGTGCTCGCGCGTGGACGGGTAATCAGTTTTACGGCGGAAGGTAATCCGCTGTGGATGTCGGGAACACACAGTGATATTACCGAGTTACATAATTCACGTCGTCGCATTCAGGAAAATGAAGAGCGTTTACAAACCATGATCAGTAATTTTCCCGGCGCTGTCTATCGCTGTGAAAATAATGCACGTTGGACAATGCTCTACCTTAGTAATGCTGTGCAACAGTTGACTGGCTACCCGGCGGAGCAATTTATTGATGGCGCCGCGACCTTGAGCATGACTGATATTACTCATCCTGATGACGTTCCTGTTTTGTACGATCTTGTACAGGAAGCATTAAAAAATAAAAAACCTTTCCATACCATTTATCGCATATTACATGCTGATGGTTTATGGCGTTGGGTTGAGGAAGTGGGGCGCGGTGTTTATGGCGCGAACGGTGAAATAAAATATATCGATGGCTTTGTTTGGGATATTACCGTTGCAGAAGAAGCGCGCAATGTTATCCAGTTGAGTGAGCAAAAGTTATCGACACTTTATAATCAGGCGCCTGTCGCTATTATTTTAAATAGCATGGAAGATGGTCGTTTTATTGAATGCAATCCGGAATTTGTGCGCATGATTGGCTACACGCAGGAAGAAATCTTGCGCATTCGTTACTCTGATATTACACCCCAAGAATATACCGAATCAGATCAGGCAGAAGTTGAAAAATTGATCCGTCATGGCCGCTTTGGTCCCTACGAAAAACAATATATCCACAAAGAAGGTCATTTGATTCCCATACTGACTAATGGCGTATTGATTGAAAATGAAGAGGGCAAACAACAAATTTGGTCATTCATTCAGGATATGACTGAGCGCAAACGCATTGAACAAATGAAAAATGAATTTGTCTCAGCGGTCAGTCATGAATTGCGCACACCGTTGACCGCTATTTCAGGTTCACTTGGTTTGATCGTCAATGGCATGCTCGGCGAATTACCTGCCAACGTGAAAAATATGTTGGGCATTGCCCATAAAAATTCCCAGCGCTTGACCTTGCTGATCAATGACCTTCTGGATATGGAAAAATTGTTGGCCGGAAAAATGGCGTTTGATATGCGCGTGCAGCCGCTGCTGCCAATTATCGAAGCCTCTATTGAGGGCACCAAAGCTTACGCAGACACTTTCAATGTGAGTTTGGTCTTGTGTGATAATCCGGTGAATGTGTTGGTGAATATTGATGCGCAGCGTTTGCAGCAAGTCATGGCAAATTTTATTTCCAATGCGGTGAAATTTTCACCGACTGAAGGTAATGTAGAAATCTGTCTAAAATTGCGCGATCAACGTGTTGAAGTGGCGGTGATTGATCATGGTCCTGGTGTGAGCGAAGAGTTTCGTGCGCGAATTTTCCAGAAGTTTGCCCAAGCCGATTCTTCCGATTCCCGCCAGCGCGGCGGAACGGGTTTAGGTTTGTCGATCAGCAAAGCATTTGTTGAGCGCATGCATGGCGTTATCGGCTTTGAATCTGAGCCTGGTCATGGCGCGACTTTTTTTGCAATTTTTCCGGTCGCAGAAATTACCGAAGAAAATACGGCTGATATTTTGTCGACCCATTAACAATCAAGGAGAAACCTTATGGCACAAGAGTTGACGCGAATTTTGTACGTTGAAGATGATCCCGATATTCAGGCCATTGCGGTGATGGTGCTGGAAACAATTAACGGCTTTACACTGGAGGCATGCAGTTGCGGCGGCGACGCTTTGGAAAAAGCAGTGGCGTTTAATCCGGATTTGGTGTTGCTGGATGTAATGATGCCTGGAATGGATGGCCCGGAAACCTTAAAATGTCTGCGCAATTTTCCGGAGTTGGCAAATACCCCGGTAGTTTTTATGACTGCAAAAGTGCAGCCGCAAGAAGTGGAAGGTTATCTTAACCTGGGTGCGGTGGGCGTCATTGCAAAACCTTTTGATCCTATGACCCTTGCACAACAGTTGCGCGATATATGGGCGAAGCAGTAGATATTGTTTATCCATATGGATAAACAATATTGTCGCAGCAATAAGTGATGTTAAATATGAATGATGTGAGCCAACTTGCCGGTGTTGTGAGTGCAATCCGGCATCCTGGATTTAGTCTTCAGCTGGCCAATTATTTGAAACAACTTCTGCATTTTGACCATCTGCTGATTCTCGGCTGCCGCAAAGAAAAACACCCTATTTATTTGTTCGATTCAATTACTACCCATCGCGATTTTTTATTCCAACGCTATTTAACCGGTTCCTACATTGATGATCCTTTTTATCTGCGCGCACAAGATAGCGATGATCACGGTGTGTTGCGCTTACAGGATGTGATCACAGAACCCCACGAAATAAACCAATACACCGCCAGATTTATTACCAAAACCGGAATGCACGATGAGTTGTGTTTTTTCTCGCGCTTGGATGAAACCCGCTGGCTGTTAGTGTTTGTCGGTTGCAACGAAGAAAATCCGGCTCGCCACAGCGACAATTATCGCGAACTTTTGCGTTTACAACCCTTGCTGGATGCACTGCTTAAACAGCATTGGGGCGATCACAGCTTTGCATTATCAACTGCAACCGCCGATAAAACGGAATTACAGCACTTTCTTTCCGCTGCTATGTCGTCCTTTGGAGCTGAGTTGCTCAGTAAGCGCGAGCAAGAAATCACTTTGTTATTGATTCAGGGTTTTGACACCCAGGATATTGCGCAAGCTACGACTATCTCCGTTGGCACAGTTAAAAATCACCGCAAAAAAATCTACGCGAAGTTGCGTATCAATTCGTTGAGCGAATTATTTCAATCTTTCCTTACTCATCTGTTATCACATTAACCAGTACTTTCTGGTTGAACTATCCCTTTAGGGATATCCCACAGAAACCAACGGCTCGTTAAGCTGCTCGACAATTACATTGCAGAGCGGCACTAATGGAACTTTCTTTTTTTGATGAGCTTGATCAGCGTGGATTAATTGCGCAGTCGACTAACCCGGCGTTATTACGTGAATTTTTAGCACAGCCACAAACGGTTTACTGCGGCTTTGATCCAACCGCAGGTAGTTTGCATATTGGCCATTTGGTGCCGCTGTTAATGCTGAAACGATTTGCAGATGCTGGGCATAACTCAATTGCATTGATTGGTGGCGCTACCGGGATGATCGGCGACCCCAGTTTTAAAGCGGCCGAGCGCAGCTTGAATACAGCGGATACCGTTGTGCATTGGGCTAATCAATTGACTGAGCAAATTGCTCGCTTGATGACGCCGCATCTGGATCAGCCACTAACCCTCGTCAATAATGCGCACTGGATGGCTGGAATGAGTGCCATTGACTTTTTCCGCGATGTTGGCAAACACTTTTCTGTTAACAATATGATTCGGCGCGAGTCAGTTCGCCAGCGTTTGGAACGGCCTGATCAGGGAATTTCTTTCACCGAGTTCAGTTATGCACTGCTGCAGTCCTACGATTTTTGTATGTTGAATAAACAATTTGGCTGCAGGTTGCAAATTGGTGGCAATGACCAATGGGGCAATATTGTGAGCGGTATTGATTTAACCCGCAGGCTCAACAATGAAAAAGTTGAAGGGCTTACCTTGCCATTAATCAGCAAGGCTGACGGTACAAAATTCGGTAAAACAGAGAGCGGTACTGTATGGCTGGATGCTGAAAAAACCTCGCCCTATAGTTTCTACCAGTTTTGGTTAAATGTTGATGATAAAGATGTGTACCGCTTGTTGGGCTATTACAGCTTTTTATCGATGGCTGACATAAATGCAATCGAGCAACGAGATCTCAGCTCTAACAGCAAGCCAATTGCGCAGCAAATTTTAGCGGAACAGGTTACGCGCTTTGTTCATGGCGATGCGGGTCTTGAATCCGCACAACGAATTACCCGTGCGTTATTTTCAGGGGGCGTGGGTCAGTTGACACATGCGGAGTTTCAACAACTCGCGCTGGATGGGTTGCCGTGCATGATCGTGAATAAACAGCAAACACTGGCTGAGGTGTTGGTTGATTCTGCACTAGCAAAATCCTGTGGCAATGCGCGGGAGCTGTTGCGAGCTAATGCAATTCGTGTGAATGGCGAGATTTGCGCGGAGGGTGCGTTGGCCGAGCATTTTGCAATCTATGATCAATTCTGGATTTTGCAGCGCGGACAAAAACAGTTTTGTTTGTTGCAAGCGGTCGCTTAGGTGCTGGCAATTCCTGACCAGAGGGTATCGAGATTTTTAAAGCCCCAATCATCGGGCGATTCGCGTCCGATGATTTTTTCTTTACCTACCAATTTTGCCAAGTCCAAGGTTTCCTGGATGATGGGCATTTTGTTTTTTGCGGAAAAAAATACTTTTACCCTGGGGCTCAGTAATGAGCCTTCATTTTGTTCTACAACTACCGCGAGGCGTCCGCTTTCCAAGCGCACCAACGAGCCGGTAGGATAAATACCAACGGCTTTTACAAACGCCTGGAATATAGCTTCATCAAAATGCCCTTTGCTCCACTCCGCCATTTTGCGAATGGAATCCGCAGGTGACCAACCTTTTTTGTAGGGGCGATTGGAAGTGATTGCATCATAGACATCGCAGACCGCGCCCATTTTGGCAAACAGGCTGATGGTGTCGCCCTGTAAGCCGCGCGGATAACCGGTGCCGTCGACCTTCTCATGATGGTGCAGGCACACATCGAGTACCAGTGGGCTGACTTGATAGCTTTCAATTAAAATTTTCGCGCCGACTTCGGGATGGGATTTCACAATCGCAAATTCGGCGTCGGTGAGCTTGCCGGGTTTATTCAGTACGTTTAAGGGAATACCGACTTTGCCGATATCGTGCAGCAACCCCGCAAATCCGGCTTCGCGGATTATGTCTTCATCGAGATTTAATTGGCGTGCGAGCGCGATCATCAGTGCACAAACGGCGACTGAATGCATGTAGGTGTAATCATCGGCGGTTTTCAAACGCGCGAGGCTGATTAATGCATGTGGCTGGCGCATCACTGAGTTGGATATGTCGTCCACCAGCGCGCGGGCTTCTTCCACCTGTATGGCTTTGCCCATGCGCGCATCGCGGAACATTTCGATCACGGCTTCTTTAGTTTTGGCGCAGAGCCGGGCCGCAGTTTTGATTTCATCCTCAAGCGATATTTTTTCTTTCCCCTGGATTTTGTTGGCGCCGAGTAGAAGTGCTTCTGTCTCGCGTTCAACTTCCTCTTCTGATTTACCTTGGATGCCAGCGCTAATATCCGCGCCTTTGCTCACATCAATCCACAATTCTTTGATGCCACTGGTTTGGATTGCGTGCAGGTCTTTTTCATCGGTAAGCAGGAATTTGGTTTTCCAGAATGGGTGCTCCATCCATGAACCGCAAAATTCACAGATGTACATGCCGAGCTGTATGTCTTTTACCGCGATTCGTTTGAGCATGTATGACCAAAGTGCATGGGAGGGGAAGGTACTTTATCGTTCACCTTGCTGAGTATAGTCAGGGATTTTTAACTGGGATGAGGGAATTCCAATAAATTTTGCTGCACCGAAAAAGCACTGTTGAGATATGTTATGTGAGTGGCTAAACCGGAAATTCAGACCTATTATTCATCCATTTAGGGCGCGTGCGAGTTGTGACTGGCGCCACTGCGTGACAGACGTTATGCCAATAAAATTGCCCTATCGCAGATTAAATATCGGTTACCCATGGATAAAAATGCTGAAATAGCAAAAAAACTTCAGGCTTTGCGCGACGATTATGCGGCGCGCCTTCCTATTGAGATCGAGAGTTTGCGGGCGTTGGTCAATGATTTGTCCGACCCTGAATTGCAGCGCAACGCGCTCGATCAACTCAACCAGAAACTGCACAAACTGGCCGGCTCCGCCGGTAGTTTTGGTTTTCCCGAATTAGGTAAACAAGCTAAAAAACTGGAGCTGCAGGCGCAAACCTGGCTGACCACTAATCGTTTGGATATGGGGCTGTTACGCATATTTGCTGTTGCCGTCGCTGCGCTTGATGGGCAGGCACAGGGTGACAGTGCCAAAAAAGTCCCGGTGGTATCCCAGAGCGCCCCGCTTAAAACCAATACTCTGATTTATGTGCTTGAGGATGACCTCGATATCGCCGAGGAGGTCTGTATGACGCTGCGGCATTTCGGTCATCAGGTGGAGCATTTTTCCACCATCGCCGCTGCAGAGATCGAGGTGTTGCGGCGCCCGCCGGATTTTATGATCTGCGACATTATGTTTACCGAGGAAGGGCGCGAAACTCCGGAAGCGGTCGCCATTTTGCAGCAACATTTACCCGCCCCTATCCCGGTTATTTTTGTTTCTACCCGTACGGATTTCGATGCTTACCACGCGGCAGTGCGTGCCGGTGCGGTGGGTTATTTTGTGAAGCCGCTGGATATCATTCGGCTGGTCGATTGCTTTGAATATTATCTCGACCGCCATCGCAGTGCGCCTCATCGCGTGCTGATTATTGATGATGATTTGGCGTTGGCGGAGCACTACAAACTAGTGCTGAGTTCGGCTGATATTCGTGCCGAGGTGAGTAATAACCCGCGCGAAATTTTTGATGTGTTGCAGGATTTCCACCCCGAGCTGATTTTGCTCGATATCAATATGCCGGGTTGCAACGGAATTGAGCTGGCGCAGGTTATTCGTCTCAACCAGGATTGGCTGCGCATCCCGATTACTTATCTTTCCTCCGAGCAAGATGTAGAAAAGCGCGCGGTCGCCATGGGGCGAGCGGGCGATGATTTTCTCAGCAAACCGCTCAGCGACCGCGAACTGATTACGGCAGTTTCGGTGCGCGCCGCGCGCAGCCGTCAACTGAGCGATGCCTTGGATCGCGATAGTTTGACCGGTCTACTCAAACACTCGCGCATTAAAGAACAAGTGGATGCGGAGTTGAGCCGCGCTATACGCAGTGGCGAGAATTTAAGTGTGGTGATGCTGGATCTCGACCATTTCAAAAAAATCAACGATACCTACGGGCATCCGGCGGGGGACAAGGTAATCAAAGCGATTGCGCATCTGTTGCGCCAGCGCTTGCGTAAAACGGATGCGGTCGGGCGTTACGGTGGCGAGGAATTTGTTGCTGTTTTGCCGCGCTGTAGTCCGGAAGAGGCACAAGTGCTGATGGAAGATGTTCGCCATCGCTTTAGTGATATCACCTTCACCATTGATCAGCGGACTTTTAATGTGACGCTTAGTGCGGGGATTGCGGCTTATCGCCCGGGAGTTGAGCGCGCCGATCAATTGTTGCAAGAGGCGGATGCGGCGCTATACAGGGCAAAATCCGAGGGGCGCAACCGAATTGGTTTGATGATCAAGCAAAAATAAAAACGCCCGGATTATCCGGGCGTTTTTTTATCGGTAAAGCACGCTTATTACTCAAGCTCTTCCGGATCAGGCACTTTTGGTGGAGTGCTGTCTTCGGTTGGAACGGGTACATCGCGGTTCATATCTTCCAGATAGCGTTTCGATTTATCGCCACTCAGTGGTGCTTTACCAGGCAGGAAGTCACCTTCGGTTTTCACCAATTTGTCGTTTTCGAAATACACGCGGTACAAATATTGGGTAATTTCGCCCTGTGAGCCGCGTCTTACACTGTAAGGATAATCCCAGCGGTCATCATTAAAGGTATCTGGCAGCAAGGTATTACCGAGTACGAAACGCACTTGCCGCTTCGACATTCCCAGTTTTAATTGCTCCACCATCTCTTGCGTAATGATGTGACCCTGTTGGATACCGACCTTGTAAACACCGGGAAAACGGAAGCTGGAGCAAGCAGTGAGGCTGGTAAACAGCACAACGGCCAGGAGGACACGGCTGGCTAATTTCATACAAGGGCTTCCACTAACGAAAATGAACGCGGATAATACCCGAACCACAGGAACACTGAGAAGGGTTTGGGGGAAATAATGGCAGACGGTAACCACGAACTGCGCAAAGCGGGTCTTAAGTGACCTTGCCTCGTGTGAAAATTTTGCAAATGCTTGAGT
>NZ_JBCECX010000060.1:0-14748 GCF_039207905.1 Cellvibrio sp.
GACAAGGTGTCGCCATCTATATCCGATGCACTTACCCGTCCACTGACAGGTGTATTTTCCGGTGTGGTCAAATTCAGGTTACTGGCAACAGGGGCATCGTTAACCGGTGTTATACCGATATTAATCAAGCTGGTGGTAGTGCCGCCGTTGCCATCGCTGATGGTGACAACAAAGCTATCGCTGCCGTTGTAATTTGCATTCGGGGTGTAAACAAACGCACCGGTAGCTGGATTGACGGTCACTGAACCATTGGTTGGTTGACCGGTAACGGCATAAGCCAGTACATCACCGTCCACATCACTGGCGACTACTTGCCCAGTCAATGCAGTGTCTTCCGGTGTAGTCAGATTTTGGTTGCCGGATACCGGAGCATCATTCACCGGGTTAATGCCAATGGTGATAAGGCTGGTGGTAGTGCCGCCATTGCCATCGCTGATGGTGACAACAAAACTGTCGCTGCCGTTGTAGTTGGCGTTCGGGGTATAAACAAACGCGCCGGTAGCTGGATTGAGCGTGACAGTGCCATTGGTCGGCTGGCTAGAAACGGTGTAACCAAGCGTGTCGCCGTCCACATCCGATGCAACCACTTGGCCGTTGATTGCAACATCTTCATCGGTAACCAAATTCTGGTTATTGCTCACCGGAGCATCATTCACTGGAAGAACACCAATGGTAATAGTGCTAGTCGTTGTGCCGCCGTTGCCATCGCTGACGGTCACAACAAAGCTATCGCCGCCGTTGTAGTTAGCATTGGGCGTATAGATGAAAGCGCCGGTCACCGGATCGAGTGTAACTGTGCCATTGGCCGGTTGGCCGGTCAGGGTATAGGACAGCGTATCGCCTTCGATATCCTGCGCAACTACTTGCCCGTTGACCGGAGTATCTTCATCGGTGGTAAGGCTGATGTCATTGGTAGTCGGGGCATCGTTAACCGGCGCAATGTTCAAGGTGATGTTGGTAACACTTGAATTGCCGCGGTTATCGGTCACGGTAACCACGAAGCTGTCGGGACCGTTGTAATTGGCATTAGGGGTAAAAGTGAACTGGCCAGTCGCCGGATCAAGCACCAAGGTGCCATTGGTTGGTGGAGTGGTCAGAGTGTAGGTCAGCTGGTCGCCTTCGATATCGTTGGCAATGATTTGGCCAAACACAGTCTCATCTTCATTTGAGCTGAGTGCCTGATCAGTTACCAGAGGCGCACGATTGATATAGCCAGCGTCTTCTTGTTGTGCCGCAGCTGCACCGGTTGACGAGGTTTCATAACTATAGGATTGGGAGCCGGTTTGCTCGATCACGCGCGACAACTGCACAAAGCTGTGGCCGTCATTAGCACCGCCACCACCGTTATCACCAGCAGCAGTTTCTTCCAACTCTTCCAACAGGTCACCGCCCTGCTCCAATACGGTCAAGGCTTCTTGCACACTGGCATCACTCAACAGCGCTTCATCAGGTGTAGTTGCAGTATCGCTCGCAAAATCGCGGCTCATGCCAACTTCCTGGCCACCATTTACAACCAACGGCTCAGCATTACCAACATCCAACTCAACGCGAGCACCCTGCGCGGTTACCAAAATTTCATCGTCATTCAATGTGCTACCCACAGTCAGGGCACGCAAACTACCATCCGGCGCTTTCGCCCATGCTTGACCTTGCAGAAATGAAACCTTGGCAACGGCATTACTCATACATGACTCCACGTTATTTGGAAATGTGATGCAACTCACAAAGAGTGAGAGCGATGATGAGAGTCTAGCGGCGGAGGATAAATGTGCCATTGGACTAAAGGACAATAAGCAGAATTTTTTTTAGTTTCTTAAAAGAATAAGAAATAGATTAGTGGTTTTTTTGAAAAACCAGTTTTAAGCGCCAACCATTAGGCCGAGCGCAGCGTAATAGCTCGCTGATAGATGACTGCGAGCACTGGGTAGGTGTGATTAAAAAGGAGTATTACGCAGGTATTGATGTGAGTTTTTTTGCTGCGGAATTATTGGCGTTAACTTCTTAGTGCCGCATCACTGCTGTGAGAAAACTAATACTAATTGCAGTCGGTCGCGCACTTGCAGCTTTTCGAAAGTCGCACCCAAATGGGCTTTTACCGTTCGCTCGGTAATATCCAGATCGCGCGCAACCTCTTTGTTAGTTTTACCGGCCGCAACCAACTCCGCGACCGCGCGCTCGCGACTGGTAAGGAGTGATAGATCTGCTTTAGGTGTAGGTGTTGCAGGCAGAATACGCGCCGTCGCTAACACCAACTGCCGCATCAGTTCGGCACCCAGCCACATACCACCAGTAGCAACCACTTGCGCCACTTGCGCCAACACTTCGGCAGCTGCCAGATAATGCACGTAGCCACTCGCCCCGGCCTCTAATGCGCGGCGCGCTTCCTGTGGATTTTCAATCGCCGTCATTGCAATTACTTTTGCACCAGTTGCACTCAAGCTTTGAATTTGCAGAAAACTCAATTCATCCCGCAGTAGCAACCAGACAAAATGAGTTTCATCCACTGCAGCAACAGCAGCATCAACACGTGCCGTAGGAAAAGCTTGCAGCCAGCGCGGAGACGTTATATCAACAGGCGAAAAAAACAGGTGCGATATCATCGTTCGGTCATAGCATTTTGTTGGGCGCGCAGCACCGGCTTTAACAGATAGGCGAGAACGGTTTTCTTGCCCGTGAGAATATCTACTTGCGTCATCATGCCCGGCATAATCGGCAGCGTCGGATCAAACCCGGCGCGCTCGGTGCGCACACGCACAATATAAAACGTACGCTCTTTTTCATCGGTAATGGTGTCGGGGCTGATGTGCTCAACTTTACCTTTTAATCCACCATAAACCACAAAATCATAGGCAGTGAATTTTACAATCGCTTCCTGCCCCGGATGCAAAAACGCAATATCTTTTGGCGATACTTTTGCTTCCACTAACAACTGGTCATCGAGTGGCACCATTTCGACAACTTCATGCCCCGGCTGCACTACACCACCCACCGTATTAGTAAATACACGCTGAACAGTGCCGCGCACCGGCGAGCGAATTTCAGCGTATTTAATTTTATCGGCAAGGCCGGTACTGGTTTCAGATAAAGACGCAAGCTTACTCAATACTTCCGACAATTCATTGCGCCATTTATTGCTGGCAAGCAATTCAGTCTCGCGCAGCTTTCCTTCCGATTCTTGTACCGCCAGAATCAAACGCGACTCCTGCGACAGAGACTGCTCACGAGCGCCGCGCGCGTTAGACACCTCGCCTTCAAGGCGCAAAATTTCCACTTCAGAAATCGCACCACTCGCCAACAAAGGTTTAGTGACTTTTAATTCCTGAGTTGCCAACTCCAATGCACGTGTTGCCTGGGTTAATTTTGCGCGCACCTCATTTAATTCTTCCGAACGCTGATCCAATTGACTGCGCGCAATGCTTAATTGCTCATCCAACTCGCGGCGATTGGACTCGTATAAATTGCGTTCGTGATTAACGATGTCTGGCGCATCCGCGATTAAATCATCAGCAAAACCCAATGGGGTACTCGAGGTCAATGCCTGCAAGCGCGATGCACGTGCTTGCAGTGACAAATACTCTGCACGGTTTTCACGAAAGGTTGAAATAAAACGCGTGGGATCAATACGCAATAATAATTCCCCTTTCTCAACCACCTGCCCTTCGCGCACCAACACTTCCTGAACGACACCGCCATCAAACGATTGGATTACTTGCAACTGTGATGACGGAATAACCTTGCCTTCACCACGCGCGACTTCATCCAACTTGGCAAAGGCTGCCCACACCAGCAGCAAAAAAATAATCAACGCCATTACGCGCAGAAGCAAACGTGCGCGTATCGGTTCTTGTTGCAACTTTGCCCAATCCGAATCTGTTACCCAATCTTTTGGTTGCTCATGCAAAGGCTCAAGCCAGCGCGCATAGGCCTTGTCGATATAGCGTGTTGCAGGCAGGCCTAATTTATCCAGCCAGCGACCAATTCGTTCAAACCAGATTTTATCGCGCGTGGGCTCCATTATGATGCCCTCCCGATACGACCTTGGCGCAGCGCTTCCACCACTTGCTCTTTAGGTCCATCAGCAACAATTTTTCCGCCGTCGATCACAATAATTCGATTCACCAACTCCAAAAGCGAGGTGCGATGCGTAATCACCAATAGTGTTTTGTGCTCGGCAAATTGCACCAAATTGCGCTTGAATTCCTCTTCGCTGGTGTGATCCATTGCACCCGTAGGCTCATCCATCAATAGAATCGGCGGATCACTTAACAGCGCGCGTGCGATACTTACCGCCTGCCGCTGACCTCCGGATAACAATTGCCCCTGCTCTCCAACCGGCATCGCTAATCCCATAGGGTGTTGATTTACAAAATCAGTTAGCCCACTTAAACGCACCGCTTCAATAATTGCTTCATCATTTGCATGAGGTGCACCCATCGCAATGTTGTCGCGCAGCGAACCAAAAAATAAATTCACATCTTGCGATACATAACCGATGTTGCGGCGCAATTCTGCCGGGTCGAGTTGGCGAATGTCTATTCCATCCAATAATACCGTACCGGCAACAGGTTCATATAAACCGGCTATTAATTTTTCAATGGTGGTTTTACCCGATCCATTACGGCCAAGTATGGCAATACGCTCGCCGGGATTAATTTTGAAACTGACATCGCGCAATACTTCGCGTTCGTCTTGTGGATATTTGAATGCGACCTTTTTAAATTCGATTCCACCTTGCAAACGCGGGCGACTGATCCAATTGGCATCGACCGGGCGCTCAACCGGTTTCTGCATAATCATATCCAGCGCCGTTAATGCAGTCGCAGCACTGTGGTATTGCATTAACAAACCTGCAGTTTGCCCAACCGGCGCCATAATGCGTGAAGACAACATATAGGCAGCAATTAATCCGCCCTGACTCAAATTGCCATCAATAACCTGATACACACCAACAATAATAATCACCACCGACACCGCTTGCTGAATCCACATGGTAGTGGTGCCAACAGAGCCGGATAACAAACGCATCTTCACGCCCACGCGCGACACCAGTAGCGTCGTTTTTTCCCACACCGCTTGCATGCGCCCTTCTGCACCAAGGGTTTTTACAGTTTCCAGAGCGCTCAAACTTTCAACCAATGTTGCGTTGCGCTGCCCTGAGGCTTGCATGGAGTTTTCCGACAACAAATGCATTTTGTGTTGTACTGCAGCGGTATACATCATCACCAATGCAACACCAACCAAAATGGGCAACACCAATGGCCATGAAATCAATAACACAACAATTAAAAACAGAAAGACAAATGGCAAATCCACCAACGCCAAAATAGTTGCCGATGAAATAAAACTACGGACAGCTTCAAATGATTGCAGACCAGATGTGAAAGAACCAACGGATGCTGGTCGCTCAGACAATTTCATTCCCAGCACGCGCTCCATAATGCTGGCAGAGAGAGTCACGTCAACACGGCTTGCCGCCAAATCGACAAACCAGGCGCGCATCATACGCAATACAAAATCGGCGCTAATCGCAATTAGCATTCCGAACGCAAGCACCCAAAGAGTATCGGTTGCATGGTTAGGTACAACACGGTCATAAACATTCATTACAAACAATGGCGAGACCAACGCAAAAAAATTGATCAGCAACGCCGTGAGCAACACATCGCGATACAAATACTTATGATCAGCAATAACACTCCAAAACCAATGCGCACTCTTATTTTTTGCGTTGACGTTTTTACCAATCTCCGCCGTGTGTGCATCAAAACGCTCCATCGGACGCACATAAATCGCCCGCCCAGTGTAGCTATTTAAAAGTTCAGCGACAGGTACATTCACCACGGCATCACCCAATTCAGGATAAAGCAGTTGGGCATGATCGGCTTTGATCGAAAGCAAGACGCACGCCTGATTATCTGCCAGCAAAAGCACGGCAGGAAACAAAGCGTTATTTAAGTGTGTTAATTCACGCTGCACGATCTTGCTGGTAAGTCCGGCGCGCTTTGCAGCGCGGGCAAATAAAGCAGGAGTGAGCTGATGGGATTCCAACGGCAAACCGGCCAGCAAAGCTTCGCGGGTACTGGTGATTTGGTGTGCACGCGCAATGAGCAATAAACATTCGAGTAGCGGCCCGCCGTTAAGCGCAGCGATAGGAACATCCGTGGAAGGTTGAACGTCAAGGGTCATTGTGGCTCCGGGAGCAGCAAGCGGGTAAGGCACATTAACAACGAAGGATTGCAGCGGTGCGACTAAAAGCTTCTGTAATATAGTTGCCGATTGCATTACACGCAATTTCATTCACCGGGATTTTACCCCGGGCATAAAAAAACGCATCAAACTGCTGGAGCTTGATGCGTTTTGGCTGATTTAAAAAATCAACACGAATGGGCCTTTTATTCGCTGCGAGTTACCGTGACATCTACGCGACGGTTGGCCGCTTTACCTGCGTCGGTATTGTTATCAGCTACCGGACGCGCTGCGCCAAATCCATCAACCGTCATCGGAATCGCTTCCAAACCATTCAATACAAAGTAATCGCGTACACGCTGTGCGCGTGCTTTTGACAATGGGATATTCAGCGCATCAGTACCGGTGTTGTCAGTATGACCTTCAATACTAATCTGCACTACCTTCGGGGTAGCCTTGATATCAGCAACTAATTTGTCCAACTTTTGTGTCGCGCCAGCTTTCAATTGCGAGCTGCCCACATCGAATAAGGCATCGCCAGCAAGCGGAGTTACCTGGCTAATAAGATCGTCACGTCCTAAAGCAACCGGTGCAACATCCGGGCAAGCCGATTCAGAAATATTGAGCGAATCATTTACTTTGGTGTCATGCAACACACCCAAGCCATCGCGCATAATCCCCAGTGCTGGCAACAAACTACCCATTGAAGCCAATGAACGTGCATGTGCAATTTCCAGATCGCCATTTGCAATAATCAATGCGCGGCTTGCCTGGAAATATTCATTTTCAGCATCCAACAAATCGAGCAAGGTACGTTGACCGATATTAAATTGTTCTGAATAAGCAGCACGCACTTTATCGCTCGACATGCGGTGTTGCTGCAAAGAGGTCAGCTGCTCACGGATGCGTCTCGCATCGTTGTAGGCAATTTGGGTATCCTGACGTAAATCAACACACGCCTGATCGCGCAAATCTTTCGCCTGATTTACTTGCTCCAATGAGCGACGCACTGCAGCGCGATTAGCACCACCACTATAGAGGTTGTAAGTCAGCGCCAATTCAACTGCACTTTCATCACCGTAGTTATCCGGATCAGTACGATTATCAAAACCATTTTGGCTACGACTGGTCACTTGGCGAGCACGAATTTCTGCTTTCGGATAATAGCCAGCACGCTCTACTTTCACTGCCGCTTGTGCAGCGCTGATATTTTTAATCGCAGCATGGAAACCAGGATTTCCCTGATAAGCCAGCGTCAATGCAGTGCGAATATTTTCAGGAAGTTTTTGCTGCGCCAGATCCATTTCCGCCAAATCTTCTGCCGGCAAATGCCCAACCACGCGCAGGTAACGCGCAGTCACATCATGCAGATTGGATGCCTCGGTTAACAAATTCGATTCAGCCAACGCCAAACGCCCGGCAACCTGCTCCAAATCCACACGGCGACCCACACCGGAAGTCGCGCGCTCTTCAATTTGGCTGTAAACCTCGCGATGCTTACCGTAATTATTGCGCGCAAGATTTACCAAATCGCGATTGCGTTTTACATCTTCATAAGCGCGCACAGCTTCAAGTGCAGTAGTTTCAACGGTATTCAACAGCTCGTAATAACGCACCAAGCGCGCGCTATCAAAACGAGAAACTTCACCTGAAGTGCGGAAACCATCAAACAGCATTTGGCTCAGAGTCACCTGCGCTTGATTGTTGGTATAACTGGCACGACCATCGTAATCGCGATTGGTTTTTCCAGTTGATGCACCTATATCCACAGTCGGTAGATAGCCTGCGCGCGCAACTCGCACATCCTGACCTGCAGCACTAAACGCATGCCAGCTCGCCTGTACATCAGGGTTGGACTCAATTGCCTGTAAGGCAGCATCTTTTACCGTGTTTGCCGGAGCAGTTGTTTGCGCTGCAACCTGTCCAGAGAAGGCAACAATTGACATCAATGCAAGAGAGTGAGTGACAAGGGATACGCGATTAAAGAGAGAGAGTGCCATTAGAATTTTTCCACATGGGTTACACGAAACAGTAAAACCAGGACTGAAACCTTAAAACAATAAAAACCGACAACACTGATTACATACTAGCCAATATGAATCTAACGATTAGCTTAGTCGCTCAATTGCGAGTCTTCCGCTTTAAGCAAGGAAAGACCGCAAAAAAGTATGGTAGTACGCAGTACAACTTATATAACGCGGCTATCCATAGAGAATGCGAGTTCTTAAATGAACGCAGGGGGGGCAAGAAAATCCTTGTTGCAGAAGCCAAACCAACCACATCCGAAGCAGCGAATCGCGTGCTTTTTTTGGTGCAACTTTACAATTGATAATTTGGATATAAAAACGGATTTTTTATAAAAAACACACCAATTATGGCACAAAAAACATCCAATCCAACTATTTAATCATAACTTAGCGATACCTTATGCCACAACCTTATTTGTAAATGTGACAAAAATCACAGTTTTTTAATTACTTAATAACCAAATAATTGATCAAAACGCTGCCATTTTTTACTTTTTGCTATAAATACCAATCGTGAAGTCCAAAGTATCACTCAATTCACTGGTTAAAATTGCTTCACGCAGCTCAGGCGTTAGGCGCCATGCAAAGGGGGTCATATCTAGCAATGCGGCACAGAGCTCTTTATGCTTCACAATTAATTCGCTCTGAACGCGGTCTTGCCCCACCATTTCAAACCCTTGTGGGACTTCTGGCGGGAGGTGCGGACGAACATCCTTATATATACGTGAGCGTAGACAAAATAGATGATTTTCACCGGGCGCCACTATAACCAACCTGCCCTCGGGCTTTATTACACGCCATAACTCGGCATCTTTGCTGGGGGCGTAAATACGGGTGATGAAATCAATCGATTCATCTGCAATGGGTAGGTCAGCACTCGATGCAACACAGTAAACCAAATTGCCATTTTCCTTTGCAGCTTTAGCCGCGAGGCGTACACCGGCCTTGGCAATATCGATTCCGTACACACTTGCGTTTGGTCTTGCAGAAGAAAGCCCGGCAGTGAAATAACCTTCACCGCAGCCAATATCCAGTACAGTTTTAGCATCGGGGGGTAACAATTCTTGTAGCCGTGTTTTGAGTGGCTCAAAAAATCCTGCCTGCAAAAATTGGCGGCGCGCTTGTAATTGTTCCTTGGCATCACCTGGTTCGCGCGAGTGCTTATTTTGCACAGGCAGCAAATTAAAATAACCTTCTTTTGCGCGATCAAATTGATGGCGATTGTCGCACGCGAGACCTTGGGTATTTTGCAGCAATGGGTGATGACAAAGCGGGCAGCGCAATTCTTTCATAACGGACATAACAGAGATTTTCAGTGATGGCAAAAAATTAGCGCGCAGGATGCCGACTCGCCTTTGATTTAGCAAGCCAGCAAAAAATAACAAACACCAGCAATCTATAAAGTAGATTGCTGGTGCGGGAGGTTAATTAACTTTCTTCAGGGATTTCGTAACGATCAATAATGTCGCGCACCAAACCGCTGCGCACAATGTCTTCACGTTCAAACTCATGCACGTATACATTCGCCAAACCATCTAACAAATTGACTGCATCCTCCAAACCGTTAGGGCCGCGAATATCACTCTGTTTAATATCGCCGTTGATGACGACCTTACAATCTTCGCCGATCCGGGTGAGGAACATTTTCATCTGTGCCGGACTGGTGTTTTGTGCTTCATCAAGAATCACAAAGGTTTTGCTATTAAAGGTTTTACCGCGCATAAACGCGAGCGGTGCAGCAACTATGCGACCATGGCGTAAACAATAGTCAACCGTTCCAGCACCGAGGCGTTCATTTAAAATATCGCGGAAGGCATCGATATACACAGAAAACTTTTCATCGAGATCACCCGGTAAAAAACCAAGGTTTTCACCCGACTCCACCGCCGGACGCGTAAGAATAATGCGCTCAATACGACCGGATTCCAGCGCTTCCGCTGCCAATGCACCCGCACAATAACTTTTACCGGTACCGGCTGGGCCAATACCAAAGGTGAGCATGTGGCTATTGATAGCGTTGATGTATTGCTGCTGGGATTTGTTTTTAGCGCGGAGAGGTTGGGCTGAGCGAGGTGGAGAGTAGGCTGTTTCGACTTGTTGCGAGCGGGATTTTATTTCGACAATATTGTCATCACTTCGTTGATTCTTTCGCGATTTATGTCGCGACGCTGGATAGCTGGAGTCATCATATGAGTGATGGTTTGCACTACGTCTGGCATGCGTTTTTCTTGCCATAAAGAATAATCCCCTTCAGGTCTGAGAATAATACGGGCAGTTTTACAAAAGCCCAATATTGTGAAGTTACCCGAGAACGCAATTTTCTATGGAATGATGTCTGTGTCGTTTACCCCCTTTATTACTCATTGAACAGTGGATGATTACTAAGCTTCAACTACTAACTTAAATCGCCAATTCAAAAACAATAAAACAATTCGAGTAAAGCACTTTCAATAAAACAGAATTTTATGACAGATAGGTGACGCTGACGTTTGTCAGGAACCTACTTAATTGCTGGGAGGTGGTTACTGGTTATTTCACCACCTTTGATCTGATACTAGGCTTATTTTAAAAAGCGGTCAATCACTTGTTTGAAATAAAATTGACATGCATTTAAGCACCTCATGAATGAGATTTATTTACTCATCACTATCGTCGACCTGCTTGGTGATCTTCTTTTTCGGCGGTGCGAAACCATCAACTAAAGCAGCTGTCTTAAGTGCTGTAGGAACACGGCGATTGCCGATGTTTTTCTTATCCCGCTCACGCACTTTTACTTTGGGCGCATCCGCCTTTTTCTCTTTTGCCGTTGTTTTCTTTTTAGTACCAACGGATTTGCCTGAAGATTTGGTTTTGTCCGGGCCTTGATATTTACCCTTCAAACCCGGCATAGTAATTGTCTCGAATGTTGCGCCAAGATAGCGCTCGATTCCTTTGGTGAGATTCCACTCCTTCTTATCCACCAGAGACACTGCCCTACCCTCGTTATCGGCACGTCCAGTGCGGCCGATACGATGTAAATATTCATCGCCCGAATAAGCCATATCCATATTCACTACCAACTCAACGCCGGGGATATCCAAACCGCGCGCAGCCACATCTGTTGCAACCAAAATTGTGGTTCTGCCTTGGCGGAAATGATCCAAGGTGATTTTGCGTTGGTCTTGGGTGATATCACCGTGCAAGGTACCTACACGGAATTTGTTGTAGCGCAGCAGGTTATCCAATTGCGTTGCTTTCACTTTGGTATTCGTGAAAATAATTGCCTTCTCGAATGTGGATTTTTGCAGCAGCGCGAGCAGCAGTTTTTCTTTGTGCTTGTAGTCGTCAGCCAACAGCATTTGCTGGACAATATCATTTGGCTTTTCATCGATATAAATTTCCTGCGCCTCACCAAGAATCACTTGCTTGATCAAATGACGCAGACCTTTTTGTTCCATGGTTGCCGAGAACAAAAACGTCTGGCGCTCGGTGCGGCAGGTATTGGTGATTTTGAGTACATCTTCGCTCAAGCCCATATCGAGCATACGATCCGCCTCATCCAATACCAGAAATTCAAGCCCGGAAAATTCTGTCGATTTATGGGCAACATGCTCAGCCAAACGACCCGGCGTCCCCACTACAATTTCAGGATTCTTCCGCAACATCGCTTTTTGGTATTTTAATTCTTCACCGCCACACACCATGCCCACTTTCAAGCCAGTGAATTTGAGCAGCTGCTCGGCGTTCTTTACGATTTGACGAGCCAACTCGCGGGTGGGCGTCAAGATAAGAATGCGTGTGGAGCTAGCGTTTACCGCTGGCTTGGCAAGAATCGCCTGCAGCGCGGGCAACAAAAATGCCGCTGTTTTACCGCTACCGGTTTTGGAGCTGACAATAAGGTTCTGACCCGCCACCGCTGCCGGAATCGCCTTGAGCTGCACCGGAGTGGGTTGTTCGTAACCCAATGCATCAATTGCTTTACGCAATTGGCTGTCGCTAATCAGGTCGTGAAAAACAGGCTGAGTCATTAAGAACCTCGATAATCAATAAAAAGATAGGTTTTACCCGCAAAAGGCCGCGCAATCTACGCAGGGTTGAACAAATTATCAACCAAAACCGGCTAAAATGCCGACCTTTGAACGAACCTGAGCAAGTCTATGCGCATTATGTTGGCCCCGATGGAGGGCGTTGTTGAACATCATGTACGCGACATACTATCGCGTATTGGTGGATTGGATGGCTGCGTGACCGAGTTTATCCGTGTTACCGACCAGAAATTACCCTACAAAGTCTTTTATAAGTTCGCCCAAGAACTGGAAACCGATTGTAAAACCCCAAACGGCACCCCAGTGCGTGTGCAGTTGCTCGGCAGTAAACCAGAACCTATGGCGATCAATGCATTGGAATTGGTCCGCTACGGCGCCAAAGCGATTGATTTGAATTTTGGCTGCCCCGCAAAAACCGTCAATTCTCACGAGGGCGGCGCCTGCCTGCTGCGCACACCGGATCGCGTTTACTCCATTATTAAAGCCGTGCGCGATGCAGTCCCGCAGGACATTCCCGTCACTGCCAAAATCCGGCTTGGTTATGAAGATCGCAGCAGCTACATGGATAATGCCCGCGCGGTAGAAGCCGCCGGCGCCAATGAACTCACTGTGCACGCACGCTCCAAAGCCGATGGCTACAAACCGCCAGCCTATTGGAATTACATTGCCGACATCCGCGCCGAACTCAAAATCCCGGTGATCGCCAATGGCGAAATCTGGTCAGTCGCAGATTACTTACGCTGCAAAGAACAATCGAACGGTGCCGATGTGATGCTCGGACGCGGCCTGCTCGCCTGCCCCGATCTCGCCCGTCAGATTAAAGCGCATATAAAAGGTGAAGATTACACGCCACTCACCTGGAGCCAAATCTGCAATATGCTGTACGACTACTACAAGCTAACCACGCCGCTTTATTGTGAGCGCAATTGCGGCAATCGGGTAAAACAATGGCTGATGTATTTGAGCCGTGAATATCCACAAGCAGTCGTGTTTTTTGAAGTCATCAAGCGCAAAACAACACCGCAAGAAATTGATGCCTGTTTTGTCGAGGCACTACAGGCCTGCGATTAAACCATCGTCCATAAAAAAGCCCGTGATCAACACGGGCTTTATCTCTCACCATCTTTCATCATTTTGGTTTAGTGCAGTAAATCGTCAAAACCGCCAATCAGATCTTTGGTTTCATCTATACGTTCAGTCAATTTCACCAGGTTAATACCCAGCTTGGTCGCCAAATCATTCGGGAAATGCTCCATCAAAGTCGCACCACCGTCTCGCTCATTCTCATGCACTATGTAATCCGCGATATTGATTAACGCCGCATAGCGCGAAAACTCAGGCGCAGATTCCGGATTCAATTGGTAGCGAATACCGGCCACTATCGCATCGGGAAACTTCCAACGGTTAGCCAACTCAGCGCCGGCTTCCGGGAAGTTAAAGCCGAGCACATTCTTTTCGATATCCGAATTACGCGCACCGCGATCCACGACCTTCTGGATCTCTTTGCACTCTTCCGGCAGCAGGATATGAATCAGTAACTCACCGATATTGTGGATCATGCCGCAAGTAAAGGCCGTCTCCGCATCATCTTTAGAAAACTTCGCCAGCCACTTACAGGTACTGGCCACTGCGAAACTGTTGTGCCAGAAGGCCGGCAAATCAAAACCTTCCGGCGCTTTGAATGCGCCCGTCATACCCGATGCCAACACCAATGTCCGCACCGCATTAAAGCCCAGCACAAACACCGCATCACTCACCGAACCCACTTTACGGTTACCACCGTAATGCGCCGAATTCGCCGCTCGCAATACTTTTGCTGTCAGTACCTGATCAGCACTGATTTTTTTAGCAATCGCCTCGTTATTAATATTCTCATCGCCAAAACTCTCTATCAGCTCTTGAACCACTTTAGGAATATTTGGCAACTTTTGTGCGTTATCAATTAAATTTTTAAGCTCCACGATACCCTCACTTAATCTGACCTAATGTACAGGCAGCAGCTATAGCTAACTCAAAACTTTCCACCTGCTTTGGGTATAGCAAAAGTTATGGGGATAGCAATAAGTAAAGTAAGGAATTGGAATTTAATAACAGAAATAGGATCGCCAGCAGAATTAAATATGACGAAAACAAAAAGGCCCGTCATTTCTGACGGGCCTTTCTTTATATGGCGCACTCGGGAGGATTCGAACCTCCGACCGCTCGGTTCGTAGCCGAGTACTCTATCCAGCTGAGCTACGAGTGCGTTGTTGAGGCGCGCATTTTATTGATCGGGGTTCAGTGAGTCAAGCATTTATTTGATTTTTTTGTGCGAAACTTTCAAATTAATGCTTTATAAATCAATGAAATACAAATTTCGATCAACCTGTACAAACAACAAACTGTTGCGCGCGGACTGTACAGTTGGGTCTTGCTAAAAATGGCGGTGAGAGAGGGAGTCGAACCCTCGATACCTTGCGGTATACACACTTTCCAGGCGTGCTCCTTCGGCCACTCGGACATCTCACCGT
>NZ_JBCECX010000061.1:0-14591 GCF_039207905.1 Cellvibrio sp.
TCTCTCTTGCTGAGTGGATTCTGCAATATTTGCACGGTGTTGAATACGATGGTTTGGATCGCTCCATTGATATCTGCATTTCGCGCTTGTGCAAAAAAATTGCTCGACAATACCGAGCAGCCTTATCGAATCAAAACGGTGTGGGCTAAAGGCTATTTATTTTCACCAGAGGCTTGGGAGTAATTGTGCAACGTTTAACTCTCTCGCTATTGCTTGTTGTGGTCACTGCTGTGTTGGGGCTTGGGTGGGGAATTGATCGCTGGTACAACGCGCAATTTGCGGAGCAAGAAGATCCCACCGTAAGTGCCTATAAATTACTGGGGCGCGAATTAGCGCAACTGGTTGATGCAAATGAACAGGCTGGGATTTGGAGTTCCGACAATTGGCAGTCTGTATCCAAACTACAACCGCAGCTCACCGCTTATATTGATTTTCCATTGCCGGAAGATGTGAAACACAGTTTTGAGGCAGGGGAGTCGCTCTTACTTGAATCGGGTGACCAACTCAGTTTGCATTTTTATCTTGCGCGACAACAGCGTGTGTTGTCGCTGACCTTGCCCGAAGAGTTGCATCGCGAAACCAACAACTCATTGCGCTGGTTGCTCACGCTGCTGTTCTACGGCGGCGTGATCATTATGGTGTTGATTTGGTTGTATCCATTGCTGCGGCGTCTTGCGTTACTGCGCAACACTACACAGGCATTTGGTGCAGGTGATTTGCAGGCGCGTATCGCGACCGATAAACACTCTTACATCCATACGATTGAACAGGATTTCAATCGTATGGCGCAGCGCATCGAACAATTGATCGCGGATAACAAATTATTGTCGCGCGGGCTGTCGCATGATTTGCGTACGCCGCTGGCGCGTTTGCGTTTTGGTTTGGATGTGTTGGAGGAGGCAAATCTCAACGCGGAACAGCAGCGCAACCTTGCACATTTGAATCGCGATTTAATTGCGATGGAATCGCTGGTAGAGGCGCTTCTAAATTACGCGCGGCTGGAGCAAGCCGTCATCGCCTTTTCGCCGCAGCCGATTCAGTTGGCAATGTTTGTCACGCAATTGCGCGATGATTTTTATCGCGGGCAAGTGGAATTATTTATCGCCCCCAGTGTGCAACACCAAATCGTGCAAGCAGATCCCGAATATCTTTCCATGTTGTTACACAATTTACTGCAGAACGCTTTGCGTTACGGTGGTGGTGCGGTGCAAATCGGTATGCAGTTGGCAGACGGACATTTGCATTTGCAAATAGAAGATGACGGCCCGGGCATTCCGCCCGCTGAGCGCGCGAGCGTGTTACAGCCATTTTATCGCGGTGACGGCGGCAACCAGGCAATTAGCGTTTCGCGCGGGCATGGGTTGGGTTTGGCGATTGTCGAACGTATTGCGCAGTGGCATCAGCTGGGTTTACAGCTGGATGAGTCCGAGCGTTTGGGCGGGTTGCGGGTGACCCTTATTTGGCCTCTATCCAATTGATAAAAGGGCGACATGTGAGAAGTGTCGGCCTCTTTTACAGTTTTTTGATTTCGGCGCCACATTGTGTGACCTAAGTCGCTGTTTTCTATCGATCTTCCCAAAATGGTGCAAAATTTGCTGAATTAGACGTCGCCGTAATGGCCACTACTTATTAAAACTAATTCCTTTACATAAAAATATTATAAATACGGCATGACACCTGACAATCAACCAAAAAGGTATTCATGTGATTAAACAACTCCTCAAATCAGTGACATTGGCATGCACCCTTGCATCCAGCGCTGTGTTTGCATTGCCCGTGGACTTGGGTAATGCAGGTAACTATACCCTTCTTGCTACCGGTACTAGCGTGCATGATGGCACACCTATGTATGGTGATTTAATCCTCGGGTCAGAGGCTTACATTTACGGTGACGTAGGTGCGCGCAATTTGCTGAATATGGCGCACGGTGCGGTGGTTTACGGTGATGCCGATTATGGTTCACTGATCCAGAACGCCGGTTCTTCTATTGAAGGCGATGCCAGTGTCCAAGGTTCTGCATTTTGGGATGCGCTTTACGCTGACGTAAAAAGTGCATCGCAAGCGGCTAAAGCCTTGGCTGGTGTAAACGCAGGTTACGTCAACAGCTCCCAGATATTTGATCGCCAGGGCGATGTCTCGGTATTTAATATCCTCGGTTTGAATTTGAGCGCAGGCAAGAGCCTGACCTTGAAGGGCAATGCGAGCGATGTATTTATCGTCAACGTTGATTACTTCGGTTTTATGTTGGGCGGTGGTGCAGAAATTATTCTTGATGGTGTTTCTGCAGAAAATGTATTGTTCAATATGCACGGCGCGCTTAACGCCGGACATGTGAATGTGGCTGCAGGCACCATGAAGGGTACATACATCGCCCCTGATGCCTACATGCAATTGGGTGACGGTTTGGATCTGGAAGGCGTGCGCTTTTTGGGTGCTGGCATTTCCGGCAACTTGCAAACCGTTCATGGATTTACTCCACCTCAAGTAACCGTGCCAGAACCATCTGCCTTGTTTTTGATTGGCCTTGGTTTGATCGGTTTGGGCTTTGCCCGTCGTCGCGCCTAATCCTTTTAGGCCTTCTTTCCTTCATGAATGATGCGAATGCGTCATTCATGAAAGGGCAGTTTTTCTTCTCCTGCGTTTTTGCAATACAAAATCGCGCCGCAAAAAATTTACTATCCCCACTTTGATTGCGCTTAGAATGCACTTTTGTTGTTGGCATTGTTCATGCTCACAACTGCGTAAATACTCTAAGGAAGCAATCGGTTGCCATGCAAAATCCCATTATTTTAGTGATAGAAGACAAGCGTGAAGTCCGGCTCTCGGCACGTTTTGTATTGGAGGATTTTGGTTTTGCGGTAGCTGAAGCGGAATCGCCTGCGCAAGCCAAAGCATGGCTGGCACAACAAAAAGCCGACCTGATTTTGCTGGATATGAATTTCGGGTTGGATACCACATCCGGTGATGAAGGCCTGGCGTTTCTGGGATGGCTGCAACAACAAGCTTGGGATATTCCAGTAGTGGCTATGACTGCCTGGTCCAATACCGAGCTGGTGGTGAAGGCAATGCAGTTAGGTGCGGGCGATTTTATTGAAAAGCCCTGGAACAACCAGCGCTTGCATCAAGTGATACAGCAACAGCTGCAATTGCAGGCGCTGAACCGCAAGAACCGCGCACTCAATCAACGTCTTGAAAGTTCAAAGCCTGAGTTGGTTTGGCAGAGCGATGCGATGAACCAATTGATGCAACAACTCTCTGCCGTTGCTGCTACCGATGCCAATGTTTTGCTCACGGGCGAAAATGGCACCGGTAAAAGCCAACTTGCACACTGGCTTCATATTAATTCTCATCGTGCAGCGCACGCATTTATCTCCGTCAACTTGGGTGCGATTCCCGAGCCATTATTTGAGAGCGAATTCTTCGGCCACAAAAAAGGTGCGTTCACCGATGCAAAGGAGCAGCGCATCGGTCGCTTTGAATTGGCAAAGGGCGGTAGCTTGTTTTTGGATGAGATTGCAACTATCGCATTGGCGCAACAAGCAAAATTATTGCGCGTGTTGGAGTCGGGGGAATTTGAAATGCTCGGCTCCAGCCAAACCCAGCGAACAGATGTGCGTATTATCAGCGCGACCAATAGTGATTTTGCGCAAATGATTGCCGAGGGTTCGTTTCGGCAAGATCTTTATTATCGATTGAATACGCTCGAATTCCGTGTGCCGCCGTTGCGTGAGCGACCGGAAGATATTGCGTTGCTGGCAAAATTTTTTGTTGAAAAACATGGCCAGCGTTATCGCAAGCCAGAGCTTGGATTATCGGCCTGTGCACTGAAAGCACTGCAGGCATATTCCTGGCCCGGCAATATCCGCGAAATGAGCCATATGATGGAGCGGGCGGTGCTGTTAACCCAAAGCGGTGAATTAACGGCTGCACAATTAAATTTACCGTCACCTATGCAGATCAAAACTACACCCACGACTAACCAATTACCGATGATGACACTGGAATCGGCGGAGTTGCTGTTGATCAATCAGGCATTGCGTGAATGCGATGGCAATAAACAAAAAGCCGCTGATTTGCTGGGCATTACCAAATCCTCCCTCTACCGCCGCTTAGAGAAATATGATGTGGCGAATTAATTCGCTGGAGGCCCAGTTAAAAACAGCATTCAGCGTTTGCCTGTTATTGCAGCTGGTTTGTTGTGGGTTTTTATTATTGGCGCTTCCGCAATGGCAAGTGTTATTGGTGGCGCTATTTTTAGTCGTGCTGAATTGGTTGATCGCTCGACGTATTTATCGCGCGATATTCAGCGCGTTCCGTCGCGCCAGCGTGCAGATTGAAGCATTGCAAAATCAGGATTACAGTCTGTATGCAAAACCTGCTTTTGCACAGGGCAAGGTTGCTGAATTTCATCAGCAGGTGAATGCGCTGGGCGATTCATTGCAACAGCATAAAACCCACTACGATCAACAATTGTTTTTGTTGTATCGTCTTATCGACCAATTAAACACACCCATTTTGGTGTTTGATCACCGCGTGCAATTGAGTTATGCCAACACCGCCTTTGCGGATTTATTTGGCAGCCCTTGGCAAGCAATGCGCCACGCATCACCCTCACTTCTGGGGTTGGATGTTGAGCCGGAATGGCAATTCAAAGATGCGGCTAAGGCCCAGCTATGGCAAATCCGCCATAGCCAATTTCTCGATCAAGGGCAGAGCTACCAGCTATTGGTGTTTACCAACATCCAGTCCGCATTGCGCGAAAACCAATTGCAGGCTTGGCAAAAATTAATTCGTATCTTAAGCCATGAAATCCGCAATTCGCTCACTCCGGTTGCAGCGCTCACCCAAAGTTTGCAAACCAAAATAAATTCTGAGCGCGAGCAGCAGGCATTGGAACTTATTGGCGAGCGCTGTCAGCATTTGCAGGATTTTGTCAGCCGTTATGCTGAGTTGCATAAACCATTACATGTGCAACCACAATGGTTGCAGGCAGATGCTTTGTTTCAGCGGATAGCCGCATTATTCCCCGATGCACAACTGCGTGCAAAAGGGCTGCAAACTGAGTTGCGAGTTGATCCGGTTTTGTTGCAACAAGTGCTCATCAATTTAATTAAAAATGCACTTGAAGCCGGTAGCGCCGCTGGCACGATTGAAATGATTTTTGTTGCCCGCGAACAGGGTAGCGAAATCCGCATTGTCGATGCAGGCCAGGGAATTGCGAATCCCGATAATTTATTTGTGCCTTTCTATAGCACCAAAAACCAGGGGCAGGGCATCGGCCTGAGTTTGAGTCGCCACATCATTGAGCAGATGGGCGGTCAGCTGACATTGAGCAATAACACCAATGGCCAAGGCGCCTGCGCATTAATCCAATTTAACCCGTTGCCTTCATCTCCATAGTCATTCTTTTTGCCGCGTTCTTGTTTCAGTGATCCGTCTTCATAAATAGTGCGTCCGATTCCGGAATTCAGCGTCCGATATCGGACGTATTATTTTGAAATCATGCTGCTTTCAAAACCATTTCCATAAAAATCAACAGGTTGAATTTTGGCCCATATTTTGTAATGTTCACTGGCATCTTATGGCTGCCAAGTTAATGTTATGGATATTGTTAAACCTAAAGTATCACCTCGCTTCAATCACCTGATCCTTTTAGGCGGTGCAATGGTCGTTGTGATTGTCTTGATGGCGGTAGCGATGATGCAACCATCGGGATCGCAGAAGCTGGAGCGAAGTTCACTGTTATCTGCCGTTGTGCAACGCGGCAATCTGCAAGTGTCAGTTGAAGGCTATGGCATTCTGCGTTCCGACAAGCAAACATTGATTACCGCTTTGACACCGGCAACTGTAGCGGAAGTGTTATTGCGCTCAGGCGCAGAAGTGAAAGCGGATAGCATTATTTTACGATTGGATAATCCCGAATTATTGCAAGAAGTGAAAGTCGCCAATGTGGCGTTAACCCAAGAGCAAGCCAATTTGCGGAGATTAAAACTAAGCAACCAACGCGAGCTGTTGGCAGAGCAGGCCGTGTTAGCGGAATTAACAGCAACGCTTAAATCGGTTCAGCTGCGCAGTGAAGCAGAAAAAGGTCTAGCCGGTGGTGCAGTTTCAATGCTGGCTTACAAAACGACGCTGCTGGAACAAGAGCAAATGCAGGAACGCGTTAATCTGCATACACAGCGAATTGCACAGTTAAAAGAAGTTATGCGCGAAGCGCTTATCATCCAGCAAGAGCAAATCAATCAAGCCAATACGCATTATCAAAATATGCAGCAGCGTGCAGATCGTTTACTTGTGCGCGCTGGCATTGAAGGTGTTTTGCAGCGTATGCCAGTTGAGCTGGGGCAAAGTGTTATTGCCGGGCAAGAATTGGCATTGGTTGGTAGCGACAAAGATTTAAAGGCCTTGATTCGCGTTCCGCAATCCAGAGCCGAGCAACTTAAAGTTGGACAGGCTGCAACAATTAATACCCGCCGCGAGCAAGTGGCCGGTTTGCTTACGCGCATCACACCTGAAGTGCGTGAAGGAACTATTGAAGTGGAAATTGCGTTTACCGAAGGAGTGCCCACATCTGCGCGCCCTGAATTAAATGTCGATGCAAAAATATTTACCGCGCAAATAGAAGATGCGCTCTTTATTGAGCGTCCGGTCAATGTGCAGAATTACAGCCACCAAGCGATATTCCGTTTGGCTGAAAATAATAAATCGGCGCAGTTGCAGGAATTAAGTTTCGGTGCAGAAGCGGGGAAATATATCCAGATCACCAAAGGCGCTAATGAAAATGAGCGTTTTATTCTGTCGGACACCACTCGCCTTCATGATGTAAAAACTATTCAGATAGTGGATTAAATAATGATTAATAATGCAATACCAAAGGAAAAACTATGCGCGAACTGACGCTAAAAATGACCGGTATCACCAAAGTTTATAGTACTGAAGATATGGAAACCCACGCATTGCGTGGAATTGATCTGGATATCTACAAAGGTGACTTTGTCTCGATTTGCGGCCCATCCGGTTGTGGAAAATCTACCTTGTTATCGCTACTGGGACTGTTGGATATGCCAACGACGGGGCAATACTCTATTGGTGATAAGGAGGTTAGCCAGTTGAGTTTGAGCGAGGCAGCTTACATCCGTAACGAAAAAATTGGTTTTATTTTCCAGTCATTTAATCTGATTGATGAGCTTTCAGTCTTTGACAATATCGCCCTACCTTTGCGTTATCGCCGCACTAAAGTCAGTGAGAAAGCGATTGAACAAAAAGTGATGCAATGTTTGCAAATTGTCGATATGACGCATCGCGCGCAACACAAACCCAATCAGCTTTCCGGCGGGCAGCAACAGCGAATTGCAATTGCGCGCGCGTTGGTCGGTGACCCTGCCTTGTTATTAGTCGATGAACCAACAGGTAACCTGGATTCCCGCAACGGCGATACCGTAATGGAGATGTTGCAGGAATTAAATGCAAATGGCACCACGCTTTGTATGGTTACCCATGACCCGCGTTATGCGGATATGGCCAGCCGCAAATTACATTTATTGGATGGGAAAATTATCGATACCCAAGTCATGAAGGTAGTTGCGTGATGTTCGCCTATGAATTGAGGGCTGCTTTTTATTCGTTAGCCAATGCGCGCGGTTACGCTACTACCATTGTGCTGACCTTGGGGATTACCTTGGGCGCCTTGGTGGCCATGTTCAATTTGAATTATCAATTGCTCGCTGCGCCATTTCCATATCCGGATGCAGACAAAATCATTGTGTTTAAAGGCGAACGTTTTCATCAAGGAGAGTCGTTCAAGGACAGAGGTGCACCTTATCCAAGTTGGGTGGCGACCTATTTACAACCAAGCGATAAGTTGAAGCGTAAAGCCCTCGTTTTTTACACAGATTCGGTTGAGCGGCGATTACCCGATAGTCCGGTATTGATGACAGCGAATGTTACACCGGATTTTTTCAATTTATTTGATGTGCCCATGATTTTAGGGCGGCGTTTTAATCAGGAAGCTGAGCTCTATGCAATGGAGCAAGTTGCTATTATCAGTTACAACACATGGCAACGCATTTTTCAGTTGGACCCGGAAGTGCTCGGAAAGACGCTCAATATTATGGAGATGGAATTTAAAATCATTGGCGTAACAGCGCCTGATTTTATTGAGCCTGAATTGCGTAAGCCGGGCTTGGAAACAGACTTATGGTTAACATTTGACTACACCGAATTTCCAGTAAGTGAGCGAAACAATTGGAATACTAGTCTGACTGCCACCTATATGGTGGCATTGCCTGAAGAGGAATATAGCCTCAATGCCATTGAACATGAAATTAGCACTCAAGGCGCTACTCTTTTTAAGCAAGAGGCCGCTTCTACCAATACCCCGCAAGATAACATTGCGTTTAAATTGTTTTCGTTGAACGACTTTGTTTTGCACACTGCCAGCAAACAGAGTTTGCTGATGTTGGCAGGGGTGATGCTTTTGGTACTTATTGCCAGCACTAATGTTATCAACTTGATATTGGCTCGCGCTGCGAATAAGGAACGCACTATGGCAATTCAGGCAGCCTTAGGAGCGCAGCCGGTGCATATTTTTCGGGAAATATTGAGCGAAATTTTATTATTGATGATGGCTGCATGCGCGCTCTCAATCGTTGTTGCTTGTGGTCTACTGCAGGCGCTGAAGGTAGCGGCGGATGGATTTATGCCAAGGCTGCATGAATTGCATTTAAATGGGCAGACAATTGTATTTGCGGTGGTGGTTGCACTGGCATTGGCTTTTCTGTTTGCGGCACTGGTGAGTCGCCAAATCAATTACCGCGCGTTGAATCACATCTTGCAATCGAGCGGCAAAGGCACCGGTCTACAAATTTCAAAACGCGCGCGCAGTTTATTAATTTTAAGCCAGGTTGCGCTGACGGGAATTTTATTGGCAGTGAGCTTGCAAGTATTTGTACAAAGCATGCGTGAAATTCACAAGCCGTTGGGCTATGAGATAAAGGACCAATTACAGGCGCGGCTGAGTGTTGCAACGTTAAGGGGTAAAGTGTCGTCTGATGAAATCAGGACGATGTTTGTTGGGTTGCAACAGGAGTTGTCCAGTCGCGCCGATGTGGAATCTGTTGGTCTCTCTACCGGCTCTCCGGTTAGTTACAACAGTCCGTTTTCACAATTTTTGCTAACGGAATTTGGTGGTGAGCATAAAATTTTAACTCATCCCAATTTTTGTGATGGTTCTTATCTTGAAATACTAAAAATCCCGTTAGTCGCTGGCCGCTATTTTACCAACGCGGAAGCGCGCGAGCATGCAAGAGTCATTGTTGTCAACGAATCCTTAGCGCGTACATTGCAGCCAGATGGAAATGTTCTGGGGAAAATAGTCTATCGCAATGGCGATACTAACCCTCAAGGGCTTGAGATAATCGGTGTTGTAAAAGACCTGCAAATTCCGGTGCGCGGCGAATCGTTGCGGTTTTTCCAGGCGTCAGTATCTGATTCACCGGAAGTGTTGATTAAAATGAAGCCGGGGAAAACCTTAAGCGCAATAGAGATCAATCAGGCCGCTGCAAAGTTTCACTCCCAATTAAAGCTATTTAATCTTCGCACCACTGAGCTTGCGTTGAATGTGTTGACTGCGAATCAAAAAACAGCGGCTTACATAACTGCTGTATTAGCGTTGTTGGCATTTTTCCTCGCTGCTATTGGTATTTATGGCGTATTGAGTTACAGCGTGCGCTTGCGCCGTTTTGAATTGGGAATCCGTATCGCAATTGGCGCTCGCCCGGGCTCAATTGTGTTGAGGGTTTTTCAAGATAATTTGATGCCGGTAGTTGCAGGTTTGATCTCGGCTTTTGCAGTCTTGCTGATGTTGTGGATATGGGGGCAACAGACTTCTTACTCGCTGGATTCTTCAGTGTTGGGTTGGGCGCTTCCGTCAGCATTAATTTTATTGCTCGCAGCAGCTGCATCGCTGCTATCGGTGTGGAGCCTGATTCGTCAGCCTGCCAGTGAAGTACTGAGGAGCAATTAATTGTTCGATATTAATGATTTTAAAACGGCATTTAGCTCGCTGCGTAAGACAAAGGCCTATGTCATTACTATTGTGCTTACATTAGGAATGACGTTTGGCGTGTTGGTCGCGATGTTTAATTTGAATTATCAATTACTCATGAAGCCTTTGCCCTATTCTGATCAGGAACGGTTGTATTTGTTGCAGGGTGATGCTTTTGAGAATGGCAAATTGGATTTGGCCAATATGTATCCTTACCCCGCTGCGATTGAGGCTTATAAAAATAACGATGAATTTTTTGAGCAAAAAGCATTGGTATATTTTGGTACGGGTATTATCCGCGACAGGGCTGATGCTCCTCTGGTCGTGGCCAGTTACGTCACCCCTGAATATTTGTCGCTGGCAAATGTTTCTATGGCTCTTGGTCGCAACTTTACTGCGGATGAAGGGCTGGATTTCAATGTGCCAGTGGTTGTCATCAGCTTTGATACTTGGCAATCCCTATTCAGTAAAGATCCTGATGTGATAGGTAAAACCCTGCGTTTTGGCGAAGTTGATTTCAGTATTATTGGTGTAACAGCGCAGAATTTTATTGAACCGCAATTAATGAATCCGGGACGGTCAACGCAAGTGTGGTTGCCTTGGGATTACAACACTGTTCAGCGTAATTATCGCGCTTGGGGTTATTTTCAAATCAACCAATATTTTGTGGGCAAGCTCAAGATTGGGCAGTCTGCGCGTAATGTAGAGCAAGCGATTACTGCCAAGTTGGATACTCGCTATAAACAGGAATCAGTGCGTCGCACCGGGCGTGATGAAGGCATCAGGTTTACGTTGGTTAGTTATCGGCAAGCCATTCTAGGTGATAGGCAAGGGCAGGTGCTTTTACTATTGTTGAGTGCGGTGGTGCTGGTATTAATTGCTGCAGCAAATATTATTAATTTAATCTTAGCGCGCGCCGCCAACCAGCAACGAAGCATGGCGATAAAAGCGGCGTTGGGAGCGCAAAAATATCATTTGTTTAATGTGGTGTTAGCAGAGATTTTATTGTTAGTTATACCATCGATTGTGCTGTCGCTTATGGTAGCGATGGCCTGCATAATATTATTGCAGCAAATTGCAGGTGATCTTCTGCCACGCCTGAATGAATTGACTATGAGTGCGCCGAGTATAGGATTTGCTATTTTCATTGCTTTGTTATTGGCGTTGACCTTCGCGCTTTTAGTGAGCCGACAAATTAATTACCGCGCACTCAACAATATGCTGCAAACCAGTGGCAAGGGTGTGGTATTACAAATTTCCGGCCGGGTTCGCCAATTATTAATTTTTGTGCAAGTGATGCTGACTGGTATTTTGGTTATCGCCAGCGCACAAATATTGCTGCAATCTTTGCAGCATATGTGGAAACCACTTGGTTTTTTCACCCAGGATATTTATCAGGTAGAGCTTAACAGCGGAACGCAGCGCGACAGTTCACCTGCCGAGCAAAAAAATAATGTGCTTGCCATTCGCAACCTGCTATTAACGCATCCGAAAGTGGCGAGCGCCAGTCTTACCAGTGATTTTCCGATCAGTTCCGTAACCATTTCCCCCTGGTTTAGTTATTTGTCGCCAGATGCCGGTTTTGTCGAGCAAAAGCAGGCGTTACTAACACTGGTCGATAATTATTTTTTAGAAATGCTTGGTGCTCAGTGGGTTGCGGGTCGACATTTCACGGCTGATGGCTTTCTGTCAGATGCAACAGAAGTGATCGTCAATGAAACCTTTGCTCGCCAATTGCAACCCGATGGTAATGTGCTCCATAAACGATTCTATTGGTTGAACAGTTATAAGCGCGAGCAGCCATACGAAGTTGTTGGTGTGGTGCGCGATTTCAGTTTGCCTAATCGCGCTGAGTTACCACGAATGTTTATCCCGCAAGCAAGTGCTTTATTTCCACACCTAATGGTGCAATTCAAGCCCAATCAATCGTTAACCAAAATAGAGCTTAATGAGTTGATGGCGAGTGTGAATAGCCAGTACAAAGTATCGGCATTACGCAGTATGGATGCTGGGCACCAAGTGTCGCTCGCGCAGGAAATGCTTGCCGCGGGCTTGGCTGTGGCTTTGTCATTGATTGCACTTGGTCTTGCAGCTATAGGGATTTACGGTGTGTTGAGTTATAGCATGCAATTGCGGCGTTTTGAATTAGGTATTCGCATGGCGATAGGTGCAGGCCCTTGCGCAATCCTGTGGCAAATATTTAAAGATAATTTAATTCCGGTTGCGATAGGTTTGGTGGCTGCCTGGGTTGTGTTAGCGATCTTGTGGTGGTGGGTTCAGCAAACTTCTTATGTTTTGCATATCACTGCGATGGGTTGGATCTTTCCATCCGTATTAATTTTACTCTTGGCAGTTGCAACATCGCTTTTATCGGTGTGGGGATTAATTCGTAGTCCTGCGAATGAAGTTTTAGGGCGAAGTTAATCTTCAAAAAAACGGGTTGCTTTGATAGGCAACCCGTCAGTTATACAAATTGTTTCGACACAGCTTTTCAGTTCTCTACTGGCGTAGTCGGATGATTACCCCATTCCGCCCAAGAGCCATGATAGCCGCGAATATTTAATCCCACGGCTTTGCCTACTAAGTAGGTAAAGCCGGAGCGGTGATGGCTCTGGCAGTGGGTGACGATTCTCTTATCGGCAGTTAATCCCAGTGACGCCAAATATTCGCGCGCGTCTGTGCGGATGCGCAATGCATTATTGCGATCCATTAAATTTGTCCACTCGCAATTAATTGCGCCGGGAATGTGACCATTTTTTTGCGCAGTCATGCGTTCGCCACTAAATTCACCGGGGCTGCGTGCATCCCACACCACAAAGTCAGCGCGATCCATTTCGCCAAAAATGTCGGTAATTTCAATCGCAACAATCGGATCAATTTTTAAATCTACTTTTGTTGGCGTAAGCACGGGCACTTCTTTAGTCACAGATTGACCGGATGCGAGCCATGCATGCAAGCCGCCGTTCAAATAGGAGTAATGTTTGTGACCGATGGCATCGAGCGTCCAGATCATTCGTCCGGCCCAGCCGCCGCCTTCATCGTCATACACAACTACGTGTGTATCGGGTGTCAAACCTAAAAAGGAAAAAACGCGATTTAATTGTTCGACCGGTGCAATCTTGCCCGGTACGGGTGGTTGTCCGCTGAGAATTTTATGTGGCGGTACATGAATCGCACCGTCGATGTGGCCTTGCAAATAAGTTTGCTCAGCACACATATCGATAATTAATAATTTGCTGGTCGGTTGCGCTAAAAGTGCTGCAAGTTGCGTTGGCTCGATAACAAAGGGTAGTGCCATGGAGTTGCTCCTTTATAAGTATGATCTTTACCCCCTCCCTGCCTCCCCCTTAAAAAGGTGGAGTAGCTTTGCCTTGCTCCCTCCCTTTTTTAAGGGGAGGGGTGGGGTGGGGTGTTTTAATTTTCGTTGAGCGTACGCAAAATATAACGATAAGAATCCATACGTGTTGCACTGATTGTGCCATCGTCCAATGCTTTTAAAATCGCGCAGCCAGGTTCGTGGCGATGGGAGCAATCGCGAAACTTACAGTAGCCGATAAAGGGTTTGAATTCGATAAAGCCTTCCAACACTTCATCTTCTTCCATATGCCACAAACCAAATTCACGGATGCCCGGTGAATCAATTAAATGGCCGCCGCCGGGAAAATGCAACAGGGTGGCGCTGGTGGTGGTGTGTGTGCCTTCTTGCCGTGCAGACAAATCACCTACGCGTAAATTCGATTCCGGTAATAGTGCATTGACCAGTGACGACTTTCCTACGCCTGACTGTCCCACAAATACGCTGGTGTAATCCGAAAGGTATTCACGCAACTCATCCAAACCGGTTTCGGTTTTGGTGGACACCATCAATACCGTGTAGCCCAGCTTGCGATAAGTCGTTTCCAGATAATTCACTTTTTCGCGGGTGCTGTCGTCAATGCGGTCGGTTTTATTGATCACCAGTACCGGTTCTATGTCGATGGCGTTGGCAGCGACCAAATAGCGGTCAATCAAATTCGCGTGTGGCTCGGGGTAGGGCGCGACCACGATCATAATGCGGTCGATATTAGCGGCGACAGTTTTCATATCGCCATGGGGATCGGGGCGCTGCAGGGCGGAATCGCGCGGCATTACCGCGACCACCACACCCGTAGGGTTACCGGTGCGCCAGACCACTCTATCGCCCGTTACCAGGGAGCCAAGGTTGCTGCGGAAGTGGCAGCGCTGATGCTGCCCGGCCTGTTCACCCTCAGTCGCCTCCACCACTACTTGCGTGCCGTAGTGGGTGATAATCAACCCCAGCTGCTCCGGCCCCAGATCGCTCTCATTGAGCTGTTCATCGGCCTGTTTATCGCGTTTGTTTACGCGCGCAGTGCGCTCTTCCTGAATTTTTTCGATGCGCCATTGCTGGCGGCGGGTCAATTTGCGTTTGGTCATGCGCTGGTGATCTTGCCCTGTGAGATAGGTGATGTTTGGCTAGACTGGGTAATTACTTTAAGCTGCGCGCAATTGTGCCCTATTTACGAAGTAAAAACCCATGTTGTCGAGG
>NZ_JBCECX010000062.1:0-13846 GCF_039207905.1 Cellvibrio sp.
GTTATATAAACAGCACATTAAGTCAATTTATCGACCATAAGCATCCATGGCTTTACTTGCAAGGTTTGTTTGACGCAATTCTGACGCCTTATTGTCTCGATTTTCCTCTGCAAGCTGTTCAAGCGTCTTATTAATACCCTGGATTTCGTGAATAAGATTCGCCGCACTCGACTCCAAATCAGCTTTTGCGAGGGATTCCAGATATTCCTGGTCATTAAGAGATAGCAAACCCTGTTGGCGCTGCTGAACCAGAGTTTCAAAAGACTCCCAATCTCCAGCTTGTGCAAGAGCCAATAATGCCCTTGACTGACTAAGTGCACGAGCGAGGGGGTCTAACAATGAATCAATATCCATAAAACGACTCTTTTTGATAGATCAAGAAGGAATGGCATCTAACTACAGACTAACGCCACCTCATAAGATTAGCAAAAGATAATGAAGCGAAGACCGAGATATCGCATTACCCGGTTAAAAAGTCTAGAGATAAGAAAATAGCGTCAATTGACTGACCTTGGCGAAACCTTGCTGGGAGGCAGTTAGTACCAAGGATTGCATCTTTAACTGGATTGAAGCTTCGGCAACATCCACACTCTCGAGGTTTTTCAGCGTCTGCCGGGTAAATAGCGTTACATCCAGATTTAAGTCCTTCGCACTTTCCAGAGTATTCTGGCGGGCCCCCACCTCCCCAAGCACAGAAGATACATTGGTCACCGCATTACTAACATTAACCAGTGTTTTGGCAATAATTTTCGACAGCTCTGCTTTGCTCTCTGGTGAGTCCTTCACTGATTTCATCGCCTCACTGAAACGGGACAGAGTACTCAGTAAACCTTGTTTATTGGTGGACTCAACAAAAAATGAATCACCCGTTACACCATTCGTGGAGCTAACACCAGACGTGACCGCCAATCCCATAGCATTATTCAGATTAGCATTTCCACCACTAAGACTAATATTCTTACCGCTATCAGCTACAAACCCTGCAGCAGAAGCAGTTACACCAAGATTTGCCAGCTTGGTATTATTAGGTGGAGCGTTAAGTGCTGCAGCAAAATCAGTGGCATTATTTACGACTGTATTAATGGTGAAGGTTTCTGACCTGCCATTCACTGTCATTTTAAAAGTGGCCGGTACGGCAGAAAAATCAATAGGTGCCGCAGCAGCATCAAAATTAAATGGCAAGCTTGCAGGAATCGGGGCTGCTGGGGAGCCAGAAATATTAACTCGAACCCCATTTACCTCTATCGCCTCCCCCTTAACGTAGGTCGCATTTGCCACGAGCACTTTGCCCGTTGAGCGTTCCGTTATTGTGTAGTTTGCAGCGGGAGGTACAGCCGCAGCGGATGGGGCATTAAAAGTGATTACCATATCCTCAGGATAAAACTTATCAAACGCCTCCTGATCAATTACTTCACCCACATTGATAATTCCGGGCGGTACGGCTCGATTAGCTGCACCTGCTGAAGAATTAAATGTATTGTGACCACTGGGAACGTCAACAAATAGTTTTTTGCCAGAATCACTCACCGCCACACTTACAGACGCAGATGCCTGCAAACGTAATTGTCCCTCATCACCCATGTAGGAATAATTTCCACCGCCATTATTAACGAACGGTTGAGTATCACCTTTATAACCTGAAAAAATATATTGGCCCGACGCATTGCGGGTATTCTGCAAATTCATTAATTCTTCAATTCGGGTGTCCACCTCTGCGGCCAAAGATTTATAATCTGCAGCAGTCAATACAGCGGTGTTACCAGCACGTACGGCGATTTCACGCATACGCTGCATGATATCTTCAATAGCATCCAAGCTGGTTTCTTCGAGACTTAAACTATTATCAGCAATATCAATATTTTTTTTATACTGCTCGGTACGAGCCAGATCTTGATTCAATTGCAAAATATTTGCGGCAGCAACCGGATCATCAGCAGGAGACAACACGCGCTTACCCGTGGCAATTTGCTCTTCCGTTTTGACAATAGCAGCCTGCGCCTGCGCCATTCCAATAGTAGCGATATTGTAAATTTGCGAAGTTGATACACGCATGATTTAGCTCCTGTCCCAGCGGCAATAATTTGCCTCAATTCAATTCATAACGGCAATAATGCAGGAATCGATCCAACTCGGAGAAAAATCAGACTGGATTTGATAGGCCTGAAAAAGCTAGCAGAGTATGTGCGTTGCGAAAAAACGATTGAAGGTTGCTAACTCTTGTACGATACAAGAATTAGCCAAACATAAAACTTGATATTAAAGCGCATTCAAAAGAGTATCAAACAATTCACGCGCGACAGAAATAACTTGCGCGTTAGCTCCATAAAGCTGCTGAAACCTAATAAGGTCCGCAGCTTCTTCATCAAGGTTAACACCGGAAATACCATCTCGCAGTGTTTGGGTTTGCTCAAGCAAACTACGACTCGCTTCCGTATTAATTCGGGCAAGACTACTTTTAGTCCCCACCTCTTCAACAAGCTTACCGTAACCTTCACCGAATGTGAGAGTACCATCCTGCATGGTAGATGCAGTTTCCAATGCAGCCATTGCCAATGCGTTCCGGTTATCATTCTTACCGCCGGTGTTAAAACCGATAGTAAAAGTATCTCCCGTTTTTGGTTGGCCACTAAGAGTCACCTGATATCCAGTAAATGATGACTGTGCAAAATTTGCTGCAGCACTATTGCCAAACAAAGGACTATCTGTTGGTGCAGTTGATAGGGAGAAGCCGTTGGCCATAGTGATATCAATTCGCCCACCAACTGTAATTGCGCTTTGCTGACCAGTACCAGTGTCCTGACCAGTCAATCGAACATTGGGGTTCCCACCACCATCATTCACATCAATACTGTTTGCAGGGTTATTAGGTGCGGTTAAACGAATATCTAAATCCACACCAGAAGACGCGGTCAGTTTTAACTCCGGAGCACCTGTAAATGGGTTTGTTGTACTTTGCGCACGAATACCGAGTGATTGTAAATTAGGATTACTGTTAATTCTTTGCGCCAGGTAATCATTAAAATCTGATTCGCTGACATTAGGATCGGGCATAGTAGAAACAAAAGCTGGCGTTGGTATTGCTCCATCATTTTCCAGGAGGGGTTCACCATTAATTGAGATCTGCATCGGCCACGCAAAGTCAGCAGGATCGACATTGATGTCCGTGATAGTGGCAGTTGTATATGCATTAGCACTGACACCGGGAATCGAACTAATTTGCGCAGCAGTTTGTCGGGCAGATGCACCTGAAGCTGTATACAAATTTTTGGTGGATACAGCACCAGTTTCTGGATCGGTATAAGTAAATGATAGCTGCTCAGCCAAATAACCATTTGCCTGTATAGGACTTGAACTATTTGGGAGCACAACAGGCGCGCGCCCATCAGGTAAACCGAGATGGCTACCATTACCAGTAACACGGGTCTCACCAATATCAGATGAGAAAACATTATTGTTAACACCCGGCGTAAATGTTTGATTGCGCAAAGGTGGAGTCAATTGTTTTGGATTTGCGGGATCAGAGTTATCCAGCACATCGTAAGTGGTCTCGGATGTAAATCGAATGATAATCGGAGGAGATAATTGCCCTGGAGTTGCAAACGCAGGCAAGCGGTTACCACTTTTATCAACCAGGCTAAGCACTTCACCGCTGCTAATCAAACCACCACCGGAATTCCCCGTATTGGTTGCTGTGCGAATAGGAACCGCAAATGCTAAATCCTCCGGACGCTGGATAACTGATGCGATATCAGCTGAACCATTTTTAGTTGGTTGCAAAATAAAGGAATCACCGCCTTGAAATGAGCCACTTGTCAAATTGACGCTGACCCCATCAAAAGTGATGCTGGTTGGATAAGCGCCTGACAACATCCCTTGGCTAACAACAGTCTTGTCAGAAAGACGAGTAATAACATAGTTGGTACTACCAGGTGAAATATCAAACTGATAATCACTGGTAGTAATCTTGGAGGAATCATTAATTGTAACATTTAATACCCGATCATAAGGTTGGGCATTACCTGCATTGTGCTTGACGCGACTCGCAGCTACTAATGGATCATTAATATCACGAAATATTTTTTGCCCATAGTCACCATCCAAATCAATTCCCTGTTGTTGCTGAGTATTGAATTGATCAGCGATCGCAATTGCAATACGTCCCAACTCGTTCATTGATGGAGCTAATACTTCATTACGAAACGAAAGCAAACCACCGATTTGCCCACCCGAAATTTGCGCGGTTACATCTGAAACCGCATTTTTGCTTTTTATTTGGATTTGACCGTCATTAGATACACTAAAAGTACTCGCTTGGGTACCTATAACCAAGGGTTGCCCGTTTCCAACAAATACGTTGACATCACCATCCCCCTGAGTCACAACTTGTACAGACACTAATTCTGATAGTTGACGCAAAGCTTCGTCGCGCTTATCCATTAAATCATTGGGTAAATTTCCCCCACCCGATGCACGCGCCTCACCAATGGACTGATTTAATGCAGCAATAGAGCTTGCCAATGAATTCATCTGTGCTGCAACAGTTCTGATTTCACCATTCACACTTTTTTCAACATCACTAAACCGTTGGTATAAATTATTAAAGCGGTTACTAAGACTCTCGGCTTCAGTAATAATTAATTGTCGACCGGGCGTAGAAGCTGGATCGTTCGCACCATTTTGCATCGAAGCAAAAAATGACTGTAATCCGCCAGATAAACCAGTACTAGCATCTGCCAACAGCTTATCGATTTTGCCAATGTTGATATTGTATTTATTGAGCTGATTGTAAGTAGATGTATCCAAGCGAAGTTGAGTGGTAACAAATTCGTTAACGACACGCTCGATTGATGTTGTAGTAACACCGGAACCGATATAACCCGCCGCACCGGCATTTTGCTCGGGGCGAGTAGCGTAGTTAACTTCTTGCCGGGAGTAGCCCGCAGTGTTTGCATTGGAAATATTATGCCCAGCGGTGCGCAGCGCATTTTGGCTGGCTTGCAGTCCGGAAATAGCATTAGAGAGAAGGCCTGACATACACTTACTCCGCTATTTGACGGCCGGTTGCCGCCAGAGATAAAACGGTTTGCACTGTGCCCTTCAATTCGTTCACTATTTCAGAATTACTGACTGTTGGAATCGAACCAAGGCTTTTAAGTGCATCGCTGTTTAATAGTTGTTTAATTTTCTTTGCGTAATGCGGATCGGTTGCATAACCGGCAGATTGCAGTGCATCTGCATAAGCTGATGAGTTAGTGCCTGCATCCAACGCTTGTTGGTAGCGAGGATTGTTTTTCATCAAGCGAACATAGTCAGAAAAGCTTTCCGAATAATCTGTGTATTTACGGAAATCAGCTTTTTCATTTGCGGCAATACCATCGCGATATTCCAGGGTATTTACGTTGACCTTATCACCGTGCCACTGACTGCCCGCTTTGATATTAAACAGGTTAAAACTGTTATCACCTTGCTTGTTGTGAATAACATGCTTACCCCAACCAGTTTCCAGCGCAACTTGTGCAATTAATACATCCGGATTAATTTGCAATTCTGCCGCCGCTTTCTCTGCATGAGGTTTAAGTAGCATCACAAAATTTTCCTGGCTGCTACTGATACTGGCTTTTTGTCCGCCACGGGCAACAAGCGGTTGAGGCTTATTCAGCAGCGCGGGAATCATTGCATAATTCGGTACAACAGGAGTTTGCTCGGCATTAGCCGAAGCCTCATCGTTTTCCGAAAACACAGATTGCATTTGCGAGTTATCGCTCATGCGGACAAAATCATTGATCCATGCATCAAGCATATCTGCGTCGGATGATTCAGTTTCTTGCGCATGTGACTTTTTGTATTCCACTGCCGCAGGAAGCGTTCCGTCATGAACAACGGCATCGCCAGTTGCCTCAGCCTTCATGCCACCGCCGTAATTTTGCAGCATTTGCTTATAGAAATGATCGGCGATACCGATACCGGCACCACTGGTTAAATTCAGCACCATTTGTTGATCAAGCATATCGCGATGAAATTTTGTTGCCTGACTATCAAAATAGTTGCCTTCACCAAATGCCTCATTTGCTTCACGCATGGTTTTCAGCATTTGCTGCACAAACATAGCTTCGAATTTTTTGGCAACTTCTTTTAATGCGGCGGGGTCTTTATCGCGCCCCATCGCTTTGATTGAATCAAGCGCATTAGGATCGAGATATGTATCCTGAACTTGTGCGGGCTTGAGGCCTGTATCGACAGTCATCATTTAGATCACCACCAATTCAGCTTTGAGTGCACCGGATTCTTTAAGCGCTTCAAGAATTGCCATCAAATCACTGGGCGATGCGCCTACGTTATTTACCGATCTAACGATGTCATCAAGATTTGCACCAGGTGCAAACTTGAACATGGGATTGGTTTCTTCATCAGCCTTAACATTACTGGTTGGAACTACAACAGTCTGGCCACCGGCCAGTGCGTTGGGTTGGCTAACAGTCAAACTTTCTGCAACTGAAACAGTCAGGCTGCCGTGAGTAACTGCAACTGGGGAAACGCGAACATTTTTACCAACAACAATAGTACCGGTGCGCGAATTAATAATGACCTTCGCAACCTCTTCACCCATGGTGACATTAATATTTTCCAGCATCGCGATAAAATCTACGCGCTGCGCTGGATTCACCGGTGAATTCACCATAATGGAAACGGCATCGAGTGGACGTGCAACATCTGGCCCAAGCATATCGTTGATGCTTTTTGCCAAGGAATTCGCAGTAGAAAAATCTGCACGATGCAAATTAAATACAATCGGTTGACCGCCAGCGAAATTGGTTTCAACCATACGCTCAACAATCGCACCGCTGGGAATACGGCCAGCACTCGGAATATTGACGGTAATTTTTGAACCATCATTACCTGACGCACTCAACCCGCCGACAACTAAATTACCCTGGGCAACGGCGTACACTTTTCCATCTAAACCTTTCAGCGGTGTCATCAACAAACTGCCACCACGTAAACTTTTTGCATTACTAATAGAAGAAACCGTAACGTCAATTGTTTGACCGGGCTTTGAAAATGCAGGCAACTCCGCCTGGATCATTACCGCCGCCACGTTTTTCATCTGCATACGCACACCTTCCGGCACGGTAATGCCGAATTGCTTGAGCATGCTGTTGAACGATTGAGTGGTGAATGGTGATTGCGTTGTTTGGTCACCAGTGCCATCCAGCCCTACCACCAAACCGTAACCAACCAATTGGTTAGCACGTACACCGGCTACACTCGCGATATCTTTAATGCGCTCAGCCTGAGCCGCTGTACTGAACAGCAACGCCACAGCAACAATGAATAAATTAAAACTACGCATAAAGAACCTCGTTAAGCCTGAATACCGAATAAAACTGCTTACTACTTAAAACTAATTACAGCGGCCACAAGTCGCTATTAAAAAAGCGCGACAACCAACCCATTGAGGTTGAATCTGCCAATGCGCCCGTACCCGCGTACGAAATTTTTGCATTTGCCAAACGGGTTGAAACGATGGTGTTATCCGGTGCGATATCGTCAGGGCGAACCATGCCGCTGATACGAATAAATTCATCACCGCGATTCAATGTGATCCACTTTTCACCGCGCACAATCAAGTTGCCATTCGGTAAAATCTCTGCAACGGTGACAGTGATATTGCCTTGCAAACTATTACTCTGGTCAGCATTGGCGCTGCCGTCAAAGGTGCGATCCTGTTCCAAAGTAGTTGTCAATTCATTACCTTTAATCGTTGGATTTACACCCAACAATGGACCAGCATTAAAATTCACACCGCTTTTCTTGCCGGTTGCAACACCGGAAGATTTTCTTGAGACCGTACGTTCGCTCAGGGTCACGGTGATCACATCGCCAACAAAATGTGCTTTGCGATCATCAAACAAATTCAAACCGTAAGCATCCTGATACAACGAACCTTCGGTACGTTGCGGCACCGGCATGCTTGCCGCAATGGTCGGCGCATAAGCAGGATCATCCGGCATAGGTTTTTTGTTGGTAAAACATCCACTGAGACCGATAGCTGCCAATGTCATCAGTATCAATTTCAACGATGTTTTACTGCGGATAAGAGTGCGCATAATCAAATCACTCAATTAAAGATTTTGGGTAATAAATTGCAGCATTTGGTCAGCAGTCGAAACAACTTTGGAGTTCATTTCGTAAGCGCGCTGGGTGGTAATCATATTTACCATTTCTTCAACGATATCCACGTTGGAGTTTTCCAACATATATTGTTTGATTACACCCAAACCATTTTCACCCGGTGTACCTTCTACCGGGTTACCGCTCGCAACTGTCTCAACAAATAAATTTCCGCCAATTGCCTGCAAACCTGAGTGGTTAACAAAATCAACCAAGGTGATGTTGCCCAACTGCTGTGGTTGCGCATCACCTGGAGCAAACGCATTTACGTTACCGTCAGTGCCGATGGTAATTTTGTTTACACCTTCAGGCACAATAATCGCGGGTTCCAACAAAAAACCGTCGGCGTTAACAATCTGGCCTTCGCCGTTAATTTGCAATTGGCCGTTACGGGTGTAAGCGATGGTGCCGTCAGGCTGCAAGACTTGCAGAAAACCGTGACCGTCAATTGCCACATCCAGTGATTGCTCGGTCACTTGCAAAGTGCCTTGGGTAAATTCTTTTTGCGTCGCCACAACACGCGCACCTACACCCAATTGCAAACCGGAGGGCAACTGTGTTTCCTGAGTTTGCTGCGAACCTGGTTGACGTTGGTTTTGGTACAACAAATCCTCAAAGATGGCGCGGTCGCGTTTAAAACCGATGGTGCTGGTATTCGCCAGGTTATTTGAGATAGTCGTTAGTTGACGATCTTGTGCCGACAAACCGGTTTTACTGACGTAGAGGGCGGCGTGCATGATGTATTCCTCGGTTAACTACTCGTTTTCACAAGCATTTAAAAAACAGTTAATTCAGTTACGACATTTGTAAAAGTTGTGCTGATGCCGCAGAGTTTTCTTCCGCTGACTTCATCACTTTTACTTGCATTTCATATTGGCGCGCGAGGCTGAGAATCTGGGTGAATTCATCAACTGCATTCACATTACTGCCTTCAAGCATGCCACCGCGCACCTGCACCTCTGCAGCTACCGGAGCATTCAATCCATCGCGTTGGCGAAATAATCCGTCATCGCCTTTTTCAATTGCGGTTATGGCGGGGTTAACCAATTTAAGGCGCCCTACTTCCACCATGGCCTCCGGCCCTTGGTCTTGCCCAACAATCGAAATAATGCCGTCGGAGCCGACATTTACTTTTTTGTTTTCAGGGATATTGATGGGCCCACCGTCACCCAACACAGGCAAACCATTCGCAGTACGCAACATTCCCGTTGCATCAACAGCGAAGTTACCAGCGCGGGTGTAAGCCTCGGTACCGTCAGATGCTTGCACCGCGAAAAAACCTTCGCCGTGAATAGCAACATCCAAGGGATTATTGGTGGTGATCATTGGCCCGGGAGTGAATTCAGAGCGAGGAGATTCGGTTAACGCATAAGCGCGAGTCGGCTGGCCATCACCGTAGTAAACGCCCATGCTGCGCGACTGTTCAAAGTCGGCACGAAAACCGGTTGTGCTCAGGTTAGCCAGATTATTGGCGCGATTGGTCTGCGCCAGCATGTTGTGCTTGGCTCCGGTCATCGCGATAAAAAGGGCTTTATCCACAGTGTTTCTCCAGATTTGCCAGCGCATAAGGAAGCGCTAGTTTTTTGGCATATTTGCCGTTAACTGGAGTTTTGCAAGAGCAGTGCCAACCCGGGAAAATTCCGTAAACCAATGAAAATAAAAGAAAAAATACAAAAGAGAGGAAAATCGCAGGAGTGAGAAAACAACGGCAAACAAAGAAGCGGCAAAGAGCTTCCGCTCTTTGCCGCTTGCCGTTTTAACGGGATTAACGCAGGTTGATGATGGTCTGCGTTGTTGCGTTAGCAGTTTCGATAGTTTTGGCATTCGCCTGATAGTTACGCTGGGCAATAATCAGGTTTACCAATTGCTCAGAAAGATCAACGTTGGATTCCTCCACCGCACCAGCTGTGATATTCCCCAACTGTGATGAACCAGGTGCACCAATAACTGCCTCGCCTGACTCAAATGTCTGTGCCCACATGGTGTCACCTGTTGGCTTAAGGCCATCTGTACTAGCAAAATTAGCCAATGCCACCTGCCCTAAAACTTGCGCTTCGCCGTTGGTAAAGCGGGCAAATACTATACCAGTGTTACTGATATCCAATCCTGCCAAGCGGCCAGTAGCGTAGCCATTTTGGTCTAGCTCTTCTACCGAAAACACACTTCCAAATTGAGTGCTTCCAGCCAAATCAATCAAGAAGTTTGAGCTAGCTGGCGGCTCTGCTACTGGAATGGTTCCACCTTGTAGTACATTCAAGGGGGCCAAGGCACCGATAGGTTTTCCATCCTCTCCAATCGGAGTCCAGTTGGAAATCAGGATCGGCTCAGTAGTCGATGTATTAATCGTTCCCTCTGGTGTGAAATGAACATCGAATGATGCCATTGTCGGCTCAATATTTTGTGGTGTCGGTAAAGTAGGATCAGGATCCCCCACATTTTGGCCATCAATTTGTACATACATTTTCCAGTGGTTTGGAGATGTAGTTGGATCTGCCGGATCATAGGCCTGCTTTACAAAATACTGCCGCATAGAGTGCTCGTTACCAAGACTATCGTACACGGGCGTAGTGGTAGCATGATTGAAAGTTTTTGGATCATTAGGATCAAACGCATTAATAGGAACAGGGGTATAGAATGTAGGGTCGCCTATAGCACCGAACATAATTCCGCCATTAACAGGAGCGGTCGGCTGACTACTGGTAAGAGAATAGCCCTCTTGCATAGTAATCGTAACTTCACCACCCACAGAAATCCCGCTTCCAACCAAAGTTGGATCGGTTATCGTATCAAGTTGCTCCAACACACCTTTGGCTCCGATGATGCCAACAACATCACCCGCAGTACCAAACGAAAACTCCAGATCACGCCCGGTTGCCGATACAACCTCCAGATTACCGTTAGCCGGATTAACACTGGCAGTGATACCAAAAAGTGTTGATTTACTCAGCTTGTTAATCTCTTCTGCCAAGTTATCCATACTTACAGTGGTGTCAGAAGTGAGCACAACCCCGTTGAGCGTGAATGTACCAGTGTTATTAGTAAATGGCTTGGCTGCCACTGCTGGAGGGCCAACTACAGCCGGAACTTCTTTTAATACAGTTGCTGTAGTACGCGCGGTTGCGCTAACGCCAGCTAAAGAATTAAGTTCAGATGCAGTTTGGTCAGCACCAGCACCATATTTACTGATATAAGTGACAGGAGTCTTACCATCTGGCCCCTGAATTACCAATGTTTGAGATGCATATTCATTCGTTACTTTTGGCTGTCCAACAGTAATATTGCCTACTGGTGGCGGGTTGGTGCGGTCAATAGCATTTATCGCAGTTGTCAGGCCATTCACTGGAGCAGTGGCCGGCGCCACAGGAGCAACAACGGTTATATCCAGTTCGGACGCCACACCAGTCGCCAAATCGCGGATTTTCAATAGACCATCAGTATCAACAAATGCCTGCACATTCAGTGGTGTTGTTTTGCTAAAGTTCTGATTGTTAATTTCATTGGCAATAGAAGTTAAATTGTTATAAGTGCCCGGAGTAATCGTGATATCAACTGTTTGCGGCGTAGGGTTTCCGGGAACGGTACGCGATAACTGAAGAACAGTTGCTGATACAGCTGGAGGTCCTGCGGTAGGTGCATCAACAACGACAGGCGTACCTGCAGAAGCAGATAAGGTAGCGATATTCACTGAGGATGTTACCGGAACCTTCAAACCGAGTTTTGCATTGCTAATACCAGTACCGTTAGTCGAAAAACGTGTACCTGTAGTCTCAAGCACCACTTCATTAGAATCAAGATTATAAGATGCTGCCACCGCCGTTGTCTGACGTGGATCTTGAGAACTAACATCAACTCGAAGGTCGCGCAGCACACCACTAATATTGCCAGCCGAGTCAGCAGGAAAACCTTGCAGCATGGCGCCAGTGCCATTAACGATATAACCGTTTTTATCCAGACCAAAAGTCCCTGCGCGAGTAAACAAGCGCTCACCATTTTTTTCTACGACAAAAAAACCTTCACCATTCACCGACAAGTCCAACTCATTTTGAGTGAACTTTAAATTGCCCTGAGTAAATTGTTGGCGGATATTTTGAATATTCACACCACTACCGGGTGTATTAGAACCACCACCTAATAAAGTGCTGGTGTATACATCACCAAATTCAGCGCGCGACGTTTTAAAACCGACAGTACTGGCATTCGCGATATTGTGCCCGGTCACTTGCAGATCGGTATTAGCTGCACGAATTCCGCTTAACGCTGTATTGAAAGACATATTACACCTCGACCATAACGTTTAACGTTCAGGATTTTTTAAACAAACGATTAATTAAATTGCTTCACTTTTTCAGCTTCAACCGCGCCTATACCCGCGAGGTTTAAAATCAACTTGCCATTTTCACCAATGGTGACGCTGTTAACGTTGGCGCTGAGTGCGGTTTTGAGAGCTTCATTTTTACCATTTTGATCCGCTGTAATTTCAAAACGGTATTCACCCACAGCCGCTGCATTCTCACCTGCTTCCCAATCCAACAATTCACCATTGACTTCCATATTTTGCCCATCCCAACGGAATACCATTTCGCCTTTGGGTACTTCACCAACAGGAACACTTTGAACTAACACACCCTTTTCATCGTAAATATTGATTTTCAGGTTATTAGTTGAGTAATCAAGATTTGCGCTACCTGCAACAATTCCGCCATTAACCAATGTACTTTTTTCAGAATCCACAGTAACGCTGCGGCCAACCAATGAAGACGCTTGCAATGCGTTATTCGACATAAAGCTGTTAAAGCTGTTATTTAACCGCTCCAAGCCTTCTACCGAACTGAACTGTGCCAATTGCGCAACAAACTCACTGTTGTCCTGCGGACTCAGCGGGTTTTGGTTATTCATTTGCGTAATCATCAACTCAAGAAACGCAGCCTGACCCAACTCGTTGGTATTTTTTTTGACTTCTGTTTTTTTGGTAATACTTAAGTTGTCGGTAACGCTGTTAGAGGATGTAGTACTGGATACGCTCATGATTCAGCTCCTTATTGACCCAGAGTTAAAACACGTTGAACCATTTGCTTGGCAGAATTCATCACTTCCACATTCATTTGGAATGAGCGTGATGCCGCAATCATGTTGGCCATTTCTTCTACCGGATTCACATTCGGATAAAACACATAACCGTCTTCATCTGCTTTGGGATGAGAAGGTTCATAGCGACGTTGTAATGGCGCATCACTTTCAACAATTCCAAGAACACGAACGCCGGCAGCAGCATCCACTTCATTATCGCTGTAGGTACCTTCGGTAACGGCTGCGCGCATTGCATCCTGATGGATTGCGGCAAATACCGGCTGACGGCTGCGATAGACTTCATTCACACTGGAGCTGGCCGATTGTGCGTTGGCCAGGTTGCTGGCAGTCGTGTTTAAACGCAAACTTTGTGCGTTCATACCTGTGCCAGCGATGTCGAAAATAGTTCCAAGTGCCATGATTCAATACCTACAAAAAATTCGTCTAAAAACGTTTTAACTTTTTTGATTTTTACGCGTGTTATTCACCGCGAATTGCAGAGCGCAGACCGGTAAATTTACTATTTAAAAATTGGAAGCTCGCCTGAAATGCCAAGGCGTTTTTCATATATTCCGCATGCTCAATCTGATCTTCCACAGTGTTGCCA
>NZ_JBCECX010000063.1:0-13634 GCF_039207905.1 Cellvibrio sp.
TTAAGCTGCGCGCAATTGTGCCCTATTTACGAAGTAAAAACCCATGTTGTCGAGGAATTACCTATGCTGAATGAAAACAACCTGATCTGGATCGATCTGGAAATGACCGGTCTCAACCCGGATACCGACGTAATTATCGAGATCGCCACCATAGTCACCGATGCCGACCTCAATATCCTCGCCGAAGGCCCTGTTTTCGCCATCCACCAGCCTGACAGCATCATGTTAAATATGGATGAATGGAACACCAACCAACATGGCAAATCCGGCCTCACCCAGCGCGTGCGCGAGAGCCAAGTCAGCATTGAACAAGCAGAAGCCGAAACCATTAAATTCCTTGAACAATGGGTTCCGAAAGGTAAGTCGCCCATCAGCGGTAATTCCATCTGCCAGGATCGCCGCTTTTTAGTGCGCGGCATGCCCAAGCTGGAAGATTATTTCCACTACCGCAATTTGGATGTCAGCACCGTGAAAGAATTAGCTCGCCGCTGGAGACCGGATGTTATCGCCGGCGTGAAAAAATCCGGTGCACATTTGGCGTTAGATGACATCAAAGATTCAATTGCAGAACTGCAGCATTATCGCGCTACGTTTTTTAAGATGGAGTGATTTTCCTTGCGAAAAAATAAAGGCGACTTTCGGGTCGCCTTTATTTTTTGTAACAAACTAATGACTCTGATGCCAAAATATCTATTTTGTAGATTGTCGCTTGCGGAATCCCAACTAACTATTGGACTTTAAAAATTCAGACGCCTATTGTTTGCTTCCCCCTCATCATTTTGCAGGCAAAGGAGTTGATCATGAGTGTTTTATTATTCTCTGCTACTAGAAAGTTTTTCACGTATTTTGCCGCCATCTTTTTAATGAGTATTTGTTCCATTAAAGCTTTCGCGGTAGTGATTAATTTTGACGATCTTACTTATGTACCAATAGATCCTGAGTTTCCTTCTTTTGGTGATTTTCCGCTTGGCAATGAATACGAATCACAAGGCTTGGTAATCTATAATGCCTATTTGCTTCCTTACAGCGAGGACGATGACATTATTTCCGGACGCAACTATTTATTGGCTGGAGCAAGCGGCAGCTCAATGGGTTTTGCATTTGTAGGTCAGTTACCAACCTTTGTTGGTATGTATATAGGCGGCAATCCGGTAGGGACTCTTCATGTGAATGCTTACGATCCATCTGGAATTTTCGACTCCTATCAAAAGGACTATGGCGGTTGGGAGTATGTGACCTTTGAATCTGCTGCGGGAATTTCGCAAATCGATATGTGGGCAACGCAGCAGCATCGAGTATCGGGAGCAATCATCGATGATTTGACTTTCAATTACTCTTCAGTACCAGAGCCGTCATCCATAGGATTGCTAATGTTGGCAGCTATGGCTTTGTTTGGTCGACGAATGACATTGCAGTAAAAACAAAGGCGACTTTTTTGTCGCCTTTTTTATTAATTTGGTGTTTAACTTTGTTTGTAAAACTACAGCTCGGCAATAAAAATCCCCTTGTTAGCTGTGTGTTTGATAGCGTGGTGCGTTGGTGTGAGGTTGGTGCCTTATCAGATAATTTAATGTTCTGCCGCGCGGATCTATTCTGGCATTGGGGTGGGCGATGCCGACGTGATTTTTTTGAAAGTTAAAAATGGCTTGCGTTGTATCGTCACCGCAAATGCCGTCCACTTTGAGTAAAAAGGTGTTGCTCGCATGTTTTTTTGCGTAAGCATTTAATGCGGATTGTACAAATAAAACATCTTCTTTGTTGTTAACACCGCTGCTTCCCACCGATGTAGCTATTCCCATTTCGTGTTCTCCTTCGCGTCTGCAAATTAGGGGGCGATTTGTGCTATCAACGTGGCTGATCAGTATAGAATTTCATCAAAATGAATTTGGTGCCGCGCAGAGCCAAATGCTCGTTTGTGTGGCGAGGATACTATTGCGCAGTACAGTGTTAATGCTGGATGCCGCACATTAGTATAAGAAGTTAGTAATTTTTATGAGTTTTGTGGAAGGATAGAAATTGTTGCGCCACAAACTGGTGATAGTCATTGCATTGATAATAAAAAAGGTGCCGATTGGCACCTTTTTTCGATTTGATTAAAAAAGTTTTTGTTTCTTAAATAATGCCATACAGGATTTACCAAAACCTTCCGGATCGTTTTGGTAAAGCTTCAGCACGTTTTTTGTGGCCTCGCCGGAAGATGATGATTGAATTTCACTCACGGTTACTGTGCAAGCATTAAATCCCTTCTGATAAAAAAACTCGTAGTCTTTGCCTTTTTCCAAAAAATTCAGATTTAGTGGAACGGCACAAGAATAAACTTGACTGCCCATTTGTGTGGCACCTACAAACATGATGATGTTTTCTTTTTCTGCAGGGACGTTAAATTCCTTAAACGCATTTTTATGATAAGTCTGCAAAGGTATGCCTAGAGATTTTGGGCTGTTATTAGTCAATTCCCCTTTTCGCAGTCGCATCCATTCGCTCTCGCCATTGCATTCCGCTGATTCATAAGCTCGCACAACAACGACATCTGTTTCATTGGTGGCAAATCTTACGCGAGACAGATTTTCCGTCTCTAGTTCCAGATAGCTGGTAGAGCTACAACCTGCTATCAGCGCTGATAAAGTAAGTGCGGTGAGTGTTTGTATCAGTTTCATATGAGTTAGGTGTATAAGTTTCAATGAGCGTAGTTGCCAAATTTGCTGAGCGTTCTACGATGTGGTGTTTATACCGTCCATTCAGATTTTTGTAGCACAATTCTGTATCCGTCTACATCTTCAAATGTGCTGCCTAGTATATCCCAGTAAGGGTTATAGGATAATACCGATTTGAAACCCGCTTGCTTCGTCGAAGCGCATGCGGTCAGCCATTCTGTATTATCAGGAATATAGAAAACTAATAGATTATCCTGAGTTGGTACTTTTCCCACTTTAGTTCCGATGTGGTGAGTGAATTCAAAATGAAACGGATGGTGTTCGTGTCCTACAATGGAGCCATTAAAGCCATTGTGATTCTCAAAATGACCAAGTAGCGTAAAGCCCAGCCCTGAAATATACATTTGAGTTATTTCATCAAGGTTATCTGTTGGTCTGGCTATTCTAAGCTTGTGTTGGTGTTGAATCATGAGTTTTTAACTTGATGACAAAAGATTGTTAATTATCTACTAAAGAATTTTCTTTGAGTTGCGATTCATAGGCGGAGTGGATCATATTTATGTTTGTTGTTTTCGATCTGCAGGATGATTTACTCCGTCATAAGTTGGTACATCAGGTATTTTCAACGGATTAATTCCTTCAAGGCAGCCAACATTGAAGCCGTATTGGGTTGGGTTTGATCTGCGTTGGTGATGTGTATATATGCCGCAGTTACTACAAAAATAATGCTTCGCGGTTTTTGTATTGAATTGATACAGCTTTAGCAGCTCTTCACCCTTTACAATCCTAATGCCGGAAAGCGGAATGGATGCTGCAATTGCACCTCGTCTTCTGCAAAGCGAACAATCGCAGCGGCGCACGTCAATTAGCCCGTCTGGTAAATCGAGTTCGAATTCTACTCCACCACAATGGCACGATGCTTTGTGTTTCGCATTTACAGGAATTCCATCGACTTCTTTCAAATTAATTACCATTTGTATTCCTTATGAATGTATAAAAATGAAATAGGCAGTTTTTATTTTTGATGATGGAGTTATTTCTGTGTGGATGGTGGATTCAAAAATAAATACATACAAGGTGACGTAATAAAAGCAATCTCCATTAGTCTCCGCCACCATCTCCTGAATCCCCGCCATTTTTCCCGCTGAGATAATAAGCATCACCGCCATCATTAACCTCGAGATTCGATTTGCGTTTGTTAGTAAAACTACGAGCGAGGATGATAATTAGCAACAGAAGTGCGGAGACAAACAGAAGTGGGTAGATGACGCTGTTTAGTGCGTTGGGGGAGCTGATTTCACTTTGGCTAAATGAAATGATCAGGATGATGATTAATATGAGTGGTCTACGCATTTGATTTATCTTCCTCCTGAATATCCATGATATCGGCAAGCGGGCTTGCGCGGTTCCTGCAGTCAATCTGTAAAGCTCTGCTTGGGATATAGTAAAACCATTGTGGAGTTGTGCGCCAGAGGGAAATGCTTGATATTTTGCTGGAAAACAGGAAAAGTGCGGTTTTACAGGGGAGAGATATTTATGCGGGCTGATGCGGCCAAATGGCTGTGGCGCATAAATTGTTTGATGCTAGGATTAAATTTATAACAATACCCGTTAAGGGAGGGGCGTCATGAGCGTCCAATCGACTAAAGCTGTGCGTTATTTTATTTTGTTTTCAATGATTTACCTTCTGGCTGCGCGTCCTGTGCTGGCCGATGATCCCTTGCTGGTCAAGTATCTTGGGAATAACACTGCCTCCATCAAAGAGGAGTATTACCTCGACGTTATCAATTCTGCGCTCAAGGCAACTGAGTCCACTTTTGGCCCTTATGAAGTCGTTTTTATCCAGGAGCAAATTAGTTCCGAGCGTAAGCACGAGCTCTTGGTGTCGGGCGATAAGGTCAATATTGACCGGCTGGTGGGCTTCCCAAATCAGAAAGGGCCGCGTGAAGGTTTGATCCGTATCGGCCTGCCGGTACTGAATGGATTTATGGGTTACCGGATTTTGCTGATTCGCGAAGAAGAGCAGCCGCGTTTTAGTGGTGTTAAAAATCTGGACGATTTGCGCAAATTACCCATGGGTTTTGGTAAGGGTTGGGAAGGGCATGTGTATAAATACAATGGCTTTTCCGTGGCTGAGCCACTGAATATGACGTTGTTGTTAAAGATGCTCGCCGGTAAACGCTACCAATTCGTACCGCTCAGTGTGATTGAAATTGATGATCATTATGAGATCGATGGCAAGCTTGTCGATAATCTTGTGCCTGAACAAAGCTTGCTTATCTATATGCCGCTGCCGGTGTATTTTTATGTCAGCCCCAATCAGCCTGTGCTGGCTGATCGGTTAACGGTTGGGTTGAGATATCTGCAAGAAAGTGGGCAGCTGGATAAAATTTTTAAAACGCATTTTGGTGAACGATTAAAACGTTTGGGCTTATCCAAGCGCACACTTATCGAATTAGCCAATCCGGATGATGATGGTTCACTGGGCGCCGTGAACCATGAATTGTTGCGGGAGTTTTAGCGCAAATTTATTGCACTCTTTAATTGCAGTATATTAATCACTGTACGATTTCACCGTCGCGCAGCGTCAACACTTCAAAACCATCTGCTGTCACCGCAATAGTATGTTCCCACTGCGCGGATAATTTTTTATCGCGCGTTACCACTGTCCAACCATCGCGTTTTAATTTCACTTTTGCTTCGCCCTGATTGATCATGGGTTCAATGGTGAAGGTCATACCTTCGCGTAACACCATGCCCGAATTGGGTTGGCCGTGATGCAGTATTTGCGGTGCTTCGTGCATCTCGCGGCCAATACCGTGGCCGCAGTATTCGCGCACCACCGAATAACCATTGGCGCGAGCGTATTGTTGAATAGCGAATCCGATATCACCCAGAGTTGCGCCGGGTTTCACCGCGCGGATACCTTGCCACATAGCGGCGTAGGTCTTTTCTACTAATCGTTGGGCGAGTGGAGTAACTTCGCCAATCATGTACATCTTGCTGGAGTCGGCGATAAAACCGTTTTTTTCCAGTGTGATATCCACGTTGATAATATCGCCCGATTTCAAAAAGTGAGTCGCAGACGGCATGCCGTGACAAACTACTTCATTCACTGATGTGTTCAGTGAATAAGGAAAATCGTATTGGCCTTTGCTGGCCGGGCGCGCGTTTAATGTATGGATAATAAAACTATCGGCGAGATCATTGATCTCCATGGTCGAGATGCCAGCAGTAATCAGCGGATCGAGATAATCAAACACCGAGGCCAACAAACGGCCGGACTCGCGCATCAGCTGCAAGTCATCACTACTTTTTAAAACAACTTGTTTATCCATTAACAACTTTACTCAAGGTTGGTTGAACTGGTTCTGCCAGTTCAACTGCCGCATGACGCAATTGTTCGCGCAACAGCTCGCTGTAAGTCATGGTCGGGTTGATCTCGGCCAGCATGCCCATCTTTATCCAGTATTCCGCTTGAGAGTTGATTGAGCGCACCATCGCGGTACTGGCTTTGCGGATTTCCTCATGCAGCTCATCGCTGATTTTGACAATGCCCATAGTTGCCTCGGGATAAGTGAAATATATATAAAACGTATATGTATCGTATATTGATGGGCGGCGATGTGCAAGCCGATTGAGGTGTGGGATATTTGCAGGATCAGGCAATGATTGCTCGGAATCGGGCAATCGCGAATGGAAAGTTTAAGGTCATACTGGACGAGCCTTTGGGTGAGTAGATTCTATTAATGCATGTGGTTATGTCGTTTTAATTCTGCTGTTTCGGTTACATCCCTTTGTGAGTGTCTGCATTGGTTTAGTTTTGTTAAATCCACTTTCCTTAACGGAAGATGAATGGGATTATCCAGCGACTGGCTGTTCCCTTATCAACATACAGATAAAACCAATTATAAGGATGCGTGCCTATGTCCAATCATTTCCATCATTTGCTCGCCACTTGGTTGCCGTTGAGAGAGCAGGCCAATTGGGTTTTGGGAGCAGTGATTCATACGCGCGGTTCGGTCTATCGCAAAACCGGCGCACTCATGCTGTTAAGTGATGCAGGGCATCAACTCGGGTTATTAAGCGGCGGCTGTATAGAATCGGATTTGCTATTGCAGGCGCGCAAAGTGATTGCGCTCGGTAAATCGCGCCGCGTTGTTTACGATGCAACTGATGACACTAATATCGCGTGGCGTTTAGGAATCGGCTGTGGTGGCGCAGCAGAAATTTTGTTGCATCCCTGCAATGCGCAAAATGATTTTTTACAATTGCCCGCTGTATTTTCTGCATTACAGCAACAACACGCGTGCAATTACACCTTGCAGATTGAACAGGCGCGCGCAGATTATTCGCCGCGTGCGCGCAAATTTGTGCAGCGTCAACACGGCACTGTGCAATCGATTAATTCATCTCCACTTTCTGCTAATGACAGCGATGAAAAATTTCTGTCGACCTTAATTAATCCGCTACCGCATTTATTAATTCTGGGTAGTGGTGTCGATGTTATTCCCCTGTGTCATTTGGCGTTGGTACTTGGCTGGCGAGTAACGCTTGCTGATCAGCGTTTGAATGCGGGCAAGCGCGCAAATTTTCCTGCAGGTATCACTGCGCTCACACAAGCTGCTGCTGAATTGGATGAAGAATTATTGCAGCAGGTCGATGGTGTGGTTATCGCACATCACAATGTGCGCCTCGATGCTGCTGCGGTTGCGGCGCTGCAATCGCACAATTTAATCAATCCTTATATCGGTCTGCTCGGTCCCGCAAAACGCAAAGCCGAGGTGTTGGCAACAGCGGGATTAAGTGAAGCGCAATTGCGTTATTCCATTGCCGGGCCAATGGGCTTGGCGCTGGGCGGCGATCTACCGGAAAGTATTGCACTCTCGGTATTGGCGGAATGCCATGCCCATATTTTTGGCTGCAGTGCAGTGCCTCTGAGTGAAATGATGCAACCATTCGTGTCAACCGGAGCCGACGCGGTAAATTTTTTATGAACTGAGGGCTGAACCATGATGGCGGAAAAAAAAATAATTGATTGTCTGGTCTTGGCAGCGGGTAGCGCGAGTCGTTTTGGCGGCTGTAAACAATTGGCAGATTGGCAGGGGCAACCGCTGCTTGCCAACAGCATTGCCAGTGCGCGCGCGCTTGATCCCGCACAAATTTTTGTGATCGGTGGAGCATTCTACTCGCAGCTATTGCAGGCGCTGCCGAGTTTGGATCGCAAACCGAAAACCCGCACCGAGCGCGCGGTTGAATTGCTGGAATTTCGCGCGTGGAATTTGGGTGTCGGTAATTCGCTCGCCTTTGGTGTGAAGCATTTGCAGAACAGTAATCCGGTGCTGGTGTTGTTGGGTGATCAGCCGTTGATTAGCGCGCAGGATTTGCGCAATCTGTATCGTGCCTGGAGTAAAAATCCGGACAAAATTGCCTGTGCCAGTTTTGCCGATACGCTCGGCGTGCCAGCGATTTTTCCTGCGCAGTTTAAAGCGCGTTTGTATGAGTGCCGCGGTGATCGTGGAGCAAAAAATTTATTGCAGCGCTACGCCGATCAAGTTGTTCCCGTTGCTATGCCATCGGCGGAGTTTGATGTAGATACTCCCGCTGATCTTACTACCTACTTAAAAAAAATTATTTAACCGTTTGTTAGTCGACTGAATGTTCGTAGAGGAGTGATCCATGATTTCGCTTACTATTAATGGTAAGGCGCACCAGCTTGATATTGATCCGGAAACGCCTTTGCTGTGGGTGTTGCGCGATGAGCTGCATATGACCGGTACCAAGCTCGGCTGCGGAATGTCGCTGTGTGGTGCTTGCACCGTGCATATGGATGGCACTCCGGTGCGCGCGTGCAGCTTGCCGGTATCGGCAGTGGCAGGCACCAATATCCAAACTATTGAAACCATTAATTCCCCCGCATTCCAGGCAGTACAAAAAGCCTGGCGCGAGCTTGATGTAGTGCAATGTGGCTACTGCCAATCGGGGCAGATAATGTCAGCCACTGCACTCTTGCAAACCAACAGCAAACCTACCGATGAGCAAATTGATGCGGCTATGAGCGGCAACCTGTGCCGCTGCGCAACTTATCATCGCATTCGCTCCGCTATTCATCAGGCATCGGATCAGTTGGGAGCAAAAGCAAAATGAATTTCCTGAAGCGAGAAATTATCCAGGCAGAACAAAATAAAGGCGTTGCCAATTTAACTCGCCGTACTTTTTTACAAGCGGCCAGTGTGGGCGGCGGTCTATTGATTGGCAGTGGTTTGATTGTTAGCAGCGCCGCTGCTGCAGATAAAAAACCGGCAGAAACCAGCGCGCCCATTTTTAACGCCTTTTTAAAAATCACACCCGATAACAAAGTCACTATGGTAGTGAAACATTTGGATATGGGGCAGGGCGTGAGCACCGGATTAACGTCACTGGTTGCAGAAGAATTGGATGCAAGTTGGGAGCAGATGGCTTGGGAATTTGCGCCCGCCGATGCCAGCCGCTACAACAATTTATTTTGGGGGCCAACACAAGGTACTGGCGGTTCATCATCGATTGCCAACTCATGGATGCAATTGCGTCAGTCAGGCGCAGCCGCACGCGCGATGCTGGTAGCTGCCGCAGCAGCTGAATGGAAGGTGCCGGCCGATGAAATTAAAGTAAGTAAGGGGATTATCTCCCACGGTAATCACAGCAGTGGCTTTGGTGCATTGGTTGGAAAAGCGGCGCTCTTGCCAATGCCGCAAAATCCAAAAGTAAAAGACCCAAAAGATTTTCAATTGATTGGCAAAGTGATTCCGCGTAAAGACAGCAACGAAAAAACCAGCGGCAAAGCAATTTATACCCAGGACATCCAATTCCCCGGCATGCTCACGGCGCTGGTTGCTTACCCGCCACAAATGTACGGCAAAGTTAAAAAGGTAGATTCAGCGAAAGCAAAAGCATCACCCGGTGTTGTTGCTGTGGTTGAAATTCCGCGCGGTGTAGCGGTAGTTGCTAATAATTTCTGGGCAGCGAAAAAAGCGCGTGACTTATTGAAAGTTGAGTGGGATTTATCGGCCTGTGAAACCCGCAGTAGTGATGAGCTATTTAACGCTTGCCACGATCTGGCAACTAAAAAGGGTCATGTGGTAAAAAATACCGGTGATGCTGCGGCTGCGCTTGCAAAGGCGGATAATATTATCGAGGCCAAATATGAGCTTCCCTATCTCACTCATGCCGCAATTGAACCGATTAACTGTGTTGTGAAAGCAGAAAAAAATAATTGCGAATTGTGGTTCGCCTGCCAAATGCCAACGGTAGATCAGCAAGAGGTTGCTGCTGCAACTGGCGTTAAGCCTGAGCAAGTTAAAATTAATACGCTCTACGCGGGTGGTAGTTTTGGTCGCCGTGCCTGCCCGAGTGACTACGTGGTAGACGCTGCAAATATTGCCAAACAAGTTCAAGGCCGCGCGGTAAAAATGGTGTGGACGCGCGAGGATGAAATTCTCAATGGTCGCTATCGCCCGATGGGTGTTCACCACATCCGCGCCGCTGTTTCATCCGATGGCAAAGTAACGGCATGGCAGCATCACGCGGTTGCTCAATCTATTTTGCGCGGCACACCTTTTGAAGCGATGATAAAAGGCCCACTGGATTCTACCGTTGCGGAAGGCATTGATGATATGCACTACGCCATTCCGAATTTGCTGGTACAGGGATCGGAAATTCCAGTAAAGCTTTCCACACTTTGGTGGCGTTCGGTAGGTCATTCGGGTAATGCATTTGTGGTGGAAGGTTTTATTGACCAGCTTGCAAAAGCAGCAAAAAAAGATCCGGTCATATTTCGCCGCGAATTGTTAGCAAAAGAACCGCGTGCACTCGGTGTATTAAATCTCGCTGCAGAAAAATCCGACTGGAAAAAGAAATTGCCGGATGGCGTATCGCGCGGAATTTCCGTGCATAAATCCTTCGGAACCTGGGTTGCCCAAGTTGCGGAAGTGCGTGTGAATGCCGATAAGACTTTTAAAGTTGAGCGCGTTGTCTGCGCCGTCGATTGTGGTGTCGCAGTAAACCCCGATGTGATTCGCGCGCAAATGGAAGGCGGTATCGGCATGGGATTAAGTGCTGCATTGGGCGAAGCTATCACGCTAAAAAATGGTGTAGTAGAACAAACCAACTTCCACACCTATCCATTGATGCGCATCGATGCTATGCCAAAAGTGGAAGTACATATTGTCCCCTCCGCCGAAATGCCCACCGGCGTCGGTGAACCCGGTGTTCCACCCATTGCGGGCGCAGTTGCTAACGCGTTGTTCGCTGCAACCGGCAAACCGATAACCAAGTTGCCAATAGGCAATAAAGTGTAACTTTTCTCTATAAATAAAAACGCCGCTTCTTAGCGGCGTTTTTATTTTCGGGTTGCTTTTATTTCTTTTGCTGTTTCAGTTTTTCCGGAAAGTCCCCAATCCCTTTTGTGGTTCTCTTAATGGGTTGGATGGTGCCGTCTTCGTTGAAATACAAATATTCTGCGGTTACATGGCGTTGTTTTTTATGGCAGCCGGGGGTTTCCAGCCAGCGGTGGTAGAAGAGAATCCATTGGCCTTTGTATTCCACAATCGAGTGGTGATTGTTGCCGTGTTCTTCGTTCATGATCTCGCCCTGATATTTCCATGGGCCTTTAGGTGATTTGGATGTGTAATAGGTCAATACCCGATTGTTTTCCGGCATGGTGAAATAATAAAGGCCGTTGCGTTTGAATACCCAGGGGCCTTCCATTTTGGGCTCGTGACCACCCATATCCATTTTTTGTAATTTGCCTTTTATGCTGAGTAAATCATCGGCCATTTCCGCGACTTGATAATCGGCATTCATGCCGTGGAAATACAAATAGGCTTTGCCGTCATCGTCAATCAACAGGCTTGGGTCATTAGCATAAGGTGTAGTAAAGAGTGGTTTGCCTATCGCATCTTTAAAAGGGCCTGTTGGTGAGTCGCTCACTGCAACACCAATGCCCATCCACTTGGTGCTTTTTTCGGGATTGACGCGATCTTTAAAGCCGTTACCTGCTGGAAAGATCAAATAATATTTTCCATTTTTGTAAGCAGCGTCGGGCGCCCAGGCAAAATTGTCAGCCCAGGTGAGGTCTTTGATTGATAGCAGTGGCCCGTGGGTTTCCCATTTCACCAGATCAGATGATGAAAACGCATACCAATCTTTCATATGGAAATCTTGTTGGCATTCTTCATCGTGCGAAGTGTAGAGATACATTTTTCCATCGGCCCACACGTGAGCTGATGGGTCGGCAGTTTTGATATTGCTACCAAAATTCAGTGGGTTTTGCGCAACGCTGGTTGCGGCGCTGAGTGATAAAACAAGCACCGCTGCTGTCATCATGGTTGATTTCATAATAATGTTCCGGTTATTAGAGAGTTATTAGTGACCGATAACCATGCCGATTATTATTGTGGAACTTTTTTGATTGCCGCTCTATTGGCGGCAATTCATTATAAAAATTACCAGATTTTTCTGGAGTTTAGATGTTTGATAATTAACTCGGATAATATTTTATCGTCAGCAGCAGACGGGTGCCAGTGACAGCCTTTGAAGTCCAGTCCGCTGAAAATAATCGTATCGATTTTCTTTATGCCTGCATCCTTGAGCTGCGCCAGTACTTTGCTAACCTGATTCGCAATTTCATTGTCAGCATTGGTGGACGCCATCAGCACGAATTCAGCTTTTGGATTTTTGCGCTGCAAGGATTTAACAAATTCAACGTATTTGTTGATGTAGTCCAGCTGCAAATCCGCACGCGTTTTCCAGCGCTCGGTATCGTTTAACTTGGTGGAGAAATCGTTAGTGCCTAGTCCAATCACTATGACCTGTGGTTGCCAGTTGCTCTGGTAAATATAAGCATTATTGTGCAGTGTAAATGGATACAGGCCAATTAAATTCTTTTCCGGTGAGTGGCCATTGTAGTTGCGCACTATGCCAAAGCCGGATGACGCATTGATTTGATAATCGGCATTAAAATGTTTTGCAACGAGTGGCCCAAACGCCAGTTGCGAATTGGTGGTGTTAAATAATTCGGTGTCATTGCATTCACGATTGGGTGAAACGTTGCCGTAGCCAACGGTGTATGAATCGCCAATAAATTCAATCTGGCGTTTTCTTTTAGGTAGTGCGGTCGCTTTGTCTTCACTGAAAAAACCGTGGAAGCGGCCGGTACTGGATTGAGTCTCGGTAATTTTTTCCAGTCGCACCTGATGTTTTCCATCCGCTAAACCTTGCACCACATAATCCTGATCACCAGGTTTGTTGATTACCACGGGTGCGTTGCCATCGACAATCAGATGAAAAATATTTTGGTCATCTTCAAATTTCAGCATCAAGGAATCGCCCTTGAATGCGGTTTCAAAATAGATGGAAGGCCAAGAGTATTCATAGGATTTTTCACCAGCAGGATTACTGTTTTCCAACACTCGCCCACCAACATGTGTTGGCAATTGTTGCAGGCCAGCGGCTAAGCCACACTGGCTAAAGAGCAGGGCGGCCAATGCCAGGGAGTATTTATTCAGGTTCATAGGGGAATCCTTGCGTGTTGTTATGCGTGTGGATCTGTAATGTTGTTGTGCAGTGTAATTCAATCCGTGATTTACGTCTGCCTTAAATAAAAAACGCCGCAGGTGCGGCGTTTTTTTACTGCGGGAAAATTACTTCATATCCGCGATAACTTTTTGCAGGCCTTTCAGTGATGCTTCAACGCTTTGCATTGGTGTCAAACCTTCTGGATAAGACTCTTGCTCAACTACAAACCAGAGCGTACCACCAACGGTTTTGTTAGCAGTGATCAACGCTTTCCAATCGGTGGTGTCTTTACCGATGATTGGATTTTCGGTGTTGCCTGGTTTTGGCGCAGACGCTTTGTAGTGAGTGGTAATAGTGCGGCCTGGGTAGGCTTTAACAAAATCAATTGGATTCTTACCAGCAACTTCAGTCCAGCCCACATCTTGC
>NZ_JBCECX010000064.1:0-12284 GCF_039207905.1 Cellvibrio sp.
CCGTTTTCTATGATAAAGATGGCCTGCAATTACGTGTGGCCTATAACTACCGGACAGCATTCCTGGGTCGTCCATCAGTTGGTCCAAGCAGCGAGCCTGTTCACTATGACGACTACGGTTCATTCGATGTCAGTGCAAGTTATGACGTGACTGATAAAGTTACTTTGTTTTTAGAAGGTAGCAACGTTACCGGTGAGACCGTCAACAAATATGGTCGTTACAAAAACCAGTTTATCGGTTTTGAAGATACCGGTGCGCTCTACACCTTTGGTATCCGCGCCAAGCTTTAGTTTTACTTTTCACTCGTCGTGAACTCCCGTTTGCCCGGCTTCGGCCGGGCCTTTTTACCCTTTTGCCCGAAATTTGTATTGAACAGGATTTGATACGTAACGGACCACATCTTTGCTCTAGATAAAGACAATTCACACAATAAATTTACTTATCCGCTAAAGGTGTTATATGAAAAACTTATTCGCTACTCCTTTGATAAAGATATATTTTCTAGTTGTTGCAGCCTTTTTTCTCAGCAATTCCGCAAATGCCCAGCAAACTTGTAATGCGTTTGTAGGCGGCAGTTGTACGCAGATCAATGCAATGTATGTGAAATTGGATTCAACCAGTCGCATTGCCGGTGTGCTAGGCAATACTACAGCCGAAAATGCGATGTTGAAGTTCGCGCGCGATAATGGGATTAACTATCTCATTATGTATGATCTACAAGGGTTGGTTGCTAATTCTACTCGCGCCGCCCAATTGGCATCACTCATCTCGCGCGCTAAAATCCAATACGGTGTACAGCAAGTTGGTGCTGCCTTGGCTGAATCGCAATTCGCCGACAATATTGTTGCTTACAACAATAGCCATGCAGCTAACGAAAGAATTGATGTGTTGAATGTTGAACGTGAATTTTGGCGTTCTACCACCAATCGTGCAGGCGAATTTGATACAACGATTAATATCCTTAACTATTTTAAATCTGTTGCTCTCGCCAATAATTTAACGACTGAGATTTACATTGGTTGGATTACCGCAACCGAAGGTGTTCGCCTTGGTGATGCGGTTGATCGTGTGCTGGTTCATTATTATCGCCAGACAGATGTTGAGATAATTAATTATGGAATAGAGCGCCTGCAATATCTTGCAGGTGCGAGCCGCAAAGTCAAAGTAATCCCCATTTTTTCCAATGAAGGTCCATCGACAACCGATGATGCTGAAACCTATTTTATGGGCAATTGGTTGGCGACGAATCCCAACGATAAAGCCTATAAAACCTGGCTGGCAGGCTATAACGCAATTACCGCGAATTGGAAAAATAATATTGAAGTGATTGGTTCCAACTGGTTTCTCTACAATCACTTTCCCGCAATCTACGCTTCAAAACCCAATCACATCACCAGTAATCCTGTTAATCAAACAGCATGCGTAGGCCAGACAAAAGCTTTCACTGTTGCAAGCTCTGCAACAAATAAAACTTATTGCTGGCTTAAGAATGGAAAGTGCTTGGTGAATGGCGGGAATATAGCTGGCGCTAACACCGCATCATTGGTCATTTCCAATATTACAGCTCAGGACTATGCAAATTACGCCGCACGGGTAATTAGTTATGACACAGCCAATCCAACCAGTTTCACGTCAACGGCTGCGACTTTAACGTCGGCTAGCAGTTGCAGTGGCACTACAAATCTTGCGTTAGGAAAGTCAGTGACTGCTTCATCTTTTATTGCGGCGGGCTATGAACCAGCAAAAGTGGTTGATGGCAATACCACCACAACACGTTGGGCAAGTGCATATTCAGGTTCGCAATGGATTCAAGTTGATCTTGGATCAGTCGCTGCAATTTCCCGTGTGAAATTGACCTGGGACCCGGCTTACGCCACCGATTATCAAATACTGACTTCCAATAATGGCAGCACTTGGACGACGCTGCGCTCATATACAGGCAATACCAGTCTTGTGAATGACAGCACCGGCTTAAACACATCCGCTCGCTACGTGAGAATTAACGGCACAGCTAAAGCTTTGCCGCAGTGGGGATTCTCGTTGTACGAGTTTGAAATCTATTAATTCCTTGTTTAATAAATTCCGCTTTTTTGCTCCATCTGGAGCTGTTGTAGAGGTAAAAGAAGAATGTTGAAAAAAACTATGTTGTGCATTGGGTTGGCGTTGTCTGCCAGCCCTGTATTCGCAGATCTCTCGTCCGGTGATCTGAAAAATTTTGGTAATGCGGCGGAACTGCGTTTCGGTGTTGTGAGCAACTTCGGTCAAGAAGGCGCTTTTAATGCATTGGTTACTGTTAATAACAACTCTTCCGTTGCGTTGCCGAAAGGAAAATCCAATTGGAAAATTTATATCCATTCGGTCAAGCGCGTGTTATCGACAGCATCTACCGAGCTAACGTTTAAACGCCTGCAAGGCGACCTTTACGAAATTGCACCTACCGATAAATTCCCGGGTTTGGCTGCTGGGAGTTCATTACAGTTTCCATACACTGCACGCGGCCATATCGTAAGCTACAGCGATTTTATGCCGCGTGCTTTTATCGCCAATGCTGCTGGTGAATCAGCTGTTTTTGCAAACACCGATACCGAAGATCTGGAAAAGTTTGTTGATCCATTTGTTAAGCCGGAACAATATTCTCGGTTTGATATTCCCCGTGATCTTTATCCGGTAGTGACAACGAGTAGTCGTTATCAAACCAATGTTGCTATCAATCAACTTGAGTTATCCAGTGATCAGATAAAAATCGTTCCTACACCAAAGAATGTTACCTACAGCAAGGGCAGTGCGCAGCTCGATAATCGCTGGGCAATTGTTGAGGTGGGTGGGCTCGCATTTGAGTCCAGTTATTTGCAGCAGCGTTTGCGTGAATCTGGTTTGGTGTTGGAGAAAAGTGTTGCCAATAGCAGCTCCAAAAAACAACTGATTGAGCTGATCATTGATAAAAAGATAACCATTCCTGAAGCCTACGAGTTAAATATCACTAGCGAAAAAGTAGTGATTTCCGCAGGTACACCGACCGGGGTTTTTTATGGAGTGCAAAGTTTCCTGAGTTTGCTACCTGCTGAGAAGTCAGTTACCCAATCTGTTACAGCATTGCGCGTGTTTGATGAACCGCGCGCGAGCTGGCGAGGTATGCATTACGATGTGGCGCGCAATTTCCACGGAAAAGAGGCTGTGCTCGCTCTGGTTGAACAGATGGGACGTTACAAGCTAAATAAATTTCATTTCCACCTGACAGAGGATGAGGGTTGGCGAATTGAAATCCCCGGTCTGCCAGAATTAACTGAAGTAGGCGCGTTTCGTTGCTTTGATCCATCTGAAACCAAATGCTTAATGCCGCAATTAGGCAACGGTCCAAATAAAACAGCAGTTGGTAATGGTTACTTAACTGCTGCAGATTTTACCGAAATAGTTAAATTTGCTGCACAGCGCCACATCGAAGTTATTCCTGAAATTGATATGCCGGGGCATTCTCGTGCAGCAATTAAGTCTATGGAAGCTCGTTACAAAAAACTGATGGCTCAAGGCAAGAAAGATGCTGCAGAACAATATTTGTTGAGTGATCCGCAAGATAAATCCCAATACCTTACCGTGCAAAGTTATTCCGATAACTCTGTCAATGTGTGCTTGCCGTCCACCTATGCATTCATCGAGAAAGTAACCTACGAACTGCAGCAAATGTTCCGCAAAGCCGGGCAAAAGCTGGAAGTGTTTCATATGGGCGGCGATGAGGTTGGTGTAGGTTCATGGACTGCATCACCGGCGTGTGATCGTTTGTTTGCCAGTAATGATCGTGGCGTGACGGGTGTTGCTGATCTCAAACCCTATTTTGTGCAACGCATTTCTGAGATTACCAGCAAGCGTGGCCTGGATATTATGGGCTGGGAAGACGGTTTGATGTATGACCCGAACAATACTTTTAACCGCGAGCAGTTACAGAATAAGCGCGTGATTGCAAATGCGTGGGATAACATTTGGGAAGCGGGTGTGGCCGATCGTGCACATCGTTTAGCTAATAATGGCTACGACGTTGTTATTTCTGGTGCTACCCATTTGTATTTTGATCATCCACATGAAGCCAGTGCGAAAGAGCGTGGTTACCACTGGGCAACACGTTATTCCGATCTGCCAAAAGTATTCGGATTCATGCCGGATAACCTCTATGCGAATGCAGATAAAACCTTTATCGGTGCTGACATTACCAACCTCAATGGTTTGGTTGGCCGCATCCTGCCTCCCCTTAAAAAACCTGAACATGTTCTTGGTATGCAAGGTCAGGTGTGGACTGAAACAATCAGAACCCAAGAGCAGCTTCAGACCATGATTTTTCCGCGCGTAATGGTTCTCGCTGAGCGTGCGTGGTTTAAAGCTGGTTGGGAAGGCGATAGCCCGAATTTGCAAAAGCGTGCATCGGACTGGAGAGATTTTTCCTCAACGCTGGTTAAAAAAGAATTGCCCAAGCTCGAACAAGCTGGAGCTAAATTTTATTTGCCGCCACCCGGTGGTGTAAAAGCTAATGGCAAGCTCCTCGCTAATAGTTCTTTGCCAGAACTTGCAATTGAATACAGCACTAATGGTGGAAAATCCTGGATTGTCTATCAATCTGAAGTGGATGTTGGTAGCTCACCAGTGCTTTTGCGTAGTCGTGTTGCGTCGGTCGTTAGCGATATTGCTGCGATTGAATAAGGGTTTTTATATCCACTCTTTCGTCGGTCGTTTGTTTAAACGGCCGCTTTAAATCCAGGTTATATGACAGGGTTATAAAAAATGTTTCGCAAATTATTTGTATTCAGTGCATTTTTAACATTAGCTGCATGTGGTGGTGGCTCAGCAGCGGTCAAAAATAATAGCAGTAGTTATGTGTCCGCTAATTCATCCAGCGTCGCACCCAGCTCGGTAGCTGCTTCGTCAGTTGTTTCATCTACCGGTTCTTCAATAGCGTCGTCAGCTTCAAGCCAACCTGATATTGCTGCTGAAAATATTTATGGCCTATATGTGTCGCTCCATATGGGGCGCGCAGACCAACTGTTAGGTAATGCCCAGCGTGAAGAGCAATTCTTGAAATTTGTTCGCGACGGCGGCTTCACTTATTTGATTTTTTACGAATTGGAAGGCCTTAATCCAACATCAGTGAAAGCGCAGCAGTTTGCATCGCTTGCTAATCGTGCTAAATCAACGGCAGGCGTTAAACAAATCGGTGCGGCCTTGGGCGATGCCAGCGAGGCTGACACCGTTGTTGCTTACAACAAGGGGCGTCCTGAATCTGAACGTATTAATGTATTGAATGTTGAATATGAATTCTGGAATAGAGCGGATCGGAAAACAGAGTTCGCCAAAACCATTTCAATGTTGGAGCGTTTTAACACTGTTGCTGCAGCAAACCAGTTAATGACAGAAATTTACATCGGTTGGATCGATGCAACGGAAGCGGTAACCTTGGCTAACGTGACCGATCGGATTCTGGTTCATTACTATATGCAAACAGATAACACTATTATCAATTTCGGCCTTGAGCGTCTTGAGTGGTTGTCTGCCGCAAGTCGTAAGGTAAGAATCGCGCCTATTTTTTCCAATGAAGGGCCAAAAAATACCAATGATTTACCGTTTATGGGCTGTTGGTTAGAGAAAAACCCGCATCAGCAAGCTTACACATCATGGAAAGCTCAGTACGATGCACTTGATAAACCCTGGAAAGCAAATATAGAGGTCGTAGGTTCAACCTGGTTCGTTTATGATAAGTTTCTGGATGTGGGTACCAGCGGAACCGGCTGTGCCAAATAATTTCTAATCGACCCTTTGGGCAATGCAAAAGTATGACCGCGATAGCAAGCCAGCATGAACAGGAACTAATACAGGATTCCGCAAGAGTTGCGCTTATCAGAGGCAATTATCAGGAAGCCTATGGGATTTTGACCAAGGCTGTTAACCAGTATCCTGAGTGTGCTGGCTTCTATTTTCTGTTGAGCCGTATTGCCTACGATTTTAAAAGTTATATTAAAGAGGTTGAAATGCTGACAAAGGCAAATCAACTTGAGCCAGATAATCCGGTATTTACCGTTTATCTGGCGCGAGCACACATTTTGGCGGGCAATAGTGTTGAGTCGGTTAATCTTCTTTCCCATGCCGAGCTGATGTCAAATCACACCGCTGAATCTTTCGATGTAATGGGCGGTACTTACAATCGCCTTTGTATGTATCAACAAGCAGCAGACGCGTTTGAAAAGTCCATCGCACTTGACCAGCGAAACCACGGTGTATTTTTTAATCTGGCATCATCATTAAAGTTCTGCGGGGATTTCACGGGAGCGCGAGCGGCTTACGAACGCGCGATTGCGTTAAAGCCGGATTACTTTAAAGCGCATGCGGCGCTGACCAGTTTGGGTGGAATCACTCAAGAGTCTAATCACGTTGATCGTTTGCGCGAGTTGTTAGATGTCGCCTCATCATCAGATGATCTTTTAGCCGTTGCACATGCTTTATCGAAAGAGTTAGAGGCGCTAAAGCAATACGATGATTCAATCGCTGTGCTTGCCAAAGCCAAGCGACAAAAAAGTAGTCAACTCGGCTATCAATTCGAGCGTGACGCAAAAATATTTTCCCAGCTGCAGCAGTATTACGCTGATGAATCTGTGAGTGATAGAACAGGTTTCGATAATGAACGCGCTATTTTTGTCGTGGGCATGCCGCGCACCGGGACTACATTAGTTGAGCGAATACTCACCAATCACCATCAAGTCGCTTCTGGCGGTGAGCTGCATAATTTTTCCATTGCCTTAAAACGTCAAATTAAATCGACAAGTCGCGAGTTTATCGACTCAGCATTTGTTGATATCTTTCCCGCTATTGATCTGTCGAAATTGGGTGAGGATTACATCAATACGACGGATTATTTAACCGGTGATAAAAAGTTCCTTGTTGATAAGCTGCCGCTTAACATTTTGTATGCGGGGTTGATTGCCCAAGCACTAACAAAAGCAAAGATAGTGTGTTTGGATCGAAATCCGTTGGATACAATCGCCAGTAATTATCGCCAGTTGTTCAGCTTTCAGGATTCGACTTTTGGTTACTCGCTTGATCTGGAAAACGCAGCGCGTTATTACGTCGAATTCAGGCGCTTGGTCAATTTGCTGCAGGAAAAGTACGCGAGTAATTTTCATCTCGTCAATTATGAAGTGCTTGCTACTAATCCTGATGTCGAGATAAGGAAACTACTGCAATTTTGTGAGTTGGATTGGGATGAAGCATGTCTGCATGTAGAGAAGAATGATAAACCGGTCGCTACTGCCAGTGCTGTGCAAGTCAGAAAACCCATATCTACTTCCAGTATCGGGCAGTGGAGGCATTACTCTGCTTATCTTGAACCTGTCAAAACAATTCTCGCGCAAGCGGGTATTGCTATTTCCGAGTAAGACTTTTATTCCGTCTTGGCCGCTATTGCGGCCGTTCTACCGAGAAGTGTTTGCGCAGAGCCTCGCGGCGAAATTCGGTGGGTGATATTCCGGTTAAACGTTTAAAGAAACGTTGGAATGCCGATTTGCTGTTGAATCCCGACTCTAACAAAATATCCATGATGGTCATGTCTTTGTATTTTTCATCGGAAAGATAGCGCTTGGATTCTTCAATCCGGTACGAATTAATAAACTCAAAGAAGTTAGTGCCGAAAGCTTTATTAATGGCAAAGGAAACATCGCGATAGGGAACGCCAATCTTTGCTGAGAATTGCTCTACGTTCAGGCTTTGGTTGAGAAAAAGCTTCTGATTGACAATCCCGTCCATAATTTTGCTGATAGTAGAATCCAGCGGCTTGGTATCAACAGGTGCTGAGGATTCCTCTTTGGGATCTTCAAACTCTTCTTCTTCTTTGGTGGTAGTCAGGTTTTGTGCATGAGAAATGCTGTAATAAAACAGGGAGATCAGCAAAATAAAATTAATATAGTTATCGGTGACGCCAAAGGGTAGGCGATAAAAATAACCGAGAATGCTTAATAGCGACGTCCAGGCACCCGCCAATACAAATCCCAGCGTTAAGTAATATAACCACCATAGTGCAGTTTCATTGACTTCCGAGTGCTGTTGGTGAAGCATCTTTTGGTAGCGTCGTACGGTAACAATAGCGGCAATAAAATAAGCCAATGGAATGGCTTTAAGGGAGTACCAGAGATTATCAATAACCGAATACAGCAGCGCATCAATACCGAAAGTGTCGAGCTTCATCTGATTGGTATCTATGCCAAAACTGCCAATCACCATTACTGCAATCACAGTTGGAATGAGATGCAAAAGATGGATGCGTTTTAACTGAAAATTCTCTTCTGTAATACTGCGCACATATAAAAGCAGCAGTGGTGCTTTTAATAACATTGCACCGCAATAAAAATAAGGCACAAGCCCGGTGCTGAAATCAGTCTGCGGGATATATTCATTCCAGATCAACATAACGCCGATATCGGAAATGGCGAGGCTGAAAAAAAATCCAGCTAATAGTATTTTGGTATGTTTTTTCTTCGCAGGCAGGATAGGTTGGAATAGTGCGAGGATTAAACTCAGCCCTATAGATAAAATAAGAATGATATCGTTGATGTTAAAAATGGGTGTAAGCATTAATCACTAACCTGGTGCGTTATCCGAAACTCTGGATTATCACAGGTACTTTTTTGCAGGGCACTTTGTCACATAATCCGTCGTTGCATAGTACATGAGGAACAACGAAAAATGGGGATAAAGATATCCCCAATGCTCGGGATTAAATGAAAAAATGCTGCAGGCAGAACCGGTGCGTTATTAGTTATCGTCGTTTTGGTGCAGCTTAGTATAGCTGCTCCAAAACTGCGCGACACGATTGCATTAATCTGGTGCTAATCCAAACCGATAAGCGTTACCACGCCCATCAGAATAAATAATCCGCACGCTGCTTTATGCGCGAAACCAAGCGGCAGTTTATGCATTAGCCATTTGCCCGCAAAAATAACGGGCACGTTGGCAAGTAACATTCCGAATGTTGTCCCCGCGATTACGGCTAGTGTCATCCAGGCATCGGCGCTGAATTTTGCTGCAAGAATGACAGTGGCAATTTGTGTTTTATCGCCTATCTCGGCCAGAAAAAATAACACCAGCGTTGCCACGAACGGGCCGTATTGGGCAAAGCGCCCCATGTCTTCATCGTCTTTATCCGGAATGAGTAGCCAGAGTCCAATCGCGAAAAAGCTACCGCTGACGATCCAGCGCACCCAGTCTGGCGGAATTACGTCAGCCAAAATCGCACCGAGCCATGCGGATAGGCCGTGGTTTACGAGTGTGGCAATTAAAACCCCGAGACTAATGAGGTAGGGGCGCCCATAACGAGCGGCGAGAAACAAAGCAAGTAGTTGGGTTTTATCACCAATTTCTGCAACGGCTACGGCGAGTGTTGAGCTAAGGAAAGCTTCCATTGTTATAACCAGGCGGGACGAAAAAACAAGAGATACAACCGCAGTCCCGCCGGGGCCACAGTGGTATCTCAGGTCTCATCAATCCAGTGTGTACAAAGTACGACAGAGGACGCTTTTGCCATGCCCATCTCCGTGGATGCTGCAAGTATGTTGACAAAAGCGCTCAGCGATAAGGATGCGGGCATCGATTTGCTGGAGCAGATTACTCCCCCGAGAGGGTACGCGCATTATAGGGAAGCGGGAAAAATGCGACAAGTTGAAATCATTCGATCAGCCAATTGTTTGACTTGGATATTCTTTGATTGGCTCTAACTGCATGAATTTAAAGGAATAAATATATTGGCATTCAGCTTGCAATTGTCCCTGTAAGTTCACTTTTTATGATTAATCCGCGCTGTTTTATTGACGCTTAGGGATTGGGAATGGAAAGTGGTTGTTGAGACGGGGTTTTTATGACGCAAGCAGTTTCCAATGTAATCAAGGTCACCAGCGCTTCCAAAGCGCGTGCTGGACTTTTGGCTGCCAACTCGGGCGAGTCCTCAGTTGCACCGCTGAGTGTTGATAAGGGCATCACCGAAAAAGGCCAGGATCTGCGCAATGCATTTGAGTTGTTTAACCAGATGTCCGAGCAGCTGGCTGATTCCTATCATCTGCTGGAAAACCGTGTCGCTGAATTAAATGAAGAGCTTTCCACGCTTAGCGACCGCCGTCTGGAAGAGTTGGCGGAAAAAGAGAAGCTGGCTAACCGCCTCGAAAGTCTGCTGAATTTTTTACCCGGTGGTGTGGTGGTGCTGGATTCATCGGGTCGTGTGTCTGAGTCCAACCCTGCAGCAACCGATTTATTAGGTGAGCCTTTGCAAGGTGAATTATGGCGCGATGTGATCGCGCGTAGTTTTGCGCCGCGTCAGGATGATGGTCATGAAGTTTCATTGCGCGATGGTCGTCGCATCAGCATTCAGACTCGTAACCTGGGCGCTGACGGACAAATTATTTTGCTGACCGACCAAACCGAAACCCGTCGTTTGCAAGGTGAATTAAGTCGTCACGAGCGTTTATCTGCGCTGGGCAAAATGATGGGCGCACTTGCACATCAAATCCGCACACCTTTGTCATCCGCCATGTTGTATGCCGGTCATTTATGCAGTGGCAAATTGGATGATGAGCGTCGCCAACAGTTTTCCGAAAAAATTCTCGGGCGCTTGAATAATATCGAGCGTCAAGTACAAGACATGTTGTTTTATGTAAAAGGCGAACTGGCGCTGAACGATGTTATTAGCGTTGCGCAATTGCAGGCAGATTTGGCCGAAGCGATGGAAGTACCGCTAATGACCAGCGAATCGCGCTGCGAGTGGGTGATTAATTGTCGCGAACAATATATCCAATGTAATCGCGATGCATTAATTGGCGCGTTATTGAATTTAGTAAACAACGCAATTCAAGCAGTAGACTGCAAGGCGGTGCTGCGAATTGAATTTAATACTTATCCGCAAGCCTTGAACGATCCAAAACTCAATTCTGAAGAAGCTCGTCTTTGGATTCGCGTGTGCGACAAAGGACCGGGTATGCCAGCGGAATTATTATCGTCGGTCGGTGATTTGTTTGTCACCACCAAAGCTCAAGGGACGGGTTTGGGATTAAGCGTGGTGAAGGCAGTTGCGCGCGCGCATCACGGAAAATTTTTATTGCAATCAACGGTAGGTAAGGGCACTTGTGCAAGTTTGCTTTTACCTTTCGCGACTTTTACATCCTAGGGGAATAATCATGGCTTTAGCATTGCAACAAGCTGAATTTGAAAATGCGATCAAGGTGCTGGTTGTTGAAGATGACAACAATCTCCGCGAGGCATTAACAGACACGCTGCAACTGGCAGATTATTCCGTTATTCCCGTGAATAGTGGCGAAGAGGCGCTGAAGCAATTAGCGCTGTTCAACGACATTCGCATGATTGTTTCTGACGTGAATATGGGCGGCATGACCGGTCATGATTTGCTGCGGAATGTGAAGCAGGATTACCCGCAAATTCCAATGATGTTGATTACCGCTTATGCCAGCATTAGCGAATCTGTTGATGCGATGAAGCAGGGTGCGGTTGATTATTTGGTTAAGCCTTTTGCACCGCAAACATTGGTGGAAACTGTTGCGCGTCATTTAGGTGTGGCGCAATTTTCTGGCGATGAACCAGTCGCTATGGCGCCATCCAGTAAACAGCTTTTGCAATTGGCGCAGCGCGTTGCACAATCTGATTCCACTGTGCTTGTAGTGGGTGAATCAGGTACTGGTAAAGAAGTGCTCGCGCGTTATATTCACGATCACTCACCGCGTCGCAACCAACCTTTTATCGCCATTAACTGTGCGGCTATTCCTGAGAATATGCTGGAAGCAATGCTGTTTGGTCACGAAAAGGGCGCGTATACCGGTGCGCACACCAGCAGCCCGGGTAAATTCGAACAGGCTAATGGTGGCACTTTGTTGCTCGACGAAATTTCAGAAATGGATATCGGCCTACAAGCGAAATTATTGCGCGTATTGCAAGAGCGTGAAGTAGAGCGTTTGGGCGGCCGTAAAACGATTAAATTGAATGTGCGTGTGATTGCGACCTCTAACCGTGATATGCGCAACGAAGTTGTCGCTGGAAAATTCCGCGAAGACTTGTATTACCGTTTGAGCGTGTTGCCGCTGCAATGGGCACCATTGCGCGACCGTATGGAAGATATTATTCCGCTGGCCGAAAAGATCCTGCAAAAACATGCGCACAAACAAAATCGTCGTGGCGTGAATTTGTCTGTATCGGCGCAGCAAATGCTGCTTGCTTATCCTTGGCCTGGCAACGTACGTGAGCTGGATAATATTATGCAG
>NZ_JBCECX010000065.1:0-12251 GCF_039207905.1 Cellvibrio sp.
GCTGCTGTTGTTGCGAAGGCTAAATCAGCTCTGGCTGCTTAATCGTCCAACAACCTAAAGCCCGTAAGGGCTTTTGTGAACGCGATGAAAGGGGAGAGCTTTAGGGTTCTTCCCTTTTTTTATGTTCAGGATGAACGGGCAGAAAATTGCTCCTGCAGTTTCTGCACTTCCGCCATCCATGACGGTCGTATACCGCTCGATATGTAGCACAGGAGCGGTCTCTTTCTGGCGAAGTCATACGCTTGAAAACTCTAATCTAGTCCGACTCATAGTTGACCTATTCAAACTGGAAAAGCAGATGGAAAATCTCGCTGCGCTTACCCAAGAAGCGCTCAAACTCGTTGCCGATGCTCAAGATCTGACTGCGCTGGATGCAGTGCGTGTGAATTATTTAGGCAAAAATGGCAGCATCACCGCGTTGATGAAAACGTTGGGTAAATTATCGGCAGAGGAGCGTCCTGCTGCCGGTGCTGAAATCAATAAAGCCAAAGATGCTGTGCAAGACGCGCTCAATGCGCGCAAAGAATTGTTAGAGCAGGCCGCGATCAATGCCAAGCTCGCCAGTGAAGTGGTTGATGTAACCCTGCCTGGTCGCGGTCAGTACACCGGCGGTTTGCATCCGGTAACCCGTACGTTGCAGCGCATCGAAGAGATCTTTGCGGCGGTCGGTTATAGCGTCGAAGTGGGTCCTGAAATCGAAGATGACTATCACAACTTCGAAGCACTCAATATTCCTTCCCATCACCCTGCCAGGGCGATGCACGATACCTTCTACGTGGACGATACCCATGTACTGCGTACCCATACTTCTCCAGTGCAAGTGCGCACCATGGAAAACAAGCAGCCACCGATTCGAGTGATCTGCCCCGGTCGTGTTTATCGCTGCGATTCAGACGTAACTCACTCGCCGATGTTCCATCAGGTCGAGGGGTTGGTGGTCGATAAAAATATCAGTTTTGCCGATCTCAAAGGCACTATGGATCAATTCCTGAAAGCGTTCTTTGAGGCCGATGTTCCGGTGCGTTTCCGTCCATCTTATTTCCCGTTTACCGAGCCCTCGGCTGAGATGGATATCCAGTGCACCCAATGTCGTGGCAAAGGCTGCCGCATGTGCAAAAGCACGGGTTGGTTAGAAGTGGGTGGCTGCGGCATGGTGCATCCGGAAGTGTTCAAGTCCAGCGGTGTTGATCCCGAGACTTACACCGGTTTCGCATTCGGCATGGGTGTAGAGCGCTTGGCGATGTTGCGTTACGGCGTGAATGACCTGCGTTTGTTCTTCGAGAACGACTTGCGCTTCCTCAAGCAATTCTAGATTTGTACCTGGCCGTACCCCGTTATGAAGCGAAGCGGAATGCGGGCATAACAGTTTAACCAGACTTCAGTCCCGTAATGCGTTGCACTCCATACGGGCTACAGAGATAAAGATATGAAAATCAGTGAATCCTGGCTGCGCGAATGGGTTAACCCAGCCATAGGTACCGATGAATTAGTTGCCCAACTCACTATGGCTGGTTTGGAAGTGGATGCGGTTGAGTCTGTCGCAGGCGATTTTACCGGCGTGATTGTGGGTGAGATTGTGGGCTGCGAGCAGCATCCCGATGCCGACAAACTGCGTGTTTGTCAAGTAGCAGGTCTGCCTGATGGTCCAAGCCAGGTTGTCTGCGGTGCGGCCAATGCGCGTATCGGCATAAAAATCCCGTTTGCCACTATAGGTGCACAGCTGCCCGGTGACTTCCACATCAAAAAAGCCAAGCTACGTGGCGTTGAATCCTTTGGCATGCTGTGTGGCCAAACCGAATTGAAGGCCGGTGATGACGATACCGGTCTTTGGGAATTGGCGGCTGATGCTCCAGTAGGCCAGAACCTGCGCGAATATTTAAATCTTGACGATAAACTGATCGAAGTTGACCTGACGCCTAATCGCAGCGATTGCCTGAGTGTAAAAGGCATCGCACGTGAAGTAGGGGTGTTGAATCGCGCTCCCGTTAATGCACCAGCGATTGCTCCTGTTGCAGCGAGTATTGATGATAGTTTTCCTGTGCATCTGGAAGCCGGTGCTGCGTGTAGTCGCTACGTCGGTCGCGTGATTCGTAATATCGATATCAGCCATCCAAGCCCCGCATGGTTACAGGATAAGTTGGTTCGCTCAGGGTTGCGCAGTATTGATGCAGTGGTTGATGTGACTAACTATGTGCTGCTTGAGCTGGGTCAGCCCATGCACGCGTTTGATTTGTCCAAACTCAGCAGCGCAATTCATGTGCGTCTGGCACAGCAGGGTGAATCTATCCAGCTGTTGGATGGACAAGAGATCAAGCTCAATGCCGATACTATGGTTATCGCCGACCAGCAAACAGCGCTGGCGGTTGCGGGCATTATGGGCGGTAAGGAAAGTGCGGTAAGTGAAGCCACGCGCGATATCTTCCTGGAAAGTGCATTCTTCAATCCGCTGGCGATTGCCGGCCGCGCCCGTTCCTATGGTTTGCATACAGATTCATCGCATCGCTTTGAGCGCGGCGTGGATTACAGCTTGCAGTTGGAGGCAATCGAGCGCGCAACAGCATTGCTGCTGGAGATTGTGGGTGGTGAGGCTGGGCCGGTAGTACATGTCACTAACGAGCATCTGCCGCAAGAGCGCCAAGTCAGCTTGCGCAAGGCGCGCATTGTTAGTGGCCTGAGTTTGGAAATGGCTGATGACGAAGTGGTCGATATCCTGGCTCGCTTGGGGCTTTCATTGTTGTCGCAAAACGCCGATGGTTGGGTATTTGCGGTACCAAGTTACCGTTTTGATATTTCTATCGAAGCAGATTTACTGGAAGAGTTGGCGCGCGTTTACGGCTACAACCGTTTACCGACAAGAAGCCTTGCTGCACCTCTGGATATAGAACCGCACCCTGAAGCGAAAATGGGTTTGCCTGCGCTGCGCAATCAATTAATCGCGCGTGGTTACCAAGAGGCTATTACTTACAGTTTCATCGAGCCAAAACTCTCTGCGTTGTTTGATCCGGAAGTCGCGCCTGTTGTACTGCGTAATCCGATCAGTGCCGATATGGCTGCAATGCGCACTAGCTTGATGCCCGGCTTGGTCAGCGTGTTGCGCAACAACCTTAATCGCCAACAGAACCGTGTTCGCTTATTTGAATCCGGTTTGCGTTTCGTCCCTTCCGCAGATGGCCTTAAGCAAGAAGCTATGCTGGCTGGCCTGATCTACGGTAGTCGTGCACCAGAATCTTGGGCGAATGTCGCTGAGGTTGTAGATTTCTTCGACCTCAAAGGTGATTTGGAATCCTTGCTGGCGTTAACGGGTGATGAGTCAGCGTTTACGGTCAAGGCGGGTTCTCATTCTGCGCTACACCCTGGCCAGACAGCGGAAATTTATCGCGATGGCGAGTGGCAGGGCGTAATAGGGGCATTGCACCCAAGCTTGCAGCAGCAGTTGGATATCCCTCAATCTGTTTATTTGTTTGAGGTGCGTCTCAGTTCTTTGCTAAAGGCGCGCATCCCGGCATTTACATCATTGTCCAAATTCCCTGAGGTGCGCCGTGATCTGGCCTTGCTGGTTGATCGCGATCTTGCCGCCGACAAACTCTTGACGGCAGTTAAAGGGCAGGCAGGCGAACACCTTATCGACTTAAAGGTATTTGACGTATATATGGGCAAAGGCATTGATCCACAAAGAAAAAGTGTTGCAATGGGGTTGACCTTTCAGCATCCTTCGCGCACTCTTAATGAAGATGAGATCAACGCCTCCATTGATTCGATTGTTCAGTATCTGGGGGTAAATTTTTCCGCTACCCTCAGATAGGGAATAATAATTATGTCGGACGGTGCTCTGACCAAAGCAGATTTGGCCGAGAAACTTTATGAGGATCTTGGACTCAATAAGCGTGAAGCTAAAGAGTTGGTGGAGCTCTTCTTTGAAGAGATCCGCCACGCTTTGGAGAATAACGAACAGGTCAAACTTTCTGGCTTCGGCAATTTTGAATTGCGCGATAAAAGCCAACGTCCGGGTCGGAACCCAAAGACGGGCGAAGAGATTCCAATCAGCGCCCGGAGAGTGGTTACCTTCCGTCCAGGACAAAAACTTAAGGCACGAGTAGAAGCTTATGTTGGAACCGAGTCATAACGACGAACTTCCCGTCATTCCCGGTAAGCGTTATTTCACTATTGGTGAAGTCAGTGAATTGTGTGCAGTAAAGCCACATGTACTGCGCTATTGGGAGCAGGAGTTTCCCCAGTTAAATCCGGTTAAGCGCCGTGGGAATCGCCGTTATTATCAGCGTCAGGATGTTTTAACCATCCGTCAAATTCGCAGCTTGCTTTACGATCAAGGTTTTACCATTGGTGGTGCGCGGTTGCAGATGTCTAGCGATACCAATCCATCAGAATCAGGCCAGTTAAACCAATTGGTTGTGCGCATGATTGATGATTTGGAACACCTGCTCGATCTCTTGAAAATCAAATAGTTTTGCTGAAAAAACAACCACCTTTCAAGGTGGTTGTTTGCTTATCAAACTGCGGTAGTAATTCTTAATTCTTTGATTGCATTGACAATAAATTAAGGTATTATCCCCGTCCTTCGCGATGCGGGATTTCGATTCTGCTGCGGATAAAAAATGTCGGAGCGTAGCGCAGTCAGGTAGCGCACTATACTGGGGGTGTAGGGGTCGTGGGTTCAAATCCCGCCGTTCCGACCATTTTTTTACTTTGAATTCAATAACTTAAAAGCCCGCTTTTTTAGCGGGCTTTTTTGTTTCTGCAATTTAGGTTTATGGTAAGTCCAATCTAGTGGCAGGCGCTTATGAAAGTGCTACCATGCGCCCCTCTTTAGATTTACAACCCAGGTTTTTATCCCAAGTCGAGAAAATAAATAGAGGTATCCTCGTGGCAAAGCAATTAATGATTTATGACAACATTCAACCACTGTCATCTGATATCCATCGCAACTGGTCTGTCCAGGTTGATGATTATTCATTTGTCTCGCATATGATTTCTGCGCCGATTCTGGCTACCGAAATTCCGTTTGCGGCAGGCGAATTCCCGATTGTGTTTTCTGCCACTGCTAATGAGGGTGAGTATATTCCTCTGGCAATTATGGGTTTGAAGGAAGGTGAAAACCTTTCCCTGAACGAAAAATTCCAATTCACTTCACGTTACATCCCTGCATTTATTCGTCGTTACCCATTTGTTCTGGGTGGTGATAAGGATGCAGATACCATGGCGCTGTGTATTGATGCTGATAGCAAAACTATATTGAAAGATGGCAGCAAAGGTCGTCGTTTGTTTGAAGAGAATGGCGAGCAGTCTGCGCACTTGAAAGAGGTGGTAGAGTTTTTGAAGGACTACCAATACCGCGCCGAAATGACCAAGGTTTTCTGTAAGCGTCTGCATGAGCTGGATTTGTTAGAGCCGATGCAAGCGAATATCACCTTTAAAGGTCGCGAAGAATCCAATATGAATTTGACCGGCTTTTACGTTGTTAAGCGTGAAAAGCTGAAGGCATTGAGCGATGCAGATGCATTGGATTTGTTCAAAAAAGATGGTTTGGAGCTGATCTACAGCCACATGCAGTCTTTGGCGAACTTGAATATTTTGATTAACAAAAAATCAGAGAAGCTGGGTGTAGTGGCTTAATAGTACTTGCTAAATAGCTGCGACCAATACTCACGCTGAATTTGATTTAAAAGAGTAAGCCGAAGCCGGGATCAGAAATGATCCCGGCTTTTTTCATTTTGGTGAAATGAATTTTTAGCTATAAGTAAAAAACTATCGTACGTTACGTTGTCGTGCTACCAGCTGTTTAACTTTGCGTTCTGCACTTGAAAATGCGTCGCGAACGGCAACGTGGATGGATTCATCATCCTGGGTAATTGCTAATGGGTGCCCAACGATATCCAGCTCAATGGAAGCGCGAAATTGTTTGCCTTTGTGTTTGTGGTGATGGGGGGTATCGAGAACTACGCGGCTATGAACTATTTGGTCGGTGTAGCGGCTGAGCTTTTCAAGCTTCTTGGTGATGATGTCGTTTAGTGCAGCGGAAGAATCCAAATCACGATATACAACGTCGACAGCAGGTTTCATCGTAAGGCTCCTTAACGTTTATGTTAGGAGGCTGGGATTTCCGCGCTGAGTTCCGCGAACAATCCCGACCCTCCCTATCTATATTGATGATCCCCAGCTAAATAGCAAGTTTTTTATTAAAATTTATTAATAACATTTGGATCTGTTATTCAGCCTCAAAGGTATTAGCAGCCATAAGAAAAAATCTTCATTTATTTTTGAGTGATGCCTTGAAATAGTTTTGGGTGTCCTTATCTCGTTTTATGTGATGGCTCGATAGAGGATCACAAACCTTAAATGACTTGATCAATGAGATAAGTCGCCCAACTATATTGCTCAAATGAGGATATTAAGCATGCGTAATTTTGATTTCACCCCTTTGTACCGTTCTGCAATTGGCTTTGATCGTATGGCTAATTTATTGGATAACTTATCCCGCGCAGAGCAGAACCAACCTAGTTATCCGCCCTACAATATTGAATTAACGGGTGAGGATAAATACCGAATTACTATGGCGGTCGCCGGTTTTGATCAATCCGAGTTAACTATTGAAGTTAACCAAAATAATCTGACGGTGTCTGCCAATAAAGTTGCTGATGAACAGCAGCGCACTTATCTACATCAAGGGATTGCGGCGCGCAGTTTCGAGCGTCGTTTCCAGCTGGCTGACCACGTGCAGGTTAAGACCGCGAATTATGAAAATGGATTGCTGCATATTGATTTGCAGCGTGTTATTCCTGAGTCCATGAAGCCGCGCACCATTCCAATTGGTGCACAGCCAACGGAAAAATTATCAGTTGTTCCAGCAAATGAGAATGCTGCATAACGGTAGTAATTCACTCTGGAAAAATGTATCAACTGCAAACCCGATATCAATGATGTCGGGTTTGTTTTTTGGTAGATATGTTTGCTGTGGTTAAGTGCTAAATAATTTTGCCCGCACAGTATTGCGATAAGCGTTGGGTGTTGTGGCTAATTTTTTCTTAAATAATGCGGTGAAATAGCCTGTATCTTGATAGCCAACTTTATCGGCAATTTCGTTGATGGATAGATTGCTGGTTTTCAATAAATCTTTTGCAATGTTAATGCGTATTTCCTGTAGATAATCCAGCGGGGTTTGCGCCAGCGCATTTTTAAAACGGCGATTGAGTGTGCGTACGCTCATGCTAAAACGTGCGGCAACTTGCGGGAATAAAATATCGCGCTGGTAATTGTCGTGCAGCCAGATTTGTATCTGGGTGATGTCTTCATCTGGATGTGGATTTTCCTCTGCTTCAAAAAAACCGCTGGTTTCATAAGCCTGGCGAATTTCATGGGAAAAGTGTCGCTCCACATGGCTGGAGATATTTTTGCCAAACAAGCGCTGGATGAAATGGACTGTTAAATCCGCAAGTGAGTTCACACTGGCCGCGCAGTACAAATTTCCCGCTTGAGTAATAAAGTATTGGCGCTTGAGTTGTACCGGTGGGTAATCTTTTTGAAACTGGTCAAAGTAATGCCAGTGTGTTGTTGCGGCCTTTCCATCCAGTAATCCTGCCTCTGCCAAAAAACATACACCGGTCCCCACTGCGCTAATGATCGCGCCGTTTTGATATTGCTCGCGTAACCATTCCAGAGTTTCTTTATGTTGCTGGACTACCGGGCGCGGATTTCGCCATAGGCCGGGAATATAGATCAGGTCGCTGGCGGGTTTGTCGGCAATAGTAAGTTCTGGTTGCCACATGAGGCCGGTGCGGGTCGGAATAGGTGAGGTGTTGATGCCAATGGTTTTTATATCGAGTTCGCGCCGCTGGTCTTTGGGCAGCATGCTGCGCACAGCGCTTTCGGCTGCAAGCAACATTTCCATTGGGAGTGTGCTGCTGGTAGCCAGCATCCGCTCGCACAAGAGGAAGTGAATTCGGACTGGCGGGTTTTTGCTCATCTTGTACGGCTGCTTAGAAATGGTGTGGCTAATTTACCACTGAAAATGACCAAATCAACAGGGACATTGTTTATGAATACTTTTACACTTTCTCCAAGTTTGTAATTTTGCCAATTTGGAGTTGGTTATGTCTGTTGCTCGTTTGCCAGTTATCGTGGGTTTTGGTGGATTTAATGCCGCTGGCCGCAGTTCCGGTCACCACGCTTATCGTCGGATGGTGATTGAGAGCTTGCAGCCTGTGGAGCGTCAGGAAACCTTGGCTGGATTAGCCGTAATGATGGGCTTGATCAGCTTCATCGAAGATGCCTATCGCGATGCTGACGGCAATGCGCTTGGTCTTGCAGATATTGAATCCCGTTTTGGCGAGCAGGTGCTGGATGGCACCCTTATCCGTCGTATCGATAAAACCTTCTTTGATGTTGATGCTGCCCACTGGCAGAAGTCGGCCACTTTAAGTGCGGGCGATTCACCGTTGGTTGTCGAGATGCGTAAACGCGATTTGCCGGAGCCTGTGCCTGCGGAATGGCAAGTTGATGCGATTGATGATGATCGCGTGCGTGTGACAATCTCGTCCGGGCTTGAGGTCAAGTTCGATAGTTATCGCGATCTGCCGGTTAAATCTGCGGGTCAATTGCCGCGTGGTTTTAATCCCGGAGCCTTGTACAACTCTCACTATCATCCACGCGCGCTACAATTGGCGGTGATTGGTGCGTCTGATGCTATTCAGTCCACGGGATTGGCGTGGCAGGCAGTGATGAATTCTATTCGGCCTGATCAAGTTGGCGTCTACGCCAGCAACGTAATGAGCCAAATGGATGAAAACGGTTTTGGCGGACTGTTGCAGTCGCGCTTGAAGGGTAGTCGAGTCAGTGCCAAGCAATGTCCGCTTGGGCTAAATACCATGCCGGCCGATTTCGTGAATGCCTATATTCTCGGTAGTGTGGGCCAGACAGGTGCGATCACCGGTGCTTGTGCATCCTTCCTCTACAACTTGCAGGCGGCGGCTGATGATATAGCGTCAGGTAAATGCCTCGTTGCTGTGGTGGGTTGTGCCGAGGCGCCGATAGTGCCAGAGATCATTGATGGCTATGCGACTATGGGGGCGCTGGCCAGTGAGGAAAAGCTGAAGAAGCTCGATGGCACCGATGAAGCTGATCCGCGCCGTACCAGCCGTCCTTTTGGTGAAAATGCCGGCTTTACTATGGCAGAGGCTAGCCAGTATGTTGTGTTGATGGACGACGCTCTGGCAATCGAATTGGGTGCGGACATTCACGGTGCAGTCGGTGATGTGTTTATCAATGCCGATGGCTTTAAGAAATCGATTTCCGCTCCGGGACCGGGTAACTACATCACTATGGCCAAGGCAGTAGCTTCGGCACGGGCGATTCTCGGTGATGAATCGGTTCAGCAGCGCTCGATAGTCCAGGCGCATGGTTCCAGTACGCCGCAAAACCGGGTTACTGAATCGCAAATCTTCGATCAAATTGCGCAGGTATTTAATATCACCAATTGGCCGGTGTCGGCAGTGAAAGCCTATGTCGGCCACTCTTTGTCGGCTGCCAGTGGTGAGCAGTTAATTGCCAGTTTGGGGATTTTTAAATATGGCCTTATCCCCGGTATTAAGACCATCGATAAAGTAGCTGACGATGTGTTTGCTGATCGTTTGCAAATTTCGACCAAAGATGTCGCTGTTGATCAGGCGGTAGATGTTGCTTTCCTGAACTCAAAAGGCTTTGGTGGTAACAATGCTACCGCCAGTATTTTTGCTCCGCATATTGTTGAGTCAATGTTGGCTCGCCGCTATGGAAAGGTTGCGTTTGCTCGCTATCAGGAAAAGCGCGAAGAGATTCGTGCTAGTGCGTCCGCTTACGATGTCGCTGCATCGCACGGGGATTTCGCTACCATTTATCACTTTGGTGAAGGGCTGATTGATGAAACCCTGATAAAAGTTGATCAGGAACATGTAGGTTTGCCTGGGTTTGCCCAAGCGATCGATCTCAACTTTACCAACCGTTTTGCGGACATGTTTGACTAGATATAGTGGTAAAAAAGCGCTCGCCCCATAGGTAAAGGGGCGAGGTTGTCCCGCTTAATGATTATTGGCCTATACAAACCCCGATCTTTCCCTTAAAATGCCGCGCCTTTCGCACAGCTTATTGTGCGACTCACGATTTTTTAACCTGAAAGTCGATTTTTAACCGGGAAGGCATGTCTTTCCCCCATAAGTAAATACAGGAAGAAGACCTCAATGGTAACTATTCGTCTGTCACGTGGTGGCTCTAAAAAGCGCCCGTTCTATCATCTGACCGTAACCAACAGCCGCAGCGCGCGTAATGGCCGCTTCATCGAGCGTATCGGTTTCTTCAATCCAGTTGCTCGTGGTCAAGAAGAGCGTCTGCGTGTTGATGCTGACCGTTTGCAACACTGGGTTGGCCAAGGTGCACAGTTGTCTGAGCGTGTTGAGCAACTGGTTAAAGAAAGCAAAAAAGCAGCTTAATTGCCTGCATAAAACAGTAAAGGCGCCTGATGTCTGCGGAATCCAATTTAGTTAACGTCGGGCGAATTACCGCTGTTTATGGTGTGAAAGGGTGGGTGAAAGTTCACTCTTACACCGATCCGCAAGAAAATTTGTTTGAATACCATCCCTGGTTTTTAAAAACCAAGCATGGCGTCAAAAAAATTGAGATCGATGAGGCTCGTCCTCATGGCGATGCATTTGTCGCGCACATTGTGGGCATTGATGATCGCGATTTGGCTGCGCAATATACCGCTGCCGATATCGCTGTTGAGCGCGAGCTGCTACCGGAGCTTGATGATGGTGAATACTACTGGAGCCAGCTTGAGGGCTTGGTGGTGTTTAGTCAGTTCGATGGTGGTGAGCGTCAACGCCTTGGTGTCATTTCCAAATTGATGGAAACTGGCGCAAACGATGTGCTTGTCGTAGCTGCAGATGCAGAGAGTATTGATCAGCGCGAGCGCTTGATACCCTATGTGCCTGAGCAGTTTGTGTTGTCTGTTGATCTTGAGGCTGGCGAAATGCTGGTCGATTGGGATCCAGAGTTTTAATTGTTAAAACTCAATTTTCTGGCGTAAACGCTTTGAGGCGAGAGGGGTAATCGTCAATTGCTTAAAATTGCGGTTGTTTCCATTTTTCCTGACATGTTTAACGCGATTGCCGGTTTCGGGATAACCAGTCGTGCAATCAAGCAAGGTTTGGTGGAGTTAAAAACAATAACTCCGCGCGATTTTGCCCATGATCGTCATTCAACTGTAGATGATCGACCATTTGGCGGTGGTCCTGGAATGGTGATGATGGTGCAGCCACTGCGAGATGCTATAGCTGCTGCAAAAACTTGGGCTGGTGATGATGCAAAAGTCATCTACCTTTCACCCCAAGGGAGAGCACTGAATCAATCCGGTGTTGTTGAATTGGCAGCTAGCGGCAATCTGGTTTTGGTGGCTGGTCGTTACGAAGGTATCGACGAGCGATTGATACAAACAGTTATCGATGAAGAGTGGTCCATCGGTGATTACGTGTTAAGTGGTGGTGAGTTGCCAGCAATGGTGCTGATCGATGCGGTAACACGGCTGATTCCGGGTGCTCTTGGGCATGCGCTTTCAGCAGAGCAGGATTCATTTACGGATGGTTTGTTGGATTGTCCCCACTATACCCGTCCGGAAGAATTTGAAGGAATGCGTGTGCCGGAAGTTTTAGTGTCCGGTAATCACGAACTGATTCGGCGCTGGCGCTTGAAACAAGCGGTAGGGCGAACGTGGCTGAGAAGGCCTGATTTATTGCACGCAATAAATTTAACCGAGGAGCAGCAAAAGCTGTTGACGGAATATCGTCGTGACCTTGATACGACAAACTCTAGCTGTGAAGCTATAGACTCTTAGGAGAATATCAATGACTAACCCAATTATTCAGGCGTTGGAAAACGAGCAACTGAAAGCAAGCACCACTGAATTTTCACCAGGTGACACTGTTGTTGTAAACGTGAAAGTAAAAGAAGGTGATCGCGAGCGTGTACAGGCTTACGAAGGCGTTGTAATTGCTATCCGTAACCGTGGTTTGAACTCTGCATTTACCGTGCGTAAAATTTCTCACGGTGTAGGCGTTGAGCGTACTTTCCAAACTCACAGCCCATTGATCGAGAGCGTTGTTCTCAAGCGTCGTGGTGATGTGCGTCAAGCGAAACTTTACTATCTGCGTGACCTTACTGGTAAGGCGGCTCGTATTAAAGAGAAGCTGGTATAAGTTTAAATCGATATT
>NZ_JBCECX010000066.1:0-10850 GCF_039207905.1 Cellvibrio sp.
CCCGCTTTATCCAGCGCCCAGAGATCGGTAAAACCGCCGACATGGGTGTCGCCGATCCAGATCTGCGGAACTGTGCGCTGCCCGCTTTTGGTCATCATTTCCTGACGCAATTGCGGTTGGCTATCGACGCGAATCTCTTCCACAGCAACACCCTTTTGCGCCAACAGCTTCTTGGCATTAACGCAAAAAGGACAAACTGCAGTGGTGTACATCAACACGCGAGCCATAACAAACTCCAAAATTTAAGACTATTAATTACTTGCCTTTCACCAGCGGCAGATTTTGCGCCTGCCACTCGGCAATGCCACCGCCTAAACGGCGAACATTAAAACCTTCTTTGCCGAGGAAGCGCCCGACAGTGCCAGCATGTTGACCAAGCTTGTCGATCAGGATGATGGTTTTGTCTTTGTACGCAATCACTTCGGTCGTTTCTTTACTCAACTTCGCGTAGGGAATATTCAATGCGCCCACAATGTGGCCCGCTTTGAACTCCGCGCTATCGCGCAGGTCGACCAATACTGCATTGCCTTCATTCACCAAACGAGTCACTTCATGCGGAGTAACCGGACGGCCACTTTTAATGCGGTCGCGCCATACATAAACGTAAATCAACACGATCAGGATGGTAACCAGGAGCCATTCCTGGGAAACAAAAGCGAAAAAATCCACGGTAATTGCCTTCTTGAATATTTGCGATGAATGGTAAAAAACCGCCCGATTTGTGTCAGTGGGAAAAGAGTGGGGGCACGCAGAGTGAATTTCAATGCAGGCCATCGCAAACTTTGCCGGTGCAGGCGATAAGGCGCGGGAGTATACACGATTGCATCGGCCAAATTGGCGCGGCTTTATCGCGGCTATAGCCAGAATTGCACAGGCTTAAAGCCTCTTTGACATAGAGTTACGGCGCTCAACCCGCTAGAATGCAAGTCATTCGCGGGCGCAAGCCCGAGGCATTACCCCAAGGTTGCATACTGAAGCTGTCACAAGCGGCTCCCGGAATCGACCGATTCATGTTCATCCGACATTGGAAGCGATTTATGAGCGCGAAAAAACCTGTAGTTCTGCTGATTCTCGATGGTTACGGCTATTCGGAAAAAACCAAATACAATGCTGTCTACGCCGCAAACACTCCAGTGTATGACAATCTCTGGAAAACCTGCGCCAATACCTTGATCGATACCTCGGGTATGGCCGTTGGCTTGCCAGATGGCCAGATGGGCAACTCTGAAGTTGGCCACACCACCATCGGCGCTGGCCGCGTGGTTTACCAAAATTTTACCCGCATCAATAAATCCATCAGCGACGGCGATTTTTTTACCAACCCCGAATACGTGAAAGCGATCGACAGCGCTATCGCCAATGACAAATCCGTACACATCCTCGGCTTGTTGTCCGAAGGCGGCGTGCACGCGCATCAGGATCACATGTACGCAATGATCAAAATGGCAGTGCAACGCGGAGCCAAAAACGTTTACCTGCACGCGTTCCTCGACGGCCGCGATACACCACCGCGCAGCGCGGAATCATCACTGCAACAAGCAGAAGACCTGTTTAAAGAATTGGGCACTGGCCGCGTAGCTTCTATTATCGGCCGCTACTTTGCTCTGGACCGCGACAACCGTTGGGATCGCGTAAAAGCGGCTTACGATGTGATGGTGACCGGCGATTCTGAATTCGACGCGCTTACCGCCGTCGATGGTTTGAAAGCAGCTTACGAGCGCGGCGAAAACGATGAATTCGTAAAAGCGACCGTGATCTGCGGTGAAGATGAAGAAGTTGCGACCATCAATGATGGCGACTCAGTTATTTTCATGAACTTCCGTCCTGATCGCGCACGCGAAATTACCCGCGCATTGATCGATGAGCCGTTCGACGGTTTTGATCGCGGCGACACTCATCCGGCAATTGCGCATTTTGTGCAAACCACCGAATACGCCTCCAGCATCAAAGCGCCTATCGCCTATCCACCTGAGAGCCTCGCAAATTCATTTGGTGAATATCTTTCCGGCTTGGGCAAAACCCAATTGCGTATCGCAGAAACTGAAAAATACGCGCACGTGACTTTCTTCTTTAACGGCGGCAACGAAGTTGTTTATCCGGGCGAAGACCGTATTCTGGTGCCGTCACCACAAGTGGCAACCTACGATTTGCAACCGGAAATGAGCGCGCCGGAAGTGACCGATAAATTGGTTGCGGCGATTGAGTCCGGCAAATACGACGCGATCATTTGTAACTACGCCAACTGCGATATGGTCGGTCACTCAGGTTTGATGGAAGCGGCAATCAAAGCGGTAGAAGCGATTGATGTGTGTCTCGGCCGCGTGCTTGCGGCAGTGGAAAAAGTAGGCGGCGAAGCGCTGGTCACTGCTGACCACGGCAACGTAGAAGAAATGTTCGACGAAGAAACCGGTCAGCCACACACCCAACACTCCACTCTGCCTGTGCCGTTTATTTTCATCAGCGCGCGCAAAGGTGCATTGGCATCCGGCGGTTCACTTGCGGATGTAGCACCGACCATGTTGTATCTGATGGGCATTCCACAGCCCGCAGAAATGACCGGTAAAAACCTGATTACCCTGGGCTAATCCAACCAGCGGAAAAGATCGGGGTGGAACAAAGCTTCCACCCCGATTGTCAGTGCCAAACAATCCCATTCAGATAACAAAAAACATGATTCGTTTTTTTGCATTTTCCAAAACCATCGCATTCAACAGTTTGCTCTGCGCCTTGCTGGTTATGCCTGGCCATGGATTCGCCGATGAAAAAGCGGATATGGCAAAGTTGCAAAAAGAAATTGAAGCGCTGCAAAAAGAATTAAAAAAAGTGCAGGGCACACGTTCGGATTTGCAAAAAGATTTGGAAAAATCCGAAACGCAAATTAACGAACTGCAAAAAAAAGCTGATGAGATCAACAAAGAACTCAAGCAGCAAAACAACGAATTAAACCAACTGAAAAATGAGCGCAGCCAACTCGAACAGGCGCGCAAAAACCAGCAGGCACAAATTGCCGAGCAGATGCGCGCCGCACACAAGTTGGGCGAGCAGAGCGAAGTTAAAGTGTTATTGAATCAGGAAGCGCCGGATAAAGTATCGCGCATCATGAAATACCACAGTTATTTTATGGAAGCGCATGCGGGCAAAATGCAAACTTATCTGGATACCATCACCCGTATCGATGCGCTCACGCCGGAAATAGAAAAAAAAACTCTTGAGTTAGGCGGCATGCAAGCGGAATTGGATGCCCAGCGCGCGCAATTGAAAACCATCCACGGCGAACGCCAGCAAGCGCTCACCAAAGTAAATCAGGACCTGAAAAGTAAAAATCAGGAACTCAACCAACTCAGCGAAGACCGCCGTCGCCTGCAGGCATTGTTGGAGCGCGTCACCAAAAGTGTCGCCACCACCGGCGCGGTTAATTCCCCCAGCTATGTTCCCCTTCCCAAAGGCGGCGAAAAATTTTCCCTGCGCAAAGGTCGCTTGCCCTGGCCAACCCAGGGCAGCATGATCCATCGTTTCGGTAGCGCCAGAATTGCCGGACAGATGAACTGGAACGGTGCTTATATTTCAGCACCCATGGGCAATAAAGTGGTTGCTGTTCACCACGGCCGGGTAGTGTTTGCCGATTATTTTGGCGGCCACGGTTTGCTGGTGATTGTGGATCACGGCGAAGGCTATTTAAGCCTCTATGCACACAACCAGAATCTGTTGAAAAAAGCCGGCGAGCCGGTGACTGCTGGTGAAGCTATTGCCAATGTCGGCAATTCGGGCGGGCAGGCCAGTACCGGTTTGTACTTTGAAATTCGCCACAACGGCAAACCTATCGACCCGGGCACATGGCTTGCACGCGGATAATTTTGGCTAATCAGCAGTGATCTGCGCTAGCGCCGGAATTATTTTGTATAGCATCTGTCATTTTTAAACGGTTTGCCTTAGTGTGCGCGCGCTGCGGTTACACTTGCTTGGCACCGCTCATGCATTTACATTTCAGTCGTTGTTAGTTTGCTGCACTCGCTGTTGCCATCATTGTGGTCATACTTGTTGTAATAATTGTTGCGATCGTCGGAGACGTTATGTTTCGCGCTGCTTTTACCCCCGGATTCAAGGCCAGTTTGGTTAACAAAATTGTCGCGCCCGCCACGCTCTTAAGTATGTTGGTATCGGCAAGCTGTTTTGCAGACGGACCCAAAGTGACCGGCCCCGATGCCGGTTTGTTGCCGCTGGAAGAACTGCGCACCTTCACCCGCGTGTACGATCACGTCCGCAACGGCTATGTCGATCAAATCGACGATGCCAAACTGCTCGAATATGCCATCAAAGGCATGATCGCCGAGCTCGATCCGCACTCCGCTTATCTCGATAAAGAAGCCTTCGCCGAACTGCAATCCAGCACCTCAGGCGAATTTGGCGGCGTGGGTATCGAAGTCAGCATCGATGAAGGCTACATCAAAGTCATCACCCCTATCGACGACAGCCCCTCCGCCAAAGCCGGAATCATGTCGGGCGATGTGGTGACCCGCATCGACGACAAACCAATTAAAGGCATGGACCTGAACAAAGCGATCAATTTGATGCGCGGCCCCAAAAACAGCCCGATCAAATTGACCATTGCGCGCGAAGGAACCGACCAACCGCTGGAATTCAATTTGTTGCGCGACATCATCAAAGTACAGAGCGTGCGCACGCGTATGCTGGATGATGATTACCTGTATATCCGCATCGCCCAATTCCAATTGGATACCGGCAAAGACGTGGCGCAAAAACTGCGCGAGCAATTGAAAAAGTCGGCCAAAACCAAAGGTATTATTCTCGACTTGCGCAACAACCCCGGCGGCGTATTGCAGTCCTCGGTTGAAGTGGTCGATGCCTTCCTCGACGGCGGACAAGTGGTTTACACCCAGGGTCGCCTCGATAACAGCAACATCAGTTACAACGCCGAAGCGGGCGACCTGACCGGCGGTTTACCGCTGGTGGTATTGATCAATGACGGTTCGGCATCGGCATCGGAAATCGTTGCGGGCGCCCTGCAAGACCATCAGCGCGCAGTCATTATGGGCACGCGCAGTTTTGGTAAAGGCTCGGTGCAGTCGGTAATCCCGATCAGTAACGACCGTGCGATCAAACTTACCACCGCGCTTTACTACACCCCCAACGGCCGTTCGATCCAGGCACAGGGCATTGAGCCGGATGTCAGTGTCGAGCGGGTAAAAGTAGGCGATATCCAACCGGGTACAAATACCACCGAAGCTGACTTGGCGCGCCATCTGGGTAATGCCAAAGGCGGTCAGGAAAGCACCAGTAAGGATCGTGCCAGCAAGCGCACCAGCAGCGCCGATCTGCTCAAAGAGGACAACCAGCTTCACGAGGCATTGAACCTGCTTAAGGGGCTGAATATTTTTATCCAGCGCGCGCCGGTTGCAGCCCATGACCATGTCGAGCAACCCGGTATTGCGCCGAATATTGTCGTCCAACCCGAACGCCCTTCCGCCGAATAACCACCCGTGCCGAGAGGGAATCGCGCCAGCTTAATCGCCTCCGGCATCGCCCTTCTGCTCGCTGCCAGTCTTGCAATTAGCCAGCCCGCGCTGGCGCAAGGCCGGCTGGCAATCATAATCGATGATATTGGCTACAACCTCGTACTCGGCAAACGCAGTGCCGATTTAACCGGCGATTTCACCCTCGCGGTTTTACCCTTCACTCCCCACGGTGTTGAACTGGCCGAGCGCGCCCACAAACGCGGCAAGGAAATCATGCTGCATGCGCCTATGAGCAATCGCCACAACTATCCTCTTGGGCGCGGCGGTTTGGTGATGGGCATGGAGCGCAGTGAGTTTCTCGCAGTATTGCGCCGCAATCTGGCCAACATCCCCTACGTAAAAGGCGTCAACAACCATATGGGCAGCTTATTGACCGAGCAGGCCGAGCCGATGGGCTGGTTGATGGAGGAGCTGAAGCAGCGGCAATTGTATTTCGTCGATAGCCGCACCAGCGCCCAGACGCAGGCACTGATCATGGCGGAGCAGATCCAGCTGCCGAGTCGCCGACGCGATGTGTTTCTCGACGATGAACGCACCCGCGCCAATATCCAGTTCCAGTTATTGCGCGCGCTCAAGCAGGCGAGCAAGCAGGGCACTGCTATCGCCATCGGCCATCCCTACCCGGAAACTCTCGCTGAACTTGAGCAATTACAGCCTCTACTGGACCAGTTTGATGTGCAGTTGGTGAAGGCTTCGCAGCTGATGATTAAGGCGCCGCCGCAAACAGCAAAGCGTAAAGTCCGTCACAAAAACGATATTTGCCTTGCTCCACCCATGGGTCTTTGGCCACAAGTATGGGCACCAATTGACCCCTTCGCGGTCGACCAATTACTGGTGGCTGCAGGGATTGAGCATAGAAATGTTAAAAAATGATGTTTTGGTTATTAACATTTCGCGTCCAAAGACCAACTAAATCTAGCCGCCACTTCTTTTTGCTGTCTATAATCTGCGAGGGTGATATTTGATCAACCCAAACAGGGATCCGATGAATCGGGAACAATAGTGAGGAGTTAACATGGCTACATCAAACAGAGCAGGCGAGCAGGGTTCAGTTCCTTCACGTCACGGTCGCTACCTACAAAAAGATGGCTACTGGTACTACACCACCCGCGAAGGCGTGGATATAGGCCCGTTTGATAGCCGCGATGACGCAGAAACGGGCGTCGCAGAATTCATTGATTTTATTCAGGCCTCCGAACCAAAAGTGTCGGACATGCTTAAACAGTATCGCGCGGCCTAAAGCCCGCTTTGGGCCGGATACAAGAAGGGCGCTCTATGAGCGCCCTTTTTTGTTGGTCGTAAAACCGAGCTTACAACCGCACCTCAATGCCCTGACTGCGCATAAACTCTTTGGCTTGCGGCACCGTGTACTCGCGGAAGTGGAAGATACTCGCCGCTAACACCGCATCAGCGCGGCCTTCTGTCACACCATCAACCAAATGCTGCAAATTCCCCACACCACCGGAAGCAATCACCGGTACTGGCACCGCATCGCTGATCGCGCGGGTGACGCCCAGGTCATAACCTTTTTTGGTGCCGTCGCCATCCATACTGGTCAGCAGGATTTCGCCCGCGCCGTATTCCGCCATACGGATCGCCCACTCCACCGCATTGATGCCGGTAGGTTTACGGCCGCCGTGGGTGAAGATCTCCCAGCGTGGCTCTTCGCCCGCAAGGCTCACTTTTTTCGCATCAATCGCCACCACTATGCACTGCGCACCAAAGCGATCTGAAGCAGCCTTCACGAAATCCGGATTAAACACCGCCGCCGAGTTAATCCCGACTTTATCCGCGCCAGCGTTAAGCATGGTACGGATGTCATCCACGGTACGAATACCACCGCCAACCGTGAGCGGGATAAACACCTCGCTGGCGATTTTCTCTACCGTATGCACAGTAGTGTCGCGCCCTTCATGGGTCGCGGTGATATCGAGAAAGGTAATCTCGTCCGCGCCTTCCTGGTTGTAGCGCTTGGCAATTTCCACCGGATCACCCGCATCGCGGATATCCAGGAATTGCACCCCTTTCACCACGCGACCGTTATCGACATCAAGGCAGGGAATTATGCGTTTTGCGAGAGCCATAAACAGTTCCGATTAATTTGCGTCGCAGTAAGCCTGCGCTTCGGCCATGGTCAGTGTGCCTTCATAGATTGCGCGGCCGGTGATGGCTCCGCAAATCCCGTGATGGGCTTCTGCTTTGAGCGCACGGATATCGTCCATATTGGTAACGCCGCCGGAGGCGATAACCGGAATACTGGAGGCCTGCGCCATAGCGACAGTCGCCTGCACATTTACACCTTGCATCATGCCGTCGCGGGCAATGTCGGTATAAACGATGCTGCTCACGCCGTCTTGCTCAAAGCGCTTCGCCAACTCGCTCGCCTGTACGTTGGATACTTCTGCCCAACCATCCGTGGCAACCCAGCCGTCTTTGGCATCTAGACCAACAATAATGTGACCAGGAAATTGCTTGCACATATCGGTCACAAATTGCGGCTCTTTCACCGCTTTGGTGCCGATAATCACGTACTCAACACCGGCGTTCAGGTAATACTCGATGGTTTCCGCACTGCGGATACCACCGCCAATCTGGATCGGCAGCTTGGGATAGGCTTTGGCGATAGCTGTCACCACGCCACCATTGACCGGCTTGCCTTCAAAAGCGCCGTTGAGATCAACCAGGTGCAAACGGCGGCAACCTTGTTGCACCCATTGTGCAGCCATTGCGACGGGATCATCGGAGAAAACCGTCGAATCGTCCATCAAACCCTGGCGCAAACGCACACATTGTCCGTCTTTTAAATCAATAGCGGGGATAATTAGCATTGCAAAGTCTCATAGTGCAGCTGACAAAAGATAAGGCACAAAGGGTGCCGTCTTCAGGTAAAACCGAGGGGCGGCATTATAGATGAGTGCTGGCTGGCGGTCGATTGCTACGCAAATACAATACTATGGAGTGCGCTTACCTGTTAGGACAGGAAGCTTGCGCTCACCGAAATCCAGGTCGCGCTCACCATCAACAATCACCTTGTCGCCCGAAAAACGAAAGTTAAGCGTGAGTGTGTGATGGGTATGGCGACAAACCATCTTCACGACGAAATGGTTTTTATGAACCCAGGCTGCGCTGCTGGCCACATTATTGGCTACAGCAAATACGTTGGGGTGAAAGTACTCATCGAATGCAAACTCAGAATCAACCCAATGCTGATAACCAGCTTCTAACCTGGCCGACAGATCATCGCGATTGAAGGTAATCTGCGTTGCCGTAGAGCCAAATTCAATTACCGCAGAGCTAATGCCAAGCTCATTGGAGTCAAATGCAATACGTTTACCCGACCATAATTTAGCCAGAGCGGAGCTGCGCTTACCCTCGGCAACAGGCAGAACCAACTGCGACAACTGTTTACGCAGACGGGCGTTTTCTGCTGGTGCAGCAGCTAAGGTTCCGGCTTGCAGTTGCGGGATAAGCTCCTGCCAAACACTATCGAGGGTTATCCTCATATCCTGGCTGCCGCTGGTGACTGCCAATACCAGATCGTATTCAGGCAGGATAAAACAGAATTGCCCGAAGGCCCCGTCAGCCCTGTAGCCATAACCAACGTTGCGCCAGAACTGAAAACCATACCCTTGATCCCAAAAACCCTCAGGATTGCTGCCATTGGATACCTGCTTGGCCGCCGACATGGCAATCCATTCTGCTGGTAACAATTGCTTGCCATTCCATGCACCCTGGTTCAAATAAAGCTGGCCAAACTTGGCGATATCTTCCGTAGTGAGATAAAGGCCAAAACCACCGTAAGTAATGCCGTCCCGACTTTGCTCCCAAGGGTGTTGATAGATACCCAGCGGCTCGAACAAACGCGGCCTTAGGTAATCCACCAGTTTTTGACCGGTTACCTTCTGGATAATCGCCGAGAGCATGTAGGTTGCCCCCGAGTTATACACAAACAAGGTGCCGGGCTTGTGATCAAATGGTTGCGCGAAGAATATGCGCGCCAGACCGGGATCTGTCGCCATAAACATCGCTTCAAACGGGTCCTGCTCCTGACCGGTACTCATAGTCAGCAAATCCTTCACTCGCAGGTTTTTCAGATGCTCACTCGGTTGCGAGGGAAGATCATCCGGAAAAAACTTGATCACCGGGTCATAAATACCAAGGCGCTTTTCCGCCACGGCAAAACCTATGGCCGCCGAGGTAACACTTTTACTCATCGACCAAATCTGGTGAACTTCCTGTTTCCGATAGGGTGCCCACCAGGCTTCAGCAATTTTTTTACCATGGCGAAGCAATACAAAGCTGTGTGCGGAGGGAGAGTTTTTTTCGAGCCGATCAACGAACTTGCGTATTGCAGACGAAGGAACACCCTCTGCTTCCGGCGTACTTTCGATAAACTGGTTTTCTACTACCAGCCCATGGGAGTGAGCATCAGCCAGGGAAAATTGCCAACTAAAACCGAGGCAAATCAGCAGAAAGAGGCGAGGAAGAGGACGGGCGAATGACATCATTTCAAGCTCCTGCATAAATCCTTGTTGCAACAACCTGTGAACCTGCTACGAACCTGAAAAGACCCGATCAACGATCAGGCCTCTTAATTAGGCATTGATAATCAGGCCTTGCCATCCCACTGTAAAAAATTCTTCAACAACTGTAATCCAGCGGTATGGCTCTTTTCCGGATGGAATTGCACGGCAAACAGGTTATCGCGCGCCAAGGCGGCATGGAATGGCAAGCCATAGTCGCAAGTTGCGGCAACCTGGTTGGCATCTTCGGCCAAAATGTAAAAACTGTGCACGAAATAGAAACGGCTGTCTTGCGCGATACCAGCCCAAAGAGGATGGTCATTATGATGCACCTGATTCCAACCCATATGCGGCACTTTCAGGTGATTTCCTGCCGCATCATGATAGTTTTCGCCGAAGAAGCGCACATTTCCGCCCAAAATGTCGATGCAATCCACACCGCCGTTTTCTTCGCTGTGCTCCATCATCGCCTGCATGCCGACACAAATCCCCAGCACCGGTTTACCGGTGGCGATTTGGTCGCGCAAGAGCTGGTCGAAACCGAGGCGTTTGATTTCCGCCATGCAGTCGCGTATCGCGCCTACACCGGGGAATACCACGCGGTCGGCTGCCGCTACTACGGCGGGATCGGATGTCACCACGACATTTTGCTCGGGCGCTACGTGGCTCAGGGCGCTGGCCACCGAGTGCAAATTGCCCATGCCGTAATCGATAACGGCGACTGTTTGTTTACCACTTGTCATAAATCAGAGGCTACCTTTGGTGGACGGCATAATGCCTTCCATACGCGGAT
>NZ_JBCECX010000067.1:0-10113 GCF_039207905.1 Cellvibrio sp.
CATTGGCCCCCAGCTTTGTACGTAATCGATATATTTTTTACCATCGGCATCCCACACGTGGGCACCCAAGGCTTTTTCAAAAAACACGGGTGTTCCACCTACTGCGCGGAATGCGCGTACGGGCGAGTTAACTCCACCTGGAATGGTTTTTTGGGCTTGTAAAAATAATTCTTCAGAGCGGCTCATAATTAATCCTGATCTTTAATCGATAATTCAATAAATTTTCTGGCTTGGGCGGTGATGTCTTCTGCAGCAAATAAGCTGTGGCATACCGCGAGTGAATCGGCACCTGCATCCAATAATTGTTTGCCGTTCTCCAGCGTAATTCCTCCGATAACAACAATAGGAGTGTTGCCAAATTGCGCGCGCGCTTCACTGATTAATGAGATAGGCGCGGGTGGTGCATCGGGTTTGGTGCTCGATGGAAAAAAGCGGCCGAAGGCGATGTAATTGGCGCTGTCTTTTATCGCTTGGTGTGCAAGCTCCAGTGATGCATGACAGGTGACACCGATGATGGCGTGACTACCAAGAATAATGCGCGCAGCAACGGGGCTGACATCGTCTTGCCCCAAATGGATTCCGTGTGCGCCCACTTCTTTTGCCAGCGACACATCATCGTTGATGATGAGCTGCGCTTGATATTGGTTGCACAAACCAAGCAATGTTTTTGCTTCATGGATGCGGCGTGCGGTGTCGGACGATTTATCCCGATACTGTACTAATTTGCATCCACCTTTAAGTGCGGCAGCAACACTAGTGAATAGTGCATCGCCCGGTGTGAGTTGTGAATCGGTAATGGCGTAGAGTTTATTCATCATCATACAAACGGTTTTACCACAACAAGAATGACTATGCCGATAAGTAAAAACACCGGCAACTCGTTAAACACACGGAAAAATTTATGGCTTTTAGGGCAGCGGTCATCGCGAAATTGTTTGACGTAAGCGATACATGCGTGGTGATAACCGGTGAGCAATACCACTAACACAATTTTGCACCAGTACCAGGTTTGGGTGGAGTAATAATCCCAACCGAGCCAGCTCATCCAGATACCGAAGGTAAAGGTCGCCATCATCGCCGGGTTTGCAATGCCGCGCAGCAGTTTGCGCTCCATGATTTTAAAACGCTCGCGACTGATCTCGTCTTCGCTCATGCTGTGGTACACGAACAAGCGCGGTAAATAAAACAATGCTGCCATCCATGAGATGACCGAAATAATATGGAAGGCTTTTATCCAGAGCATAAATATTCTCTACGGTTACAGGCGGTAATACCCATCGATTTTTGCGCGGCTAATTATACCCAGAGGTTGGCTGGAATCGGTAAGTGACTCGACCCAGAGCGCATCCACATTATGTTGATTCATTAATTCCAGTGCTTCAAACAAATTGGCATCAGCGGCGATGCGCACCAGATCATAACGGCGTGCGGGAATTTCATGCAGATTGATGATGTCGGGTGTTTCGTCCTGCGGATGCAACTCCGGTTGCTGTAAATAATTGCTGAGATCGGCGGGGTGCAATAATTGTTCAGTGTCGCGCAATAAAATCCAGTGCGGATGCTTGAGCAGTAGTTGATGCACATCGGTGCGGTTAATTTCCGGCTGGGCCATTACCAGATGGCGATCAATTAATCCGCGTACGCCGGTTCGGCTGAGCAATTGCCCAAATGCTTCAGTGTTGCGGAATTTTCCCTGAATACGCAGTACATGTTGAAATAATCCTTCACATTTAAATACCCAGCGCGTGGTGAGGCAGGCGGCAATCACCACCAACATGCTGGGGAAAATAATGTTGGGATTATAAGTGAGCTCCATAATCGCCATCATCGCCGCAAGGGGAGCATTCAGGGTTGCTCCCATCATCGCGCCCATTCCCAATATGACGTAAAAGCCTATTGCACTGGCGGAATCCGGCATGATCATTTGTGCCACAACGCCGACAGCCCCACCAATACAGGCACCGATAAACATAAGTGGACCCACCACACCGCCGGGCATGCCAACACCGAGACTGAAAGAGGTGGCGCAGAGTTTAGTGATGGCTATGGCGAGTAATAATCCCAAACCAATTTCACCCGCCAGCGCACTGCTGATGGTGTCGTAGCCGACGCCCATTATTTGGGGAAGCCCGATGGCACAGGTGCCGGTAAGCAATCCGGCCAGCGCAAGGCGCAGGGCAATCGGACGATTTAGCGCCCAGCGGCAACTCCAGCCGTGCAAGCGTATATAAGCGGCGGCAAAGATGGCGACGATCAGTCCCACCAGTCCCATTAGCGGCAGTTCGCGTAAATCGCCCATTACGGCGTGCGCATTGATGAACGCGATCTCCGGGCCGAAGGCGAGGCGGGTCATGGTCGCGCCAGCAACTGCAGCGAGCGCGACGGGGATAAATCCGGCAATGGTGTATTCCATGATGACCACTTCCATCGCGAATAACACGCCCGCCATGGGTGTGTTAAAGCAGGCGGCAATGGCGGCGGCAACGCCGCATCCGGCCAAGGGGCGCAAGGTATTAGTGGGCAACTTTAGCCATTGCCCAAGCAGACTACCGCTCGCTGCGCCCATGTGGATAGCTGGGCCTTCCCGCCCTATCGATTGGCCTGTGAGTAAGCAGGCCGCGCCACCAAAAAACTGGGTGATCATATTGCCCGGTGGCATACGTCCCTGATGGTTTTGCAGGCGATCCATAACGTGGCCGATACTGGTCGCATGGTGACGCCGGTCGACACACTGCAATATCAATCCAAGTAGTATCGCCCCGCTTACCGGGAGCAAGAAATGGGTCAGTGAACTCACTGCTTCAAAGTTTTCAAAGCTGTCCGGTAGAAAGTAAGCCAGTGGGATTTCAACAATCCAGCGAAACACCACAATCACCGCGCCCGCAATCAGGCCAGTCAACAGCCCGAGCAGAGTTAGCTGCGGCAGGGCATCAGCTCCCGCGAGCTGGTCGCGCAGGCTTTCGGCGCGTCGGCTCAGGGCTTTTGTCCCGGCTGGTTTGTCAGTTTGCGGCGACTCAATTGTCACGCTGGATTCCTGTTGTGGTGTTTTACCAATCGATGGGCAGCTTTTGCTTTCGATTTATGGATAAGGCTCTTATGATAGCCGTCTTATTTTTTGCCGGATCAAATGGCGGGCACTCAGGATACCAGAGTCTCCGTCGCCAGATTAGCGGTGATGACATTGAACGAGAGTTGAGGAGGTTGAGGTGATTAAAGCAGCCATTGTTGGCGGAACTGGTTATACGGGCGTTGAGTTGCTCCGCTTATTGGCCAAACATCCACAGGTCGAAGTGACTGTGATTACCTCGCGTGCCGAAGCGGGCACCAAAGTAGCGGATATGTATCCGAGTCTGCGCGGTCATATTGATCTGGTATTTACCGAGCCGGATGTAGCGGTGCTGGGCGAGTGCGATGTTATCTTCTTTGCCACGCCGCACGGCGTAGCGCAGAACATGATGGGCGCCTTGATGAACACCAAAGCGCGCATTATCGATCTGTCGGCAGACTTCCGTATTCGCGATGTGCCGCTGTGGGAGAAGTGGTACAACCAGACCCACGGCGCGCCCGAGCTGGTTGCGCAAGCGGTTTATGGCCTGCCGGAAGTAAATCGTGCGTCGATTCGCACCGCGAAGTTGGTGGCTTGCCCTGGTTGTTATCCCACTGCAACCCAATTGGGTTATCTGCCGCTGATAGAAAACAATCTGGTCGACCCAACCCGTCTGATCGCCAACGCGGCGAGTGGTGCGAGCGGTGCCGGTCGTCAGGCCAAAATCGACAACCTGTTGATGGAAATCAGCGATAGCTTTAAAGCTTATGGCGCGGCCGGTCATCGTCACTTGCCGGAAATTGAGCAAGGCTTGCGCGATGTACAACCTGCCGGTGCAGTACCGGTTGGGCTTACCTTTGTACCGCATTTGTTGCCGATTATCCGCGGTATCCACGCGACTTTGTACGCAACTTTACTGGATGCGAACAAATTACCGGATCTGCAAGCGTTGTATGAGCAGCGTTATGCCAACGAACCCTTTGTTGATGTGTTGCCCGCAGGCGAATTACCACAAACGAGAAGTGTGAAAGGTTCAAACGTATGCCGCATCTCGGTTTTGCGTCCGCAACAGCGCGATACTGTCGTCGTTCTTTCGGTGATCGATAACCTCACCAAAGGCGCTTCCGGTCAGGCGATTCAAAACATGAATATTATGTTCGGTTTTGATGAAAAGGCCGGCTTGGATGTTGTGGCGTTGATGCCGTAATTTGCGCTCACTCTTATATCAACTCTGATCTTCACTACACGGGATGGATTATTTCCATCCCGTAAAAAAATAAAATTGATAACTATGAATTCCGCCAAGGCCAAAGTTAAAGGTTCTCCCGTCTACCTGATGAAAGTGGTTCCCCATCGACCAGTGCGGAACATGTTAATCATTGCTGCGCTGATAGCTTTGGTATTGGGCGCAATCGTCGCTACTTTTTTCTATGCGCAGAATCGAGCCAGCAGTGAGCGCTTGACCTTGCAAGAGGCGCAAGAGTTGCGCGGACAACTGGGTAAATTGCAGCAAGACGCGGAAGAATCGAAGCGCGAGCTGGCGAAGTACCAGTTAAATGCCGAAGTAGATCGTCAGGCGGGCGAGGATCTGCGTAAGCGTGTGATGCAATTACGTGATGAAAAAGCGGGTTTACAGCGCGATCTTGAGGTTTATCGCATCATGACCTCCAAAACCAGTAACAATCCCAAGGGGATCAGTTTTGGCGTTTTCTCGGTCACGCCCTTAGCGGATAACAAACAACAATTTAAATTAGCGGTGCAAAAACTGGCAGAGGACGATGAGGATTTCGTTGGCCAATTACGTGCGTTGGTGGTTGGTCAAAAAGACGGCAGCGAGACCAAGATATCGCTACATGAGTTGGTGGTCAGCAAAGTCGGCGTTGAGCCCTTAACTGAAAATATCCCGCTCAGTTTTAAGTTTTTCCAGAATATTGATGCTGAAATTGTGTTACCGGAGGGCTTTGTCCCGCAAAAGATTGAGCTGGAAGTGAAATCCAGCACCCGCCGTAATCCGGTAACCGTCAATACCGATATTGAGTGGCCAGACAATTAAATAGCAGTTTGTTAAGGAGACCCTGATGGCATTTTCCAATAACCACACCCTGATTTCCCGTGCGACCAAAGTTGTTGGTGACTTGCACTTTACCGGCGAATTGCAGCTGGAAGGTAAGGTGACTGGCAATATCATTGCTGAAGATGAAAAGGACGCGAAGTTGGTGATCGCTGAAACTGGCGTGGTGGAAGGTGAGGTCAGATCGCCAGTGGTGGTGGTTAATGGCAAGGTGATTGGGAATATCTACTCCAGCAAGCATCTTGAGCTGGCCGCCAAAGGCAACGTCACCGGCACTATCCACTACCACTCAATCGAGATGGTCAAAGGCGCACAAGTGAACGGTAGTATGGTCAACAAGCAGAAGGAATCGGCGAGTGTATTGGATATTGCTATCGCCAAGGGTTAATAGTTGACTGTTTTACTAGGGTAAAGGGATAATATCTATCGCCCCGACGGGGTTTGCTGTTATCCGGAGTATTTATGTCTACCGCTGAAATCTACATTCCCCAGGTTGTTACTGTCACCGACAGTGCTATCGCCAAGGTTAGAAGCCTGATTGAGGAAGAGGATAATCCTGATCTTAAATTGCGGGTGTATGTTACCGGCGGCGGTTGCTCGGGCTTCCAATACGGCTTTACGTTTGATGAAGCTACTGCCGATGACGACTCCATTGTTGAGCGCGACGGCGTCAAAGTAGTAGTGGATGCTATGAGCTATCCCTATCTGGTTGGCGCCGTGGTGAATTACGAAGAGGGGCTGCAAGGTTCAAAGTTTGTAATCCAAAACCCTAATGCGTCCAGTACCTGCGGTTGCGGTTCATCCTTTACCGTTTGATTATTTTCTTCTGCGGGAAGCATCAGGCGTAGTACACGCCACCCAGAATGACTTCCCGATTTGCTCCCGTCACTTCACGCACGTTACCCGGCTTATGGTTAATTGTTTGCTGGGCTAACCAGGCCCACGCCATAGCTTCTATCCATTGTGGATCGACTCCTAGTGCGGATGTACTCACTACTTTGTCACCGCGTAAAAGATCCTGTAATCGCTGCATAAGCACCGGGTTATAAGCGCCTCCGCCACATACAAAGACCTCCTTTGTTGTATCACCAAGCTTGTTAATGCTGTCTGCGATAGTAACCGCTGTCAGCTCAAGCAGGGTTGCCTGCACATCCGCAGGTGAGGGTGCTGACGATAGTGCGATGATATTTCTGTCGAGCCAATCGCGATTGAAACTTTCTCGTCCCGTACTTTTCGGGGCGGGCAAAGTAAAGTAATTCTCGCCCAACAGATTCGCCAGCAGCTCCTGATTAACTATGCCGGAAGCTGCCCAAGCACCGTCTTTATCGTAAGTGTTGCCGGAGTGGGAGTGTATCCAATTATCCATTAATACATTGCCTGGTCCGGTATCGAAACCTGACACTCGCCCCTGCGTTGGTAACCAAGTGATATTGGCCATGCCGCCAATATTCACCACAACGCGGTCGTTATTGGGGGAATGAAATATCGCGCGATGAAATGCTGGTACTAGTGGTGCTCCTTGGCCGCCTGCCGCCATATCACGACGACGAAAGTCGGCAACAGTAGTGATTCCAGTGAGTTCGGCGATGATATTGGGATCGCCGATTTGCAGCGTAAATGTGCCTTGGGGTGATCCCGGTGGCCGATGGCGGATGGTCTGTCCATGGCTGCCGATAACAGTAATTTGCGATGCATCAATTCCGGATTTTGCGATCAACTCCAAGCTCACTTGCGCAAATAGACGACCTAACTCTGCATCCAGCGCACCCATCCGATCAATTTCATTATCGTTGGGAAGCGAAAGAGCATGGATTTGCTGGCGAATTTCTGGAGGAAGGGGGAGCGTATGTGTGGCGATGAGTTGGGCGGAGGATTCTAAATCAATCAGCGCTGCGTCAATTGCGTCAGCGCTGGTGCCAGACATCAAGCCAATGTAGAGCTGGCGTGTATGCATGAGTGAAACAGATTAGTTATTGGAGCTGCCGCTTTTGGCAACTGCCAGACGGCTGGCCGATTTATATTGATCCAGCTTGGCAATCAGTGGGCGAGTGGTTTCATTGAAACGCGCCACTTCAGTTTTTTCGATACCGATAGATTTTGGTAAAGGTACTGTCACTGGGTTGCGCACTTGACCATTAACGTGGAATTCATAATGCAGGTGTGGGCCGGACGCCAAACCAGTCGAACCAACATAGCCAATCACATCGCCTTGGCTAACGCGAGCACCTGAACGCATACCTTTGGCAAATCCGTTCATATGACCGTAGAGGGTTTCAATACCTTGGCCGTGCTGGATGATAACAGTATTGCCAAAGCCGTTTTTGCGACCGGCGAAGGCAATTTTTCCATTACCTGTCGAGCGTATCGGCGTGCCGCGCGCAGCAGCATAGTCCGTGCCTTTGTGGGCTCTAATAATGTGCAGTACGGGATGTTTGCGCCCCAAACTGAAATGAGAGCTTATACGGGCAAATTCGATTGGGGTGCGCAGGAAGGCTTTGTGCATGCCGCGACCATCGGGTGTGTAATAGTTGCTTGAGCCGTCTTTATCGGTATAGCGAACTGCTTTGAAGGTTTTGCCGCCATTGGTGAACTCGGCTGCCATAATTTTTCCGGTACCGATTTTCTTACCATTGAGGTGCTGTTCTTCATACATAACCTTGAAGCTATCGCCCTTTTGGATATCAAGTGCAAAGTCGATATCCCAGCCAAAGATGTTCGCCAGCTCCATTGTCAGGGTGCTGGGCATCCCTGCTCTTTTTCCTGCCATATATAGGGAGCTATCAATCGAGGCTTGGCGGAATGCGTATTTAACATCAGGCTTAAGTGCGGTTTGTTTTGCGGTGAAGCCTTTAGCTCCGCGGGTAAACTTCAGGCTGTTTAACTCATTCACAATGTAGTTAAGGCCTTGCAGCTGACCGTTCTCTACCAAAAACTCCATTTTTTGACCTGGGCGAATATTGCGTAGGTCTTTAGCGTCTTTGGCATCGCTGAATAATTCGTAAATGGTGCGATCATTTAATCCGGCGCGCTTAAACAAAATCGATAAATTGTCGCCATTTTGTACAGTGAACTCTTTCCACTGTGGGGATAAATCTTGCGGGGCTTGTTGCGGTTTTGTTAATTCGGGTGTTGCGGCAATCGTTTGGATAATAGTTTCTACTGCGGGTACTGCGATTGGGGTTGCCTGCGTATCTACCCCTTGAATTTCCAAGCCGGGAATATTCTGGCTCGGAATACTGGCGATTTCTGAATTGGTTTGGTGCTCACTTCCTAATACTACGACTAATCCAACAGACAGGGCCGCCGCCGCCGCGAGATGCCCACGTGGCAGGTATTGAAGCAGGGTCGATCGGACGATCTTGTAATAGGTTTTAATTTGATGCATGGGTAAAAATTCGCAATTCTTTTATAGATAAGTGATCCAACAAAGAGCATTTATAGCAGAAAAAAACGCCTGTAACACCCCAAAATTTAATCTTGCTGAAACAAGCTTCAGGTTTTGTCTTGTAATTGAAGCAAGATGAGGTATCTTTGCCGCCTTTTTGTTCCTAATCGAAACACTTTTCATCAGCTTGGTTGGTGCGTTATGGCAGCTATTGACACTAATTTCCTGCAAGAGTTGCAGGATCGTGGGCTCATTGCCCAAATGACGGGGGGCGACGCGATTGCGGAGCATCTCAATTCGGCGAGTCGCACCCTTTATTGTGGGTTTGATCCGACTGCCGATAGTCTGCATATCGGCAGTTTGGTTCCTCTATTAATGCTCAAGCGCTTCCAGCTCGCTGGCCACAAGCCAATTGCCCTGGTTGGTGGTGCTACCGGTTTGATTGGCGATCCAAGTTTCAAGGCGCAAGAGCGCAAGCTCAATACTGCCGACGTAGTCGCTGATTGGGTTAATAAGTTGAAGAAGCAAGTCAGCCAATTTATCGATTTTGATTGTGGTGCCCAATCGGCTGAGGTTGTAAACAATCTGGATTGGGTTGGCAAGATTGATGTGCTTAGTTTCTTGCGCGATGTGGGCAAGCACTTCTCTGTCAATAATATGATCAACAAGGAGTCGGTAAAGCAGCGTATTGAACGTGAAGGTGAGGGGATTTCCTTTACTGAATTCACTTATATGCTGCTGCAATCCTACGACTTCTCCGAGCTCTATGCCCGTAACAGTTGTACTCTGCAAATTGGTGGTAGTGATCAGTGGGGCAATATCACTGGTGGCATTGATCTAACTCGTCGCATGCACGGCTCGCAAGTGTTTGGTTTGACGATGCCATTGGTTACCAAGTCTGACGGTACGAAATTCGGCAAAACTGAAACCGGTACAGTCTGGTTGGATGCAGCAAAGACTTCTCCTTATGCCTTCTATCAATTCTGGCTCAATACTGCAGATGCGGATGCCTACAAGTTTCTTCGTTACTTCACCTTTTTGACTGTTGCGCAAATTGCAGCTATCGAGGCTGAGGATGCTGCGCGTCAAGCTAAGCCGGAAGCGCAGCGAATCCTTGCGGAAGAGGTTACAAAACTTGTCCATGGTGATGCTGGCTTGTCTGCTGCTCAGCGAATCACACAGGCATTGTTTAGTGATGAGTTGTCTGGGTTGAGTGAGGCTGACTTTTTGCAGCTGCAACAAGATGGTTTGCCGTCATCGAAACTGGCTCGCGCTGAGATTGCTGACACTCCGCTTACTCAGTTGCTAGCTGATGCTGAGTTGGCTGCATCTGGCAAGCAGATTAAGGATGTATTGGCGAGAAATGCGGTGTTCATAAACGGGGCTGCTAAATCTATTGATGACAATATGCAGGCTGCAAATTGTTTTGCAGAAGCGAATGCGTTTTTTGGTCGATTTTATCTCGCGAAAGTGGGCAAAAAGAAATATCACTTGTTCGATGTTGTGTGATTTTTGTTGCTGTTGTTTGTTAAGTGTTCGCTTTTAAAATTAAAACAAAATAATCCCAAAAAGAGCTTGCATGGGCGAGGGTGGATTCGTATAGTGCGCGCC
>NZ_JBCECX010000068.1:0-9161 GCF_039207905.1 Cellvibrio sp.
TGCGGTGCTGCCATTGCAGACTGATGAGGATGTGGTTCGTCTGCGCAAAAAAGTGCGCGACGATTTGATTGCGTTGGGTTTCAGTTTGATTGATCAAACCAAAATGGTTACCGCCGCGAGTGAACTTGCGCGCAACACCCTGCGTTACGGCGGCGGTGGCGAAGCGCATGTGGTTCGGCGCAATGAGGATAATCGCAGAGGTATTGAATTAAGTTTTATTGATAAGGGACCGGGCATTGCCGATTTGGGTTTGGCGATGACCGACGGCTATACCAGCGGTGGCGGTTTGGGATTGGGTTTGAGTGGTGCAAAGCGCCTCGCTGACGAATTTGAAATTGACACGGCGCCAGGTGAAGGCACTACTGTCACGATTATTAAGTGGAAGCAATTTTGAGTAATTATTTGGGGTCACTTTTTTTGGGGCGCTATCTTGAGTAGCTATGGAACGCAACTAGTGTTTGATCTGCAGGACATTAGCAGCGTAGCGGTTGTGCGTCGTGCGGGTGCAGTGCTCGCACGTGAATTAAATTTTGATGAAACTCGCGCAGGGCAATTGGCGTTGCTGATTACCGAAGCAGCAACCAACATTGTCAAACATGCGGGCGACGGACAAATGTTATTGCGTGCTTTGTATCAAGGTGAGCAAGTCGGCATTGAAGTGATTGCACTCGATAAAGGGCCGGGCATCGAGAATTTAGATTGGCATTCTGAAGATGGAAATTCCACCGCCGGTACCTATGGAATTGGTTTGGGCACACTGCGCCGTTTGAGCCAGGATTTTGATATTTATTCCGAAGCGAATAAAGGCACTGTGCTGTGGATGTTGTTGTGGGCGAGTGTGGAAAAACCTAAATCGTCGCCGTGGCAAATTGGTGCTGTCTGCGTCCCGCTTAAAGGTGAAGAAGTCAGTGGCGATAATTGGGCGATGGCCGCGCACGAAAAAAAATTAACGCTACTAGTTGCCGATGGTCTCGGGCACGGGCCTGAAGCTGCTAAAGCGTCCGATGCGGCCGTCGCATTAAAAGATGAATTCAACAATCAAAGTCCCTCGGTTATTTTGCAACGCGCGCATCAGGCATTGCAGGGCACGCGCGGGGCAGCGGTGGCAGTTGGGCAAATCAATGGCGAATTAGGCACGCTTACTTTTGCTGGCGTTGGCAATATTGCGGTGTGTATTTTGAATAGCAAAGGTGGTCGCCATTTGGTTTCACACAACGGCATCATTGGTAGCAATTTGCGCAAGCTGCAGGAATTTTCTGAAAGCTGGGAGCGCGATGCGCTTCTGGTTGCGCACTCGGATGGCATTAATACCCGCTGGGATCTGGATCTGTATCCCGGCCTTGAACATTGTCATCCGGCAATCATTGCAGCGGTTATTTATCGCGATTTTACCCGTGGCCGCGACGACGCGACTGTCGTTGTCGTACGTGAACATTGAATAAGCGGAGCTGCTGATGACTATCCGTATCCTCACTGCACTCGTGAATAATGAAACTGATGTAGTTGCCGTGCGCCAACGCGCTAAACAAATTGCACTGCTGTGTGGTTTTGGTATGCAAGACCAGGTGCGTATTGCGACTTCGGTATCCGAACTTGCGCGCAACGTATTTAATTATGCGGGCAGCGGTAAAATTTATTTCAGTGTTGAGGGCGATACTGCACCGCAAATTTTGGTGGTGGCGATTGAAGACAAAGGCCCCGGCATTGCCAACCTCGATCAAATTCTCGCGGGGGATTATAAATCGCGTACGGGAATGGGAATGGGGATTATCGGTGCGCGCCGTTTGGCTGATCGCTTTGATATCAAAACCGGCCCGACTGGTACACGCATTACTCTCAAGAAAATTTTTCCGCGCTTAGCGCCAGTCATTACAGTGAAATCCAGCGCCAGCGTATTTGCCAAATTAACCGCTATGCCCGCGGACATTACTGTGACGGAAGTAATCCAGCAGAATCAGGAATTACTCTCGGCATTGGCGGAATTAAAATCGCGGCAAGATGATCTGACACTGCTCACGCGTGAATTGGAAGATACCAATCGCGGTATGGTTGCGCTCTATGCCGAGCTGGATGAAAAAGCCGGGCATTTGCGTCGTGCCGATCAAATGAAATCACGCTTCCTCTCCAACATGAGCCATGAATTTCGCACGCCGCTCAGCTCGATTCGCGCACTGGCGAAATTGATGTTGGAGCGAGTGGATGGCGAGCTGAGTATTGAACAGGAAAAGCAGGTGACTTATATCCTGCAAGCGGCGAGCGGACTGAATGAATTGGTAAACGATTTGCTGGATATCGCCAAAATTGAAGCAGGGAAAGTGGATGTGCGACCAGTGCCGTTTGATGTTGGCAGTTTGTTTGGCGCGCTGCGTGGAATGTTGCGCCCGCTGCTGTTATCGGAATCGCTCACACTCACGTTTATTGCACCGGAAACACCGGTGACCATGTTTACTGATGAAGCCAAGGTGTCACAAATCCTGCGCAATTTTATTTCCAACGCGCTCAAGTTCACAGAGGAAGGTGAAATCACCGTGAGTGCAACAGTGACTCCGGAAAAAAATCAGGTGACCTTTACCGTGGCGGATACCGGAATAGGTATTCGCGCCGAAGACCTGCAATTAATTTTTGAAGAGTTTAGCCAGATAGAAAGCGCGCAGCAGCGCAAAGTAAAAGGCACAGGCTTGGGGTTGCCGCTGTGTCGGAATCTGGCGCGGCTGTTGCACGGTGATGTAGCTGTCACCAGTATTCCCGGTGTGGGTTCGACTTTTTCAGTGACCTTGCCGATGACTATCGGTATGCCCGAGCAAACTATTGCAGAAGCAGCAAACGTGCGCATAAAAACCGACGATAAACGCATCCCTATTTTGATTGTGGAAGACAATCTTGCGGTGCAGATGCAATACGAAAAGTTTTTGCTTAATACGGAATTCCGCCCGGTTGCCGCACGCAGTTTGCGCGAAGCCGTTGAGCGCTGGACCGCACAGAGGCCGACGGCCGTAATATTGGATATTGTGCTGCACGGTGAAGACAGTTGGTTGTGGCTGACAGAATTAAAAAATGATCCAGCGCGTAGCGATGTGCCAGTCATTATCGTGACGGAAGTAGAAGACAAGCGAAAAGGTTTGTCGCTCGGTGCGGATGCCTATTACGTGAAACCGTTATTCAAACAACAATTGCTTTCAACCTTGCGCACCTTGGTTGGGCAACCTGTATCCGGCAGCGAATACCAACAGCAATCTGCTATTTGATCCGGCTGCCAAACATAACTGCCTCCAAAAAATAAACACAGGGATGGGGTGGAGTTGCAGCAGTCAGAGGATGAATTTTGAGGAATGAGATATGCCATTGCGGATTTTTAAAGACGCGCTTGTATTGAATGTCGATGATAGCGACGGCGCTCGCTATGCAAAATCGCGCATCCTGACACATGCGGGTTTGCGCGTAATCGAAGCGTCTAATGGCGAAGATGCGATTGCGCGCGCGCACGCCGAAATGCCGGATCTTATTCTGCTGGACGTAAAATTGCCGGATATCAACGGCATGGAAGTTTGTCGTCGCCTGAAAGAAAATCCATCCACTAAAGCCATATTGATTTTGCAAACCTCTGCATCGTTTATCGATCCTTCCGACAAAGTTCGTGCGCTCGATGGCGGTGCCGATAATTATCTGGTCGAGCCGATTGAGCCGGATGAATTGATCGCTAACGTGAAAGCACTCTTGCGTCTCGGCCGTGTTGAGCGCGAGCTGCGCGACATGGATCGCCGCAAAGATGAATTCCTCGCAACCCTCGCTCACGAATTACGCAACCCGCTCGGGCCAATTCGCACCTCCGTGGAGTTGTTGCGCAGGCTTGACCCCACTGCCTTGGCTGCGCAAGAGCATGCGCGCAATACCATTCAGCGTCACACTGATCATCTGGTCCGTTTGGTGGATGATTTATTGGATGTTGCGCGAATTTCGCAAGGCAAAATTTCGCTGCGCCACGAGGCGGTAAATTTGCGCACAGCAATTGATAACGCGGTAGAAACATCGACCCAAGCCATCAATAACAAAGGCCATAGTTTGGAGGTGGTGTTTCCGTCTGAACCAATTCAGGTGTGTGGCGATCAAGTGCGTCTGTCGCAGATAGTGGCGAATCTATTATTGAACGCGGCAAAATTTACCGAGCCGGGCGGCAGGATAGGTTTGTATGTTGATCTGCAAAAACAGGGCGCGCGCATCCGCATCACCGATAACGGTATCGGCATTGAAGCTGGTGCGATCAACGCCATTTTTAATTTATTTTCCCAGCACGGTCATCTGAGTGATCAGGTGCAGGACGGTTTGGGAATTGGTTTGTCGCTGGTGAAAAATCTGGTGAGTCTGCATGGCGGAACTGTCACCGCTATCAGCGATGGCCTAGGCAAGGGCAGTACCTTTGAGATAGTGCTGCCGGTGCTGAGCCAAACCCAGATTGACGCCAAATGCAAAATGGCTGAACAGCCGGAAGTGTCGTCCGAGGTTAAAAAAGTCCTGATTGTGGACGACAATGTTGATGCCGCCGATACCCTTGCCCAGCTGCTGGGCATGACTGGCCATAGCGTAAAAGTGGCTTATACCGGTCAGCAGGCAATTGACATTGCCGCGCAATTTCCAGCGGATATTATCTTCCTCGATATCGGCTTGCCCGATATGAGTGGTTACGAGGTGGCTGCACAGCTGCGCGCGTTGCCCAATGGCAAGCAGTTCACCCTGATCGCCCTGACCGGTTACGGGCAGGAGCAGGATCGCAGCAATGCTTTTGCCTCCGGGTTTGATGATCATTTCGCCAAGCCGGTGGATTTTGACAAGCTACGCAAGCTTGGGCTGCATCTGTAGCTAGCAAACACGCCATTTATCGCACTATTCCCGCCTGCGCACCGCTATTTCACCTTGCATCACCTGCTGCAAATCCGTACAATTCCGCACCCCAAACCAGCCGGGGGGAACGAATCTGCATTAGTGCAGCTCAGAAAACTGGCTACTCCTTGTCTCACTGCCTCTGTTGTCAAAAACGGGCCAGGAGACTTTAACCCGTAAGGAGCTAAAAATGCGTCATTACGAAATCGTGTTCCTGGTTCATCCGGACCAAAGCGAACAAGTACCTGCAATGGTAGAGCGTTACACCTCTGCTATCAAAGCTGACGGTGGTTCAGTTCACCGTTTCGAAGACTGGGGCCGTCGTCAATTGGCCTACTCAATCAACAAAGTACACAAGGCTCACTATGTTCTGTTGAACGTAGAGTGCTCTGAAGCTGTGTTGGAAGAGTTGACTACCAACTTCCGTTACAACGATGCCATTTTGCGTAGCATGGTTCTGCGTGAAGATGCTGCTATCACTGAAGAATCATTCATCCTGAAGGCTGAGAAAGAAGGCCGCGAGCGCAAAGCACGTCCACCACGCGCTGAACGTCGTGATGACGCAGAAGAACTGTCTGACGAAGACGGTGCTGATGCAGATGAATTCGAAGAAGAGCAGGAGGTATAACCATGGCCCGTTTTTTCCGTCGTCGTAAATTCTGCCGTTTTACCGCTGAAGGCACCAAGCGCATCGATTATAAAGATGTTGAAACCCTGAAAGCCTACATCACTGAAACTGGCAAAATCGTTCCAAGCCGTATCACTGGTACCAAAGCAAAATACCAACGTCAGTTGGCTACTGCTATCAAGCGTGCCCGTTACCTGGCTTTGATTCCATACACTGACAGCCACGAGTAAGGGGTAATAGAGATGGAAGTTATTCTGCTCGATAAAGTAGGCCGTTTAGGCGCTATTGGTGACAAAGTTACCGTTAAGTCTGGCTATGGCCGCAACTACCTTTTGCCACAAGGCAAAGCAATTGCTGCTACTGCTAAAAACATCGCTGACTTCGAAGCGCGTCGCGCTGAGTTGGAAGCTGCTGCTGCAGGCAAAATCGCTGACGCTACCGCACGTGCTGAGAAGCTTGCTGCGTTGGAAGTGACTATTGCTGCTAACGCTGGTGACGAAGGCCGTCTGTTCGGTTCTATCGGTACTCGCGACATCGCTGAAGCAATTACTGCTGCTGGCGTTGCAGTTGCAAAATCAGAAGTTCGCTTGCCACAAGGCGTGCTGCGTGAAATCGGTCAATACGAGATCGATGTTCAGTTGCACTCTGAAGTGACTCAAGCTGTTAAATTGGCTGTTATCGCTGAGTAATCTCCTGCGATCGCTAGCCTTGCTTGTCAGCTTCTGCTGACAAGCAATATGAAATCGGGCACTATCGACAACCTTTGGTTGAGCCGCTAGTGCCCGATTTTTTTTGCACCGGAATTGATGAATAACGATACGACCTATGCCTGAATCCAGTTTCGACACATCCAGTTTTGAGGATCGCCTCGCAAGCGAGCTATCCAACCACTCCGCAATGCCGCATTCGGTGGAAGCCGAACAATCGGTGTTGGGCGGGTTAATGCTCGACAATAACCGCCTGGACGCGGTGCTGGAAGTTGTCACTGAGTCCGATTTTTTCCGCGACGATCACAAGCTGATCTTCCGCATGATGCTTGAGTTGCAAGAGGCTGGTCAGCCGCTCGATGTCATTACCCTTTCCGAAGAATTACACAAGCACGACGAGTTGGAGCGCGTTGGTGGTTTGGGTTATCTGGTCGAGATGGCCAACAACACCCCGAGTGCCGCTAACATCGCCGCTTACGCCAAGATCGTGCGCGAGCGTTCAACCCTGCGCCAGCTGATTGGTGCAGCGCAGGAAATCAGTAAATCGAGTATGAATCCGGCTGGTCTGGACTCTGATGACCTGCTGCAACTTGCCGAAAAACGCGTAGCCGAAATTGCCGAAGATCGCCCCAAAGAGGGCGGTTTGGTTGGCGTTAATGAGCTGTTAAAAGAAACGGTAAAGCGCATCGATGAACTGTTTCGCTCCGGCAGTGACATCACCGGTGTGCCCTCGGGGATTACCGACTTGGACCAGCGTACTTCCGGCTGGCAACCGGGTGAATTAATTGTCCTTGCTGCACGTCCGTCCATGGGTAAAACCGCGTTGGCGCTGAACTTCGTGGAAGGTGCCTTGTTTAATCAAGCGCGCCCGGTGGTGGTATTCAGTATGGAAATGCCCTCAACCGCATTGGTGCAGCGGATGATGTCGTCTATTGGCCGCATCGACCAGGGCAAGATGCGTAACGGTAAGTTGACCGAAGAGGATTGGCCGAAACTTTCGTCGGCAGTGGCCAAGCTGAAAGACAAACTATTATTTATTGACGATACCGGCGGCCTGAACCCGCAGGAAATGCGCGCCCGTATCCGCCGTATTGCGCGCGAACACGGCAATCCCGGCATGATCATGGTCGACTACCTGCAGTTGATGACAGTGGCTGGAAGTGGCGAAGGTCGTACCCAGGAAATCTCGGAGATTTCGCGCTCGCTTAAGGGTATGGCGAAAGAATTTGAATGCCCGATGATTGCGCTCTCGCAGTTAAACCGCGGTGTGGAACAGCGCCCGAATAAACGCCCGATGAACTCGGACTTGCGTGAATCGGGCGCCATCGAGCAGGACGCCGACGTTATCCTGTTCATCTACCGCGACGAATACTACAACGAAGACAGCCCCGATAAAGGCATGGCCGAGTTGATTATCGGTAAGCAGCGTAACGGTGAAATTGGTACCTGCCGCGCCGCCTTCGTCGGTAAATACACCCGCTTTGACAACCTCGCCCCTGAGTATCTCAGTCAGGGTGGTTATGACTAATAATAGCCAGGCTCGACTGCTCGATAAGCTCTGCGCCAATATCGCCCCCGGCAAATTGGAGTGGATTGGTTTGCGCAGTGAGCGACGCGGTGAAGTAGTGGTGGTCGATTCAATCGAAGCTGTAGTTGATTTAGGTCTGGTGGGGGATCACCGGATGAAAAAAACACCCGGTTCCGCACGTCAGGTCACTTTGATCAGCAGCGAATATATCCAGCAAATTTGCCAACACACCGGACACGAATCAATTGATCCGCGCCTGCTGCGCCGCAATCTGGTGATCTCCGGTATGAATATGAATTTGCTGCGCTACCAGCGTTTACAAATCGGCGAAGTCATCCTCGAAACTAACGCCCTTTGCCACCCCTGTTCTCGCATGGATGAAGCGCTCGGCGCCGGCGGCACTGCCGCAATGTTTGGCTACGGCGGCTTATGCGCCAAAGTTATTCAGGGCGGAAAGATGGGTGTTGGCGATGCGGTAATCCGTTTACCTTTGCTCGACTAGTTTTCCTCTACGCTGGTTATTTTTTGTTCACAAAATGTACTTCTCAATCCTGACCGTGTATTATCGCGCGCCCGAATCCCGGCCTATATTGATGGCAGTTTGAGGCACGAATATGCAGGTTTTTCATCACGTTCAATCCCTTCGTGAAGCGTTAAATGCAGAGCGTAAAGCCGGCAAGCGAATTGGTTTTGTGCCGACTATGGGCAACCTGCACAGTGCGCATATCGAGCTGGTGAAGATCGCCCAGCAAAATTGCGATGTGGTCGTGACCAGTATTTTCGTTAATCCGCTGCAATTTGGCCTTAATGAAGACTGGGATAAATACCCACGTACCCTCGCAGCTGACTCAGCCAAGCTGGAAGCGGTGGGTTGCAATTACCTGTTTTGCCCCGATGAAAAAGAAATCTACCCCAATGGTATGGCCGAGCAGACCCGCGTTATTGTGCCGACCATGACTGATGTACTCTGCGGCGCTAGTCGCCCGGGTCACTTTGAGGGCGTGACAACCGTAGTCACCAAGTTGTTTAATATTGTGCAGCCGGACGAAGCGGTATTCGGGATCAAGGATTTCCAGCAGTTGGCGGTTATTCGCCGGATGGTGGAAGACTTGTGTATTCCGGTTAAAATTACCGCAGGTGAGATCTTCCGCGAAGCCGATGGTTTGGCGATGAGTTCGCGCAATGGTTTTATCACGGCGGATGAGCGCCCGAAAGTGGATGTGCTCAACTGCAGTTTGAATGGAATCAAACAGGCAATAGAGCAGGGTCGCCGCGATTTTACGGTACTGGTGGACGAGGCGCGGGCGCAGATAGAGGCGACCGGGTTTCGTGTGGATTACATCAGTATTTGCAATAGCCGCACGCTGGAAATGGCGGCACACGATGATCGGGAGATCACTATACTCGGCGCCATGTATACCCA
>NZ_JBCECX010000069.1:0-8647 GCF_039207905.1 Cellvibrio sp.
ACCTTAAGTAGTTGTTTTTGTATGGTTGCACGCAAGATTTCATCTTGCTTAAGCGCCAACATGGTTTCAATATCTTCATCAGTATTAAAAACACAAGTGACCACTAAACTTCCTGGAAAATTGGTGTAATTCACGCGATGCGTCAACCAGGAAAATCCAACAATTTCACCCCAAAAGGATTCGCAAGCAACAGTTAGCGACTTGCATATATTGTCATCCAGTTTTTGATTGGTTTTGCTTAGTTTCATCGTATTCTTGTATTTAAATTTTAAACCTTAATAAAAAAAGCCGACCTTATCGGGTCGGCTTTTCAATCTCAATTACTCATTAAAAAACTTCTTAACCCCGTCGAACCAACTCGACTGTTTGGGCGAAAATTTTCCGCCTTTCATTGTCGTTTGGAAATCGCGCAGCAATTCTTTTTGTTTACCGGTGAGATTGACTGGAGTCTCTACTACTACGCGGCACAGCAAATCGCCTACGCCTCCACCGCGCACGGGCGTTACACCTTTGCCGCGCAATTTGAAGAGTTTGCCGGTTTGGGTTTCTGCCGGGACTTTTAATTTTACGCGACCATCAAGCGTGGGAACTTCGAGTTCGCCACCGAGTGCAGCGTCGACAAAATCGATGGGGACTTCGCAATACAAGTCAGCGCCGTCGCGTTTGAAAATATTGTGCTCACGCACATGCACTTGCACGTAGAGATCGCCACTTGGGCCACCGTCTGCGCCGGCTTCACCTTCGCCGGATAAACGGATTCGGTCGCCAGTGTCCACACCTGCAGGCACTTTAACGGAAAGGGTTTTGGTTTCTTCGGTGCGACCTTGACCATGACAGGACTTGCATGGATCAGAAATAATGGTGCCGCGTCCACGACAGGTTGGACAGGTTTGTTGCACCGAAAAAAAGCCCTGCTGCATGCGCACTTGGCCATGACCGCCACAGGTAGTACAAGTAACAGGTTTGCTGCCGGCCTTTGCACCGGAACCATCACAGGTTTTACAGCTAACAAGAGTTGGGACTTTAATTTGTACGCTGGTGCCTTTTACCGCTTCTTCCAGACTCAGCTCAAGGTTGTAACGCAGGTCTGAACCGCGCGCAGGGCCACCGCGACCACCACGTCCGCCACCACCAAAAATATCGCCGAACACATCGCCAAAAATATCACTGAAATTGTTGAAGCCGGCACCGCCGCCCATTCCAGATTGACCATCTACACCAGCGTGACCATGGCGATCATAAGCTGCGCGCTTATTATCATCGGAAAGCACTTCGTAGGCTTCGTTTGCTTCTTTGAATTTTTCTTCCGCACTGGGATCATCCGGATTTCTGTCCGGGTGGAATTTCATCGCCACGCGACGGTAAGCTTTTTTCAATTCTGCTGCGTCAACATCTTTTTTGACGCCGAGCACTTCGTAGTAATCGCGTTTTGCCATGGTTACACCGATAGTAGAAATGTGTTTTACATTTCAAATAATAATTTCATCGTAGCCCGTATGGAGCCTGGCGTAATACGGGGTTGATTATTTAAACCATTCCCCGTATTTCGTTACACTCCATACGGGCTACATTTAGCTGATTCTTACATGACAAATGCGGGCACTGGCCCGCATTTGTTTTTATTACCTTTTAATAAGCACTTACATGCTTATTTTTTATCTTCTTTCACTTCTTCGAATTCGGCATCAACTACACCGTCATCGGCTGCATTGTTGTTGCCGCCTGCTTGTTGTGCGCCTGCACCAGCACCAGCGTTTGCACCAGCTGCTTGTTGTTCAGCGTACAGCTTTTGCGCCAATGAGCTTGAAGCTTCAGTCAGTTTGGTTGTTGCAGCTTCGATCTTCGCCAGATCATCCGCTTTGGCAACATCGCGCGCTTCAGTCAAGGCAGCTTCGATTGCGGACTTCTCATCTGCAGTTGCTTTATCGCCTGCTTCTTTCAGGGTTTTTTCCGTTGCGTGGATCAAACCTTCCAGAGTATTACGCGCAGCAACTACTTCAGCGAACTTACGGTCAGCATCAGCATTGGCTTCAGCATCTTTTACCATTTTCTGGATTTCTTCATCGCTCAAACCTGAAGAAGCTTTGATCACGATAGATTGTTCTTTACCGGTAGCCTTGTCTTTCGCGCTTACGTTCAAAATACCGTTCGCATCGATGTCGAAGGTTACTTCAATTTGTGGCATACCGCGTTGCGCCGGTGGAATATCGCTCAGGTCAAAACGGCCGAGAGATTTGTTTTGCGACGCTTGCTTACGCTCACCTTGTACAACGTGAATCGTTACTGCAGTTTGGTTGTCATCCGCGGTCGAGAAAATTTGCGATTTCTTGGTAGGAATCGTGGTGTTTTTATCGATCAACGGAGTCGCAACGCCACCCATGGTTTCAATACCAAGCGTCAATGGAGTTACGTCCAACAACAATACGTTAGTGGTATCGCCTGACAATACTGAACCTTGAATTGCAGCACCGATTGCTACAGCTTCATCCGGGTTTACATCTTTACGCGCTTCTTTGCCGAAGAAATCAGCAACCGCTTTTTGTACCAGTGGCATACGGGTTTGACCGCCTACCAGAATTACATCATCAATTTCGCTCAGCGATTTGCCTGAATCTTTGATCGCTTGCTTCACTGGTTCCATAGAGCGAGTCACCAACTCTTCTACCAATGATTCAAGTTTGGCGCGCGTCAATTTCACTACCAAGTGTTTCGGGCCAGTTGCATCAGCAGTGATGTACGGCAAGTTCACTTCGGTTTGCTGGCTGGTAGACAATTCAATCTTGGCTTTTTCTGCCGCTTCTTTTAAGCGTTGCAATGCCAATGGATCGTTGTGCAAATCGATGCCGGTATCTTTCTTGAAAGTTTCCGCCAGGAATTCGATCAAGCGCATATCAAAGTCTTCACCACCAAGGAAAGTATCACCGTTGGTTGAAAGTACTTCGAATTGGTGTTCGCCATCTACGTCAGCAATTTCGATAATGGAAATATCGAAGGTACCGCCACCCAAGTCGTATACCGCGATAGTGCGATCGCCTACGCCTTTATCCAAACCGTATGCCAGTGCTGCAGCCGTTGGTTCGTTGATGATACGTTTTACATCCAGACCCGCGATACGACCAGCATCTTTGGTTGCTTGACGCTGTGAATCGTTAAAGTAAGCCGGAACGGTAATTACTGCTTCGGTTACTGACTCGCCGAGATAATCTTCAGCGGTCTTTTTCATTTTCTTCAATACTTCAGCAGAAATTTGTGGCGGTGCTTTTTTATCGCCCTTCACTTCTACCCATGCATCGCCGTTATCAGCGGCAACAATTTTGTAAGGCACCATGGAGATGTCTTTTTGCACAACGTCATCTTTGAATTTACGGCCAATCAAACGCTTTACCGCGTACAAAGTGTTGTGCGGGTTAGTAACGGATTGACGCTTGGCTGATTGACCAACCAAGATTTCATCGTCGTTAGTGAATGCAATAATTGACGGCGTAGTGCGATCGCCTTCGGCGTTCTCGATCACTTTTGGTTTGCCGCCTTCCAATACAGATACGCAAGAGTTGGTGGTACCCAAATCGATGCCGATAATTTTGCCCATGGTGTTGCTCCTAAAAAATGCTATGTGTTGCTGAGTGCAATTACGTTAATCACTTGCACTGATCTGTTGGTTTCTTGCCGCTATCGGCAGTTGTTTTCTATATTGGCACGCGGGAAATTAATTCAAGTCCAGCGCACAAAAAATCCTCACTTTCTGCGCAATTTCCAGCGCACCCTTTTGTTATCTCTCACGAGAATCAGGGCGCTTTGGAAACCACTACCATTGCCGGACGCACTAAACGGCCATGCAAGGTGTAACCCTTTTGAAAGCAGTTGAGCACGGTATTAGGCTCAACATCAGGATTGGGAACGGCAGACACTGCTTGATGCAAATTCGGATCAAACGGCTCGCCTTCCGGGCTCACTGCAATCACTTGATGACGCGCCAGCGCATCGACAAATGATTTATGTGTAAGCTGGATACCTTCAACCACCGCAGCGAATGCTTCATTGCTGGTGTCGATGGCGGTGAGTGCACGCTCCAGGTTATCCACTACCGGCAATAAATCATTCACCATCTTTTCCAAACCGAACTTGTGGGCTTTTTCCACGTCCTGTTCAGCGCGACGACGAGCATTTTGCGCCTCGGCTTGCGAGCGCAGCGATTGCTCTTTGGCAGATTCGTAAGCAGTCGCCAGAGTCGCTAATTGCGCCTGCAATGTTTCAAGGCTCTGCTCGTTCGCCGGCTGGGATTGCTCGGCCGCTTCCTCGGCAGGATTCTGTGGCTCGCCGGTGTTTTGAATATCGGTATAGTCTTGGGTGGACACTGTTTTCTCCAATCGCAGGTTGGGCGGACGCCAGAAACAACATAGGTCCGCTTGAATTACTGTGGGGGCTATATGGGGCTTGGTCGGGGGGATTCAAGTTTTATTGGCAAAGTTTTCAACACAGGGATGTTGATAAGGTGCGTTCAAGATGAAAGATTCTCGCGCCAGCAACGGAAAAAATCGGCAGCAAACCCTATCCAAAAACGGGCATAGGCCCATCAAAAATAGATATTTGTGCGCCAAAATAGGGAATCCCCAAGACATATGACAGCTGGGTATAAAAGCAGCGAATAGTGTTTTAAATACTATTTGACAACGTTGTCCATCACACCTAAGGTCATATTTCTTATATCTATAACTGAGCCATTCCCAGGGGGCCTAATGTCACTGCGTATCAAAATCTGGATTGTATCCGCCCAAATCCTCGTCGGCTTACTGGGAATTATGCTGATTGGACTGTTTACCGTTAGCTATTCCAGCGAAAAAGACAATGCTGCTCGAGTAGAGCAATTGCTCAATAGCACCTACGCCACCGTCATCCAAATGGAACAAATGGCCGCACGCGGCGAGATGGATGATGAAACAGCAAAAAAAATCGCTACTACGCTGCTGCGCAATAACATTTATCACAAGTCGGAATACGTTTATGTCGCCGATGAAAAGCTGAATTTTGTGGCTGCACCACTCGACCCGCAAATCCACGGCACCAGCTTCCATGAATTTAAAGATGGTAACGGCAAGAGCGTTGGCGAGATCCTGCAAAAAGCAGTGGAACAAGCTCACGGTGAAATGGCGCGTTACAACTGGACCCAAAAACAAGCCGATGGCTCGATTGAAGAAAAGCTCTCCATCGCCAAGCTGTCACCGCGCTGGAAATGGGTAGTGGGCACCGGCATCGGCTTTAACGAAGTCAACGCACGCTTCTGGGAAACCGCCAAATGGCAGCTCACCGTGTGTATGTTGGTGATGCTGGTGATAGTCGTTCCCGTAGTGATATTCGCCCGCAAGCTGGATAGTGGTTTGGGTGCCGAATTGAAAGAAGTGCTTACCTTGGTGCGCGCTGTAGCAGGTGGCGACCTGACCGAGCGCAACTCCCATCAGGCACCGGAAGACAGTATCTACGGATCGGTGGTGCGCATGCGCCATGCATTGCGTGAAGTGATTGGCGGCATCTCGCAGATGGTGTCGCGCCTGCATTCCATTAGCGACGATATCGTCCACAAAGCTGAGACCAGCACGGCCATGGCAGAAGACCAGAGCGTCAACACCATAAAAATCGCCTCGTCTGCGGAGGAATTCAACATGCAGACCAAGGATGCGATGCAGCAAGCCAAGATCGCCACCAACCAAACTGATCACGCATCCAAGACCGCAACCCAGGGTCAGAAGATGATTTCCAACGCGGTCAAAAGTTTTGTTGAGATCGACAACAGCGTGGTGCAAACCCAAGGCAGTATCGATGATCTCGCCGGCCGGATTAACAGTATCTCCGCCGTGATTTCGGTGATCAGCGAAGTCGCCAACCAGACCAACCTGCTCGCCCTGAATGCGGCGATTGAAGCGGCGCGCGCCGGTGAGCAAGGGCGCGGATTTGCGGTAGTTGCCGATGAGGTACGCCAATTAGCGCAGCGTACAACCCAGGCAACTACTGAAATCAGCGAAACCATTACTGCCGTACAAAACTCCAGCCGTGTCGCCAAGCAGAATATGGATGACATGGTGATCCAGCTGAAAGAGGGAATCGGCCAAACCCGCCAAGGCGGCGAGATTGTCGAGAGCGTGCGCAGCGAGACTGATGAGGTTGCCAAAATGGTGGCGCACATCGGCAACTCCCTGATCGAACACGTGCAGGCGAGTAGCTTGATCCTCGAATACGTCAGCCATGTTGAGCAGTCATCGCTGGGTACAAAAGACGCCGCGCGCGGCACCTTGCTGGCATCACAGCAAATTCGCGATGCCTCCGATGAACTCAGCCGCCGCCTGGAGGGCTTCCGCCTGTAATTTATTATCGGCGAGCATCCACAGAGCCGCTGCGGATGTCTTGCCACTAGCGCGCCAAATACTGTATAAATAGCCAGACATTTATTAACCTTAAGCGTCTGGCTTTTTTATTGCTGCAACGCTTGCGAGGCGCCCATGCTCACTCACTTGAATATCCAAAATTTTACCTTGGTAGACCGGCTGGATCTGGACATCAAACCCGGTATGACGGTGATTACCGGTGAGACAGGAGCGGGCAAATCGATTGTGCTCGATGCCCTCGCATTGACCCTGGGCGACCGCGCCGAAGCCGACCGGGTGCGCACTGGCGCCAGCCGTGCCGACATCACTGCCACCTTCGATACCAGCGCCATCCCCAGCGCTCAGGAGTGGCTACTCAATATGGATTTGCAGCAACCGGATAATCCACAGGAGTGCCTGCTGCGCCGCTTGATCAATAACGAAGGCAAATCCAAATCCTACATCAACGGCCAGCCGGTCACCTTGCAGCAGCTGCGGATTTTGGGCGAGATGCTGATCGATATTCACAGCCAGCATGAGCATCAATCGCTGCTGATCAAAGATACCCATCGCCGCCTGATCGACGAATTTGCCGGACAAACCGACCTCGCCAAACAAGTGCGCCTCGCCTTCCGCGAGTGGCAGAGCCGCCTTGAACATTTTATCCACCTGCGTGATAACGCCGCCGATGTGAGTGCGCGCTTCCAATTGCTCAGCTATCAATTTAACGAGCTGGAACAACTCGGCCTGCAACAAGGTGAACTTGCAAAATTGGAAGCCGAGCAGCGCAGCCTCGCCAATGCCGAAGAAATTTTGCATGGCAGCCAGCAACTGGCGGCATTTTGTGGCGATGACGAGCAAGGTTTGAGTGTTAACTTGCATCGCGCTCTGCATATCTTGCGCAGCCTGCCGGAAAAATCAGCCGCTTTGCAGACTGCAGAAGAGCTGCTCACCAGCGCGCAAATTCAAGTTGAGGAAGCGCAACACGAAATTGATCGTCATATCGACAGTTTCAATCTCGACCCGGCGCGCCTCGCGATTGTCGAAGATCGCCTTTCAGCTATTTACGACCTTGCGCGCAAGCACCGCATCCAACCGGAAGAGTTGCCCGCGTTTATCGAAAAACTAAGTGCAGAGCTGAAACAGTTACAGGGCGGCGACGGCAAGCTCGACCAACTCGCGCAGCAGGTTGCGCAGGCAGAAAAAGCCTATCGCCAATTGGCAGAACAATTGTCGGCCAAACGCGGCAAAGCGGGCACCAGCCTCGCCAAGCAAGTGAATGAACAGCTCAAATTATTGGCAATGACCAACGCCAACCTCAGTGTCAGCTTGCTGCCGCTCACCGATAAGCCTGGTCCCAACGGCTTGGAAGACGTGGAATTTTTAATCAGCACCAACCCCGGCCAAGCACCGCGCCCACTCGCCAAAGTCGCTTCGGGCGGGGAGTTGTCGCGCATCAGTTTGGCGATTCAGGTGATCACCGCGAAAACCTCAGCCACACCGACACTGGTATTCGATGAGGTCGATGTGGGTATTGGCGGTGCGACTGGCGATGTGGTCGGCCAATTGTTGCGGCAATTAGGCGAGCGGGGGCAGGTAATCTGTGTGACCCATCTGGCGCAGGTGGCCAGCAAAGGTCATCAACATCTGCAAGTGGTCAAAACCGCAAGCAAGAAGAGCGCGGAATCTACCTTGGTAGAACTGACTGGCGAGGGCAAAGTAGAGGAGATTGCGCGGATGTTGGGCGGTTTGAAAATTACCGACCAATCCTTGGCCCATGCGCGGGAAATGCTGGAGCTGTAGTTGAGCCAAACGCTGCAAATAAAAAAAGGGCGATAGTAATCGCCCTTTTTTACATCAAAAAAATAACGCTATTTAGCTTTTCTGACGTACAACACCAAACTGTGATCGGTCAGTTCAAAACCGTATTCCGCAACGATACGCTTTTGCAGCGCTTCGATTTCATCATTATGGAACTCAATGATGGTGCCGGAATCTATATCGACCATGTGATCATGATGCTCACCGCGTGCAACCTCAAATACTGAGTGTCCGCCGTCGAAATTGTGTCTCACTACCAAACCGGCGGTCTCAAATTGGGTTAATACCCGATATACAGTCGCCAAGCCTACATCGTCACCCTGTTCCATCAGCGCTTTATAAACATCTTCCGCGCTCATGTGATGCTTTTCAGAGGACTCAAGCATTTGCAAAATTTTCACACGAGGCAAGGTCACTTTAAGACCCGCTTTGCGCAGTTCGTGGTTACCGTCTGCCATTATTTCCCCCAA
>NZ_JBCECX010000070.1:0-7214 GCF_039207905.1 Cellvibrio sp.
GGGAAACTGTTGACGTGATCGCCATGTCTTACCTCATCAAAAAACTTCTGAACATTCCTAAAACAAATCCGCAGGGGTTACCCCGTGCCAGCACAACCTAAGGATAGACTATAAAAACGGACTTGCTGACGAGTTTGCGCAAGTATGGCTAGTAAGCGATAAAACGGCCTCGAATAACCAATTTACAATAACTATTGCCATTTTTGCCCGATTTTAGGGATTGCCATCCTTCCTGCGCAAGAACTGTTGGGAGCTTAATTCATCCAGTTCTTTCTGCAAACGCTTATCGAGCAAGAGGTTGTCTTCATGTTGCAAACGTGCGATCAAATCCTCAATAGATTTACGCTTCTGATGCAGCACACGCCATTGTTTTTGAACGGATTCCAAGGCTGCCTGATAACGCTTGACCTTGGTCTCCTGCTCCGCGCAAGCCTCATTCAATCGGGCGATAAAAGTGCTGTAATTAATCAACTCGTGGGCGAGGATTCCATCGCGCAGCTGGCTTTGTGCCTGCAAGTATTGAGCCGCATAGTCACGCAGGTCAGCCAATTGCCTCTCTTCCTTTGCAACCTGGTCACGAACTTCAGCTACTTTTTTAGCCGCAGTCTCCTCCTGGCGAACCGCCAGAGTGAGGACTACTTGCATGCGTTTGGAGCGGGATTCAGCCATGTAAATGTCTCAAACAACCAATCAGTTAAAACTGATAACTTACTTTTGGCGATGCTGTGCAGCCAACGGACTGTTAGCCTTGGAGTTGGCGGGCGGTTTCAACAACACCCGAAGGTTAGCGATGGATTCAGGCAAATGTACCCCCTGCCGGATGCCTTGCTGGATAAATGCGCGCAAATGGGGAAAACGCTCAATCGCCATATCTGTATCCGGGTCTGCACCGGGCGTATAGGCTCCGATAGCAATCAAATCCTTATTTTGTTGATAACGCGAGAGCAGCTGCTTGAAGCGCTGCATCATTTTCAGATGCTCATCGTCAACGATGTTTTGCATCGCACGGCTGATGGAGGCCTCAACATCAATCGCAGGATAAACACCCTCTTCCGCCAATCGCCGCGATAACACCACGTGACCGTCCAAAATCGCCCGCGCCGAGTCGGCAATCGGATCTTGTAAATCGTCACCTTCGGTTAGCACCGTATAAAACGCAGTAATCGAACCGCCACCTTTATCGGCATTACCCGCCCGCTCTACCAACTGTGGAATTTTGGCAAATACCGATGGCGGATAACCTTTGGTAGCTGGTGGCTCGCCAATTGCCAAGGCAATCTCACGTTGTGCCTGAGCAAAACGGGTGATTGAATCCATTAACAACAAGACATTCAAACCCTGATCGCGGTAATACTCGGCAATACGACTGGAAAGCTGGGAGGCACGTAAACGCATCAAGGGCGCATCATCCGCTGGCGATGCAACCACCACAGCGCGACGCAATCCCTCTTCACCAAGGATGTGATCAATAAATTCTTTTACCTCACGACCACGCTCACCAATCAATCCAACGACGACGACATCGGCAGTAGTAAAACGGGTCATCATCCCCATCAGCACACTTTTACCCACACCGGAACCCGCCATCAATCCTAACCGTTGCCCACGACCAACGGTGATTAATGCATTGATCGCGCGCACACCAACGTCGAGCGGTTCGCTGATCGGATGACGCTGCAAGGGATTGATTGCGCTGGGATGGAAATCGAGAAATTCGTCGCCGATCAGAGGACCTTTACCGTCCAGTGGTTGACCGATGCCATTTACCACTCGACCTAATAATTGCGGCCCAACACGCATTCCCATCTGGCTGCCGAGCGGAACAACACGAGCACCAGGTTGCAGGCCTTCGACTTGTTTAATCGGCATTAGAAAAACTTTGTCGCCCGCAAAACCAACCACTTCAGCTTCAATGCGACGATTATCACTATTGATAATTTCACACTGCCGGCCAACCGACACATTTAAACCTACTGCTTCCAGCGTTAAGCCAACAGAACGTGTAATTCGCCCTTCCGCTTGCGGCTCTACCGCCACTAATTTGCGCGGTGCGTAACTGCGAAGTCTGGAGCTAATGGATTTTCGTTCTGACATGCTCAGCTCCTGCCGTCTTCATCAGAACGAGTTTCATTATGAGGTTGAGCATGCTCATCAGCAGAAGATAAATAATTTTCATCCGCCGAATCACTGTCATCACCACTGGCTAATTGTTTGGTGATGAATTGCTCCAGCACGGTTTGCAACCGGGTCCCCACAGAAAAATCAACGCGACTTTCCGGTGTATCGATTCGACAACCACCGGGGAGTAATTCGTTATCACCAAAGAAAGTCCAATTTAATTGTTGCTCAGCTGCATAGGTTTCTACGGCGGCGAGATCATCGGGATTTAAACTGACGCGAATATTTTTGCTACCAATAGGTAAGGCTTGAACTGCATTTTTAACAAGGCTGACAATGTGCGATGAATCAGTGAGAAGTTCGCGCTGCACAACACTCTGCGTCAGGGTGCAGATCACATCCAACAACAAATGTTCGATATCGTCATCTTGCGCACTCACTGGCTCCAGTAGCGCTTGGGCTAATTTTTGGAAGCGCTGTTGCTCTGCCACTAATTGCGCACGCATTTCCATTAATCCTTGTTGACGCCCAGCTTCGTAACCTTCGCTATTGCCTTTAGTAAAACCTTCTTTGTGGCCTTGCTCAAAACCATCTTTTTCAGCAGTGTCAAAAATAGCCTGCATTTCTTCTGCAGTCATACCTAATTGTGCAGGCTGTTCCGGCTCGGGAATTTCAACGGTTTCGATGGTTTCTTTTTCGCGACGCAACATGCGCTCGCGTCGTTCACGCGCCTCTTTTTCGGCGGACGACAAAATTTTTCCGTGATCGGTAATCGGAGGAATTACCCAAGTCGAGGCGTTTTCAACCGCCTCGGCCGGGATACGTTTATTGGAGGGATTATCGGACATGGCCTTTTCTCAAGCGAAATAGGATTACAAGCAAACCAAAAGGCTTTATTAAACCATTTGATCGCCACCGCCGCCCAACATAATTTCGCCAGCGTCGGCCATACGACGTGCAGTAATGAGGATTTCTTTTTGTGCCGCTTCCACATCTGCCAAGCGCATTGGTGGTTTGGTTTCCAAATCGTCGCGCAACAATTCCGCCGCACGCTTGGACATATTCTTGAATATTTTTTCTTTCAATTCGTCATCTGCACCTTTGAGTGCGATAACCAATACATCGGAAGATACTTCGCGCAGCAGCGACTGAATACCGCGATCGTCCACCTCTTTAAGATTCTCAAATACAAACATAAGGTCTTGAATTTGATTACCCATATCCTCGTCGATTTCTTTGATACCTTCCATCAACTCGGCTTCAATTGAACCGTCGAGGTTGTTCATAATTTCCGCCGCCACTTTATAACCACCCATGGCTTTGGTTTGCGATGCCGCATTACCGGAGAATTGTTTTTCCAGAATATCGTTCAATTCTTGCAACGCACTTGGTTGAACGGTATCCAGTGACGCAACGCGCATCATGATATCCAGACGCACTTTTTCAGGGAAATAGGTCATGATTTCCGCAGACTGGTCAGCATCCAGATAGGCGATAACAATCGCCTGAATTTGCGGGTGTTCGTTGCGAATAATATCGGCAACGGAACGCGCTTCCATCCATTTGAGCGTATCCAAACCGGTGGTATTGCCACCAATCAAAATCCGGTCGATCAAACTATTTGCTTTGTCTTCACCCAATGCCGTCACCAGCATTTTACGGATGTAATTATCAGCACCCACACCCAGACCGGTGAGTGTGCGCACTTCTTCAAGAAAATTCCCCAACACGGCTTGCACGTCAGACTGCTGCACGTTTTGCAATTGGGTCATAGCGGCGCCAATGCGCTGCACTTCTTTTGGTCCCATGTGCTTAAGAATTTCGGCAGCGTCGGCTTCACCCAGTGACATCAACAAAATTGCCGCTTGATCCACGTAGCGCATTTTTAACGCGGGCTTGGTCGCAACCGCTTTATCGTTGGCATCAGTCATCGCGATTTATCCACTTTTTCACAACTTGGGCCACACGGCCCGGATCGTCGGCAATCAAACCTTTAATTGCGTTAATTTGCTCTTCGTAACCTTGCTCCGGCCCAGGCAACATAAGTGCGTGGCCGCCCGTCAGGGTTACCGTCTCATCAGACATACCATCCAAACCAGCTGCACCAGCCGCTTCCAGCGCTGCTAATTGACGAGCCTCTTCCTGCTCGGCCAAGGCACCGCCTTGTTTGGACAGGCTTTTAAACATCGGGCGCAGCAAGCCAAATATGATCAGCAAAATCACCAATACACTGGCAATGTATTTGATATTCGGGATGATCCACTGCTCCCACCAGGGAATGTCATTCATTCCTGCATTTGGATCTTCGACGCGATTCGCAAATGGAGAGTTCAATACATTGACGCTATCACCACGCACAGCGCTAAAACCAACCGCATCGCGTACCAGTATAGACAAGCGTTCCAATTCATTCTCGGTCCATGGCATATGAGTTTCAGTGCCATCAGCGTTTCTAACTACTTTATCGTCAACCACCACCGCAACTGTCAGGCGCTTTAAAGTCCCTTGCTGATGCTTGGTATAACTAACGGTGCGATCCAACTCATAGTTACGGGTCGCTTGCTCGCGGTTATTCGTTGGCTGCGCTGGTGCAACTGGCTGGCCAGTCGCTGGATCAATTTGTTCCGGTGCTTCTGCAGTACCTGGTGGTTGATTGGTTAGCGCACCCGGGATTCCCGCCGCAACATCACCCGCGCGACGGGTTTCATTCAATGTTTGCTCGGAGCGGACTGCCGGTAAATCCGGATTAAATGTTTCTGCCGCTTGTTCTACTGCGGTGAAGTCAATATCGGCACTCACTTCGGCGCGGAATTTACCACCACCGACAACTGGCTCCAAAATACCGTTGATACGCTTGATCACACTGGTTTCAACTTCTTTTGAATACTGATGTTGTTTGGCCGCCATCAACAAATCGGCGCTTTCTTCACCAGTCGAAATCAAATTACCGTGCTGGTCTACCACAGTCACATCCGCCATTTTCATGCCGGGAACAGACGAGGCAACCAAATTCATAATGGCTTTTACTTGTGAAGGGTCAACACTTCTGCCCGCAAACACTTCAACAAATACAGAGGCAGTTGGATTGGCTGCATCGCGCACAAACACAGTTTTCTTTGGAATTGCGAGATGCACGCGCGCGCTGCGAATGCTGGTAATACTGGTGATGGTACGAGCCAATTCACCTTCAATACTGCGTTGATAACGAGTGCTCTCTACAAACTGGCTGGTGCCCAATGGCTGCTCTTTGTCCATCAATTCAAAACCCTGGTTAGGGTTTGATGGCAAACCAAACTCAGCCAACTTCAAACGCGCCATGTGCACGTCTTCGCTGGCAACCAAAATGGCACCGCTGTTTTGATCAACTTTAAATTTGATTTTATTCTGCTCAAGCACATCTACCACACTGCCCGCATCCAGATTATCCATACGGCCAAACAGCGGACGGTAATCATCGCCTTGCATCCACATTACGATGGCAAAACCAATAGCAACACTTGCCGCCAGGGTGATCATCAAACCCACCTGACGCAATAAATTCAGGTTGCTTAAACCTTCTAAAAAATCGCCGCCCACTTTTGATTTTGCGGGGAGATTTTCTGATTCGGGATTGGCGGTTGTAGCCATAATCACAATACCTTAAGCGAAATATTTAACAGCGATTAACCGGTTATAGAGCGACGAATAAACGATAAAGATTAAATCGGCATATTCATGACATCGCGATACGCATCAATTAATTTATTGCGCACCTGCACCATTGCCTGGAAGGAAACCGATGCTTTTTGCGAGGCGATCATAACGTCGGTAATGTCCACACCGGCCACACCTCTTTCGTAAGCATCCGCCATGGAACTGGATGTCTTCTGCACATCGTTCACTTTGTTTACTGCCTGCGTCATTAAATCGCCGAAACTTGGCGTTTTGGTTGTGCCTTCCACCGGCAGAGCGCCGAGGCTGCGCATACCCGCTAGAGTATCACCCACACCTTGCGGACGCTGAAACACTTGGGTTTGCGCCTTCAAACTACGCATATCGCCGAGCAAACGGTTGATATCTACGCGGTCAGTCATGGTGAGGTTCTCCAAAAAGCAATTTCATTTACTGAATTCACGGTGACAATAATTTGGCATTATCGTGGCCAAATCCGTCTTTGCAGGGGATTTTGCACAAAGCAGGCCAACCCTTGCCGCACGGCAAAAACTTGCCCCAAACACGCACAAACCTTAATCAATTTGTCGCAGATCTTTAACCGCATTGTCATTCAGGATCACTAATATCCAGCCACAGTCCATCCACATTAAGGAGTTTCCCCGTGAACGAATTGAATATGCCAAGTGAGCTGGAATTGATTGAAAATGCGATGGCGAGTTTTATTGCCGATGTGGTGGTATCGAAAAGCAAGAAACAGCAAATCCGCCGCAACATGGAGTGTCGCCGCAAACTGGAAGAGAAACGGGAAGAGAAAAAATTAAGACGGGAAACCTGCGAATACGAGTTCGACTATCTACATTAATTTGCTATTCGCACTGCATTGATTGATACACGCAAAAATATCCAGTAATCCCGTGTAAAACACGGGATTACTGATTACATCTAAATCACCAAACTACTCAGTGATTTCATACCCCTCTTCACGCAGGCGCGCGATTTTGTAACGCAAGGTGCGCGCACTAATCCCCAAGCGCTCCGCCGTATTTTTACGACTGCCGCGCTCGTTACGCAGGGTGTTCATAATAATTTCGTATTCGCGCTGCTTGAGGTCATTACCCAGCGCTGGATTATTCAGCGATGAATGCTGTACCGGTTGACCGCTGATCAGAGCGATATTATCAGTAGCCACACTGCCGACGGAAAATTGACTGGCGCGATAGCTGGCATTGGCAAACGCTTGCGCGGCAAATGATGGTTGTGAATCGTAAGCTGGCTCAAATTCTGCCGCCGGATTAATTGCCTGAGCAGCTTCCAACAAATTCGGTTTTTGACTGTAATGTACAGGGCTTTGCGAATAAGGTCCGTTTGCGCCCAAGCCCAAATCTTCAGCCTGGATTGATTTACCCGCCTGCAAAATAAGCGCACGCTGCATAATATTATCC
>NZ_JBCECX010000071.1:0-7035 GCF_039207905.1 Cellvibrio sp.
GGACACCGCCCTTTCACGGCGGTAACAGGGGTTCGAGTCCCCTAGGGGACGCCACATTTAGCGGGAATAGCTCAGTTGGTAGAGCATAACCTTGCCAAGGTTAGGGTCGCGAGTTCGAGTCTCGTTTCCCGCTCCAGTTTTACTCTTCAGTTACAAAAATCTTTTATTGTCCTGATCGATTAATTGCCCTGTCGGGCATAACGCATTCCTTGCGCTAATCTGGCTTAATGCATTCCCATCGATTTTGCGCGTGCCTCTTTGTAGTTAAAGGGTGTCTGCTGCTGTTTGGCATCTTCCCGTTGCTCGTCCAGTCGCTGAAAAACGGCGATTTCCTCGTCTGGCATAAAATGCAGGCAGTCACCGCCAAAAAACCAGAGTAAATCGCGATAGAGCAGCGGCATTAGGTGCGGATAGCTGCCAACCACTCGACACATCAATACTTGCCCTTGTTCCAAAAAGTCAGCGCTGTGCGATTGTTGCTGTAAGTGTGTGAGCCCGGTAATAAACTCCTGGTCATCCTCGCTTGGATTGTCGAGATTAAATGGCGGTAGTTGTTGGACTTGCTCGCTGAAGGCGGTAAGTAACTCCAGGTGATATGTGTAATACTCTTGATCGTAAATTGATTGTTCTGAACTTGAAATCGACATACTGCGCCCTGATCTGGTGGTAAATTTTCTGATCTTCATTCATTTCTGCGAGGGGTTATGACTCCGGCACTCTCACTAAGAAACCTGCGTAAAGTTTACAACGAAAAATTCGAAGCCCTAAAAGGTATTTCACTGGATGTGATGCCCGGTGATTTTTTTGCCGTGCTTGGCCCGAATGGTGCCGGCAAATCTACTACTATCGGGATCATCAGTTCCCTGGTGCGCAAAACATCCGGCACTGTCGAGGTCTTCGGTAAAAATATCGATACTGATTTCTCTGCGGCCAAAAAGTTTCTGGGTGTGGTACCGCAAGAATTTAATTTCAGCATGTTTGAAAAAGTGGAGGACATAGTATTGCAGCAGGCAGGCTACTATGGCTTGCCGCGTAAGCAAGCTGAGGTTCAAACCGAAAAATATTTAAAACAACTGAGTTTGTGGGATAAGCGCCATACGCCTGCGCGTATGTTGTCGGGCGGGATGAAGCGGCGCTTGATGATCGCCCGCGCGCTGGTGCATGAACCGCAGTTGCTTATTCTTGATGAGCCAACAGCGGGCGTTGATATAGAGCTGCGCCGCTCCATGTGGGAATTTCTGCGTGAGATAAATGCCGCAGGAACAACCATCATCCTTACTACCCATTATTTGGAAGAGGCGGAGAGCTTGTGCCGCAACGTGGCCATTATTGATCAGGGTGTCATTGTTAAAAACACCAGCATCAAGAGTTTATTGCAGCAACTTAATAAAGAAGTTTTTATTTTCGATGTGCAGGGTAATCTGCAAACATTGCCGAGCTTGGCTGGGCACAATGTTGCGCAAATTGATGAGCATTCATTTGAGGTTGAAGTGGATAAGGGCCAATCGCTCAACGCAGTATTCACCCAGCTGACTACTCAAGGATTTGAAATTGTCAGTATGCGCAACAAAGCCAATCGATTGGAGGAGTTATTTGTTTCCATGGTAAATGCGAATAAAGATCTGGCGAGTGCTGCGAAAAATGAGGTGCAATCATGAGTTTACAAGAGCAGTGGATTGCGTTTTTGACCATCCTGCAGAAAGAGATTAAACGCTTTACCCGCATATGGATTCAAACCTTATTGCCTCCTGCAATTACGATGATTTTGTATTTTGTGATCTTTGGTAAGCTGATTGGTAGTCGCATTGGTGATATGGGTGGATTCAGCTATATCGCATTCGTTGCACCAGGTTTGATTATGATGGCGGTACTGACTAACTCGTACGCGAATGTGTCGTCTTCATTTTTCAGTGCAAAATTCCAGCGCAGCGTGGAAGAAATTTTAGTATCGCCCACACCCAATTACATTATTTTATTGGGTTACGTGATGGGCGGTGTTGCGCGTGGTATGGCGGTGGGGTTGATAGTGACGTTGATGTCTCTGTTTTTTACGGATTTGCACATTCACAACTGGTTTATCACCACTTCTATTGTGTTGATGACATCAATCTTGTTTTCTCTGGCAGGTTTTATCAACGCAGTTTACGCCAATAGCTTTGATGATATATCAATCGTCCCAACGTTTATCCTTACGCCGCTAACCTATTTCGGTGGTGTGTTCTATTCGATTAACTTGCTTCCGGAATTTTGGCAGCAGGTGTCGGTATTTAACCCTATCCTGCATATGGTGAATGCTTTTCGTTACGGGATGCTTGGAATTACCGATGTGCACATTGGTATGGCATTTACCGGTTTAATCCTGTGTGTTGTTGTGCTCTTTGCTGTTGGATTGCATTTATTAAAAACGGGTAAGCGTTTGCGCGCTTGATTCGCGAATCTGAAACTATATTGGAAATGTTATGAACCATAATCCGCTAGGTCGCCAAACAGATTACGTATCGGTCTACGCCCCGCAGTTACTGTTTCCTATTCCGCGCGCGGAATCGCGTGAAGTATTGGGAATAGGTGAGGGTTTGCCATTTTACGGCGTGGATATTTGGACTGGTTACGAGTTGTCCTGGCTTGATGCTAAAGGTAAACCAGTTGTTGCTGTTGCCGAATTTTTTATTCCTTGCGAAAGCGAGTTTATTGCAGAGTCCAAGTCATTCAAACTCTATTTAAATTCACTCAATCAAACCCGTTTTGAAAGTGCGCAGGAAGTGGAAGCGCTGATTGCTAAAGATCTCTCTGCGACTACCAATGCTGAAGTGAAGGTAAAACTAATTCCACTGAGTGGGGCATCGGGGTTGTCGCCTGCAGCGCCGCATCTCACTGCGATAGCGGATGCGTACGGTGAGCTGTTGGATGAATTGGATGTGGCGGTTGATACCTACCATCCAGCACCTGAATTGCTCACTACCGAAACTGCGATAGTGGATGAGAGTCTGGTAAGCCATCTGTTGAAAACTAATTGCCCCGTGACTGGACAGCCTGATTGGGCGAGCATTGTTATTCGTTACAAGGGTAATAAAATCCAGCGTGAAAGTTTGCTGCGCTACATCATTTCATTCCGCGAGCATCAGGATTTTCATGAGCATTGTGTTGAGCGGATTTTCAGTGATATAGCACGGACATGCCAGCCGAAGGAACTAACAGTCTATGCGCGTTATACGCGACGTGGTGGGCTGGATATCAACCCGTTCCGATCAAGTAATCCGGAGGCTACACCAGAATTGCTGCGTTTGATTCGCCAATAATTGGTGCGATGGAGTTATATAATTACTTTGTCTTTTAAGCGGCTCGCCGCTTTTTCAAGCGATTCAATCACTTTCTGTTTGTCGTAATTGCGGACTTTATCCATGTCCAGATACATGGAAAAGCCTTCGGTGCGATCTTCAAAATAACTTTGGTTTTTGCCCATCTCTTTGCGCAGGTCTGCCACTTGGTAGACCTTTACTGGCAATGAAAAACCTTTTACCTGGATTTCACCTTTATCGCGGCACATCACGGTGTCTTTTACCAGTGACCAGGTTTCATGCGAAATTAAAATCTCATCTGGCTCTGCTGCTGATTCAAGGCGGCTTGCCAGGTTCACCTGGGTTCCTAATACGGTGTAGTCCAGGTGATTAGATGTACCAAAGGTGCCGACGGTGCAGTAGCCAGTGTTGATGCCCATGCGCACTTGCAGCGGTTTTTTGATACCCTGGTTAAACCATTCGACTTGCATTGATTTAATGCGCTTCTTCATCGCAATAGCCATGGCGACGCAGCGGGTGGCATCGTCTTTAACGCCTTTACTATTGCTATCACCAAACAGCACCATAATGCCGTCGCCCATAAATTTATCGATAGTGCCGCCATAGTGCGCCACAATTTTCGACATTTCGGTGAGGTAGTGATTCAGTAATTCTGTTAAGGCTTCTGCTTCAATTTCTTCCGAGAGTTGGCTGAAATCTTTGATATCAGAAAAGAACACGCTGATGCGTTTGCGTTCTGCTTGCAGGTTTTTATCGTCGCCGCGATTAATGGCTTGCCATACAGTGGGAGGTAAATAGCGGGACAATTTATAGGCGCGGATCTTGTGCCATTTTTGTTCGTTTTCCAGCTGCTTTTGGCTGATCATTAATTTGTGAAAGCGCTGGTGCATGTAAATGGCGTAGACAAGAAAATAAGTAGCAACACCAATCAGGCTTGCAGCACTTATCTCGATGCTGCTGGAAAGCACTAACTGGGGTTTATGAATCACCAAGCTGAGAAGAATACCGACTGCAAACGCACTGTTATCCTCCATCAATTTACGAATGCCGCCACTAATAAGCGCATTGAATTGAATCATGGTAAGAAACATAACGCAGGGCAAAATACTGAAGTCGGTCAGGCTGAGCACGATTCCGATAAGTGCAGCATCTGCATGGGACAGCCAGCGATTAATATTGGCCATGCGCTCGGGAATTTGTTTACGAGTGAAATGATAGGTGGCGTAGGCATAAATCAATAAAAAGACGATCATCCCCATGTGGGCGGTACTTGGGTGATCCCAATTGATAAATGATGCAAGGGTTCCGGACGCGGCAAAACAAATGAGGGCGCGAAAATAATATTGCTGTATGGGGGATTCTGTTTGCAGTTGCTGACTGTCAGTCTTACTGTTCATTGGACTAAAACCTTGTTGTTATTTGGTCAGTAAGTGAATCCTTGCGAATAGGCCTAGCTGCTTACCCAAGCCAGTGAATTAAACGGGTTTTTGTTAGAAATGTCTACTCGTTGGTGGAATGCCAGACGACTTTTCTGTCTGGTTATTATTTAAACTTCAATTCCAGATATTTTTCTTCCAATTCGGTATATTGCTTACGCAATTCTGCAAACTCAGTCTGGATTTGTTGCAAGTCTGTCTGGGTGGCAGCTGGCTCTGTGCCGGTATGCTCCAGATCATTTTTAAGCTGATCATTTTCCCGCTCCAGCTCTTCCAAATTGCCCAGTAGCTCTTTGCTCTCCTGGGTGAAGCTCTGCAACGTTTCTTTGATCCGTTGATTTTCTTCTTCCAGATGGCCGTCGCTCTCAATCATGCCTTCTTGTTCGGCAATTTTTTCGTGCGCCTTGGTAAGCTCTTCTTCCAGTAACTGAACGCAAGTGTCTGATTCCTGAACAAAGCGGACTTGTCGTTGGAGTTGCTGTTCCAATTCTTTGATGACCAGATCTTTTTCTTCTGCGGTCACTGCTTCTTCCAATTTTCGTTGCAGGTTGCTGATAACACGATATTGATCGGCGGCGACATTACGCAGCTTCATTATTTCATCAGCGGCGCGGGGGTCCTGGCGAATGATATTGATGGTTTTGTGATCGACAGGGCGGCCGGTAATCGCTGCGCTAGTGTCATGCATGTAATGGCTGATATCGTTGTAGCTATTGCTGTATTGTCCCAGCAGGTGCTCGTACTGCTCTCGGTCAGCAACTCCATCGGCCATCGCATAGAGTTCGTTGTAGTAAGTTTGTGCTGTGGCTTGTGCTTCGTTCCAGCGTTTTTCCAGGTCAAAAAATAGCTTCTTGAATTTCTCCAGATTCTCCACTCGCTTCTTGTACATCTCAAGTTCATCGCTGGATTCTCTATCCGGTGATGAATCCAAACCGATATCTACGGCGAGGTCGTTATTGCTTGCTGATGGCTGTAGTAATGGTTCGAGTGTTTGCCGGAAAATATTCCAATAGCCCTCGCTACCTTGTACCTCGGTAGTTCCCAATTCTTCAGCGCGCAGAAACGCATAGCGAAGTGCGACAATGCGTTGGTTGATGGGCAGATCAGATGGCTGATCAGCAGTGATATCGCCGCGCGGAGCAATGAGCGCAAAGCGATCTTGGGTAAACTCCAGTTGTTCGTTAACTAATTGCTTGTAAGACTTTGCCGTGCTGGCAGCGGGTGCGCCGCTGGATTTTATCGTCTCGATCAACTCGCGCAATTTGTCTTGTTGGCGACGGATTAATTTCTTCTGCTTGAGCGAATAAAAAATCAGTACAACAGTAGCGATAAGCAATGCCAGATAAATCTCAATGGCTACTGCAAGGATGAGGTTTGGTACATGCATATGATGGTCGGCCGCCGGATTCTGGAAATGAGCGCAGCTGCAGCAACTTTATTGCCACAGCCGACTCTATAATGGCTACTTAATTTATCTGCCTGAAAGTATGGTACAGGTTCGCCCAATATTCGACTTGGCTATACCTTTTATCGTCAGGTCGAGTGTGTGAATTGTTTATTAGTGAGGTTTTAGTTTTATGGATGCAATAACAGCATTACACCAGCGCGTATCAACCCCAAGGCTAACGGCACCGGCGCCGACTCCCGAGCAATTAGAGGTGTTGTTCAGGGCGGCGATACGCGCGGCGGATCACGGCAATTTGCGTCCCTGGCGATTTTTGGTTGTTGAAGGGGAGAGGCTTACGCGCTTGGGTGAAGTGTTTGCGCAGGCTGCTACCGCAAAAAATCCTGCCATCACCCAACCGGAAATTGATCGCTGCCATGCTATGCCACAGCGTGCGCCGCTGATTGTTGTTGCAATTGCGCGTTGCCAACCCAACCCCAAAGTGCCGCAGGTCGAACAAATTATCGCCGCTGGTGCTGCCACCCAAAATCTTATCAATGCCGCCTTTGCGATTAGCGTCGGCGCGGTATGGCGCACTGGCGATATGGCTTACGATCCGTTTGTGAAACAGGCCTTGGGTTTGGCTGAAGGCGAAGAGATTGTTGGCTTCATTTATCTCGGAACGCCCACCGTTCCACCACATGCGCCGCGCGAACAAAATCCTGGCGACTTTTTTAGTGCATGGTCGCCTGAATAAGATTGCGTTTACAGGTTTGCTTGTGTACATTAGCGCGCCTTCGCAGGGGGTACTTTGGATAGTGCTTCGGGCGAAAAATCGCACAGTTAAATCGTAGCGATTAAACAACGGTGAGATGTCCGAGTGGCCGAAGGAGCACGCCTGGAAAGTGTGTATACCGCA
>NZ_JBCECX010000072.1:0-5345 GCF_039207905.1 Cellvibrio sp.
ACCACACTCTGGTCGCTTTTGACGGTCACGCTCGGAATGTGGTTGCTGCAAGTGATGAATCTGGTTTAACAAAAACGATCTTCGCCGAACCAAACATCAGCCAAATCGGGATTCAGGCAAACCGGTAAACTCTGTTTTAAAAATAAATAAATTACCCGCTTGCGGTTGTTGGGCCATTGCCTCATCACTCAAACCGATGCGCGCGCTGGTCACCGCCAGTAAATTAAAATCTTTACCGCCAAATGCCACGCAGGTCGCTTGCGAGACTGGCATGTCGAGCACCAGATTTTTATGTCCGCTTGGCGAATAGCGCACTACGCGGCTGCCACCCCATTGGGCATTCCACACAAAGCCTTCGGCATCGACACAAGCACCATCGGGCTCCACACCAATTTCAGTGTGGGCAAAAATTTCCGGATTAGATAATTCGCCAGTCTCTGCATCAAAATCATAAACGCGAATGCTGTGGCTCGGTGAATCGGCGTGATACAGCTTGCGTGAATCCGGGCTCCAGCAAAGTGCGTTGGAAATCATCAAGCCGCTGAAATGTTTGCTCACCGCAAATTGTTGATCCAAACAATAGAGTGCTGCACTTTGCTCGGGTGTGTTTTTTTGTTCAACCGTAGTGCCCATCCAAAAACGTCCCTGACGATCACAGCGACCATCGTTGGAGCGATTTCCTGCAATACCCTCTTCCGGTTTTGCGATCCATTCAAGCGCGCCGGTTGTGACATCAAACCAGGCGAAGCCCGATTCAAATGCCGCCAGAATGCGCGCATCATTTTTGGCAAACGCAAAACAACACAAGCGCTCGGGCATATCCCAAGTGCTTAATTGTTTATCGCTGAGGCGATAGCGGTAAAGTTTTGCGGAGAGGATGTCCGTCCACCAAAAACATTCATCCTGATGATTCCACTGCACGCCTTCACCCAATAAGTTTGCGCAGGGTACGGTATCGATAAGTTCAAAGGTGGCCATGATCATTAACTCTTTGTGTTGGATTACAGAGTATTTTTTTATGGGCAAAAAAAACGCCCCTGGAAAGGAGCGTTTCTCTAACCGGCTTCAGTGGCCGCGAGATTACCACCAGATACTGTAGAAAGCGATAAGCACTACCACTACGCCCGCACAAGCAATGTTGTACACAGGTTCGGTTTTGAAATTGATGCCTTTAAGGTCGATGGCATTTTCCTGATCCTTACCACCTGCTGCGTAGGTCACGATAATTGCCAGAGCCGCGCAAATTAAGAATACCAAACCAACACGATCCATAAACGGCAAGCTTGGATAGAATTCTTTAAACGCGATAGACAACAGGATCGAAGAAATACCGGCAACCAATGCAGAGGTCGCAGTGGCTTTTTTCCAGAAGAAACCGAACAGGAACATCAACACGATACCAGGGGTGAAGTAAGCGGTGAAATCCTGAATAAATTGGAATGCCTGATCTGACTTTCCGATCAATGGTTTTGCAACAACCAATGCAATGATTAATGAAATAGTTGCAGCGGTACGCCCTACATTTACCAAGTGAGATTCAGAAGCGTCCGGCTTGATAATCAGTTTGTAAATATCCATGGTGAACAAGGTAGAAATACTATTCACTTTGGAGCTGAGTGACGCACAAATTGCAGCAACCAAACTGGCGAACACAATTCCCAATAATCCGTGCGGAAGCAACTTCATCATTTCAGGATAAGCGCGATCTGACGGCGACAAACCTGGAATCAAACTCGCTGCCGCAACACCGGGCAATACCACGATGATTGGCATCAACACTTTCAAATAAGCAGCAAGGGCGATACCTTTTTGCGCTTCTTGCAAACTTTTTGCGGCCAAGGTGCGCTGGGTAATGTATTGGTTGAAGCCCCAGTAAGACATATTCATTACCCACATACCGCCGATCAATACTGAAATGCCCGGCAGGTTTTGGTATTGCGGATTGCTTGGATCGAGAATGAGGTCGAATTTTTCCGGAACAGTATCAAGCAGCGTTTTAAAACCGTGAACGATACCTTGATCGCCACCAATTTTTTCCAAGCCCAAATAGGTAATCAACAAACCGCCCAACACCAACAAGGTAACCTGGAATACGTCGGTAAACGCAACGGCTTTCATACCGCCGTAAATAGAATAGGTGAATGAAAACACCGCGAGGCCGATCATGGCGTAAACCATATCTACACCGGTCACCGCTTCAATCGCCAGTGCGCCGAGATACAAAATAGAGGTGAGGTTTACCAACACATAGAGCGTCAGCCAGAAAATCGACATGACGATACGCACACGGCGGTCATAACGGTTTTCCAAAAATTGCGGCATGGTGTAAATGCCCTTCGCCATAAAAATCGGCAGGAAGTATTTACCCACAATAAAAAGTGTAATCGCCGACATCCATTCGTAAGATGCAATCGCGATACCCGCTGCGTAACCCGCACCAGACATACCAACGATTTGCTCAGCAGAAATATTCGCGGCGATAAGCGACGTACCCACCGCCCACCAAGGCAAGGATTTACTCGCGAGGAAATAATCTTCGGCGGTTTTTTCGTGCCCCGCTTTTTCGCGGGACACATAATAGGCAATGAAAATCAGGACACCGGCATACAACGCCAGAATAGACAGGTCAAACCAATTGAGGCTATTAATCACCAACGTTCTCCTACAGCTTTATTAATTTTTTGTTTTTATAGTTGGAATACAACATCGGTAACTAATTGTTAGAAATTGCCCCAACCGTTAGGTCATCGCCATTAGATCCTCCCCCCATCGACTACAAATTCCTGTGAGGTGATCATGGCAGAATCATCTGCAGCCAAAAATAATGCGAGATTGGCTACATCGTGCGCACCCAAACGTTTTTTGAGACACACACGTTTCATCAGCTCCTCTTCTTCTTCCGCGCTCAACCATTTTTCCAGTTGTTTAGGTGTTGCCACCCAACCGGGCAAAATAGAATTCACACGAATATTATCCACGCCGTAATCCGTTGCCAGCGCTTTGGAAATACCTAAAATCCCGGCCTTGGCAGTGATATAACTTGCCAGGCGCGGTGGCCCGAACTGCACATTGATCGAGCTGATATTAATAATCGAGCCACCACCTTGTGCGGCCATCATCGGCTGTACCGCTTGCGCGGCAAAAAACGCCGGATGCAAGTTGATCGCCAAACCGCGATGCCAATCGGCCTCGGTGATGCTGCGCGTATCGACCCGCTGGTCATTCGCGGCATTGTTAACCAATACCTGAATATCACCTTGCGCTTGCTGTGCATCGGCAATGCTACGTTGCAATGCGCTTATATCGCTTACATCGCAAAGTGCAAACCAGGGGCGCGCATGCCCTTTACCCACCAATTCATCGCAGAGCGCGAGCGCACCTTGTTCATCAATATCTACAAAGGCCACCTTTGCGCCCTGGGAGGCAAAGGCTTCCACCAGCGCCGCACCTATACCGGTGGCGCCGCCAGTGATAAATACACTACGTCCCTTCAAGCTGGGGTAAGGGGTATATCCTTTATGGGCTGAGTAGTTAAACATGTCGATTTCTCTCTGGAGTCTCGCACCGGTCGCTACCGACCCGGCACCTTATATGAGCATAGGCAGTTGTGTATGACCTGCATAGGCTATTTAGGTTTTACCAGAGATACATTTATCAACTGCAGAACTTCTTGCAGCAGATTTTTTACCGCTTTGCTTGCGCTTTCGTGGTCGCCAGCGCAAATAGCATCATAAATTCGCTTGTGATCTTCGTAATCTGCAGTGAGCACACCTTTTAATTGGTTGGTGCTGGCGATACTCACGCGCAAGGCGACCTGGATAAACTCGCGCAACTGGAAAAAGAAGCGGTTGTTACCGGCGGCCAGAATGGCACAGTGGAATTCAATGTCGGCCGCGAGTGGATCATCATGACCTTCATCCGCGCGCTTCATCCGTGCCAAGGCATCGCCGATTGCCTTTATTTTTGCACTGTCCTGATTATTTTCAGCAGCGAGTACCGCTGCTTCCGGTTCAATCGCCATACGCAACTGGGTGAACTCACGCAGCAGTTCCAGTGATGGGCGCGCGTTGAGAGTCCAGCCAAGTACATCGGCATCGAACATATTCCAATGGCTGCTCGGCATCACCCGGATACCCTGCCGCGGGCGCGATGCAATCAGCCCCTTGGCGGTCAGCATTTTTACCGCTTCGCGGGTAACGCTGCGGCTGATATTAAATTGTTGCGATAATTCCGCCTCAGTCGGGAAGGATTTATCGATCGCATACTGACCTTGTACGATTGCCGCACCCAATTGATGGGTTAACTGGTGAGTGAGATTACGCCCTGTATCCAGCATAGTTATTTAGCCTATTTATATTATATATTTATCTGGTATCCGACAAGGCTTTCTTCGTCGTTGAACTATCTATTAAAAGCCCTGGGAGAGAGTACGGATACCGCTAATTGTGATGACCCCAAAACAAGAACCCGCGCCTGTTGCCAAGCGCGGGTTATTTAACAAGAGGATGTTGCTTTAGTCACGCAAAAAATGCGCGTCGCTCCAAATTGCCTACATTGGCGAGGATAGCGAGCCGCTTATTCCTTCGCCTGAATGTTTTCGGCAATCTCTTCCAGGTTGGAGTGGCGAACATCTTCACCATTCACAAGGTAGATAACGTATTGGGCAAGGTTGCGCGCGTGGTCACCGATACGCTCCAGTGCACGCAATGACCACATGATATTCAATACGCGGGTGATGCTTCGCGGATCTTCAATCATAAAGGTCACCAGCTCACGCATCGCGGTGCTGTATTCCATATCGACCTGTTTATCGGTTTGCACCACGGTCAATGCCAAGTCCATATCCAGACGCGCAAACGCATCCAGGGCGTCCTGCAACATACGCGACACATGGCCGCCGATATGGCGCACTTCGATGTAACCGCGCGGTGCGAGCCCATCTTTGTTCATTGCGATAGCTTGGCGGGCAATCTTGCTCGCCTCATCGCCAATGCGCTCCAAATCGGTAATCGCTTTAGTTACTGCGATCACCAAACGCAAATCGCTGGCCGCTGGTTGACGACGGGCAAGAATGCGGGTGCACTCTTCATCAATCGTCATCTCCATTGAATTGACTTTCAGGTCTGCGCGCACAACTTGCTCTGCACGTTCAATGTCTGCATCGATCAACGATTGAATTGCATCATTGACCTGACGCTGCGCCATGCCGCCCATTTCCGACAAATGCGTGCGAATGGTTTCAAGCTCGATATTGTATTGTTGCGAGATATGAAGAGTGTGACTCGTAATATCCATAACCATGATGCGCCTCCGCATTAACCGTAACGGCCGGTGATGTAATCTTC
>NZ_JBCECX010000073.1:0-4798 GCF_039207905.1 Cellvibrio sp.
GGGGCAAATCTGTATAATAGCGCCGGTCTGCCTGCATCGCCGTTTGAGGCCAGTGTTTTGCAATAGCATCTATTTCCCCGCGTAATGGCTTCCGGCATTTACTCTGAGACACGCCGTGAACCCATCCTTGGGGGGGCGTCGCCCGCGTCCATGCGGGCCACGGTCTCCGAGCAAACACCGGAATCCATTCCGCCAGCTCTGCGGAAATAAATAGATAGCTTTCAACAACACTAAAAACGCCGATGCAGAATCAATTTCTCATCGGCGTTTTTATTTTGAAACAATTCGATATTTTTGATACTTCCCCAGCTAAAACCGTAGCAATTATCGGTGGTGGCCCTGCGGGTTTAATGGCGGCGGAAATTATTGCTGCTGAAGGGCATATTGTGTCGGTGTACGATGCAATGCCATCCGTGGGGCGAAAGTTTTTATTGGCTGGTGTGGGTGGGATGAATATTACTCACGCAGAACCGGCGGAAGATTTTCGCGCGCGCTATTCCGCAAATGCTCAATTTCTCAATACATTAAAACAATTCGATGCAACCGCTCTGCAGAGTTGGGTGCATGGTTTGGGAATTGAAACCTTTGTGGGTACCTCCGGTCGAGTCTTTCCCAAAGATATGAAAGCAGCACCACTATTGCGTGCATGGTTGCATCGTCTGCGCGACTTGGGTGTAAAAGTTTATCCGCGTCATCGTTGGTTGGGTTGGGATGATGACAAAGAATTAATTTTTTCTGCGCCTGATGGCGAAAGAGTCATTACCAAAACGATTACTGCTGATGCAGTGCTTTTGGCGTTAGGTGGAGCGAGCTGGCAACGATTAGGTTCCGATGGCGCTTGGGTTCCGCTGTTGCGCGAGCGCAATGTGCAAGTGAATGAATTGGTGCCGAGTAATTGCGGATTTGATGCGACCTGGAGCGAGGTTTTACTTAGCCAGCATGCGGGCGCGCCTTTGCATGGTGTTGGGTTGAGTTGTATCGATGCACAGGGAATGTCGCGCAGCGTTTTATCTGAAGCCATTATTAGCAATTATGGTATTGAAGGAACGGGTATTTATGCGTTGTCAAAATATCTGCGCGAAAGCCTCACACAAAATGGTTCGGCGTTGCTGAATATTGATCTCTTGCCGGATTTGTCCGCAGATAAAATTGTGCAGCGGTTGAATAAACCGCGCGAGAAAAATTCGCTCAGCAACTTTCTGCGTAAGCAACTAAATCTGTCCCCCGTCAAGCTTGCTTTACTGCGTGAGCTGACTACAAAAAATACATTTGAAAATTCTGCGCTACTGGCGCTGGCAATTAAAAAGCTTTCACTAACGCTCACTGCAACGCGTCCAATCGATGAAGCAATTAGCAGTGCTGGTGGTATCGCGACCAAAGAACTGAGTTCTGAGTTCATGCTCAAAAAAATCCCCGGTGTGTTTGCCGCCGGTGAAATGCTCGATTGGGATGCACCTACTGGCGGCTACTTGTTGACTGGTTGTTTTGCCAGTGGGCGCGCAGCAGGATTCGGCGTAGTGCGTTACTTGCGGGATGTTCGTTAATGCGCGCATTGGTAATAGGTTATGTTTGGCCGGAGCCGGCATCATCAGCGGCGGGCACTCGCATGCTGGAGCTGGTGCAGTTGCTATTGCAGATGAATTATCAAGTTACTTTTGCATCGGCAGCTGCGTTATCAGAACATCGCTTTGATTTAAATAGCATCGGCGTGGAAGAAAAAACAATCGCGCTGAATTGCAGCAGCTTTGATGAGTTTTTGCGCGAGCTGCAGCCATCGCTGGTGTTATTTGATCGCTTTTTTACCGAGGAGCAATTTGGTTGGCGTGTTGAGCAATCCTGCCCTGACGCGTTACGAATTCTCGATACCGAAGATCTGCACAGCCTCCGCCATGCGCGCCAGCAGTTATTGAAGTCCGCACAAAAATTGTGTGCGAGTGAAAAAGAAAAACAATCGGTTGCTCCTGTCACCGCTGATAGCGATGTTCTTTATAAACAGATGTGCGCTGGTGATATGGCGGTGCGCGAAGTGGCTGCAATTCTCCGCTGTGATCTTTCGTTAATGATTTCAGAATTTGAAATCGAATTGTTGCAGCGTTATTTTTCTGTTCCATCACAGCTACTTTTCTACTGCCCATTCCTTTCGCAATCTGCAATTGAATCGGAAACAGTTCACAATTTTTCAAATCGCCAGCATTTTATTGCGATAGGCAATTTTCGCCATGAACCCAACTGGGATTCGGTGCTTTGGCTCAAGCATCAGTTGTGGTCGATGATTCGCGCGCAACTTTCTGCTGCGGGAATGGCGCAGGCTGAACTGCATATCTATGGCGCCTACCCACCGCCCAAAGCGACGCAATTGCACAATGTGAAAGAAGGATTTCATATCAAAGGTTGGGCTGCTGATGCGCAACTGGTTATGCAAAGTGCAAAAGTGTGTCTCGCCCCCTTGCGCTTTGGTGCGGGTATCAAAGGCAAGTTAATGGATGCCATGCGCTGCGGCACTCCATCGATCACCACCAGCATTGGTGTTGAGTCCATGAGTGGTGGATTGCCTTGGGGTGGTGCTGTTGCGGATAGCGCCGAAGTATTTGTTGATGAGGCGGTCAGGCTTTATCAGCAGGAAAATATCTGGCAGCAAAAACAGCAGCAGGGCTTCACTATTTTGCGCGATTACTTTTATCGCGAAAATTATTCCCTCGCGCTACAGAATCGTTTTGCGGAACTGGTCGACAATATCCAGCGCGAGCGCAGCGATAACTTCATCGGTCAAATGCTTCGTCACCATCATCATAAAAGCACCCAATATATGGGGCAGTGGATTGAAGCGAAAAATAAGTAATTCTTTTTCTCGTACCTGCTTATCTACTCTCCTAAATTCGTACTTCACCTTCCCACTTTAGATCTTTAAAGGTGCTACTCGGGAATGTGACGCAATTGTTTGACAACGTTGTCTGATGGGCATAGCCTGTTTTTCGGCACGTTGTACCTGCCTGAATCATGTGAATAGCCTTGGGTCGTATCCGGCGACTCCCATTCACAGCAAATACGATAAGTGAAAAACGAATTCAGTTGCATCGGTTGTATGGGTGCCATTTAGTCACCCGAAGTATCTCTACTTCCCCAGGAATGTTCCGCTCTCAGGACACCACCCATCGTATGTCGTCTGGATAAACCGTTTTTAATAAATCAACCATCCCCTTGTCAGGGGTAATAAAAACAGGACAGATAATCATGAGCATTAAAAAACTTCTCGGCATGGCCGCGGTATTTTTATGTGCAGGACAGGCTTACGCCTATAACTGTAGCGGTGTGGCGCAATATGTAGATGGCCGCTCCTACAATAACAATGCGATCGTGCAGAACGCGGGTAGCGCTTTTAGCTGTAAAGTGGCTGGCTGGTGCACCGTCGGCGGCCCATACGCACCCGGCACAGGTTGGGCAGCAGCGGAGGCTTGGACCAATCTTGGCTCTTGCGGTACAACCACCACCAGTTCAACACCGCGTTCGAGCACGCCTTCCGGCACTACTTCAAGCACCCCATCAACCGGCGGCAACTGCCCTAACTGGGCTGCGGGCACTAACTACACTGTTGGTGTGGTAGTGAGATACAACAACGCTTTCTATCGCGCTAAAAACGAGAACCCTGGATACGATCCAGTGATCAGTACCTGGTTCTGGGAGCCGGTTGCTTCTTGCCCCGGCGGCACCAATACCTCAAGCAGCTCTGGCAATAACGGCAGTTGCGCTGCGTGGGTTGCGGGAAGAATGTATTACGCAGGCAATACCGTTAGCTACAACGGTGGTACTTTCCGCGCGAAGTATGACAACCCCGGTTACGATCCATTGATCAGCACCTGGTTCTGGGAGCCAACCAGCGGCTGTAACGGTTCTGGTAACTCAAGCTCATCTACACCTAATACCGGTACCGGGTTTGGTGCTGTAGTGAGCGAAACGCAATTTAACCAAATGTTCCCTGGTCGCAATCCTTTCTACACCTATGCAGGTTTAGTGGCCGCTACCCAAACCTATCCTGCGTTTGCAGGCACTGGTGATCTCCAACTGAAAAAACGTGAAGCAGCAGCAGCGCTCGCCAACTTCTCCCATGAGACTGGCAGTTTCGTACACGTTACCGAGATTGCGCGTGGCTTGTACTGCAGTGATTGGGGTAATTTGGCGACCTGTCCATGTGAGCCAGGCAAGCAATACTACGGCCGTGGTCCGATCCAATTGAGCCACAACGGTAACTACTGTGCTGCTGGTGCTGCGTTAGGTTTGAATTTGCGTGCTAACCCTGAGATTGTTGAGCAAAACGCGACAGTAGCCTGGCAGACAGCAATCTGGTTCTGGATGACCCAGAGCGGATCAGGTTATCGCCCTGCGCACGACAACATTGTTAATAACTATGGCTTCGGTGAAACCATCCGTACTATTAACGGTGCAATCGAATGTAATGGCGGAAACACTGCGCAAGTGCAAAGCCGTATCAATGAGTTCAACCGCATCCTCCAGATTATTGGCGGAACTGCGGGTAATAATCTAGGCTGTTAATGAGCTTGGTTTGTTAATCGTTTGATAAAAAAACACCGCGCATTTGCGCGGTGTTTTTTTATGGGGCCCATTTTTATTCTTTGAAGATTAAGTTGTAGCTTGAATAACTAAAATATCACCCCATCTGCTCTTCAATCCCGCCTTCGGTAAATTTATGTATCGTCAGGAACGCAATTGTGCGCAGCAAATTCGCACTCCTATTTGGAGTGGAGTTCTGCTTGTCGGCATTTTGTGGGCGTTGGCTATCTGG
>NZ_JBCECX010000074.1:0-4431 GCF_039207905.1 Cellvibrio sp.
AAATAGCAACGCGGGGACCTAAGTCCCCGCTCATAGCGTCAACCGCTATTCGAATTCTTGCCGACAAGGTGCAGTCGTCTTGAGTAAATAATTACTCGTCATTGCCTTTGTCAATCACTTTACGGCCACGGTAGAAACCGTCAGCGGTCACGTGGTGACGCAGGTGTTTCTCACCGCTAGTTGCATCAACTGACAGGGTTGGGCCGGTCAGAGCATCGTGTGAACGACGCATGTCACGCTTGGAACGAGATTTTTTGTTTTGTTGAACTGCCATGGTTTGCTCCTATTTACTGACTCATTGGAACCGAGGCGCCTCAGGATTTCGGCGAGCTCTTAAGTTGTTCCAACACTTGAAATGGGTTTTTCTCTCTTTTTACCTCGACCGGTTTGCCGCTTGAATAAAGCTTACTATCTAAACAGGGCTCTTCATGATAGGCAACCGCTGGTAAACTCAATAGCAGTTCTTCTTCGATCATATCGTAAAGATCTGCCATTCCCTCACCTGTTATCCATGGATCAAAGCGCTCAGGCAGTGCCTTTGCAGCCTCTTCATCCCATACAATCGCAAGTGAGATATTGCTTTCAACCGGTACTGTCACTGGCTCGAGGCAACGCTGGCAAACTAAAGCCAAGTCAGCATTTGCACTTCCAATAACGACCTTTTTCCATTCTTCACTAATTGTAAATTCAAGCTTTACTTGAACTTCACTGCCAGAATCTTCCGTCGCATCAAGGATACGAGGTAATTCAGATACAGGAATTACACCCTCCAAAGATACGCCATGTTGGGCGAATTTTCGGGGGTCTCCCTGCCGAGGCAGAACTTTGTTAGAAGGGGTCTTAAACATAAGCGCGCCATCATAGGGATATCGCCCATGAGTGTCAAAGAAAAACTGGTGAAAATAGCGCTATTTAGTGGCTTGAGCGTAGAATTGCCCCCTTATTTAGCGTTTACCACCATTAAAATATGGCAACCCAATGACCCAACCGAAAATATTACTTGCATCCAGCTCAGCCTATCGTCGACACCTACTGGGCAAACTGGGCCTTAACTTCACATGGGAAAGCCCGGATATAGATGAAAGTCCATTACCTCATGAGCCACCTGCCACCCTGGTACAGCGACTTGCCGAAACCAAAGCCTACCATCTCGCCAATCGCCACCCGGATTGCTTGATCATCGGTTCCGACCAGGTAGCCACTATCGATAACCAAATCTTGGGCAAACCGCACACTCACGAAAATGCCTTTGCACAGCTAGCCAGCTTCCGCAATCGTGAAGTCACATTTCTGACAGGATTATGCCTATTTAACTCATCCACCAAGCACAGCCAATGCAGCGTCGAAAGCTATAAAGTCAGATTTCGCAACCTCACCGACAGCCAGATAGAGAACTACTTGCGGCGCGAACAACCTTACGATTGCGCGGGAAGCTTCAAATCAGAAGGACTGGGGGTTTGCCTATTCGAACAACTGGAGGGAGAAGATTTCAATACATTAATAGGCTTGCCTTTAATTACCCTCACCAGAATGCTCGCCAATGAAGGCATGGACCCACTGGATCAGGTAGCCAGTTTTTCCCAACCAAGCAATTGATCAAATTGATCCAGACATAACTCAGGCTGATAGCTATGGAGGCGCTCAATATGATGAGCACCATAGCTAACAGCGATACGCGGCATATTAATCCGGCGCGCCATCTCCATGTCGTATTCAGTATCACCGATCATTACCGCCTCAGATGCATCCGCGCCAAACTCACGCAGCAACTCATCCAACATTAATGGATCAGGCTTGGAGGCCGTTTCATCAGCACAGCGAGTAGCGTGAAAATAATCTGCAACACCGAGGACACTGAAAATTCGATCCAATCCTTTGCGGCTCTTACCCGTAGCAATCGTTAATGTATGCCCGCCGGCTTTAAGGTGATCCAAGGTTTCCATAACACCCGGAAAGAAATCCGATGGCCGAGCTTCATCAAGCGACAAAAAGCGGGTTGCGTAAGCCTCGCGTAAACGCTGGCGATCGGGCAAATCAACCGCAGGGTAAAGCCTGTGAATTGCCTCCGGCAGCCCCAAGCCAATAATGTTGTGGATATGATGATCATCCAGTGGACTCCAGCCCATATCCTCCGCAGCAAACTGCATCGCCTTGGTGATTTTGGCTTTTGAGTCACTCAGGGTGCCATCCCAATCAAAAATAAACAGCAATTACTCTCTCCACACACTAAATCGCAGACAACTTACTTAAGGGAATCGACAGATCAGGCGGCAAGGGAGCATCAACATGCGTAAGCTCCTCGGATTCCGGCAAATAAAAAGAGAGCGCCGATGCATGCAAGAACAGTCGCTTTATCCCCTGCCCGCGCATCACTTCATTGACATCATCGTTACCATACTTTTCATCACCAACCAGACTATGCCCGGCATACTGGGCGTGCACGCGAATTTGGTGGGTGCGACCGGTGATGGGGCGAGCCTCGATCAAACTGAAACCATCGAACCGCCGCAGTACTTTAAACTCAGTCAAGCTCGGCTTACCTTCAGGGTGAACCCGAACCACCCGCTCACCACCTGCAACCTCTGTTTTTAGCAAAGGTGCATTGACCTGATGCGTGCGCTTCGACCAATCACCATTCACTAATGCCTGATACACCTTGGTAATACCGCCAGCGCCTGCAGACTTTTCACGCAATGCAGCCTGCAGATGACGCAAATAGCTGCGCTTTTTTGCAATCATGATGCAACCGGAAGTATCGCGATCCAGACGATGCACCAACTCCAAATGTTTTGCGTCAGGGCGCATCTGGCGCAAGGTTTCAATCAAACCAAGCGTAATGCCACTGCCACCATGCACCGCGAGCCCCGGCGGTTTATTAATGACCAATAACCCATCATCTTCAAACAAAACAGACTTTGCGAGTAGCGCCATCATTTGATTACTGGCCTTAGCCTCAGTACCAGCCTCGGCAGTCCTGATAGGAGGAACCCTGACAGAATCCCCCGCAACTAACTTATATTCCGGCTTTATCCTTCCTTTATTAACACGCACTTCGCCTTTGCGAATGACGTTGTAAATTTTCGATCTGGGCACCCCCTTAAGGCGCGCAATCAGAAAATTATCAAGGCGCTGGCCGGCCTGATCTTCATCAATGGAAAGGACCATCACTTGTGCAAGCGATACGGATTCAACAGTTTGGGAAGTATTTTCAACAGATATTTTCATAATCGCCATGATACCTGATACAGCCAGATAACCGAACCCGCAACCACCACCGAGCCTAGTGAAACCTATGTAAATCACTGATTTAATTGCCGCATCCAGGTAGAGCTGCTATATTCAAGCGGCTGATACAGGCTGGTTTCCGGGTCGCGCACAAAAGACAGGCGCATCATTAGGAAATACCGCTGACAGCAAGAGCGCCAGCACTAACTCATCATTACCAGTTAAAACTCCCGCTCTTGATAACAACTGACAACGGTAGAACGCGCGCAGAGCTCGCCAACTACCCTAACAATTGCGTCAACCAACGTTGCACTCATTGTTAACACTGTTTTTGTTTTGCTGAACTCAAGAAAGCTCTATTTGTAAATTCCGGATAACAGCGCCAGCACATGATGCAGCATCATTATCCGAAGCTAATTTTGCAGGTTGCAATTTTAATCTTGTGGCTTAACTACCAAAGCTAACCACCTGATTGGGAAGCCGATTTGAAGATCGATTATCTTCAGGGCTCGCACTCAATCATTTAAGATCAATGAATGAACAACCCGGTCGTTACAGGATGGAACCACGCCTTGGCCGAGCATGAAAACAAGCACTACAAATAGGAAAACCGGTCATTTACCGGTGCATATGAATGAGCCAAATGGGCCATCTGGATTTTAAAGGCTAGATATGCAGCCGCTGCAAAGCGACCATACTGCGCAAGCCGACAGGTAAAACCCACCAACCGCTAGTGCGAGCCCAACCGTGGGTAGCGTATTAGTCCATCAGGTTGCGCAAAACACCGCTTTGTTGACCTTGATTGTCGCGTCAGTTTAACGCCCACAGACAATTAGGTAACACATGAAAAGAATGCTTATTAATGCAACTCAGCCGGAAGAGTTGCGCGTAGCCTTGGTTGACGGCCAATGGCTTTATGATCTGGACATTGAAAATCGCAATCGCGAGCAAAAAAAATCAAACATCTACAAAGGCCGCATCACCCGCGTAGAACCAAGCCTTGAAGCCGCGTTTGTTGACTACGGCGCTGAGCGTCACGGCTTCCTCCCCCTCAAAGAAATTTCCCGCGAATATTTCACCAAGAATTCTGGCGATTCTGACGGCCGCATCAAAATCAAAGATGTACTGAAAGAAGGCACCGAAGTTATTGTTCAAATTGATAAAGAAGAGCGCGGCAACAAAGGTGCAGCACTCACTACCTTTATC